>NZ_JAQQXT010000002.1:0-546250 GCF_028595345.1 Roseateles albus | reverse complement strand
CCTCAGGTGCATTCTCCTGATCTTGGCCAACATGCCCACGTTAATCACTCCTGATTCCCCGCTCAGCCTTGAGCAGGACAGTGTCGATACATGGGTCAGTTTTGCGCGATCGCGGCCCTTGCAGGTGGGTCAGTTTTCAGTGATCGCCAACAAACACGCCGCCAGGGAGACGCAGGTCATGGGAGATGAGCGCGTCTTCTTGCCCGACATTGAAGATGATCGCGTCTTCTTGCCCGATCTCGCTTCCGACGAATTTATCTACCAACTGATAATCCAGTTTTCCGAAGCCCACACGGGGAAGGTACTGCCTTTGCCTGTAGAACTAGAGAACCTAATGCGCCGCCTTATCAAGACAGGCGATTGGCGGTTATTGCCGAATATAGCTCTGCACTTTCAATTTGAGCTTGACTTTCGAAAGCAAGTCATGCCACCACCCCCTTCGTCGCCGGTATAAGTGTGAAAAAAAAGAAAACCCCCAACAGTCCTATTTCAAGACCGTTGGGGGTTTCAGTACAACTTGGAGAGTTTTTACTATGACAAACGATCCGCTATGACCCAGACCGTTCGATAGTATTTATACCGCGAAGTCTTCGATCTTAGCGCCCGCATCCAATTTTGCCTTCAACCAACGTGGCTTCAGGCCACGACCACTCCAAGACTCACCGGTTGCCTTGTCGACGTATTTGGCAGCAACAGCCTTACCACCAGCAGCCTTAGCGGCCTTGGGCGCACGACCACTCAGGTCACTAATAGACAGATCGAAATCAGCCATCAGAGCCTTAACTTGAGCAATAGCGGCTGAACGCTCCGCGTCTTGGGTCTTGGCAATTTCCGCATCAAGTGCAGCACGAGCGGCGATGAGTTCTTTAAGAGTGGACATTTGGGTTTTACCGGGGTTTGGTACAAAGGAAGTATCAACGCCAAGCATAACCCATATGGCCCTTTTATGCTTCCAAGATAGCAGCCGCCTTAATCGCTGCCGCAGTTGGAACAATTTGCGAGTAGACCATCGTAGAAGCAATGTTCTTATGGCCCAACATGGACTGCACTTCAACTAAAGATAGTCCACCCGCCAACAACCGCGTAGCAACGCAGTGACGCATGGTGTGAAGGGTAATCTTCCCTGCCGCTTCACTAATACCAGCCCTCTTCACCGCTGCATTGATCCACCGCGTATTGCATTTCTTGATCTTGCTGGGGAACACCCAACCACAAACCTCATGCTCAACTGCGCGGCGCTGCAAAGTTTCCCTGAGCTTGGCGGTCATCGTGATAGCACTATCAACACCATCCTTCAACCGCTTGACATGCACAACGTTGGCAGCGAAGTCCACCTGTGACCACTGCATACGCTGAACTTCATTCAGGCGACAACCCATCGACAACAAGCACACCAGTAAATCAACGTTGTCCTGCCGCTGTGCGATCTTGATGGGGTTACGGCCAGGGAAATTCACATTCGGATCAATGGCGTGGAACAACTTCTGCTCTTCGTCTTTGCTTAGAACGCGGAAGCGGGTTTTGACCTGTTTCATGCTCTTTAACTTGACACCAGAAGTCCAACCCTGCTCCTCACAAAAGTTCTGCAAGGCATTCCAGTAAACGATCAGCACCGCCAAAGTGTTGTGACTCAAACCCTCTGCCCTTCTCTTCGTCACCACGCTTTGAACTTCATATAAGGCCAATGAATCAATCCGCTTGTCGGGCAGCTTTTCGAAATGCTTCAAATGGGTAACGGCATTTGAATACCCACCACCTTGGCGTGTACTCAAGAACGCCTTAATGGCCGCATGTAAGTGCACGGGCTTCTTGCCACTAAACATAATTGACTGAACGGCATCATGTTCAATCTTTGCTGCGATCTTCTCCGCTAGCTTCAAATCTGATGTTCTGGTGCTTTGACGGATTTGGTGGCCGTTGACCATTTTGTTGAAGTGATAGATGCCATTACGCAGCGTCAGTGTGGGATGTGACATGTCAATTCCTTTGCCTTTTATTGGAGTGCTTCACGCACGAAACACCCTCTAGGCCTAGGTTGCATTCACATACTATTGAGATCAAGCAAAGACACTTCAACGCGGTTGCATGATTACTGCACGCCTTGCAACTGCCAATCTCAGCTATTCAAAAATCCCTCTATGGCTGCACAAAAAATAAGCAAACCTAACGTGCAATATTTTTAAACCTAACGTCGCAACTAAGTAAAATTTTCGTGTGCAAAATACGTGCTAAAAATAGCGTTGTTTTGTGCGCGAATTCAAGGGTTTACCCTTGGTCACAAACGCACTGTCACAAACGGTGTGCTTGCCTCAAAACGCGCGATTCAACAGCCCAGAAATTGACAACGGCACCGTTCAACAAAATGATGCTAAACAGTTGATTTGACAGGGAAAAAACAGTTTCCAATGCGTCATAATTTCAGCAGCAAAACAGCCCCTAAACACCATGTCTACTTCGATCAAATACAGCGACTTCGTTGAAAGCGTCGCCGGTGCGCTGCAGTACATCAGCTACTACCACCCGGCCGATTACATCGCCCATCTGGCGCGCGCTTACGAGCGCGAGCAGTCGGCCGCCGCCAAGGACGCGATCGCGCAGATCCTCACCAACTCGAAAATGTGCGCCGAGGGCCGCCGCCCGATTTGCCAGGACACCGGCATCGTCAATGTGTTCCTGAAGGTCGGCATGAATGTGCGCTGGGAAGGCTTCCCCGGCTCGCTCGAGGACGCGGTCAACCAAGGCGTGCGCCAGGCCTATAACTTCGCAGACAACAAGCTGCGCGCCTCGGTCTTGAACGACCCGATCTTCGAGCGCAAGAACACCAAGGACAACACGCCGGCGGTCATCAGCGTGCAGATCGTGCCCGGCAACACCGTGGACGTGATGGTCGCGGCCAAGGGCGGCGGCTCGGAGAACAAGAGCAAGTTCGTGATGATGAATCCGAACGACTCCATCGTCGACTGGGTGCTCAAGACGGTGCCGCTGATGGGTGCGGGCTGGTGCCCGCCCGGCATGCTGGGTCTGGGCGTCGGCGGCACGGCCGAAAAAGCGATGCTGATGGCCAAAGAGGCCTTGATGGAAGACATCGATATGTATGAACTGCTGGCGCGCGGCCCGCAGAACAAGCTTGAAGAGTTGCGCATCGAGCTGTACGAGAAGGTCAACGCTTTAGGCATTGGCGCGCAAGGTCTGGGCGGCTTGACCACGGTCTTGGACATCAAGATCAAGACCTATCCGACGCACGCTGCCTCCAAGCCGGTGGCGATGATCCCTAACTGCGCGGCCACCCGCCACGCGCACTTCGTGCTGGACGGCTCAGGACCTAGCTTCCTGGAAGCCCCGAGCCTGGACCTGTGGCCCGATGTGCATTGGGCGCCCGACTACAACAAGAGCAAGCGCGTCGATCTGAACGCGCTGACCAAGGCTGAGGTCGCGAGCTGGAAGCCGGGCGACACGCTCTTGCTCAACGGCAAGATGCTGACCGGCCGTGACGCCGCCCACAAGCGGATTGCCGATATGTTGGCCAAGGGCGAGAAGCTGCCGGTGGACTTCACCAACCGCGTGATCTATTACGTCGGCCCGGTCGACCCGGTGCGCGACGAGGTGATGGGGCCAGCGGGCCCGACCACCGCCACCCGCATGGACGGTTTCACCCGCATGATGCTGGAGCAAACCGGCCTGATCGCGATGGTCGGCAAGGCCGAGCGCGGGCCGGTCGCGATCGAAGCGATCAAGGACAACGGCTCGGCCTATCTGATGGCCGTCGGCGGCGCCGCCTACCTGGTGTCCAAGGCGATCAAGGCCGCACCGGTGGTTGGCTTTGCCGACCTGGGCATGGAGGCGATTTACGAGTTCGACGTCGTCGACATGCCGGTCACGGTGGCGGTGGACGCCGGCGGCACCAGCGCCCATATCACCGGCCCGGCCGAGTGGCAGCAGCGCATTGCCTCGGGTCAAACCTCGGTGATTCCGCTGCAGTCGGTCTAAGCGCAGACCAGCTTGGCGTCAGCGCTATCGCGGCGCCAACACAGGATTGTCGGGCTCGGGCTCGGGTCTCCTTGAGTCCGATCCCGCAGCCTCCGAAGCCGCCGCCAACAAAACCTGACTCGATGCCCGCACCGCGCGTATTTGCAGCGCGGCGCGCTGGCGCTTTTGGGCCTGCTCGGCCAGCACTTGGCTCAGCCTAACACCATATTTGAGCGACTGCTCCTGCTCTTTCAAGGCTTGGCAAAGAGCCATCGCTGTACGCAAAAAATCTTCGCGTTGCAGCGGATTCAGGGACACCGAGCGCATCGACAGCATTTCTTGCAAGCGCTGCTGCGCCGACGCCAAGTGGCCGCAGCGCAGATCCAACTCGCACAGCGCGTGGGCGGCCGAGTAATGCAGCACCTCCGAGCTTGAATCGGCCAAGAGTTGCAGACTGTCATGAAACAAACGGCCGGCCTCTTCAAAGCGCTGCGCATTCATCAGCGCATGGCCGACATTGAGCCGCAATATCGCGCGCTGCGCATCCGACATAAAGCTCATGTCCAGCAGGCTGTTGGCTTGCTGCGCCAGCGGCAGCAAGCGCATCGAACTAGCCTGCGCCAACAGCGTCTTGCCGCCGGCGAGTAACTCGTCAAATGCCAGCACCCCGGCCATCAAGGCATTGGCAAAGCAGCGCACCAGCGCCGGCCCATTGCCTGATTCTTGCGCCTTGAGCAAGGCCTGTTGATGGACCTGCTCCGCAGTCTCGAACTCGCCCAAATTGGCCTGCACATGGGCAAAAGTAGATAGAGCACTGGCTAGGCTTTCCAGCGGCGCGGCCTGGCTGGCCAACTCCAGCGCACGCAAGGCCAGCGGCAAAGCCTCTTCGGCCAAGCCCGCCGCGCAGGCCGCCAGCGCAGCCTGATTGAGCATGGCGACCTGGCCCGTGGCTTGATTCAATGCGGCGTAATGTTCGGCCGCCCGGATTGCGCAGTTGAAGGTTTGGTCAAACGCCCCATTGGCCCAGTGGGCCTCGGCCTGTAGGCGCGCTGCTGCCGCCGCACAAGGCTGGGCCCCCGCGCCAGAGCAACTCTGCTCCGCCAGCAAAGCGAGTGCCGCAGCCGCGAGCGGGCGCTCGCCGTCCAAAACCTGCTGCGCCTGTCTAAGCAGGTCATCGCATGTGGCTTTTACTTTGACGTCTGGCTCTCGGCGCTTGGGCGGGGGCATGGCGTGCCATTTATTAAAGTACTTCCCCTAATATACAAGGCTTGCGATATAAGATTCGGAAGTAGCAACAGACAGCGCTTTTGCGTTGTTTTTGAGTCCGAAATCATTCAGCCTGGTGGAAAAGCGAATGCCGTATTCCTTGCTTTCCGCAGTCAAACACCGAATTTCGGTCGGGCTAGGCTTGCCTTTCAATGTTTATAAGCAGGACGCCACCCTGCTGCTGGCGCGTGGCCAAGTCCTCAGCAGCCAAGCCGAACTTGACGCGCTGCTGCAACGCGGCGCCTTGGTTGATCTCGCTGATTTGCAGAGTCCTTGCGAGCTGATCCGCCTGGCCAGCCCCGAGCAACTGCCGGCCATCTGGCGCCAAAGCCTGCAAGAACTCGGCGCTGCGCTGAACGCCTCGAGCCGACCGGGTTTTGCCCAAGCGCTCGATGATGTGACGCCGGCGGTGCTGAGCTTGATCGAGCGGGACAGAGATTTAGCCATCTTCCAGATCATCAAAGCCACGGACAAAGCTTCAGTGCAATACGGCGTTAGGCATGCCCTGCACTGCGCGATCACCAGTTTCTTGGTGGCGCAGCGATTGGGCTGGTCGGACAGCGAGGCCCACAAAGTGTTCAAGGTCGCGCTGACCATGGATATCTCCATTCTGGAACTGCAAGGACAGATGGCGGAGCAGACCACGCCGATCACCCCTGCGCAACGCGCGGCGGTCCTCAGCCACCCCGAACGCAGCGAACAGATATTGGTCCTGTCTGGCATCACCGACAGGGAATGGCTGCTGGCGGTGGCCCGCCACCATGAGACTCCAGACGGCACCGGCTACCCCAAAGGCTGCCGGGAACCGGGGGATTTGGCGACGCTGGTGCAGCGGGCCGACACCTATACCGCCATGCTCAACCCCCGCCACGGCCGCGCCGCCATGGCCGCCGACAGAGCCGGCCGCATGATGTTTATGCAAGACGGCAGCCACCCCATGACCGCCGCACTGGTGAAGGAGTTTGGCCTCTACCCACCCGGCTGCTTTGTGAGGCTGGCCTCGGGGGAAACCGGGGTCGTGGTCAAGCGCGGTGCCAGCGTGATGACGCCCATCGTGGCTGCGCTGAGCTCCCCCTTCGGCACAAGCCTTGCCCATCCGATTCGCCGCGACACCGCCGAGCGCGGCTACTGCATTCACGCGGTGCTCGGTGATCACGGCCAACTCGAACGGCTCCCTTCTGATGCGCTGATGACTCTGGCTTGAGTATTCTTCGCTCAAAGCAGCGGGGCTTGCGGCGACGCCGGACAAGTGCCCATGACAGCTACAGCAACATTTCAGCGGCGATCAAATCCATATCGTGCGCGGCGACTTCGAGCAAGCCGAAACGCAGCCGGTAGCCCCAATTTTTCTGCCCACGCGCAAACTCCAGCCGCTCCAGCAAGGGCTGTATCGGCAAGTCCCGACTAGGCCGCCACACCACTTCACGCCGAAACGGCACAAAGCCTGCGCCCATATCAAAAGCATAGGGTGAGCCGCCCGCGACTTCACCCAGGGCGGTGAAGGCCTGCAGCCTGTCTTTGCCTCCAAACTCGGCGCTGGGTGAGTAATAGACCACACGGTCACCAGGCCGCAAGCGCTTGAGCGGTGCGGCCTTGCCATGGCAGACCTGCATAAAGCCCTCTGCGCGCCCGCGCCGTACATGCTCGGCACTGGCCACCGCGATCCAATTCTTCACGGGTCTCCTTGGACGCGCTGCCAGCGACTCAAAGCCAGGCAGGCTGGTGTTGAGCGCCAACATTACAGATGGGGCGCGAAGGCGCGCAGTCGGTGACCGTCGGGATCAAGAGCCGTGAAGGTGTAGCCGAAGTCCATGGACGTCGGCGATTGAATGATGGGCAAGCCGAGTGCAATCCACGCGCCATGCAAGCCGTCAAGGGCTGGCCGGTCAGGCAGGGCAAAGGCCAACTCGCTGGTGGCCGCTGCGGTGCCGGGCTCGACCAGCGGCTCCACGGTATGGCGCGCCCACAAGCCCAGCATCAGCCCGGCGTCCAGCGCGAACAGCGCAAAAGTGGGCGAAGCCTCGATAGGCTCCCGGCCAAGCAGCCCAGCATAAAAGGCTGCGCTCTCGAGCGGGCTGCTGACATAGAAAAGAATGAAATTGGGCTGCGTCATGGTGATGAACTTTGCGCTGTCTGGTTGATAACAAGCGTTCATCGTAAAAATCGGCAGTGTCAATTTCTGACAGCAGCAAGCTACTGCGGCGCGATTCCTTCAAGCGCCCGCCACTCGGCCAATAGGGCCTGCCGCGAGCGTGGGTAGCGGATCGAAGACACCGTCATATTGCCGATCCGGTCAACCCTGAAGTTACGGATGGCCTGGCGCATTTCGCACCAAGCCACCAAGACACGCGCCGAATCAAAAAAACCCAAAGCAAACGGCCAAACCACTCGTTCGCTGGCTTGACCCTTCAGGTCTCGATATTGCAGCGTCAGCTTGAGCTCATTGCGCATCGCCGACCGCAAACGGGCCATCAACTGCTCAGGCCCGGACAGTGACTCACCGGGCCCCACCAGCAAGGCAGAGCTGTCCAACTCGTGGCGCAACTCGGCCGGCAAGACCGCCGAAATCTTCGCCAATGCGCTGCGTGCGGCGTCGGCCAATTGGGCGTCGTCGCTGCGCCCGGCAACCCAGCGCGAGCCCAGCACCAGCGCCTCCAGCTCATCCGCCTTGAACATCAAGGGCGGCAGCGTGAAGCCGGGCTTCAAGACATAACCAACGCCCGCCTCGCCTTCGATCTGTGCGCCTTGCGCTTGCAAGGTGGCAATGTCGCGATAGAGGGTGCGCAGGCTAACGTCCATTTGCTGCGCCAGCGCCGCGCCCTGAATCGGATGACGATGACGGCGCAGCAGTTGCAAGAGTTCCAGCAAGCGGGCAGCGCGCGACATGCAGATTGCTCGCAGTCTTTCAGTCGTAAATCGACTTCTCAGGCCGGCGCGCCAGCACCGCGATCGGCGGCGCCCAACGCTCGCCCCTGCCCTTTTTACTGGTCACCAGCGTGATCTCGCTGGGCTCGAAGACCTCAACGTTGTGGGTGATCGGCGTGGTCAGCAAATACTGCGCACGGGTCGAACGCAAGAAGTGGCCGACCAGCTGAATATTGCGCACGTCCAGGTGGGCAAAGGGCTCGTCGATGAAAACGAAGCCGCCGGGCGAGTCGTCGTCTTTCATCAAGCCAACCAGCAAAATCAGGCTCTTCAAAACCTGCTGGCCGCCCGAAGCTTCGCCGTCATTCAAGCCCACCTCACCCTTGCCGTCGAAGTTGAACTTGACCTGTAGGCCGGCCTGCGCCAACACCATATCGTCGTTGTCCAGATGCGGCAGCTCGGCCACGGCGATGACGCCGGCCAACTCGCCCAATTCCTGCACATTCTTTTTATAACGCCGCACCGTGGCACGCAGCACATCGATATAGCGTTCACGCGCATTGAAGGCGGCGATGCGGGCCATCTCGTTGCTGGCGCGCCTGTCATCAAGCTGAGTAGTTTGCTCCAGCACCGCCACACTCATGCGATGGTGGCGCTCTTGCACTTGCGGGTCGGTTTCCCAGACGCCGCGCTCCAACTCCGCCTGCACATGCCGGCCGGCTATCTCGGCCTGCTTGGCATTCTCGAATTCATCACGCAAGGCCTGCAGCGTAGCCGCTTGAATCCAAGCGGCGGGGAAGCGCGCGCGCGCCTCGCGAGAGGCCTTGGCCTGCGCTTTAAGGTCTTGCAGGCGGGTGTTGTGCTCGCGCTCGGCCCGGCCCACATTTTCTTCACTGGCCTTCAGGCTGAGCTGCGCCGCCTCGTAATCCCGCTCGCTGCGGCTTTGCGCGGTCAGCGCCCGGTCGTGCTCGGCCTCCAGCGCCGTCATACGGCTTGAGGCTTCGGCGCGAGCTTGACGCAAGGCCGGCAAGCGGCTGCGCGCCGCCGCGAACTCATCGGCCCTATCGCCCAATTCCTTGGCCGCCTTGTGGCCCTGCGCGGCGCGCTGCGCATCTTTGAACTGGCGCTCGACTTCGGCCTGCTCCTTGGCCAAGCGGCTCAGTTCAGCGTCATAGCGAGCCAGCTCGCTCTCCAGCGCCTTGCGCCGACTCTCCAGCGCAGACACACCGAACTGGAAGTCACGCGGCTCAACCCAGAGGCTGCGGCCACCGCGGGCATCGCGGTAGTAGGCATCCGGTGTGATCCACTCCCCGCCAGTCTTGGCGCCAGCCTCGGTATCCTTGACGCGCCGAATGCCGCCCAACTGGCGCAAGAGCCAACCTGGCAGCTTGGCATTGATCTTCAACGCAGCCAGCACCGAATCGGGCGGTGCAGTGGCCGGCGCGCTCTCGCCCTCGGCCACCACATAATGCCGATATCGTTCACGCGAAGCCAGCGCAAAAGCATGGGCCTCGTCACCTGGGCGGGCTAACACCACCACCCAGCGGGACGGGCGCAGCAAGCCTTCCGCTGCGGCTCGCCAGGCCTCATCGGCAATGTCGATGCAATCGGCCAAGACATGATGATGAATACCGGCATCATCGAGTGCCCGCCTGAAGCGCGTCACTTCAACCGGTGGCGGTGGCAGGCGCTGGCCGCTGAGGCCTTCGAGTGCCGCCTGCGCTTTCTTGCTCTGGTCATTGGCGCGGGTGAAGCTCTCGCGCAAGCTGTGCTGGCGGCCGCTCAGGTCCTCGACCCGCTGCGCCAACTCTTGGGCGTCGGTCTCGACGGCGGCCAAAACCTTCAACTCCTCCTCGCGCTTGGCCAAGAGTTCCATCGGCCGCTCGGCCTCGCGCGCTGCGTCAAAGCTGCTGCGGTTGTGCCGCCGCTCTTGCTCCAGCTCGGTCAGACGCTGCTTGGCCTTTTGCGATGACTCAAACAAAGCATGCAGCTCCGCGCGCTTGGCCGTCTGCGCGCGCGCGTCGGCGCCGGCAAACAGGCGATGCCGGTGCAAGTCACGCAGGCCTTGCGCGGTGCGCGCTCTGGCCTCGCTCCATTGCAAAACCGGCAACACTTCCGAGGCAATGCGCTCGCGCTCGCGCAGGCGCAGCTGGTACTGCTGATAGCTGGTGACGCGGTTGGCAAGATCGGACAGCTGCGCCTGGGTGTGCGAGAGCTCGTGGCCGGCCTGCTCCACTTCCTTGAGCAAATGCTGCTGATGGCTGCGCGCCTGGTCGTAGCGGTCCAGCACTTCCTGGTCACCAAACACCTCGAACACCAGGCGAAGCAATTCCTTGGGGCTAAGCTCACACAGGCGGTCGGTCTGGCCCTGCTCCAGCGCGAGCACCCGGCCGATCGCACGTGTCAGACCGGCGGCCTCCAGGCGGCGGCGCCAGGCCTCGATACCCATCCAATCCTTCTCGCCATGCTCGGACAATTGCTCAACCGTCTGCACGCCCTCACTCATCATGTAGCGGCGCTGCCAATCGCCGCCATGGCGCTCAATACGGCAGGCCAAGGTGACCTGATCCGAATAGATCAACGAACTGGCAAAGGGGCGCGAACTGTTCTGGCGGCCGCGCGGGCGGTTGTCCACCAAGGCCCGCAGCCAGGCGGTTTCGGCGTTGGCGTGGCGGGCATAGGTCTTGTAGGTGCGCCCGCCCGAGCATTCCAGGCCCAGCAGCGTGCGCATCGCATCCAGCAGCGTCGTTTTGCCCGAGCCATTGGGCCCGGCGATGGTGATGATGGCGCCGTCCAGCGGCATGGTGACGCGCTGGCAATAGTCCCAGTGCAGCAGTTCCAGAGATTGCAGATGAAACATGGTCAGTCTTGCTCGGGCGTTATTGTTGTTGTTTCTTCCAGGCCTTCGTCCACGGCTTCTTCGACCACTTCGTCTTGCGCTTGCCGCTGTTTGGCGATTTGCGCAATGGCAGGCGCGGCCAAGACGTCAGTCGTGCGCGCCAGCACATCGGCCAGCGCACCGTCCAGGATGCGCGGCGCCAGTGTGTCGTAGTCCAACAGCAAATCGAGCAACGGGCCTTCGGCGATGTCTTCGCCGCGCCGCGTGATGAAGCCGTTACGCTCCAAGAGCTTCAAGTTGGAATCCAACCGCATCTTCTTGCCCAGCTGATTGCCGAAGTCGACCAGCAAGCTGCGGTAAGACAGGGTCGGGCTGACGCTGGCGGCCGTCGGCAGCGGCTTGTCGGTGGCGAACATTTCGTTCTGGCCCGCTTCCTTTGCATCGGCGCGCGCGACCTGGCGCTGGCGCTTGGGCAAGACGATCAGCGACCACAAAATCACCAGCAGCGCGACGCCGTCACGCGGCAGATCGAGGTTGTTGTTTGCCGCCAAGCCCGTCTCACCAAACACCGCCACCTCGGCCGGACGCAGCATGGCCACGCTGATGTGATCGGCGTAGAGGTTGTCGATCACGCGCAAACCCACCGCCGCGAGCCGCTCGCTCAGCGCCGTCCAGACATCGGTATCGATCAGCGCCCGGCGCACCAGCGGGTGGCTGCGCGGCAGCCAGCGGCGCGCCAGCAATTGCGCCGCCAGCGCGGCCGCATCATCAAGAGCTGCGCTCATGCTTTATCTTCCTCATTCATTGACTCACCCGTGGATGCATCCTGGCCGCTGGCTCGCAGCACGCCTCGGCTCATCCAGCGTATGTATTCGTCATCGATCGGCCCCTGCTCCACGCCCCAATGCACGCGCCAAGGTTGGCGCGCCATATCGCCGGTCGCACCCACCAAGTGCTGAGCCTGCGGGTCGCCCAGCAAGGGCAACAATTGCGCCCGGTAAGACGCGCGCGCATAACTGCCCCCCAACACGGCAGGGGCCAGGTCTTGCTCCAGCTCGCCGGCCTCGGCCCAGCGGTTCAACAAGGCCTGCATCAAGCCCATCTCGGGCGGCAAACTCATCACCGCCAACTCACCCTCGGGTGCGGCCTGAGCCGTCGGCAGCGGCTCTGCCTCCTTCGGCTTGGGCCGATCTCGTTCGAATTCGGCCTCGGCCTGGTCCAGCAGTTCATGCTGCGACACCAAGACCGGATGAACCGGGCGCGACAGCGCGCCTAAAGACAGGTTCTCCAGAAAATGCACGCTCTGCAGCCAGCGCCGCACATCTGTCGTCGTGATACCGGTCGAGCCCAAGGTGACACGCTGGCGGTCGGCCTGCTGCAGCGCCCGGTTGAACTGGCTGGCCATGGCCAACAGCCGCGCCTGAGCCAGGCCCAACTCTCGCGCCAAGCGCTCTAATTTGGCGTTACCTTGCTCTTGCGCCTGCACCATGATGGCGGTCAGCGCTTCGCTGGCCTTTGCGACCAGACTCAAGGCCTTGCCGAAGCGCTGGCGGGCGCGGCGCAGATGGAACTCGGAGCCGCTCGCGATCGCGTCGGCAAATTCGTCATAAAGCCGGGACAGCTGAGCCTGCAGATGCTGCAGCTGCGCCGGGTCCAAGGTACCGAGCTGATGGGCGCCGGCCACATTGGCCAGCAAGGCGGTCAGGTCGGCGTCTTGGCCGACACTGGTGATCAGCGGCGTCAACACGCCCAGCAACTGCTGCGCCAAGGGCGTCACGCTGTATTGCTGATTAGAGCCGTCCCACAGCAACAGATCGGCCTCGCGGAAACGCTTGAGCACCAACTCCAGCGGCTCATCGCGCAGCATATGGAAATGCTGGTTGAAGACCTCGCGGCTGATCCGCGAGGCCGGCATCGCCATCACCTCCAAAAACACCCAGACACGCAGCTTGACCAAGCTGGCCGGGCCGTGAAAGAGCGCACGCAAGCCGGCCGTCAGGCCTTCTTGGCGCTCCAGCTGCCACAAAAGTTGCGCCTCACTGGGAGCAGCCGCATCGCGAAAATAATCTTCAAAGCGAGCTTCGTCTTCGCTCGCTGGGTTTGGGTTCTCCCGCATGGGTGTGATTATCCCTGCAGTACGCTTAGCAACTGCCTCAGCAGCGGCGTGGCCAGCAGAACAAAGCACAGCACATTGATGCCCACCGTCAGCCAAAACCGGCGCAAAAAGGCAGGCTTGGCTGATTTGTGGCGCAGTAGCTGCTGTGCCAACAAGGCGCCTGGCCAACCGCAGGCCAGCGCGAGCACATGCAAAGTGCGCTCAGGCACACGGGCCTGCATTTTGAAAGCCGCTCGCTTATCACCGGCATAGACAATAAATGTCGCCAAGCTCATCGCCATGTAAGCGCCCCACAGGCCCGCAGGCAAGGGCCAAAGCAGATGGCAAGTCAGGTAGAAAGCGGCAAAGGCGGGAATCAAATACAAGCTGCTAAGCGATTTGTGGGCCGGGCGTACGCTGACGGCGACCTTGCTGACCCGCACGTTCACGGCGCGTCTTTTGCCCTGAGCGTCCTGCCCTAACTCGTAAGTCAAGGCCTCCCCGGTCAGGGGCCGCTCGGCGCGCAGGCCGAAGTCCTTGATATGAACAAACAGTTTGGCCTCACCGCTCGCCGGGCTGATAAAGCCATAGCCCTTGGCATCGTCCCACTGTGTCAGCTGACCTTGTTGCCTCATTGCAATCGATGCTGAAATGATGTTGTCCCAATGAAAAAGCCCGCTGCAGAGCGGGCTTTCTTCTTCTGCTGCTTGACCGAGCGCGTTTTGAGCGCGCCGCCGTCAAGAGCGGATATTAACGACCGAAGCCGCTGCGACGTGGGCCGCCACTTGGAGGGCCGCTACGCTTTGGGCCGCCTGGGCCGCGCGACTCGAAACCACCACCGGCTGGGCGACGGTCTTGACCGAAGCTTGGCTTGCCGCCGAACGATGGCTTGTTGTCGCCAAAGGCTGGGCGGTCATTGCGGGGTGCGAAGTCACCGCGTGGTGCGAAGTCGCCACGTGGAGCGAAGTCACCGCGTGGTGCGAAACCGCGATCATTGCCACGATCAGCAGGAGCGCGATCGAACGATGGACGGCTGTCCTGACGGAAGTCACCGCGTGGCTCGAAGCCGGCCGGACGGCCGCCTTCACGAGGCTGGAACGGCCGACCGGCGCCGCCACCAAAACTCTTACCGCCGCCGAAGCTCTTGTTGCCGCCAAAACCTGGCTTACCGCCCCATGCAGGACGCGCACCGCGGTCTTCAAAACCACCCGCACCGGCTGGCCGTGGCGGGAAGATGCGTGGCTCTTGCGACTTAGGCTCCAAACCTTCGATCTGCGCGGCCGGGATTTGTTGCGTGGTGAACTGCTGAATGCGGCGAATCATCGACACATCGTCACGCGTGGCCAGCGTCACCGCCAGACCAGCGCGGCCGGCACGGCCGGTACGGCCGATACGGTGCACATAGTCCTCGGCCTTCATCGGCAGACCGTAGTTGATCACGTGGGTGATGGTCGGCACGTCGATACCGCGAGCGGCGACGTCGGTGGCAACCAGAACCTTCACTTCACGACGGCGCAAAGCCATCAGCACACGGTTGCGGCGACCTTGTGGCATGCCGCCGTGCAGAGGCGCGACCGAGTGGCCGAGTTCCTGCAGACGCTCAGCCAACCAGTCAGCATCGCGCTGGGTGCTGGTGAACACCAGAGCCTGGTCAACATCCTTGTCGGCCAGCAAATGCTCAAGCAACTGGTCCTTGTGGTTGTTGTTATCGGCCCAGTGCAGACGCTGGGTGATGTTCTCGTGGGTGTCGGTGTGCGAAGCGACATCGATGCGCATCGGATCGCGCAGCAGTTCTTGCGCCAAGCGGCCCACGTGACCGGCAAAGGTCGCGCTGAACATCACGGTTTGACGTGTGGCGGGGATGCGATCGGCGATGGTCTTGATGTCGTCGATGAAGCCCATGTCCAACATGCGGTCGGCTTCGTCGAGCACCAGCAATTCGACATTGTCCAGCACCGCACGGCCCGACTGCATATGGTCCAGCAGACGGCCAGGGGTGGCGATCAAGATGTCAAGCGGGCCACTCAATTGCTTCAACTGCAAAGCGTAAGGCATGCCACCCAGGACGGTGGACAAACGCAGGCCCGGCACATAGCGGCCGTAGGTCTGAGCGGCCTTGGCAACTTGCATCGCCAGTTCGCGGGTTGGGCAGAGCACCAAAACCTTGGGGCCTTGGACCTTGCGGCGGCCTTTTTCGTCCAGCACAGGAGCGCTTGGGTTGGCACGGCTTTCCAGCACTTTTTGCAGCGCGGGCAAGATGAAGGCGGCGGTCTTGCCGCTGCCGGTGCGCGACGACACCATCATGTCCAGGCCCTTCAGGCCGGCAGGAATCGCCAATGCTTGTACTTCGGTGGCTGTCTCGTAGCCGGAATCTTTAACAGCGCGCAACAGGGCTTCTTGGAGGCCTAGATTTTCAAAACTCATGTATTTCTTTCAACAATGCCGTGCCCCGCTCGCAAAATGCAAACGAACACACGCACCCGATGCGCCGCAAAATTTTGCGCATCAAGCCAGTAAAGTCGCTGGGAGAAAGCTCGCGTCGTGCACCGGGCCTTGTTGAGTCGGCAAAAGCATGCCGAGAGGTGCCAGGTGCGGCGCCGGGGGAACAGTCAAAGCGACGGCATCGCCGCCGACCGAACCCGAGGGGTGTTCAGCGCTTCACCCTGGAGGGGTGCACTGGCGCCGCACGATGAGTGTGGGCCGGTGTCACTGCGCGCAATCCTGTGTTTCGGATTGGGCAGCTGCCTGAACGGAGGTCAGAGGAGACGTACGAAATGCAGCGGTAATCACCGAAGCAAGACTGCGACTATAGCACACTAGGGTTTCCACGGAAAGACTTTAGGCAAATAGCGCCAATGAAGCGGCCGGCGCGTGCGAAAAATCACGCGCGCCGCCCCCACCACTCTCGCCTAGTCCGGCAAGGCCCCGCACAGCGCCACCAAAGCCTGCATGAAGCGCTGCTGCTCCTCGCCTTGCAGCAGTTGCCGACTCACGTCGCCGTCCAGGCTGCCTGCGGGCAGGTCGACCACGCCATCCAGCGTTTGCAGCATCGCTTGCTCAAGCCCTGTTTGTGCCAGCAGCTGAATCAGCGGCAAGCCGCGCGACTGCTCATCGGCCAGGCACAGCAAGCGCTGCTCCAGCAGCGCCTCGCCCCAAGGCAGTTCCAGGTTCACCAAGGCAGCACGCTCGATTTGCAGATCCAGCCCCGCTGCGGCCCGGTCGCTGCAGAGCAAAACCGCGCTGCCCGAGCCATCTCGCCAGCGGCGAAGCGCTTCCATGCGCTGCGCCAGCGGCGCTTCCGCATGCAGCTGAACAAAGGCCGTGCCACTGGCCTGCAGCCTAGCCGCCAACAAGCTCAAAGCATCGTCCCATTGGCAGAACACCACCAAACGCTCAGCCGCAGCACCGAGCAGCTCGCGCGTTAGCGCTGCCACTGCGGACAACTTCGGCGCCTCGGCCGAGCCCAGCTGCGCATCGAGCAGTTGTGGGCTGATCGCCAGCCGGCGCAATTGCTGCAGGGTTTGCTGCACTTGCAAGAGCTCGCTCTCGGACACATAGCCGCTGCGCTGCCAGCGCGCGACCGCTCGGCGCAAGTCGGCCAGCAAGGGCGCTTGCATCTGCTCTTGCTGCTGACTCAAGGCCACCGCACGCAGCTGCACCAGGGCCACAGGCAAGGTCGGCAGCAGCTCGGCACGGCTGCGGCTGAACATCACCCGCTCCAATGTCTGGTCCAGGCGTTCCAAGGCAAAGAAGCTATTGCTTTGGCCGCTACGGCGCACATGTCGGCTCAAGAAACGCTCCCACGGCCCGTTCCGGTGCCTATCCAGCAGGTCCACCAAAGCCAGCAAGGCTTGCGGCTGCTCATCCAGGATTTGCCCGCTAAGCATCAGCAAAAAGCCCTTGTCGAGTTGCCGCAGCAAGGCCAAGGCATCAGCGTCCAAGCGCGCGGCCTCGTCAACAATGATCAGCTCGGGTGCAAAGCCCTGCAGCAAGGCCAGGTCTTGCCCCAGCGAGGCCAGCGACGCGATCTTGATCTCAAGGCCCTGTCCCAGGTTTTGCAGCTGAGCCTGGCGCGTCTGCGCGTCACCCCAGACCATTTGCGCCTTCGCCAGGCTGAGGGTTTGCGCCTCGCCCAACCAGCGCGCCTGAGCGGACTCGGCGCACAAAACCAAGACCCGCTCGGTACCGAAGTGACGGGCACACAACTCGGCCGCCGCATAGGCCGGCGCGTACAAGCCCAGACCCAAATCGTCGGCCACCAGGCTGCGCCCGGCACAAGCCGCGAACAAGGCCGCCTCCAGCTGATAAAGCGGCAACGGCAGCTTCAACAAGCCGCGCAATGCGGGGCTCTCCAAGCCCTGCGGATAGGCCTGTGCCAAACGCTGCACGCGCTGACGCGCATCGCGACCAAGAGCCACCTGTTCCCACACGCCGGCTTCGACGCGAACCTCATGCCCCAACTCGGCCGCCAATTGCAGCAAGCCAGTCAGCAAGCCCACATCATCGGCCGCATCCGCCGGCAGCCGGCCGCGCTCATCCAGCAAGGCTTGCGCCTCGCGCGCCACCGCCTCGGGGCAATGCTGGCCTTGACGCCAGCGCAGATAGCGCGCGGCACCAAAGCCCAGCAGCACTTCGCTGTAATCCAGCCGCAAACCTTGCTCGAGCGCAGCGCGCTGTTGTGGCTCGTCCAGCAAACTGCCCAAGGCGAACTCCACATGCTCGCAGCTGCCACGTTCACCGAAGCGGAACACCTCACAGGTGCAGCGGCAGTCACTCAAGCTGGTGCCGCGAATCGACACGCGCCACTGCTGCTCACCGGCCAACTCGGCCACCACATAGTCGCCAAACACGCCGCTTGCGGCTGAGCCGGGG
Organism: Roseateles albus; assembly: GCF_028595345.1. Taxonomy (NCBI): domain Bacteria; kingdom Pseudomonadati; phylum Pseudomonadota; class Betaproteobacteria; order Burkholderiales; family Sphaerotilaceae; genus Roseateles; species Roseateles albus. The sequence goes on along the minus strand of NZ_JAQQXT010000002.1, from coordinate 528,347 downwards.
CGCTGCAAGGCAAACTTGGCGGGCGGCTTCGGAACGGCCGGCGGAGCGGGAGGAGTTGGCCGCGGCGCAGGCACAAGGGCTGGATTCGTGGCGACCGGCTTGGTTTTTGCGATCGGGCTCTTGGTCCGCTTAGCCGAGGGAGCAACTGACTGGATTGGCGCAGCCACTGCTGGCTTTGTTGCCGGCTTGGTTGCAGGCTTTGCTACCGTCTTTGGCGCGGGCTTGTGATCGGCCTTGCTAGCCGTCTTAGCCGGAGTTGGCGTTTTAGACTTTTTCTCATCCGCCTTCTTGGCTGCGATCAAAGGCTCTGCCGGCAGCGGGGCCGCCGCGACCGCCTTGGTCGGTTTGATCGCCTTAGTCGCCTTGCCCTGCTTTGTCACCGGTTTTGGCTGAACCTTGCCCAACACAGTTTCTGCAACGACTACTTCTTTGCTGGCGACTTTCTTGGTCGCCACTTTCTTGGCAGGCTTTGCCACCACTACGACCGGCAATTCAGCCGCCGCCTTGGTCGCGCGCTTGGTCGCCTTCACCGGGGCCGGTGCAGGGGCTGCTGCCGCAGCGACCACAGCTTCGACGACCTTGACCGTCTTCTTGCTCGGCGCCTTTTTCGCCACCGGGGCTGGGCTGGCAGCGACCGGCAGAGTGGTCTTCTTGGCCGCCACCGCTTTTTTGGCGGCTGGCGTTTTTACCGCTGCTACCTTAACTGCAGTCTTGGCTGTGGTCTTGGGAGCTGCTTTGACAGCAGGCTTGGCTGCGGCTTTGGCAGCCGGCTTCTCGGCCACGGCAAGCTTGCTGACTGCCGGAGTCTTGGCTTTCGCCTTGGTCTTGCTCGTTGGTGCAGCGGCGACAGCAGCAGGAGCTGCAGCAACGACAGTCTTGGCGCCGGTCTTGCTGCGCGATTTTGGGGCGATGGCCATAAGAGTATTTGATGAGTTAGGTGTGGCTCAAAGCCCCACCGGAGCCTGGCAACAAGCTGGCTTGACACCAGCCGCGCAGGCTATTGAAAAAGGCAATTTCTTCAGCGCGCGCGAGATCGGCTTTCATCAGCCTGGCCTCGCGCAAGCGCCCAAGATTCAATAATTCTTCACGGTAGACGCCGGGCAAAAGCCCAGCCTCCAGGCGCGGCGTCAGCCACTGACCGTCAATCCGCAAGGCGATATTGCCAAACGTGCATTCGGTCAGCTCCTGCGCCTGATTCCAGAGCAGCGCGTCAAAAGCCTGCGGCGGCTTGGCCTCGGAGAACGCTGCATACACTTCGCGCCGGGTGGTTTTGTGCCGAATGAATTCGGCCCCGGCGCCATCGGTTTGGATCGCAGTATCGGCTAAGGCGAGCATGACGGGCTGCGGCGTGTCCACCAAAGCCGTGCATTCGCTGCGCAGCACACCGCTGGCTTCAAGCGTCAGACGCAGGCGCCAAGCGCCTTGCGCATGCTTACGGCCGGCTTGCGCGAGCAGTTCGCGCAGCTCGGGCAGGTTCAATTTCAGCCCGAAATATTTTGCCGTGCCTTGCATACGCGCCATATGGCCGGCCTGCCGCACGCACACACCGTCCTGCAAACGCAGCGTTTCCAGCGCCGCGATCGGCGCCTGCGCGCGCAGCAAAAAGCGGCTCTTGGCGCGCCACTCGGCCACTTCGGCCGCAGCATCTGAGTCCAGCGTGATGGCGCTGCCGACACCGGCGCTCAAACCGGCGCTTAAACCGGTGGGCGCGGACTCGACCGTACGGATCGGCACATTGAAGCTGACCACCCCGCCCGGCTGCATCACGCCAAGCGCGCCGCAATACCAGCCGCGCGCGGCCGGCTCCAGCGTCTTGATGATCTGCATAGCCCGCACCTTGGGCGCACCGGTCACCGAGCCGCAGGGGAAGAGCGCGGCGAACAGCTCGGACAGGCGCAGCTTGGGCCGACTGACTGCGGTGATGGTGGACGTCATCTGCCAGACCGTTGGCAAGGCCAACAACTCAAACAAGCGCGGCACCCGCACCGAGCCCAGCGTGGCGACGCGGCTGATGTCATTGCGCAAGAGGTCAACAATCATCAGGTTCTCGGCGCGCTCCTTCTCGCTGGTGCGCAAATGCGCTTGCGCCGCCTCGTCCGAGGCCTTGTCATGGCCGCGCGGCGTGGTGCCCTTCATCGGCTGCGCTGCCAGCAGCCAGCTGCGCTCGGCGCTGGGCACCGGCCGCCAGTCAAAGAACAATTCGGGCGACACACTGGCGACGCCTTCGCCACCTGCAAGCCCGCGCAAAAAGAGCGAAAAACCACCCGGCTGAGTACGGTGCAAAGCCAGAAACAGCTCGGCCAAACTGACACCCTGCGGCAATTGGGCTTGTAGCCGCGTCGTCAGGTTGACCTGATAGCAATCGCCGCAACGTATCCATTCGCGGATGCGCTCGATCTGATCGCATTCGGCGGCGTCCGATTGCACGTCCGCCCAAGCCGTACTCAAAGGTCCAGCGGGCGCCACTTCGGGCCAGGCCTCGGGTGCCTGCTCAAACACCGCAAACTCGGCCAGGGCCAAGTCGCTCGCCTGCCCGACCAGCGCCGCGTCCAGGGCGCCCGCCGCCTCGTAACGCAAGCCGCCCAAGACCCAGGCGCCGTCGCGGCTGGCCTGATGGGCGGCATCGATCACATCCGCCAGATCGGCGGCCGTCTGCGCACGCAACCAGCGCGCGGGCGGCGCATAGAAAGCGCCGCGCACGCGCTCGCCATCTTCACGCGCCAGCGGGTGGCGGGGGAAGTCAAAAGCAGCCCAGAGTTGATCCATAGGCTTGGCAGGCATATCAGACCGACTCAGAGCCTTCTCGCCATCAAAGGCTCAGGAAATGCTCGCGGTAATAGGCCAATTCATCGATGGACTCGTGAATATCAGCCAGCGCCGTGTGCGCCTGCGCCTTCTTGAAGCCGGCCGCGATGCCGGGCTTCCAGCGCTTGGCCAACTCCTTCAGCGTCGACACATCCAGGTTGCGGTAGTGAAAGAAAGCCTCCAGCTTGGGCATGTAATTGGCCAGGAAACGACGGTCCTGGCAAATGCTGTTGCCGCACATCGGCGACTTGGCCGCAGGCACATATTGCTTCAAGAAAGCGATGGTCTGCGCCACCGCCTCATCCTCGGTGATGGTCGAGGCCTTGACCCGGTCGATCAGCCCGCTCTTGCCATGCGTGCCCTTGTTCCAGTTGTCCATCTTGTCCAGCGTCTCATCGCTCTGATGGATGGCGAACACCGGGCCTTCGACCTTGATGTTCAAGTTGGCGTCGGTTACGACCACGGCTATCTCGATGATGCGGTCGGTGTCAGGGTAGAGGCCGGTCATTTCCAGATCGATCCAGATCAGGTTCTGCTCGTTGCTGCTCAGCACAGGGCTGAGGGCGGTTTCTGTAGTCATGGCGTCGTGCTTTCTAGCGTTCTTGAATCGGCGGCATTGTCGCAGCCCTACACTTCGCCCATGTTTGCAAGCTATTTACCCCCTGTTCAGCCCGGCGCCTTGAGCCTGGCCTTTGCTACTGCGCTGCTTTTGAGCCTGGCCGTCAAGTTCTGGCTCAGCAGCCGGCAAGTCCGCCACGTGGTGCAACATCGCGGCCAAGTGCCGGCCAGTTTTGCCGCCACCGTGCCCTTGGATGCGCATCAAAAGGCGGCCGACTACACGGTCGCCCGCAGCCGCTTCGGGCTCTTGAATCTGGCCTTCAGCAGCGCCTTGCTGCTGGCCTGGACGCTGCTGGGCGGCTTGGACGCGCTCAACACCTGGGTTTATGACGCGACCTACTACCGCTTCGGGGCGATGACCTATCAACTCAGCCTCTTGCTGGCCTTTGTCGTGATCGGCGCGCTGCTCGACCTGCCTTGGGAGCTGTATGACACCTTCCGCATCGAGCAGAGCTTTGGCTTCAACCGCATGACCTGGAAGATGTACGTCAATGACGCGCTCAAGGGCGCGGTGGTCGGCGCCGTGATCGGCCTGCCGATCGCCGCGCTGATTCTGTGGCTGATGGGCACGGCCGGTGCCAATTGGTGGCTGTGGGCCTGGGCCAGCTGGATGGGCTTCAACCTGTTGATTCTGGTGCTCTACCCGACCGTGATCGCGCCGCTGTTCAACAAGTTCGAGCCGCTGCCGGACGAGGCGCTCAAGAATCGCGTTGAAGACCTGATGGCACGCTGTGGCTTCGCCGCCAAGGGCTTGTACGTGATGGACGGCAGCCGCCGCTCTTCGCATGGCAATGCCTATTTCACAGGCTTCGGCCCGGCCAAGCGCGTGGTGTTTTTTGACACCTTGCTGTCGCGCCTGAACGGCCCCGAGGTCGAAGCGGTGCTGGCGCATGAACTGGGCCACTTCAAGCACAAGCATGTGCTCAAGCGCATGCTGACCATGTTCGCCCTCAGTCTGGCCGGTTTTGCCTTGCTGGGCTGGTTGGCCAGCCAGAGCGGCTTCTATCTGGCCTTTGCCGTGCAGCCGAATCTGGCCGCGCCCAATGATGCCTTGGCTCTGCTGCTCTTCATGATGGTGCTGCCGGTGTTCGCCTTTTTCTTCACGCCCTTGAGCAGCCTGATGTCGAGGCGCGACGAGTTCCAGGCCGACGCCTATGCCTGCAAGCACGCACGCGGTGCCGATCTAGCCTCGGCCCTGCTCAAGCTGCACGAGGACAATGCCGGCACATTGACGCCGGACCCGGTTTTCGCTCGCTTCTACTACTCACATCCCCCAGCCACCGAACGTTTGGGCGCCATCCTGGCCGGCCCGCAAGCTCAAGCCACAACTTGATATGTCTTCAAACATGAATCTACTGATCGCCGAATGTTCCCCGCAGCGCGAAGCGCTTGCCGCCACTGAACTGCCAGGCTGGCTGCAGCAAGTGCCGGGCTGGAAGTTGGCAGCGGACGGCACGGCGATCGAGTGCCGCTTCGAGTTCCACAACTTCTATCAAACCATGGCCTTCGTCAACGCGGTGGCCGAGATCGCTCATGGCCAGGACCATCACCCCGAGATGCAGGTCTCATTCGACGCCTGCGTCTTGAGCCTCAGCACCCATTCGGCCAAGGGCTTGACCAGCAACGACTTCATCTGCGCCGCGCAGATTTCGGCCCTGCCGGAAGGCACGGCGTGAGCCGCTTCGACCACCTTGACATCGGCCTGGTGGTGCGCGGCCACGGCCGCCACTACATTGTCGAAAGCCAGGACGGCCTGCGCCGGGTCTGCCACCCGCGCGGCAAGAAGAGCGACTGCGTGGTCGGCGATCTGGTGCGCTGGGCTCCTTCCGGCAGCGACGAAGGCGTGGTCGAGGCGGTCGAGCCGCGCCGCAATCTGCTTTTTCGCCAAGACGAATGGAAGACCAAGAGTTTTGCCGCCAATGTCGATCAGCTCTTGATTCTGGTCGGCGTGGAGCCGGTGTTCAGCGAGACGCAGCTCTGCCGTGCGCTGATCGCGGCCGAGGCCGCCGGTATCTCGACCACCATCGCGCTCAACAAGATCGATTTACCGGGCACCGCTGCAGCACGTGAACGGCTTGCCCCTTACCGGGCGATGGAGCTGCCGATGATGGAGTTGGCGCTGACGGCCGACCGCGAAGGCTCCGTCGCCCTGCTAACGCCCTGGCTGGCCGGCAAGAAAACTTTTGTGATGGGCCCCAGCGGCACCGGCAAAAGCACGCTGATCAACCTGCTGATCCCGGACGCCAAGGCGCAGGTCGGCGAAATCTCGGTGGCCTTGAATTCGGGCCGCCACACCACGACAACGACGCAGTGGTACTGGGTCGACGCCGAGCGCCAAACCGCCTTGATTGACTCACCGGGTTTTCAGGAATTCGGCGTCAAGCAGGTGGAGCCTATGCAGTTGCCCCTCTTGATGCCCGATCTGCGCAAACATGCCGGCAACTGCCGTTTTTACAACTGCACCCACCAGCATGAGCCGGGCTGCGGCGTGCGCGACGCGGTCGAGGCCGGGCTGATCAGCGCCTCGCGTTACCGGATTTATGGCGAGATTCTGGCCGAGTTAACCACCAAACGCTGGTAGCCCGGCTCAAGGCTGCGGCGGTAGCTTATCAGGCACCTCGCGCACCTCGACATCGATCACCTCGCCCATTGGCTTGGCCGCAGCACCTCGCGGCCCGGCACGAAAGCTGCGCGCGCGCGTGAAGCGCGAAGTATCCAAAACCGGCTTGCGTCCGCGCAGCAAGCTCCAGATGACCAAGCCAATCATCGTGACGATGGCCACGCCCATCAGGCACAGCACCAGCACGACGGTCACCAGCGCAAAGATCACGCGGGTGATAAAGGTAAACAAGGCAGACAACAAAATACGACTCTTTCTTTCTGGTCTAGCTAAAACAGCTTTCAGCCGCGACCGATAAACGGCATTTTCGTCGCCATCACCGTCATGAACTGCACATTGGCCGACAGCGGCAAGCCGGCCATATAAAGCAAAGCGCTCGCCGCGTGATCGACGTCCATTGTCGCCTCCGCCGCCACCGTGCCATTGGCCTGAGGAACACCCACCGTCATCGGCATGGCCATCTCGGTCAAGGCATTACCGATGTCTAACTGCCCGCAAGCAATATCAAAGGCACGGCCGTCCAGGGACAGCGCCTTGGTCAGTCCGGTGATCGCATGTTTGCTGGCCGTGTAAGGGGCAGAGTTGGGGCGCGGCGCATGAGAGGACACCGAGCCGTTATTGATGATGCGCCCGCCGCGAGGCGTCTGGCTCTTCATCAGCTTGAACGCAGCCTGGGCGCACAAGAAGCTAGCGCTCAGATTGGTGTCAATCACCGCCTGCCATTGCGCGAATGTCAGCTCGTCGATGGCCACAGCCGGCGCGCCGATGCCGGCGTTATTGAACAAAAGGTCGAGCCGCCCGAACTCGGCTCGCACGCGCTCGAACAGCGCCGCCACGGCCTCGGGCTGCGTCACATCGGCTGCCCAGGCAAAAGCCCGCTCGGGCGCGCTGGCAGCGGCCGCCGTTTGCTGCAAGGACGACAGGCGCCGGCCAACCAGCGCCACGCAATAGCCGGCCTCGATCAAGGCCAGCGCGCAAGCGCGGCCAATACCGGAGCCGGCGCCGGTCACCAGGGCAAATTTGGGGGTCTGCAACATCGCTTCGGCATCCATATTGTTTGTGACCAGCTATTTGGGGCTCCTGGCTAAAAAATCAAGGACCTCCTGCGCAAGTCCCACTAGACTCGGGGCATGCCCAGCCCAACACCTAACGCAACGTTCGCTCGTGCAGAGAGTTCCGCCAACGTCCCAGAGAACGCGCCCAAGTCCCTTGCTCCTGGTAGCGGGCGCCTGCTCTATATCGAGGACAACCCGGTCAATGTCTTGGTGGTGGAGGAGCTGTTGGCGACCCGACCACAGCTCAGCCTCATCTGCGAAGTGGACGGCGCGCGCGGACTCGCCCGCGCCCGCAGCATGCTGCCGGACTTGATCTTGCTCGACATGCAACTGCCCGACTTTGATGGTTACCAGGTGTTTGAGCGGCTGCGCGCCGATCCGGTCACGGCTGCCATCCCTTGCATCGCCTTGTCGGCCAACGCGATGCTTGAGGACACCCGCCGCGCCCAGGAGGCTGGTTTCCTCGCCTATTGGACCAAGCCAATAGATTTCAAAGCCTTCTTGCAGGGCTTGGACGAGTTTTTTACCGCCCAGCCCTGAACGAAAAGACCATCAAGCCGGCAGCAAACCCCGGCTCTTCAACATAGGCTCCACTGCTGCATCCCGCCCGCGGAAAGCCCGGAACGCCGCAGCTGGCTCAACACTATTGCCAGTCTGCAAAATGCATTCGCGCAGACGCGCCGCGACCTGGGCATCGAAGGCGCTGCCGGCTTCGACAAAGGCATCGAAAGCGTCGCAATCCAGCACCTCGGCCCACATGTAAACGTAGTAGCCCGAGGCATAGCTGGAGCCCGAGAACAAATGCTGGAAATGCGTCAAGCGGTGGTTCATGCCGATGGCAGCCGGTAGACCGTAGGCCGCCATGGTCTTGGCCTCGAACTCCACCACGTCGGGTGCGGCCTCGTCGCTCAGCGAATGGATCGCCAGATCGACCAAGGCGCTGGCCGTGTAGCGCACCGTCTCATAGCCTTGGTTGAACAGCTCGGCTGCTTTGAGCTTGGCCAGCAGCGCATCGGGGATCAACTCGCCGGTCTGGTAATGGCGCGCATGCTTCTTCAACACCTCGGGCTCGCTCATCCAATGCTCGAAGATCTGCGAGGGCAACTCTACAAAATCGCGCAGCACCTGAGTGCCCGACAGGCGCTCAAACTCGACATCGGACAGCAGGCCGTGCAGGCCGTGGCCGAATTCATGGAAGAGCGTGCGCGCGTCGTCAAAACTCAGCAGCGTCGGCTCGCCCGGCGCCCCTTTGGCGAAATTGTTGTTGTTTTGGATGATGGGCAGGCGATCAATGCCGACCCGGCCATTGTTGGCCTGCCAGCGCAGCGCGTTCATCCAGGCACCGCTGCGTTTGGTCGTGCGGGCAAAGTTGTCTTGCAAGAACAGGCCACGAACAGAACCATCGCTGTTCTGCACCTCGTAGACCTTGACGTCCGGGTGATAGCCAGCCACCTCAGGCTTGGCCACAAAGTTCAGACCAAACAGGCGCTGCGCGCAATCGAAAGCGGCGGCGACCATGGCGTCGAGTTGAAAGTAAGGTTTGACCTCAGACTCTTGCAGGTCGTAGCGGGCGACGCGCACCTTTTCCGAATAGAAACGCCAGTCCCAAGCCTCAAGAGCAAAATCGTGACCCAAGCTCGTCATCATCGCTTGCAAGGCTTGGCGCTCGCCCTCGGCGGCAGCCAAGGCCGGCTCCCAGACCTTGGACAGCAGACCGGTGACGGCCGCGCGCGTGCCGGCCATGGTGTCGGCCAGGGCGTAATCGGCAAAGCAAGCATGGCCATGCAGCCGGGCTTGCTCGTTACGTAAGCTGAGGATTTCTTGGGCGATGGCTCGGTTGTCGGTTGGCCCAGCTGTTTCCCCGCGGCTGGTCCAGGCACGCCAAGCCTGCTCACGCAGGTCACGGCGTTCACTGAAGGTGAGGAAAGGCACGATGTGCGAGCGCGACAGCGTGATCACATGCTGACCCGGCAGCCCCCGCTCGGTCGCGGCTTGCGCCGCACTGGCACGCACAAAGTCAGGCAGGCCGGCCAAGTCGGCCTCGCCGCTCAAGACCAGGCGGTAATTGCTCTCGTCGGCCAACACGTTTTGCCCGAACTGGGTGTTGAGCTCGGCCAGCCGCTCCATCACTTGGGCGTAGCGCGCCTGCGCCGCTCCGATCAGCTTGGCGCCCGCACGCACAAAGTCCAGATGTACGCGCTCCATCAACCGCAGTTCTTGCGCTGTCAGACCCAGCGCTTGGCGCTCCTGATACAGCGCATCAAGGCGTTTGAACAAGGCCTGATGCATATAGACGGCGTTGTTATGCGCTGCCAGCGGCGCGGCCAGCGAGCGCTGCACCGCCTGTAGCTCAGGCGAAGTAGCCGAAGCGGCCAAGGCATAGAAAACCGTCTCAAGCCGGCCCAGCAAGCGGCCGCTGGCGTCAAAGCGCGCCAGGGTATTGGCGAAGGTGGGAGGCTCGGCCTGCATGGCAATCGCCTCCAACTCGGCGCGATGTTGCAGCAAAGCGGCCTCGAAAGCCGGCGCGAACTGCGCGGCCTCGATGGCGCCAAACGGGGGCAGGCCGTAAGGCGTGTGCCAGTCTTGCAAAAGCGGGTTGGAATTTGGCGACGTCATCATTGATCTCCGAGCCGAGGGTGTAGCCCGGCACAAACAAAAACGGCGCCGGCCTGGTCAAGGCCTGGCGCCGCATGGGGGCAATCCAGATCAAGCAGAGGGTCTCCCTGCTCTACTCGGTTTACTTGGGGGCAGCGGCAGCGCGCTCTTTCTTGATCGCTTTCTCGTCGGCTTCGTCATAAGCCTTCTTGCTGCAATCGGTCTTCCAAGCATCGCTCTTGTCGAAGTGCGCTTCTTGGCGAGCCTCAAGTGCTTTGAAGCTGGCGTTGAAGGCGTCAACCTTGTCGGCGAAGGCCTTGCGCTTTTCCAAATTGGCCTTGATGCCTTCATTCAGCGTTGTAACGCTGGCGTCGAACGCTGCCGCGCGGGCTTGATAGTCCTTGTTGCGCGCTTCGAGTTCGGCCTTCTCAAGCTTGGGAGCTGCGGCCTTGATTTCCTCGAACATCTGCAGAATGCCGTCGCGCTCTTTCTTCAAAGCAGCCGTGCCGGCGGCACCGGCTTCTTCGCCCTTTTGCAACTCGGCCTTTTCGGCTTTCAAGGCGGCTGCAGTGTCGTTATAGGTCGTTTGATCGGCCTTGATCGCAATGGCTTCGTTGTTGTTGAAGTCGGCCTGGTCCATGCAGGCGCGCAACTCGTCGCGCGTCATCAGCTTGGCCTTGGGCTTTTCAACCACGGGATTGCTGACCTTGTTGTTCTTCGGGTCAACTTTCGCGGTACCGGTGGTCTGAGCGAAGGCGGGCAACAGCGCTGCCGCGAGCAAGGAGACAAGGAGTCGTTTCATGGCAAAAACTTTTTCTTTCGAATGCGCCACCGAAGATGGCGCTGACAAAAAAACCATGGCGCCGCTCAGCAGACCGGCACGCACATGAGGAAAAGCGCCCATGCCGGGCGCCGCGTTCGCATCATGCCATGAGCCAATTCACCACATGGCATCGGCTTGTAAAAAATCAGGCCAAGCCCTTGAGCAGCAGCTCGGCCACCAAGCCGTTGATGCCGCCGGCATGGCTTGCCGCGCGCTCGCGCAGGGTTTGCGTCAGCTCGGACGGCAGCTTGCAAGCGAAAGGCACCAAGCCGGCAGCGCTGTCCAGGCGACGCTGTTCTTTGCGGTCGGGCAGCTGCGCCGCGCCTTGACCGAAACGCCCCAACACCGGCGCACCCCGCATTTGAGAATCCAGCTTGATTCCGGCGAGGCGGTCGAGATCGGTCTTTTTCATATTCATTTTTTGGTCAGCCGCTGTTTGTGGAAGGGCTCGATTGTCTCCCATGCACCGGCTCGGCCGGGCCCAGCGCCTTGGCTGGCCGATAATTGCCAGCTTGTGCAGACCGCACCGTATCCGAGCACCGTCCAATATGGCACTCAAAGCCACCATCCACAAAGCCCAATTGCAAATTGCCGACATGGACCGCCATGTCTACGGGGAACACAACCTGACCATCGCCCGCCAACCGTCGGAAACCGACGAGCGCATGATGATTCGCATCCTGGCCTTTGCGCTCAATGTGCCGGCGGATGAAATGGGCGGCAAGCTTGAGCTCAGCAAGGGGCTGACCGATGTCGACGAGCCCGAGCTGTGGCAGCGCGACTTGACCGGCCATATCTTGCACTGGATCGAACTGGGTCAGCCCGATGACCGCCGCTTGCTCAAGGCCCATGGCCGCGCCGAACACGTCAGCGTCTACGGCTACTCTTACAGTACCGCCATCTGGTGGGCCGGCATCGAGGCCAAGCTGACTCGGGCGCCGCGCTTGTCGGTCTGGCAAATTCCGTCCGAGCAGTCCTTGGCATTGGCCAAGTTCGCACAGCGCAGCATGCAGTTGCAGGTGACGGTGCAAGACGGCGGCATCTATGTCTCCAGCTCGGCCGATTCCTTGGAAATCACGCCGATCGCCCTGAAACTCGCGAGCGAGTAGCTCCGGCCACACGACCTCAGGGCAGCCACCATGAACACAAGCTCACTTGATATTCAGCATGACCCGGTCCAACAACGTTTCAGCGCCCTGGTCGACGGCCATGGCTTGGAGCTGGACTACGAACAGCGAGGTCAACAACTGATCATCACCCACACCGGATGCGCGCCAGCGCTGCGCGGGCGCGGGCTGGCGGGGATTTTGGTCGAGCATGCGCTGGGATGGGCGGCGCCTTTGGGTCTGCAACTGGTGCCGGCCTGCAGCTATGTGGCTACGCATATGAAGCGGTATCCGCGCTGGCAGCGACTGACGCTGGCAGCGCAAGCGCAGCAGGTCCTGAACTATTGGTTCGGTCCCCTGGGCAGCGCCGATGACGGGCAGGTCCGGCCGCTCTGGTTTCAAAAAAGCGAGACCACCGACGCCGACATCAAACAGCGCTTTGGCGGCTTGATCGATGACGCCTTGGCCGGACGACTGCCTGCCTGGAGCGAAACGCCTTTGAGTCGCCTCGCTCGCATCCTGCTGCTGGATCAGTTCACCCGCAATGTCTTCCGGGGCACGGCCCAATCCTTTGCCGGCGACGACTTGGCCTTGCAAGACACGCTGGCTTTACTGGACGGCGACTTATTGCGGGACATGGAACCCTTGCAGCGCTGGTTCGCCCTGATGCCGCTGGAACATGCCGAGAGCATGCCCATGCAAGACCGCTCGGTGGCCGAGTTCAGCGCCTTGGCGCAGCAAGACGCACGCTTGAGCGGCGCGCTGGACTACGCGCACAAACACCGCGAAGTGATCGCCCTCTTTGGCCGCTACCCCCACCGAAATGCATTGTTAGGACGCGCCTCCAGCGCGGCCGAGCTCAGCTATCTTGCTCAGCCCGGCGCGGGCTTCTAGATGCATTTGAAAATTGACAGAAAATAGGCGCGTTGCGCCAAATCACCAGGCACCTTCCCCTTCGCTAGCTCCAAACTTCAGCCCATGTCCTCCACCATTCTTCAGAACATTCCCGTCGGCCAAAAGGTCGGTATTGCTTTCTCCGGCGGCCTGGACACCAGCGCTGCCCTGCACTGGATGCGCAACAAGGGCGCGATCCCCTATGCTTACACCGCCAATCTGGGCCAGCCGGACGAGCCCGATTACGAGGAGATTCCGCGCAAAGCGATGCAGTACGGCGCCGAGAAGGCAGTGCTGGTGGACTGCCGCGCGCAACTCGCCCACGAAGGCATTGCCGCCCTGCAAAGCGGCGCCTTCCACATCAGCACCGCCGGCATCACCTACTTCAACACCACCCCGCTGGGGCGCGCCGTTACGGGCACCATGCTGGTGGCCGCGATGCAGGCTGACGACGTCAATATCTGGGGCGACGGCAGCACGTTCAAGGGCAATGACATCGAGCGCTTCTACCGCTACGGCTTGCTGACCAACCCGGCGCTGAAGATCTACAAGCCCTGGCTGGATCAGCAGTTCATCGACGAGTTGGGCGGCCGCGCCGAGATGTCGGCCTTCATGACCGCAGCCGGCTTCGGCTACAAGATGTCGGCCGAAAAAGCCTACTCGACCGACTCGAATATGTTGGGCGCCACCCACGAAGCCAAGGACCTGGAGTTCTTGAGCAGCGGCATCAAGATCGTCAACCCCATCATGGGCGTTGCCTTCTGGCGCGATGACGTCGTCGTCAAGGCCGAGCAGGTGACGGTGCGCTTTGAAGAAGGCCAGCCGGTCGCGCTGAACGGCGTCGAGTTCAATGACCCGGTCGAGCTGCTGCTGGAAGCCAATCGCATCGGCGGGCGCCACGGCCTGGGCATGAGCGACCAGATCGAAAACCGCATCATCGAGGCCAAGAGCCGCGGCATCTATGAGGCCCCCGGCTTGGCCCTGCTGCACATTGCCTACGAGCGCCTGCTGACCGGCATCCACAACGAGGACACGATCGAGCAGTACCGCATGAACGGCATGAAGCTCGGCCGCTTGCTGTACCAGGGCCGCTGGTTCGACCCGCAGGCCATCATGCTGCGCGAGAGCGCGCAGCGCTGGGTGGCGCGCGCCATCACCGGCGAGGTTAGCATCGAGCTGCGCCGGGGCAATGATTACTCGCTGCTCGACACGCGCAGCGCCAACCTGACCTACAAGCCCGAGCGCCTGAGCATGGAAAAGGTCGAGGACGCGCCCTTCTCGCCGCTGGACCGGATCGGTCAGCTGACCATGCGCAATCTCGACATCGTCGACACGCGCGAAAAGCTGATGACCTATGCCAAGGTCGGCCTGCTCTCCCCGGCCACGGCCAATAGCTTGCCGCAGCTGCAGGGCAAGCCTGAGGACAAGCCGGCCAGCAAACCTTGATCCGGCAGCGCGCGCACCATGGCTTGCCCCGTCAGCTTGGCGGGGCGCTGGCCCGGTTCGCCTTGCTTGCGGTGTTTGCCGTGTTTGCGCTGTTCGCAACGGGGTCGGCTTGGTCCCAGGTGCGACCCAGCGGCAGCGTCGTGCTGACCATCAGCGGCGCGGGTGTGCCGCGCGAAGCGCAGTTTGACATGGCAATGTTGGCCGCCCTGCCCCAGCACAGCTTCACGACCCGCACGCCCTGGTACCCGTCTGCCCGCAAATTCACCGGGCCTTTGCTTCGGGATGTGCTGGGCGCAGCCGCAGCACAGGGCAAGGAGATAGAGGCGATCGCCATCAATGACTACAAGGTCAACATCCCGATCGAGGACGCGCAGCAGCGCAATTTGATCGTGGCGCGCCTGCTGGACGACAAGCCAATGTCGCTGCGCGACAAAGGCCCGCTCTTCATCATCTATCCCTTTGACAGCGACGAAAGCCTACGCAACAGCGTGTATTACAGCCGCGCGGCCTGGCAGCTAAAGGCATTGCGGGTCAAATAAGCCGGCCCCGAGCAAAGCATGAGCACAGCCAGCACCACCGCATCCACAGGAGCCAGCAGCAGCCAGAGGCGCCGCTTGCGCATGTATCTGGCCGGCATGTGCTGCTTGCTGGTGCTCACCTTTGGCGCGGTGGCTTGGCTGCAGACGCGGCAATTCAGCTTGATCAGTTCGGCGCAGCGCTACCAGGACGACTATGTGGTCTGGAGCTTGTTCCAGTTTGAAGTCGACTACCTCAAGCTGCACCAAGCGCTGGACCAAGCTCGGAGCGCGCAATTTGAGCGGCAATCGGCAGAGATCGCGACGGCGGCTGAGTTGGTGGAGCGCCGCTATGAAATTTTCGTCAGCCGTCTCGTGCTGGTTGAGGACGAGCACACCACCCGTTTGCTGCAGCGCGAGCCGGACTACGCGCTGACCCTGGCGAATATCCGCAACTTTGTGCAATGGGCGGACAAGCTGCCCTTGTCGGCCGAGCATCTCCTCAAGAACCCCGAAATTGGCGAGGCTGTTTTAGCCCAGATGAAGGGTCTGGCCGAAGGCATACACGGACTGTCACTGACCGCCTCGCATCAGGTTTCGCTGGATGCCACCGAGCGCAGCGATATGGTGCGCCACCAAGCGCGGCTTAGCCTGTGGCTGACGCTGCTGCAGTGCGCATTGACGCTGGGTTTGGTGGCCCTTGTCGTGCATCAGTTCACAAGCCTGCTACGCCATGCGCGCGAGCAAAAAGACCAGGCCGCCAAGCTGCTCCAAGCACAACATGCGGCGGAAGCCGGCAGCCGGGCCAAGAGCCTGTTCCTCGCCAATATGAGCCATGAGTTGCGCACGCCTATGCACGGTTTGCTGGGCATGCTTGATCTGCTCAAGGCCGCGCCCTTGAATCCCGTGCAACAAGCGCAGCTGAAAGCAGCGGACGACTCCAGCCATCATTTGCTGGCGGTGCTGAACGACATCCTGGACATCTCCAAGATGGAGGCCGGTGGCATCAGCATCACGCGGCAAGCGGTGAATTTGCGCAGCCTGCTGGGCGAAGTGGAGCAGTTGAGCCGCTCGCAGGCCAGCGCCGGCGGGCTGGCATTGGCCGTCAAGGCCGAGCCGGGTCTACCCGACTGGGTCAGCACCGACCCCACGCGCTTGCGCCAGATCTTGCTCAATTTGATCGGCAACGCGATCAAGTTCACACCCAGCGGTCAGGTCGTGCTGCACCTGTTGCGCCAGGACGGGGCAAGCAGCCCGGCGCAGTGGCAGTTTCAGATCCGCGACACCGGCATAGGCATGGATGCGGCCACGATGAAGAAGCTGTTTCAACGTTTCAGCCAGGGCGATGATTCAAGCTCAAGGCGCTATGGCGGCAGCGGTCTGGGCTTGGAAATTTCGCGCAATCTGGCGCGTGCCATGGGCGGCGACATCACTGCGCAGAGTCGACTGGGGCATGGTTCGACCTTTGTTTTGTCCTTGCCGCTGGACGAATGCCCGGCACCTGACCTGCCCGCCGCCGCCTCGCCCCAAGCGCTGAGCGGCAAGAGCTTGCGCATCCTGGTGTCGGAAGACCACCCAACCAATCAAGCCTATCTGAAGGCGGTGCTGGAGCGCCTCGGGCATCACGCCGTCTTCTGCGATAACGGGCTGGAAACCCTGCAGCGCTTGCAGCAAGAAGAAGGAGAAGGCTTCGATCTGGTGCTGATGGATTTGCACACGCCGCTGATGGACGGCTACCAAGCTAGCCAAGCGATACGCGCGCTGCCCGGCCCCAAAGCGGGCATCAAAATCATTGCCTTGTCTGCCGATGCCTTCGAGGAGTCGCGTGCTCGCGCGCTGAGTTGCGGCATGGACGACTTTGTGGCAAAGCCGGTCAGCTTCGAGGTGCTGGCCCGCCTTTTGGGTGGCCAAATCGGGCTGGCCGCTACAAGCACGGCAACCACAGCAGCCCCGGCGACGGCCCTGTGCTCAAGCCTTGAGTTCGAACCGGCCGCTTTGCAAGCCTTGCGCGACAACCTGCCCGAGACCGTAGTTGGCAAACTCTACGCGACCTATATCGCCAGTCTGGCCCAGACCCGCCAAGCGCTCAAGCAAGCCTGTGATCAGTGCGACCGCGACGCCTTGCAGGCGGCCGCTCACGCCGTCAAGGGTGCGGCCGCCAACCTCGGCCTGATCCTGGTTCAGGAGCCGGCCTTGGCCTTGGAAATACGGGCCAAACAAACAGAGGACCAAGGGCTCAGTACCGAGCAAGCTTGGGCCGACTTGCTGGCCCTCACGCAAACGCTATTGCAAGCGCTGCTGCGCAGTGAAGTGCTTTGTGCCGAACAAGGTCTGCTGACCCGACCCTAAAGCAAGAGCGGCTCGGTTTCCAGGCGTATGCCAAAGCGCCCATAGACGCTCTCTTGAATCGCGCGCGCCAAAGTGACGACTTCCGCGCCGCGCGCTTCGCCCCGGTTGATCAAGACCAACGCCTGACGCTCATAGACCGCCGCGCCACCCACGGCCTTGCCCTTCCAGCCGCAGGCATCGATCATCCAGCCGGCGGCCAGTTTGACGCTGCCGTCGGGCATGGGGTAATGAACGATGTGCGGGTCGCGGCCAATGATGTCGCGGCATTGCTCGGCGCTGACCAGCGGGTTCTTGAAAAAGCTGCCGGCATTGCCGATCACGGCCGGGTCGGGCAGCTTGGCGCGACGGATTTCGCAGATCCAGTCAAATATTTGGCGGGCCGTCGGTTGCGGCGTCCCGATTTCGGCCATCTTGCGCTCCAACTCCAGATAACCCAGCACCGGCTGCCAGGGCTTGGGGCAGCGCAGCCTCACATGGGTGATGACGCTCTTGCCGGCCAGCCCGCCAAACCCGCTTTGCTTGAAGACGCTGTCCCGGTAGCCAAACTTGCAAACCGAAGCCGGCAGCAGCGCGCTGCGCCCGGTGACCAAGTCGACCACGGCCACGCTATCCAGCCTGTCCTTGATCTCAAGGCCATAAGCGCCAATGTTTTGCACCGGCGCTGCACCCACCGTACCGGGGATCAGGGCCAGGTTCTCCAGGCCCGGATAACCCTCCTCAATCGTCCACTCAACCAGTTGATGCCAGGAGACACCCGCGCCTGCCTCGATAATCCAGGCGTCCGGCCTTTCTTCCAGCAGGCGAATGCCAGGTATTTCCATCTTCAACACCACCGCTTCGACGTCTTGGGTCAACACGATATTGCTGCCGCCGCCCAAGACAAACTTGGGTGCCCGGCCCAGCAGCGGATGATCTACAACTCGGCGCACGTCGGCCACCGAGCGAATGCGCACCAAGCGCTGCGCGGTCGCGGGCAGGCCGAAGCTGTTGTAGGGCTTCAGATTGACGGCCAACTCGATAGGCAAGGCAAGGCGCGCCGTTTCGAGTTGGGACTCATTCGGGGGATTTACAGCTTGATCCTGCATGGCAGAATTTTCCCAGATCAATCGGGCTATCCTTGGCCCATCAACCACTCAAGCGTAAATAAACATGCCAAGTTTTGACACCACCCTCGAACCCGATATGGCCAAGATCAAGAATGGCGTTGACACCAGTGCCAAAGAGATCGCCACTCGCTTCGACTTCAAGGGCACCAGCGCCGAAGTCGTCTTGAAGGAAAAAGAAAAGGAAATCCACGCCACCGGCGACAGTGATTTCCAACTCGAACAGATCGAGGCCGTGTTCTACGCCAAGCTGATCAAGCAAGGCGTGGTCATCAGCTTTCTGGACAAGCAGGAAAAGATCGAGAAGCTCGGCGGCGACAAGGTGCGCCGGGTCTACAAGATCAAAAACGGCATCGAGTCGGTGCTGGCCAAGAAGATCGTCGCGGCCGTCAAAGACGCCAAACTCAAGGTGCAAGCCTCGATCCAGGGCGACACCGTGCGCATCACCGGCAAAAACCGCGATGACCTGCAAGTCGGCATCGCCTTGCTGAAAAAAGAATTCGCGGACGTGCCGCTGAGCTACGACAACTTCCGGGACTGAAAGCCGATGAAGCTGGCCGCTTTGTTGAGCTTGGCCTGCGCCTGCGGCTTGATGGCCGCGTCAGCCCATGGCCAAACAGCCGGCACGGTCAGCTTCAATGGCAGTTTAGGCAACAAGGCTGCGCTGCTCTTGATCGACGGCGAAGCCCGCACTGTGACGGTGGGCAGCACGGTGCGCGGCGTGCGCCTGGTCTCGGTGGATGAAAGCCGGGCCGAGGTCGAGGTTGGCGGGCGCCGCCAGTCGCTGCTGATGGGAGCGACGCCGGGGCGCATCGGTGACGCCGGCCCCGCCGCCAACGCGGGTCGAAAAATTATTCTGAGCGCCGGCTCCGGCGGGCACTTCACCAGCATCGGCAGCATCAACGGCCAAAGCACCCAGTTCTTGGTGGATACCGGTGCCACCGCCATTTCGATCAGCCAGGCCGAGGCCGAGCGCATCGGCCTGAACTATTCGGCCGGGCGGCGCATCATGACGCAGACCGCCAATGGCGTGGTGCCGGCGCACATGATGCAGCTGGGCAGCGTGCGCATCGGCGATGTCGAAGTGCGTAACGTCGAAGCCATCGTCATTCCGGGCCAGATGAGCCATGTCTTGCTGGGTAATAGCTTTTTGACCCGATTTCAAATGCTCAGGCATAACGATGTGCTGACGCTGGATTTGCGCTACTGAAACTGGTTCGGGCAGGTCCCGTCTTGGCGCCTTCAGGGTCGCCAGCAGACCTTGGCCGTGAAGCAGCTGACGCAAAGCTCACAGAGCACCAGCAGGACGGGCCTGGCGCGCCAGGCATCCTCGCGGACATACATCCCTGCCGCCCCTGCAGCAACTTGTCGCAGCCGAGACAAAAAGAAATAGCACGTTCGTGCTAAAACCCGGTCGGTTTAGGAATGTTCAGAACAAGGCGGGCAAAACAGCATGGACTTGAACTTCACGGCGGAAGAAATGGCCTTCCGCGCCGACATTCGGCAATGGGTGGCCAAACACTTGCCGGCGGACATCAGCGCAAAAGTGCATCAGGCGCAGCGCCTGGACAAGAGCGATATGCAGCGCTGGGCCAAGATTTTGGGCCGACAGGGCTGGCTGGGCTGGGCCTGGCCCAAGCAGTTTGGCGGCCCCGGCTGGAACGCCGTGCAGCGACATCTGTTCGAGGAAGAATGCGCGCTAGCCGGCGCGCCCCGCATCGTGCCTTTTGGCCCGGTGATGGTGGCACCCGTCATCATGGCTTTCGGCACGCCCGAGCAACAGCAGCGTTTCTTGCCCGGCATTGCCAGCGGCGATGTCTGGTGGAGCCAAGGCTATAGCGAACCGGGCTCAGGCTCGGATCTGGCCTCGGTCAAATGCAAGGCCGAACGCCAAGCCAGCGGCAGCTTTCTCGTCAACGGCCAAAAGACCTGGACCACGCTGGGCCAATATGGCGACTGGATCTTCTGCCTGGTGCGCACCGACTCCATGGGCAAGCCGCAGACAGGCATCTCCTTCTTGCTGATCGACATGAAGTCCAAAGGCATCACCGTGCGCCCCATCATCATGCTGGACGGCGAACATGAGGTGAACGAGGTGTTTTTCGACAATGTCGAGGTGCCGGCCGAGAACCTGATCGGCGAGGAGAACAAGGGCTGGACTTACGCCAAATATCTGCTCGCCCATGAGCGCACCAATATCGCCGATGTGAACCGCGCCAAGCGTGAGCTGGAACGCCTCAAACGCATCGCCAAGGCCGAGGGTTTGTTGGACGGCGACGCGCGCTTTCGCGATCAAATCGCACTGCTGGAAGTTGACATCATTGCCCTAGAGATGATGGTGCTGCGGGTGCTGTCTGCCGAGAAAAGTGGCAAGCAGTCGCTTGACGTGGCGGGTCTGCTGAAGATCCGCGGCAGCGAGATCCAGCAGCGCTATGCCGAGCTGATGATGCTGGCGGGCGGCCCCTTCAGCCTGCCCTTCATCTTTGAAGCGATGGAGGCGGGCTGGCAAGGCGACCACGTCGGTGCAGCGCATTGCGCGCCGCTGGCCAGCCACTATCTCAATATGCGCAAGACCACCATCTATGGGGGCTCGAACGAAGTGCAACGCAATATCGTCGCGCAGACGGTCTTAGGCTGAAAGGGACGAAAAATGGACTTTGACTTCACCGAAGACCAAGACTCGCTGCGCGACGCGGTCAGCCGCTGGGTCAGCAAAGACTACGACTTTGCCCAGCGCCAAGCCATTGTGCGGGCCGGCGGCTTCTCGCGCGCAGCCTGGAGCGGTTTGAGCAGCCTGGGGCTGATGGGCTTGGCGGTGCCCGAAGCCCATGGAGGACTCGGGCTTGGCGCTGTGGACGCGATGGTGGTGATGGAAGAGCTCGGGCGCGGCTTGGTGATGGAGCCATTTGCGCAGGCGGCATTGATCGCGCCGGCGGTGCTCCAAGCCGCACCGCCGGCCCTGCAGGCCGCTTGGCTGCCCAGAATCGCCGCCGGCGAGGCCTTGATCGTGTTGGCTCAGCAAGAGCGGGCTGCACGTTATTGTTTGAGCCATGTCAGCACCCGCGCCGTGGACGGCAAGCTCAGCGGTGTCAAAAACCTGGTGGCGGCGGTTGATGAGGCCGATGCCTTCATCGTGCCGGCGCGCGTACAAGGCGAGGTCAATGAAGCCCAGGGCATTGCGCTCTACCTGGTCAAGCGCGGCGCAGCCGGTGTCAGCACCCGCAGCTACAGCCTGCAAGACGGCTCACGTTCTGGTGATCTCAGCCTCATCGAGGCTGACGCCACCCTGCTGGTCGGCCCCGAGCAGGGTCTGGCCGTGCTGGAGTTGGCCGTCGACTTGGGGCTAGCCGCGCTTTGCGCCGAAGGCGTCGGAGCGATGGAAAAGCTGCTGGCCATCACCGCCGACTATATGAACCAGCGCAAGCAATTTGGGGTCTCAATCAGCAGCTTCCAGGCGCTGCGCCACCGCATCGCCGACGTCAAGATGCAGCTGGAGTTGGCCCGCTCAATGAGCTACTTTGCCAGCCTGAAGCTGGGCGAGGAGCCCGCTGCCCGAAGGCGTGCGCTGGCACAAGCCAAGCTGCAGCTGGGGCAGTCGATGCGTTTTGTGGGCCAGCAATGTACGCAGTTGCACGGCGGCATCGGCGTCACCGACGATTACATCTCCAGCCACTATTTCAAGCGTCTGACCGTGATGGAGATGCAGTTCGGCGACAGCCTGCATCAACTCAGTGAGGTCAGCGCTCGCATGACGGATGCGGCCGGGGTGTTTGCCTGAGCCGCCGGTCTTTTCAGGGCGCCAGCCCATCGTCGGCATAAATCGCCAGCACCGGCTGCTCCCCTAGCTTGGCATAGCCCCGGTACATGCCTTCGGAGTTGAAGCTGAAGCAGACATCGCCGTTCGCGGCCACCGCGATCAAGCCGCCGCTGCCGCCCAGGCGCGGCAGCTTGGTTTTGACCACATTGTCGGCCGCCTGCTGCACAGGCAGGCCCAGATAAGCCATCTGCGCCGACACATCAAAAGCCGCACAAGCCCGCATAAAGGCCTCGCCTGTTCCGGTGCAAGACACGGCCACCGTGGCGTCATTGGCGTAACAGCCCGCGCCGATGATGGGCGAGTCGCCGACCCGCCCGGGCTGTTTGTTGGTCATACCGCCGGTCGAGGTCGCGGCAGCCAGATGGCCGGCGGCATCCAGCGCCACCGCGCCGACGGTGCCGAGCTTGCGCCTGTCATCAATTGGCCCCGAACTCGGCGCATCCACATCATGGTCCAGTCGGGCGCCGCCGAGCGAAGCTTGCGCTGCACCGAGTTGCGCCCACCGCAACTCGGTGCCAAACCAAATCGGCTCGACCTGCTCCAGCTGATGACGGGCTGCAAACGCATCACCCGCACTGCCCACAAACATCAGGTGCTCGCTGTGCTGCATCACCGCACGCGCCGCCAGCACCGGGTTGCGGGTTGTGCGCAGGCCCGCCACCGCGCCGGCTTGCAAATTGCTGCCGTCCATCACGCTGGCATCCAACTCATGCGTTCCATCCGCGGTGTAAACCGCGCCACGCCCCGCATTGAAAAGCTCGCACTCCTCCAACTGCCGCACCGCTTCCACAACCACATCCAAAGCCGCAGCACCGGCGGCCAGCTGGGCCTGACCGGCCAGCAAGATGCGCTCCATCGCAGCCAGGTACTCGCTCTCCATCGCCGCCGTCATCTTGCTGCGCAGCAAGGTGCCGGCGCCGCCGTGGATTGCCAAGACGGGCTTGCCCTGAGGGCGGGAGATCGAATTCATATCGCGTCCGTTTCATTTTTATGACCGCAAGACCGGGCCAGCCTGGGGCGCATTCTTGCAGAGCAAGTCCTGCGCCAGTGGCTTGAATACCGAGCCCGGCCTTGAGGGACAATGCCCACATGAAGATGCATATCGCCCAAATCCTGTTTTCCCAAGGCTTCGGCAGCCGCCGCCTGTGCTCCGGACTGCTGTTCAACGGCGAGGTCAGCGTCGGTGGTCACGTCATTGCCGACCCCTGGGAAGAGTTCGAAACCGAAGGCCTGGAGTTCGAGGTCTCGGGCAAGACCTGGCCCTATTACGCCAAAGCCTTGGTGCTGCTGAACAAGCCCAGCGGCTATGAATGCTCGCGCAAACCCAAGCACCACCCGAGCGTGATGAATTTGCTGCCCGCGCCTTTGCGGGAACGCGATGCGCAGCCCATTGGCCGCCTCGACGAAGACACCACCGGCCTGCTGCTGCTCACCGACGACGGCGCGCTGATCCACAAGCTGACCAGCCCCAAGCACCATGTTCCCAAGGTTTACGAGGCGCAGTGCAAGCACCCCGTAACGCCTGAAATGGTGGCACAGTTGCTGGCCGGCGTGGAGTTGCGCGAGCCTGAGTCCAGCAAGCCACCAGGAACCCCAGGCGGCAAACCCGTCCGCACCGTGCCCTACAAACCCGAGCAAGTGCGCGCCGAGGGGGCCGAGGCCTTTGGCACGCACGGCCTGCGTTTGACCCTGATCGAAGGCAAATACCACCAGGTCAAGCGTATGGTGGCAGCCGTCGGCAACCGGGTTGAAAGCCTGCATCGCCCGCAGTTCGGCGCCCTCACGCTGCCGCCCGACTTGAAGCCGGGTGAGTGGATGTGGATCAGCAGCCCCAGCCTGATCACGCCAACATAACAAGTTGATGACACGGCATAGCCGATCGGTGTTTGCCCTAAAAATGCGGCCTGGGTGCAACACCTAGCTAAGGCTTCAGGGTAGACCCGGTTCATCTTGTAACAAAGTGTCTGTAGAACCTCGGACTTAGCACGGCGGTATAAATACCAATGTCAAAGAGCTGCCACAAAAGTGCAGCCGAGTTGTCGAGGGAAACAGATTTATGACTGCAGCATCTGCGCTGGGACAGGTGAGCGCCAAGGCGCCCCACCTGCCATCGCCAAGCCCTGTGAGGCCTGTTGAGTTGACGCGCCCGGACATTTCCGAACAGGTCTTGTCGGAGCGCTTCGCCTCGTTGAGCGAACGCATCACCACCCCCACCTTGATGGGGCTGGCGTTCAGCTTGATGCCGGTGCTGCTGTTTTGGCCTTACCTGCCGCATGCGGTCTTGCTGGCTTGGTTCGGTCTGAGGCTGCTGCTCAGCGGCCTGCGCTGTGCGGATGTCCTGCGCTTTCGGCGTTATTGGCAAAGTTGCCCTAGCACCCCAAGCTCCGCCGAGCTGGCGCCGTGGCGACGTCGCTTCACGGCAACCCTGGCCTTGGACTCCCTCAGCTGGGGCCTGGCCGGTTGGTTCTTTCACGCCGAAGCAGCGCCTGAACTGGAGGGCGTCATTCTGGCCTCGCTGGTAGCCATGGCCGGCATTGCCTTGCTCAATTTAGGGGGCCGCTGGCGCGCCAATCTCGTCTTCAGCAGCCTCGCCCTGGCCCCGCTTATCGCGCATCACCTGAGCCTGGGCAGCCAGTTGGGCGCCTTCACGGCGCTGGGCTTGATGGCCTTCATCGCCATCGGTTTGAATGAATCCCGCCGCGCCGACAAACGCAGCACCGAGTTGCTGCGCATGCGCTTGCTCACCGACCGACTGGCGCAAGAGCGCAAAGAGGCACTGCAATCGGCCGAGCAGTCCAGCACCAGCAAAAGCCGCTTCGTGGCCAATATGAGCCACGAAATTCGCACCCCGCTGAACGGCATTCTGGGCATGACGCAGTTGCTGGAACGCTCGGGCCTGGATGCGCAGCAACGCGAGCAGGTCGACATCATGCGCCGCTCGGGCCATCACCTCTTGGCGTTGGTGAATGACATCCTGGACCTCGCCCGCATCGAGTCCGGCAAGCTCGCCGTGGACGCGGGCCCGGTCAATGTTCGCGAGACGGTCGATGATGTTTGCCGCCTGCTGGGCGAAACCGCGCGCGACAAGGGCCTGGACTTCAAACTGCACCTGAGCCCTACCCTGCCCCATTTCGCCTTGGGTGACGCCTCGCGCATCAAGCAGGTGCTGCACAACTTGATCGGCAATGCGATCAAGTTCACCGACCGCGGTGGCGTTTCGATCGAGGTCGGCACGACCTTGGACATGCGTGCAGGCACCTTGCTGCGCTTTGCCGTGCGCGACACCGGCGAAGGCATTGCCGCCGACCAAATGGAGCGCGTATTTGCGCCCTTCGAGCAAGCCGAACAGGCCGAGGCTGCCCTGGGCCAAGCGCGCAAGCCGCGCCGCCAAGACGGCACCGGTCTGGGCCTGACGATTTCACGCGAGTTGGCGCGTGCCATGGGTGGCGACCTGCGTTGCAGCTCGGTACCTGGCCAAGGCTCCTTGTTTGAATTCACGCTGCCGCTGCAAGCCTGTGTGAGCGAAATCCCGCCGCTGAACAGCGCGCGCGGTGTCGTGCACCCCGCGCCAAAGCTGTCCGGCCGCGTGCTGCTGGTCGACGACAGCATGGTCAATGTGCTGGTCGCCACCGCCATGTTGGAAAGCTGTGGCCTGCAGGTCGAGCAAGCCGAAGACGGCCTGCAAGCCTTGGAGCGACTCGAAGCCGCCGCCTACGACCTCGTCCTGATGGACTGCCAAATGCCCAAGATGGATGGCTTCGAGGCCACACGTCGCTGGCGCGCCCATGAACGCCAGCTGTCGCTCGGCCATGTACCCATCGTCGCCTTGACGGCGAGTGCCGTGAACGGCGACCGCGATCGTTGCATCTCCGCCGGCATGGACGACTATCTGGTCAAGCCCTTCGAGATGGACGACTTGGTGGCCGTCGTGCAGCGGCATATTCAGGTGGCGGAGCTGGTCTGAATCGACCGAAGCCGACCCCATTGCGCATGGCCGGCGAAGCCGACAACCCTGCCGATCAAAAGTCTGGTCGCACCCTGTGGCTGCTGTTCAGCGTTTCGCTGATCAGCGCATTCATCATCGGCTGCGTACTGCTGCTAGTCCGCCAATACCGAGGTGACGGCGCGAGTGCGGTGATCGAAAAGCCGACGGAGATCATCGCCGAGGCCATCACGCTGATGCGAGCCAAGGCACTCAAAGGTGAGCGCTCGGATTGGCCGGAAATTCAAAGCATTGCCAATCAGATCGCCCACAACAATGGCGGAGAGCGTGAAGGCGACCTGGATACAGCCTTGCGCTACCTGGTGTCAAAGCTAGAGGACGGCCACTCCTCCTATCTGTCGCGAGCAGAAGTCCAGGCCTTGCTTGCGCCCGCAACTGCCGCCCCGGGCAAACCGGCGTCGATTGCTGATGCAGCGACCGTTCAGCGCTACGCCATGATTGCAACACATGGCTTCAGCGGCCTTGACCCTGCAACAGAGCTGGCCGCTGCCCAATACTTGAGGGCATTGCTGAATGAAAGCGTGGGCCGCAGCAATTGCGGCTTGTTGATGGACCTCAGAGCGAATTCAGGCGGCAATATGTACCCGATGCTGAGCGGTCTGCTGCCCCTGCTGCCTGAAGGCTTGATGCTGAGCTTCAAGTCGGGAAAAGGCGTTTCAAGCCTGGTCTCCCGCCGAGGCGGTGAGATCTGGGTGGAAGGCGAAAGAATCACCGCAGCGCTTGAGAGCGCCCCTTCGGCACCTGTCTTGCCGATTCATATCGCTGTATTGACCGGGCCGCAAACCGGCAGTTCGGGGGAAATGGTGGCGCTGGCCTTCAAAGGCCGCGCCAAAACCCGCTTCTTCGGTCTGCCTACGGCCGGCGTCACCAGCGCCAACCAGCCTTTTCCACTCAGGCATGGCGGCATATTCAATTTAGCGACCTCGATGACCCTGGACCGAAGCGGCAAGCCGCACCCAGGTCCGATTCAACCGGATGAGCTGATCGAAGCCGCAGCCGCTCAAAAGAGCGCCGAGCAAGCAGCTGCGGCTTGGCTCGACAAAAGCTGCAAGTGAACGCTGCACAATCGATCAGCGGTTTGGCTGCACAGCGCTTGAGGCCTAGGAGCGGCCACACTCAGCCCAGTACTTCGCTTCCGGTCTATTCGCCCGACGGATAATCCGCGCCATGCATGTTTATCGCGGCTTCAACCACCCCGGCATCGCGCCCGCTTGCGCGCTGACCATAGGCAATTTCGACGGCGTCCACCGCGGGCATCAAGCCATGTTGGCCCTGCTCAAATCGGAGGCGCAGCACCGCGGCCTGCCCTCATGCGTGATGAGCTTCGAGCCGCATCCGCGCGACTTCTTTGCCGCCAAGCTGGGCCAACCTCATCTGGCGCCGGCGCGAATCGCCTCCTTGCGCGACAAGCTCAGCGAGCTGGAGCGCTGCGGCATTGATCAAGTGGTGGTGTTGCGCTTTGACGAACGCCTGGCCAGCTTGAGCGCACAAGATTTCATTCAACAGGTGTTGCTGCAAGGGCTGGGCGCCAAATACATCCTGGTCGGCGACGATTTCCGCTTCGGCACCAAGCGCCAGGGCGACTATGCGACCTTGGATGCGGCAGGTCGCGCCAAAGGCTTTGATGTCGCGCGAATGATGAGTTATGAGGTGCACGGTCTGCGCGTCAGCAGCTCGGCCGTGCGGGAGGCACTGAGCAGCGGCGATATGCCGGCGGCGGCCCGGCTCTTGGGTCGCCCTTACTCGATCTCCGGCCATGTGGTGCATGGCAAAAAGCTGGGCCGCAGCCTGGGGGAATCGACCAAGGGCGCGGCCGACGGTTTTCGCACGCTGAATCTGCGCTTTACCCATGACAAGCCCGCCGCCCAGGGCATCTTTGCGGTGCGCGTGCAGGGCTTGGCCGCGCGTGCCCTGGACGGGGTCGCTTCGCTTGGCGTGCGCCCTACCATTGAAGACGCCGGCCGCGTGCTGCTGGAAGTGCATTGCCTGGACTGGCCGGCTCAGCTAGGCGCCAACGGGGCCTACGGTAAACTCGTGCGTGTGGAACTACTGCATAAACTTCGCGACGAGGCCCGCTACGACGGGCTGCCCGCCTTGACGGCCGCCATCCAGCAGGATGTATCGGACGCCCGCGCCTTTTTGGCCACCCATGCTTTGACGCTGCGCCAGACCACCCGCGACCGAATTTGACGCTGCTGCTGCGGCCTTTTGAATCTCGCGCCGCTCGCCTCTAGATTCGCACCAAACGCTGTCTCGCACATGCGCCCTTCCTCCCTAGCTGCGGTTTCATGCATCAAGCGTGAAGACAGCCCCAAAGTTTGAGTTCTGCCATCATGACCACCGACAAAAAAGACTACCGCGCCACGCTGAACCTGCCGGACACCCCTTTCCCGATGCGGGGCGATCTGCCCAAGCGCGAGCCGGGCTGGGTCAAGGCCTGGGAAGAGCAAGGCACTTACCAGCGCTTGCGAGAAGCCCGCGCCGGTGCACCCAAATTCGTCTTGCATGATGGGCCGCCCTACGCCAACGGCCAGATCCATATCGGCCACGCCGCCAACAAAATCCTGAAGGACATGATCGTCAAGGCGCGTCAGCTGGAAGGCTATGACGCCGCCTACATCCCCGGCTGGGACTGCCACGGCCTGCCGATCGAAAACCAGATCGAAAAGACCTTCGGTCGCGGTCTGCAGCGCGACGAGGTGCAGGCCAAGAGCCGCGCCTATGCCGGCGAGCAAATCGACGCGCAGCGCCAGGACTTCAAGCGCCTGGGCGTATTGGGCGATTGGAGCAATCCTTACCGAACCATGGACTTCAAGAATGAGGCCGGCGAAATCCGTGTACTCAAACGCTTGTTCGAACGCGGCTTTGTGTATCGTGGTTTGAAACCGGTTTACTGGTGTTTTGACTGCGGCTCCTCCTTGGCCGAGTTCGAGATCGAGTACCAAGACAAGCAAAGCCCGGCGGTGGACGTCGCCTTCCTGAGCGCCGAGCCGGCCAAGTTGGCCGCAGCATTCGGCTTGAGCAAGCTGGACAAGGAAGCCTTCACCGTCATCTGGACCACCACGCCCTGGACCATCCCTGCCAATCAAGCGCTGAATCTGAACCCGGATCTGATCTACGCGCTGGTCGACACGCCGCGCGGTCTCTTCATGATCGCCGAGGCGCTGGTCGAGAAGTGTCTGAGCCGCTGGCAGCTCGAAGGCAGTGTGCTGGCCACCACGGTCGGCAAGAATCTGGCCGGCCTGAACTTCAAGCATCCTTTGGCCCATGTGGACGCCGGCTATGACCGCCTGAGCCCTGTCTACTTGGCCGATTACGCCACCGCCGATGACGGCACCGGCGTCGTCCACTCGGCGCCCGCCTACGGCCTGGATGACTTTCAGTCCTGCGTGGCGCACGGCATGGCCTTCAAGGACATCATCAACCCGGTGCAGGGAAATGGTGCTTACGAGACCGAGTTGCCGCTGTTTGGCGGCATGCACATCTGGAAGGCCAACCCGGTCATCGCCCAAGCGCTGGAAGACGCCGGCCGCCTGCTCTCGCACGTCAAGATCACCCACAGCTACCCGCATTGCTGGCGCCACAAGACGCCGGTGATCTACCGCGCGGCGGCGCAGTGGTTTGTGCGCATGGACGAGGGCGAGGGTCTGTTCGCGACCGAGCACCCCGAAAAATCGCTGCGCCAAACCGCGCTGGAAGCGATTGACGCGACTAGTTTCTACCCCGAGAACGGCCGTGCGCGGCTGCGCGACATGATCGCCGGCCGGCCCGACTGGTGCATCTCGCGCCAGCGTTCCTGGGGCGTGCCACTGCCGATCTTTTTGCACAAAGACAGCGGCCTGGCGCACCCGAACACGCTGGACTTCATCGAGCGCGCCGCCGTCATCGTCGAGGCCGGTGGCGTCGAGGCCTGGGCCAAGCTGGACCCGGCCGAGTGGCTGGGCGCCGAAGCCGAGCAGTACAGCAAGGGCAGCGACATTCTGGACGTCTGGTTCGACTCCGGCTCGACCTTCCAGCATGTCTTGAAGGGCAGCCATTTGGGTGCAGCTCACGCCGAAGGCCCCGAGGCCGACCTCTACTTGGAAGGCCATGACCAGCATCGAGGCTGGTTCCACTCCTCGCTCTTGATCGCCTGCGCGCTCTACGGCCGCGCGCCCTACAAGGGCTTGCTGACCCACGGCTTTGTGGTGGACGGCCAGGGTCGAAAGATGAGCAAGTCGGTCGGCAATGTGGTGGCACCGCAGACCGTCAGCGACAAGATGGGCGCGGAGATCATCCGCCTCTGGTGCGCATCCACCGACTATTCGGGTGACTTAGGCTTGGACGAAAAAATCCTCGCCCGCGTCGTCGACGCCTACCGCCGCATCCGCAACACCCTGCGCTTCTTGCTCGCCAACACCAGCGACTTCGACGCGGCCAAGGATGCCGTGCCGCTGGATCAGTTGCTGGAAGTAGATCGTTACGCGATGGCCCGGGCGGCCGAGTTGCAGGGCGAAATCCTGGCGCATTTCCAGCGCTATGAGTTCCACCCGGTGGTGGCCAAGCTGCAAGTCTATTGCTCGGAAGACCTCGGCGGTTTCTACCTCGATGTGTTGAAGGACAGGCTCTACACGACCGCGCCCGGCAGCCTGGCACGGCGCTCGGCGCAGACCGTGCTCTGGCACTTGAGCCACGCGATGCTGCGCTGGATGGCGCCCTTCTTGAGCTTCACGGCCGAGGAGGCTTGGGGCGTTTTTGAAGGCGGCCACGAGGGCAAGAGCATCTTTGTCGAGACTTACTGGAAGTTCGAGGCTGTCGATGCCGAGCTGCTGGCCAAGTGGAGTCGCATCCGCGAAATCCGCGAAGCGGTCAACCGCAGCATCGAAGATGTGCGCAAGGCCGGTGATGTCGGATCCTCGCTGCAGGCCGATGTGCTGGTGGGTGCGCCGGCGGCCGATCTGGCCCTGCTGCAGACCTTGGGCGACGATTTGAAGTTTGTCTTGATCACTTCGGCGGCTACCCTGACCGAAGCAGCCGAGTTGACGGTAACGGTCACGCCGTCGACGCAGCTGAAGTGCGAGCGCTGCTGGCATTACCGCGCCGATGTGGGCACAAACGCCGAGCATCCAACGATTTGCGGCCGTTGCGACAGCAATCTGCACGGCAGCGGCGAAACCCGCCTGGTGGCCTGAACCATGGCGAGCAAAGGCAAAAGCAGCGGCGGCAACAAGCTCGGGCTGTGGCTGGGCCTGGCCCTGATCGTGATCCTGCTGGACCAGTTCACCAAGGTCTTGATCCTGGGGAATTTCCAGTTAGGAGATAGCCGCTTCGTCACCAGCTTCTTCAATGTCGTGCGGGTCCACAACACCGGCGCGGCCTTCAGCTTTCTGGCCGGCGCCGGGGGCTGGCAGCGCTGGTTCTTTGTCGGCTTGGGCGCGGTCGCCACGATCTTCATCACCGTGATGCTGCGCCGCCACGGCCAACAGACGCTGTTCGCAACAGCGCTGAGCCTGATTCTGGGCGGCGCCATCGGCAATGTGATCGACCGCCTGCTGCACGGCTATGTGGTCGACTTCATCCAGGTGCACGCGGGCGGCTGGTACTTCCCGTCCTTCAATATCGCAGACAGCGCCATCACAGTCGGCGCGGTGCTGCTGATCTGGGATGAGATCCGGCGCGTGCGGCGCGGCTGAAACTTGAATTAGTTCGCCGCTCTGCTGGAAAGCCCGGTGGCGCGCCGGGCCAGCTGTGCACTACGCTGCGCGGATGATGCCCAACACGCCAGCAGAACCAGCGCCACTCGACAACTCCTTCAACATCCCACTGCGGAATTTGCGGCTGCGCGACCCCTTGTGCTGGCTGGCTGCGGGCTTGCGGGACTTTCGCCGCGCCCCCGCCATCGGCCTGTTCTACGGCCTGTGCTTCATGCTGATGGGTTGGGCGATTCTGGGCGTGTTTCAGCATGCGCCGATTTACACCTTGGCCCTGTCCGCGGGCTTCTTGTTGATGGGACCCTTCATGTGCCTGGGCCTCTACCAAGTCAGCGCGCGACTGGAGAGGGGCGAGAAGCCGACCTTGCTCGACTCGCTGACCGCATGGCGGCGGCGCCTGTCGCAGATCGCCATCTTTGGCGGTGTGCTCTTGATTCTGGAGATGATCTGGGGGCGCGCAGCACTGATTGTTTTTGCTGTTAGCTTTGACGGCATGCCCGATTTTGCCGGCTCGATCACCAAGCTTTTGGACCCCGACAACCTCAGCTTCATCGTCGCTTACTTGGCGGTTGGTGGCCTGTTCGCGGGTTTGATTTTTTCCATCAGCGTGATTGCAATGCCCATGCTTTTGGCCCGCCAGGCCGACGCGGTGACGGCCGGCCTGACGAGTTTGCGCCTGGTGCTTGCGCAGCCGGGCGTGATGCTGTTCTGGGGCTTTTTGATCACCAGCATCGTGGTGCTGGCACTTCTGCCTTGGTTTGCCGGGCTCCTGATCGCCGGGCCGGTGCTGGGACATGCAAGTTGGCACGCTTACCGCGCGGCTGTGATCGATTGAGCACTACTTGGGCGCGGGTCAGGACACAATGTGAGCCCCGCTCCTCCTCTTGTCCGGTCCCCTCTGAATCCCATGCTCGACTTTTCTTGTTTGACGCATTACGACTGGCTCGACGTGCCCATGTGGGTCTTCGACGCCGAGCGCCAGCGCAATCTTTGGGCCAATGCGGCCGCTCTGCGTTTTTGGCAGGCAGGCTCGGCCGAGAAATTTCTCTCCAGTGATTTTTCGGACACCAGCGTAGCCGTGCGTGAGCGTCTGGCCGTCACCGCGGCCGACCATGCGCAGGGCAAGATCGTGCGCGAGCAATGGACGCTCTACCCCAAGGGACAGCCGACCACCGTGATGCTGGTTTCGCGCGGCATCCTGACGCCGGATCGCCGCCAGGTGATGCTGTTCGCAGCCGACTCGCTGGCCAGCGGCGTTGACCTGAGTGCGCTGCGAGGCATCGAAGCGCTGCAACACACCTCTGTTCGCATTGCGGTGTTCAGCCTCAAGGACGGCAGTTGCTTGATGCGCAATCCGGCCGCAGCGCTGGCCTTCGCAAAGCCCGCGCTCGCCAAGCCTGCGCTGCAAAATGAATTGAACGCCGTCTTCGCCCATGCCGATGATGCCGCTCATGTGATCGCACAGGTACGCGCGGGTCAGAGCGTCAAGGCGGATTTCGAGCTACGCACGAGTGCCGGCCTATGCTGGCATGGCATCAACGCCAGCCCGATGCGCGACCCCGCCACTGGCGAGCCGGTCCTGCTCTTGAATGCCCGCGATATCGCCGACTTGAAAGCCAGCCAGGCGGCACTCGAGACCGCACGCGAAGCCGCTGAAGCGGCCAGTCAGGCCAAGAGCAGCTTCCTGGCCAATATGAGCCACGAAATTCGTACCCCGATGAATGGCGTACTCGGACTGACCGAGTTGGTGCTTTTGACAGAATTGACAGACAAGCAGCGCAAGTTCATCGAGTTGGCCCACAACTCGGCCAAGGGCTTGATGGTCATCATCAACGACTTGCTTGACGTGGCCAAGATCGAGGCCGGCCGGGTGCAAATAGATCAGGCGCCCTTCTCCCTGCACGACTGCTTGCGTGAGGCCCTGCACCCCTTGCTGCTGCAGGCGCATGAAAAAGGCATACAGCTGCACGCCCGCGTCCAACCTGGCGTGCCTCAACGCGCCTTGGGTGACGCGCTCAGGCTGCGCCAGGTGCTGGTCAATCTGGTCGGCAATGCACTCAAGTTCACCGAAAAAGGTGAGGTTCGGCTGGAAGTGCAGATCGTAGAGTTCGAACCCAGCGAGGCAGCAGGCCATCAAGCGCCGCCGGGCGAACTCAGGCTTCGCTTCAGCGTGCACGACACCGGCATCGGCATGACCAAGGACCAAATCGCGCAGATCTTTGAGCCCTTCACCCAAGCGGACGGCAGCATCACACGTCGCTATGGCGGGACTGGCTTGGGCCTGACCATCGTGCAGCGCCTAGTCAACCTGATGGGCGGGCGCATCCTGGTGGAGAGCCAGCCCGGCACCGGCTCTTGCTTCAGCTTTGAAGTCGCTTTGCAGTTGGAACCCAAGCCGGCCTCTCCGGCGGGCTCCTGAGGCGCACGGCTTTGCGCCTCAGCGCCCGCTTGGCATTGATGCTGACACTGCCCCCCTTGATGTGGGCAGGCAACGCGGTCGTTGGCCGCTTGATGGTGGGGAGCGTGCCACCCTTGGCTTTGAACGCCATGCGCTGGGCCTTGGCCGCCCTGCTCTTGCTGCCGCTGGCTTGGCGGATTCTGGCAAGGCCCGCACCGCTCTTGCAGCATTGGCGCTATCTGGCACTGACCGGCTTTCTCGGCATGGGTTGCTACAACGCCTTGCAGTACCAGGCCCTGCGCAGTTCTACCCCACTCAACGTCACCCTGATTGCCGCCAGCATGCCGGTCTGGATGCTGGCCGTGGGTGCGGTGCTGTTTGGCGTTAGGCCGAAGCGGCCGCAATTGATCGGCGCGGTCTTGTCGCTCGCCGGCGTGGCCTGTGTGATTGCGCGCGGCCAATTCGCCACCTTGGCGGCGGTGCAATTCGTCAGCGGCGATTTGCTGATGCTGTTGGCGGTTTTCAGCTGGGCCATTTACAGCTGGCTGCTGGCGCGCCCGCCGGCAACGATGCAAGGAGCCGCCAAACCCGACTGGAATTGGGCCGAGCTCTTGCTGGCGCAAGTTCTCTTTGGTCTTTTGTTTGCGGGCAGCATGGCGGGGCTGGAGCAACTCAACACGCCGGCGCCGATTCACTGGGGGCCAAGCCTAGCCTTTGCGCTGGCCTTTGTGGCGATAGGCCCATCCCTGATTGCCTACCGTTGCTGGGCTCAGGGCGTCGCCGAAGCCGGGCCGGCCGTGGCGGCATTTTTCAACAACCTAACGCCAGTGTTCGCCGGGCTGCTGTCGGCAGCGCTGTTGGGCGAATGGCCACATTGGTACCACGGCCTCGCCTTTGCCCTGATCGTGAGTGGAATCTGGGTGTCGGCGAAGGGCCAACAAGGTTGAATTAGGTGCAACGCCCATAGCCCATGAAACTCCCGAAGTTTTTCGCGGGCTGAAATGAGAAAAGGCCCGCTAGAAACTAGCGGGCCTTACTCAATTTCATCTTGGCGGAGTCGGAGAGATTCGAATTCATATCCCTCATAAGCCATTGATTCCTATAGGAATTTAGGAATTTCTGCTCGTACTGTACGCCAATGTGTACGCCATTCAGGCGGTGCAAAACCCGTGACAGGCTGGACAATATCACTGTTCAAAGAACCGAGGCAAGTCAACCAGCTATTTCAAGCAGAGTCTCAAAGCTGGGCAAGAATGGTCTGAAAGGCCTTGTCGCCACGCTTGTAGCCTGACCGAGGGCCAGCGAAAACCTGGGACTGAACGCTTGCGCCGAACATTTCATCGACGTGGAACATTTTCCAGCCTACATGTTCCCCTGACTCACTACCGCCGGCCACCTGGTAGGCTCTTAACGCCATGTGACCCTTCGTGTCCCGGCCCAAGGTGTGAGGTTCAACGACGCGACGCAAGCCGTCATAGGAGAAGGACAAGAGATTACGATTTTGGATTGCTATGGCTATGCTCATCTCGCGCCTTCCGGCTCTGGCTCTTCATCGCAGTAGCTGTCCCACCAGGAACTGGTGTCGACGCACAGTGAATTCTGGACGACCTCAAGCTGTTCTGGTTCAGCCACTCGACTGAAGAATTGGCAAGTCAATGGGTAAGAGTCTTGAATCACCGCCCCCTCATCCCGGCGCACATCGCTATTGGAGCCCCATTGAAGCTGCACGCCTACGGAGCCATGGGCAGTGAAGTGAATCTTCTCGTGGTCAAGCAATGTGATTTCCACCTCGTAGACATCGACATCCTCAATGCAATGATGCGTCGCGAGTTCGTCAAGGGATTGGATGGTGTCGCCGATAGCTTCGCTCACCACATCATCGTGAATGCGTTCCTCGACTCTGCTGCATAGGAGTCGGCGCGCCTCATCTGCGCAGTCAAGAAATGATTCAAGCGCTTCGCATGCATCCAGCACCTGCTTTTCGACTTCTTCGGGGGCACTCCCAAAGGAGTCTTCGTTGACATGAGTGAATTTATTTAGTCGGTCAATACACTTTAGGAGGCCTTTTCGCTCGGCAGCGATGTCTATTCCAAGTTCGTCGGTGACGTACTCCGGGTCCAAGCCACCGTGGATTACAAATGCCACCTTTTGGCTGCGGGTGACTTTGCCCTTTGCCAATGGGTCAGGCTCGAACCACATGCAGGCGGACACGCTCCTTTCGGGAGCCAAGCCAACAAGAATATGCCGAAACAGTTCTCGAAAAGAAGCCGAGAAATTATTCAGCCGCAGTGGGTTTGAATCCTCTCTCGCACTTTGCAACGAGGCTGCGAGTAGCATCCGTTGAAACTCGTTGGCCAGCCTAGGTTTGAGCTTCTCTAAAACATTGAGCGAAGATTGCACTTAAATTTTCTCCTAGGTCAGGCTGCCTTCTTACCCTGAAACGGCAGTTGCAATTCTTCAATGTCTAAGGTGAAGTCGAGCGGCACCTGGATTGGCCTTTGGGCTGGGTCCTTGGCGTTATAGACGTCCACATCGGTCTTTAGCTGAAAACAGTCGCCAACGATTTGCTGGCGCCGTTGGGAGAACGAGCGCACAAAGTGGTCGCGCGGCGCTCGCTCATCGTCCATATCGGCCCAGAGCGACATGGATTTGTCGCCCTTTTTGGAGCGGACCGCATGCATAGCGCGATATCGCTGCCCCTTCGCATCAGTCCGATAGTCCTCGCGGAATTGCTGGGCGATGTCTGTAGCAATAGCATCCACCACCGTGCGAATGCTTGGCTTATGGAGTCCATTTCGGTATGCCCACTCAGCCACGGCATGAGGGTCAAGCAGACCATCGCCGCCTACTTCTACTTGATAGCGCTCGATGTAGGATTTCACCTGATTCGCGTAAGCTGACATAACGACTCCCAACCAATAGTTGATTACTCGGAAAACGAACCCCAACCATCGACATCAGCCGCTGGCAACACAAACGCCCGCACTTTCACTTGATGCTTGCGCAAGAAGTCATGACGACCCAGCCTACGCTGGAGCTGCCCGACGACCAAACCGGGGTGCACATTGATGCGTTGCGCAAAGCGCAGTACCTTTTCTTCTGAAAAGTAAGGCTGTACTCGGGCTATGAAATTTTCGAACTCAAGTGCCGGCACGCAAAAATCCGCACCGGCCGCATTCGCTTTTCGCTCGCACTCGGGTAACTCTTCCTTTGCGTCACCGACATCCATGTCTATGACTGCCTGGTTCTCCGCCCTTCCGTCCTCCTGCAACACATGCTCCAACTCATGGCGCAGAACGAACCAAAAGTTGTCAATGCGGTCGAAACGTAGAGTCATTCCAATGACGGGCTTGTCTCCGTCGAGCCAAAAACAGGCACCGTCCATCTTCGAGCCAGCCATTGGCTCGACAAACACGACCCGCACGCCAGCCTCAGCCAAGATACGCGGCACATTGCGAACTTCCTCTGGCGCCAAGATGAGTGACTTAAGCCTATCCAGTGCATCCAGAAGCTTGGCCTTGGAGTAAGCAGGAAGAACCTGTTGAGTCGCCATTGCTCTAACCCGGAAGAGCCAGGCCAGCTGCAACGGCGTGACCTGCGCCATTGCGTGGGTCTTCTTAGCGTTGTGGCAAAGCTCGGGCTCTGCATCCATGCTGGACACACCGAAAAACTCGCAAAAGCGCTGCTCCACAACATCGATGTTTTCGCTCGCACGCACCCAACCACGGCGCAGCATCTCGCGAACGGGAAATTTGCCGTAGAGGCGCGCCTTACGCGAAACGTTGTCATTGGAGACCTTGACCTTGGAGAGCTGGTACTGGCTCTCCAAGTTCATCCAATAGTCGGGCGACGTACCAAACGCTTCAGCGAGACCCTTGGCGGTCTCAGGGGTAATTGCGCGTTTTCCGGCAATGAGCTCGCTAATGAGACGCGGCGGACGGTCAAGAATATCCGCCAACTCCTTCTGGCTCCAGTCCCGCGCTTCCAACTCCTCCCGCAGGAACTCCCCAGGCGGGAATACTTCAGCAGGCACGCGTGCGTTCATGATTTCTCCAATATTTTTAGTGATAGTCAACGATTTCAATGATTCCGACGACTTTGCAAGGGTGGGTCCCCCGGATTTCCAAGACCAGACGCCACTGCAAATTCAGACGGATTGAGTGCTGTCCCTCCCGATTGCCCTTGAGCTTTTCGAAGTGCAAGGATTTAAGAGCCATGAAGTCGCGCTCATCCTTGAAGGCGCGAATCTGCTGCATCTTCTTTCGAAAAGCACGCACCACCTCCTGCGAGAACCCGGCCGTGAATTGGGCATCTATCTCAAGGCGGTCCAAATCTTCATCGTCGAACTCAACATCCATAACTGAAGTTTAGGTTTCAACGCAAACTGCGTCAAGTCCTAAATTACACCAAGTGTAATGATGGACTTTTAAATCATAATTTTCTTGACAGGACTCTCTGCGGGCCACTTCAGCCGCGAAAGATGGAAGCTCATTCAGCTAGCCCGGTGCGTCTTCGGCCAAAACTCAAAACTTCAACAATCAATTGAATCCTGATTACGCACACGGGAAAAGTCACGCCTTCTAAGTTGTGAGGCCGGCCCTTGTCCCTTCGGTGATGGGCTCGAATTTGCCGCGTGGCCTAGCCCTGCGTGCTGCAACCGCTCCATCTGCCGACTACTCAGTGAGCGCTAGCCTGCCCTCACCTGGATTGCAGCGAGAATGCATCGACTTTGGCCGTTAAGACACAAAACAAAACAAAAGGGAGTTCCGTGAATCATCAAGCGCTTTCATCTTTCATTTGGTCCGTCGCCGACCTGCTTCGCGGGGACTACAAGCAAAGTGAATACGGCCGCGTCATCTTGCCTTTCACCGTGTTGCGCCGCTTGGACTGTGTGCTGGAATCCACCAAGCCCGCCGTCCTGGCCGAGTTCGAGGCCAAGACCAAGGCCGGGCTGAACCCGGACCCCTTCTTGCTGCGCAAGGCCGGCCAGAGTTTTTACAACACCTCGCCGCTGGACTTGGTCAAGCTGCTGGGCGACCAGGACCATATTCGGCAGAACTTGTATGCCTACATTCAGGCGTTTTCGCCGGCGGCGCGGGACATTTTTGAGCGCTTCGACTTCTTGACCATGGTCGAGCGCCTGGCCAAGTCGAATTTGCTCTACCTGGTGGTTGAGAAGTTCGCCAATATCGACCTGCACCCTGACACCGTGGACAACGGCCAAATGGGCTTGGTGTTCGAGGAGCTGATTCGCAAGTTTGCCGAAATCAGCAACGAAACCGCCGGGGAACACTTCACTCCGCGCGAAGTGATTCGCCTCATGGTTAACCTCATCTTCATCGAGGACGACGACGTGCTGACCTCTGGCAATGCTGTGGTCCGTACGATTTACGACCCCACCGCTGGCACCGGCGGCATGCTCTCCGTGGCGGGCGAATACCTGCTGGAACACAACCCGCAGGCGCGGCTGACCATGTTCGGCCAGGAGCTGAATGACGAGTCCTACGCCATCTGCAAGGCTGACATGCTCATCAAGGGGCAAGATGTCGGCAATATCGTCGTCGGCAATACCTTGTCAGACGACGGACATGGCGGGCGCAAATTCGACTACATGCTGTCCAACCCGCCGTTTGGTGTTGAGTGGAAAAAAGTCGAAAAAGCCGTGCGCCAGGAGCATGAGCAAAAGGGTTTTGATGGCCGTTTCGGCCCCGGCCTGCCGCGCGTCAGCGACGGCTCGATGCTGTTCCTGATGCACCTGTTGGCGAAGATGCGGCCCGCCACCGACGGCGGCAGCCGCTTCGGCATCGTGCTGAACGGCTCGCCGTTGTTCACCGGCGGCGCGGGCAGCGGCGAGAGTGAAATCCGCCGTTATGTGCTGGAGAACGACCTGGTCGAGGCCATCGTCGGCCTGCCCAGCGATATGTTCTACAACACCGGTATCGCCACCTACGTCTGGATTATTTCCAACAAGAAGCCCAAGGACCGCCAAGGCTTTGTGCAGCTCATCGACGCTTCGGGCCTCTGGCAAAAGATGCGCAAAAGTCTTGGCTCAAAGCGCAAGGAAATGAGCGACGAGCACATTGCCACGGTCACGCGCCTGTTCGGCAATTTCACCGAGGCCGAGGTGGTGACCGTGTTGGACAGTGCTGGTCAGCAGTTGGAGCAACGCATCGTCACCGGCACGGATGTCGCTCCCGCTGCACCTGAAGGCGGCAAGCTCAAGCGCGTGCCGCTGTCGCGCATCTTCCGCAATGAAGATTTTGGTTACTCGACCATCACGGTGGAGCGCCCGCTGCGTGATGAGGCCGGCCACCTCATGTTGGGCGAGCGCGGCAAGCTCAAGGGAAAGCCACAACCCGACAGTGCCTTGCGAGATACCGAGAATGTGCCGCTATCCGATGACGTGGCCAGTTACTTCAAGCGCGAGGTGCTGCCCCATGCGCCGGACGCCTGGATTGACCCGGAGAAAACCAAGGTCGGCTACGAAATCCCCTTCAACCGGCATTTCTATGTGTTCGAAGCGCCGCGCAGCCTGCATGAAATCGACGAAGAACTGAAAACCGTGACGACCAGCATCATGAAGATGCTGGAGGAGCTGGCGGAATGAGTTTGCCGAAGTACGGAGAGTACAAGGACAGCGGAGTGACTTGGCTAGGCCCGGTGCCGGCACACTGGACAGTCGTTCAGAGTCGCCGCTACTTCGCCAATCGCAACGAGAAGGCTGTTGCGGGGGACAAGCAACTTACAGCTTCCCAGAAGCACGGGGTCATATATCAGACGGACTTCATGGAACTGGAGGGCCACAAGGTAGTGCAGGTTATTGTCGGCGCCGACATCCTCAAGCGCGCCGAGCCGAACGACTTCGTCATCAGTATGCGCAGCTTTCAGGGCGGCATCGAATGGTGTGGCCTACGTGGCAGCATCAGTTCTGCCTACGTGATGCTCGTTCCCAACGACGCCATTTGGTCTCCGTTCTATCGCTATCTGTTTAAAAGCGCTCCCTACATCCAAGCTTTGCAAGCGACGACGAACTTGGTCCGGGATGGCCAGGCCCTGCGGTTCTCAAACTTCGCTCAGGTCACACTGCCGCTTCTCGCCGTCGAAGAGCAACAGAAAATCGCCGCCTTCCTAGACCGCGAAACCAGCAAGATTAATGTGCTGATTGCCGAGCAGGAAAAGCTCATCACCCTGCTCGCCGAAAAACGCCAGGCCACCATCTCCCAAGCCGTCACGCGCGGCCTCAACCCCGAAGCGCCGATGAAGGATTCCGGCGTGACATGGCTGGGGAATGTGCCGGCGCATTGGGATGTCCGACGCCTGAAGCATCTCGTTCAAGACAGCATCGCCGGCCCCTACGGTTCATCGTTAACCAAATCGATGTACGTCTCCGCTGGATATCGCGTGTACGGCCAACAGCAAGTGATACCCGACGACTTCTCACTGGGCGATTACTACATTTCGGAGGAGAAGTTTGCTGAAATGTCCCGCTATCGGGTAAGACCAGACGACGTTCTGATTAGCGTGATGGGGACCATCGGCCGAGCGGCTGTAATTCCAAACAATGCAGAGCCAGGAATCATCAATCCCCGGCTGGTCCTGTATCGAGTTATCGAGCAGCTGATTTCCCCAAGGTACTTGCAAACCTTCCTTAACAACTCTACGAGTCAGAGATACTTTTCGTTGGCAGCGCAGGGCACAACTATGGAGGGGTTGAACATGGCGTCCATTGGCGAACTTTACGTTGCTCTGCCGCCGCCGAGAGAACAGGTGGAGATTTTGAAGTTCATTCGACTTGAATGTCAAAAGCTCTTCGCCCTTTCGGCAGAGGCAGAGCGCGCCGTTTGTTTACTCATGGAACGACGCTCCGCACTCATCGCCGCCGCCGTCACCGGCCAAATTGACGTGCGCCAAGCCTGACCCGATACAACAATTCCTAGGGAGTTTCAATTGACCCAAACACTCACTGCCAAAGAGCAGTCGTTGGCCAAGATTTTCAGCGATGACTATGTCTTCACCATTCCTGGGTTTCAGCGCCCTTATGCCTGGGGCAAGGAGCAAGCCCAGGAATTGCTAGATGACTTGCTGGGCGCACTCAGGAGCGCACCGGAACAACTCAATGAAGCGGCGCCATACTTTCTTGGCAGCATCGTGCTCATCAAGGGCGAAACTTCGGCGGAGGCGACGGTGGTTGATGGTCAGCAACGGCTGACCACATTGACCTTGCTGCTCTCTGCGATACGTGCCACGGTGCAGGACGGTGCAGTTCAGACTGGCATCACCAAACGCATCTATGAACATGGTGATGTGGTGTCGGCCACCGAAGCGCGCTACCGACTCTCGCTGCGCGACCGGGACCGAGATTTTTTTCGTCAGTACATGCAGCATGAAGGAGGCTTAAAAGCCCTCGTCGCCCTCAACGCCAAGCTTCCTGACGCACAGGCCCGGCTGCGAGCCAATGCAGAAGTCTTCTTGAGCGAGTTGGCCAAGTTGGAACAGCCCGAATTGACGCGGTTGGTTCAGTTCATCATTACCCGTTGCTACCTTGTGACCGTGGCGACGCCCGACTTGGATTCGGCCTACCGCATCTTTGGCGTGCTGAATAGCCGAGGGATGGACCTCAGCGCGACCGACATCCTCAAGGCCGAAATAATCAGCAAACTCCCTCCTGAGCTTCGCGACGAATACACCAAGAGGTGGGAAGA
The DNA here is from genome assembly GCF_028595345.1 of Roseateles albus. NCBI lineage: Bacteria > Pseudomonadati > Pseudomonadota > Betaproteobacteria > Burkholderiales > Sphaerotilaceae > Roseateles > Roseateles albus. Next base: position 485,808 of record NZ_JAQQXT010000002.1, on the reverse strand, counting down.
CGAAGAAGAAAATCTAGGGCGTGAAGAGTTTGGAGACCTCTTCAGCCACATACGGATGGTCTATCGCAAAGCGAAATCTCAGGGCACCTTGCTCAAAGAGTTTGAAGCACATGTGAAGCCGTTCCAGCAGCCACGCAAGTTCCTGGACGATGTCTTGTTGCCCATGGCCAAGGCCTTCGACGAACTTCGCAGCGCCGATTACGCCAGCCAAAAACACGCCGAGCAGGTAAACGAGCATTTGAGCTGGCTCAACCGGCTGGAGTTCACGGATTGGCTACCGCCAGCCTTGGCCTTTTTTGTGCGGCACCGCGATGAGCCGGATTTGGTGCTGAGTTTCTTCAGCGATTTGGAGCGGCTCGGGTATTCGATGTTGGTACGCAAGAGCGGCGTGAACGAACGCATCGAGCGCTTTTCGGCGCTGACCGGCGCCGTTGAAAAGGGCCAAGACCTGTCGGCCTCGTCATCGCCTTTGCAACTCACGCCGCTGGAACAGCACGAGACCTATACCGCGCTCAGCGGCCCCCTGTATGAGACACATTCGTCACGTGCTTTGGCGGTTTTGTTGTTGCGGTTGGACCGCTTGCTGTCTGCGGCGGGCGCGAGCTACCAACACGATGTTGTGTCGGTGGAGCATGTGATGCCGCAACAACCGGCGCCGAACAGCCAATGGCTGAATTGGGTGCCGGACACCCAGATACACCAACGCTGGGTGCACCGCTTGGGTAATCTGACTTTGCTCAGCCGCAAGAAAAACAGTTCGGCCAGCAATCACGAGTTCGAGAAAAAGAAGACAGCCTATTTCACCAAAGGCGGGATTTCATCCTTCGCACTCACGACCCAGGTTTTGCAGCACAACACCTGGACTGAAGAGGTCATGCAGCAGCGTCAAGACGAGATGATGAAGGCGCTGGATGCTCACCTGCGACTGCAAGACCGACGAAGCAAAGTCGATTTGACCAATGCAATGCTTGCCGACTTCGGAAGCATGGGTGTTGAGGCGGTTTTCGAACTTGAAAGTGCCAAACATGGGCTGAGCGCCATTGCACGCGAGAACGGCAAGGCCTTTACCGTACAGGCCGGCTCGCAAGCCAAGCGCGACTGGAGGGGGCAGCCGCATTCCTATTTGCAATTGCGGGACAGCTTGCTCAGCGAGGGGGCATTGAAGGCGTCGGACGATGGCAGCTTCTTGGTGTTTACCAAAGATGTTGACTTTAAAAGCCCAAGTGCGGCATCGGCCACCGTGCTGGCCCGCACTGACAACGGCCGTAACACGTGGCGATTGAAAGGCAGTTCGGTCACCTATGCAGCCTGGCAGGACAACCTGCCAGCGCATCAAGCGGCCACTGGGCGCGGGGAGGAATAGCCATGTCACCCTTGCCGAAAGAACATAACGTCGGAGCGGAAGCCTTGTTAAAGCGAGGCGCCGATGGGTGGCCGCCTGCAACCGGCAAAGTGCGTAAGACCGCCCATTTTTTTGCGGTGACATCAGCATGAGCGACGCAAGCCTCCTGGCAGAAATCGAGTTCGCACTTCCCTCGACGGTTCTAAATGTGGACGTAGGTACGGCCGCCATCAGTGACCTGCTTCGCGCGCTTCACGAAGTCATGACAAAGTCCGGCCGCGACCAAGCAAACTTGATGGCGCAGGTGCAAACCGTCTTTGGGTCCACTGCCATGCATCATCTGGCCCTGGTTCTCGAAGCAGAGACGGAAAACCTAACGACCTACCGCTTGGCAAATGACTGTCCCCTTTACTCAAAGGTAGAGGCAATTTGTCGGGAGCGCGGGTTTACCAAAGACGCCGGCTTTCAATTCTTCAAGCATTTTTTCAAGGCTCTTGATGAAGAGCGCAAAGATAGCGACGGGAACATTGAGTCAGCCACAACCTTGACCTATTGGTCCCTTGGCGGCGAAGCAGCCTACCACCTTGGGGGGCTCTACACCGGTGATTTACTCGATGTGGTGTCGACAGCGCTATGTGGGTATCTCGACAGCAGACTCAACAGGTTTCAAAAGCTGGTGGAGATGTGGAAGATGGAGCTGGCCTGGGACAAGGAGGATGCCGAGTGAGCACGCTTCATAAAGAAATCCACTTCGAGACCGAAATCTGTCAGCACCTGGCAGCCAATGGCTGGCTGTATGCCGACGGCGACGCCGAGCAGTATGAGCGCGGCCATGCGCTCTTTCTGCCTGACTTACTGGCCTGGGTGGAAACCACGCAGGCTGACAGCTATCAGCGACTCAGCAAGACTCATGGCCAGGCCTTGGCCGAGCGACTGGCAGAGCGCTTGCGCAAGAGCCTGAACGAGCGCGGCACGCTCGACGTGCTGCGCCGGGGCGTGGAAATGCTGGGGCTGAAGGAACCGCTGCGCTTGGCGCAGTTCAAACCGGCGTTGGCCATCAATCCGGTGATTCAGCAGCATTACGCCGCCAATCGGCTGCGCGTGGTGCGCCAGGTGCGGCACTCGCCCAACAACACCCAAGACGCGCTGGACCTGGTGCTGTTTTTGAACGGCATCCCGGTCGCTACGGTAGAGCTGAAATCCGACTTCACGCAAAGCGTGCAAGACGCGGTGGACCAGTACCGCTTTGACCGCCTGCCTCAGCCCAAGGGCGGTGTGCTGGAGCCCGTGTTGGGCTTCCCCGGTGGAGCCTTGGTTCACTTTGCTGTGAGCCAGCGCGAGGTGATGATGGCCACCAAGCTCGCCGGCCCGGCCACGCAGTTTTTGCCCTTCAACAAAGGCAATGCAGGCGGCGCCGGCAACGCGCCGAACCCGGCGGGCTTTGCGACCGCTTACCTTTGGGAAGAAGTCTGGGCGCGCGAGAGCTGGTTGGACATTCTGCACCGCTACCTGATTGGCAAGCGCGACGACAAGAAACAGCTCAAGAGCGTCATCTTCCCGCGATACCACCAGCTCGACGCCACACGCAAGCTGGTGGCCGATGTACTCACGCAGGGGGCAGGCCAGCGCTACCTAATTCAACATTCCGCCGGGTCCGGCAAGACCAATTCGATTGCCTGGACCGCACATTTTTTGGCCGACTTGCACGACGCCGAGCACAAGAAAATGTTCGACAGCGTGCTCGTAGTGAGCGACCGCAATGTTTTGGATGCGCAGTTGCAAGAAGCGATTTTTGACTTCGAGCGCACGACGGGCGTGGTGGCGACCATCACCAATGAGCACGGTAGCAAGAGTGCGCAGCTAGGCCAGGCGCTGAAAGACGGCAAGAAAATCATCGTCTGTACTATTCAGACCTTTCCGTTTGCCCTTCAAGCGGTACAGGAGCTGGCGGCCACCGAGGGCAAGCGTTTTGCGGTGATTGCGGACGAGGCGCACAGCTCGCAAAGCGGCGAGGCCGCAGCCAAGCTCAAACAACTGCTGTCGGCGCAGGAATGGGCCGAGTTGCAAGACGGCGGCGAGGTGGATACCGAGGTCATATTGGCTGCGCAAATGGCGGCGCGCAGCGGGGACTCGGCAGGGTCCAAGGGGCTGACTTACGTGGCCTTCACCGCGACGCCCAAGCAGAAAACACTGGAACTCTTCGGCCGCCCTGGCGCCGATGGGCTGCCGGTGGCTTTTCATGTCTATTCAATGCGCCAGGCCATCGAAGAGGGCTTCATTCTCGATGTGCTGAAGAACTACACCAGCTACAAGCTCGCGTTCAAGCTGGCTCATGATGGGCAGGAATACGACGAGACGCAGGTGGAACGCAGCACGGCGATGAAGGGCATCATGAATTGGGTGCGGCTGCATCCATACAACATCTCGCAAAAGGTGCAAATCGTCGTCGAACACTTCCGCGAAAACGTCCAGCCCCTGCTGGCGGGCCGGGCCAAGGCGATGGTAGTGGTGAGTTCACGCCGTGAGGCCGTACGCTGGCAGAAAGCCATCCGCGCCTATATCGCCAAACAGAACTACGCGCTGGGCGTGCTCGTGGCCTTTTCTGGCGAGGTGAATGACCCCGATAGCTTCCCGGCGCCGGTGACAGAAACCAGCAAGGACTTGAACCCCGGATTGAAAGGGCGCGACATCCGCGATGCGTTTGCGGAGCCCGAATATCACTTGCTGCTGGTGGCCAACAAGTTCCAGACCGGCTTTGACCAGCCGCTGCTGTGTGGCATGTACGTGGACAAGATGCTAGGCGGCATTCAAGCGGTGCAAACGCTGTCGCGCTTGAATCGGGCCTTGCCGGGCAAGGACACGACCTACGTCCTGGACTTCGTCAATGACAGCGCCGAGGTTCTGAAGGCCTTCAAAACCTATTACGAAACGGCCGAGCTGGAGGCCACGACCGACCCACACCTGGTCTATGACCTGCGAGCCAAGCTCGACGCCAGCGGCAATTACGATGATTTTGAAGTCGACCGCGTGGCCAAGGTGGACACCGACCCGAACGGCACACAAAAGCAGCTCGACGCGGCGATTGCGCCAGTGGCCGACCGATTGCTGAAACGCTTCAAGGCGGCCAAGCAAGAGAAGGCTGCGGCCGATGAATTGAAAGACGAAAAGGCCGCACAGGCGGCCAAGGATGTGCTGGACGCCTTGCTTCTGTTCAAGAACGACGCGGGCGCCTACGTGCGCCTTTATGCTTTCCTTTCGCAGATTTTCGACTACGGCAACACGGACATTGAGAAGCGATTCTTGTTCTTCAAGCGCCTCATTCCCCTGCTCGACTTCGGCCGCGAACGCGACACCGTGGACCTTTCCAAGGTGGTGCTTACTCATCACACGCTGAAGGACCATGGCAAGCAGCCCCTCAATCTGAATGCCGACGGCAGCTATAAATTGGCGCCGATGGATGCGGTGGGCAGCGGCTCGGTGCAGGAAAAAGAACGGGCCTACCTGGTCGAAATCATTCAAAAGGTGAATGGTTTGTTCGAAGGCGAGCTGACAGACGACGACCAGCTCGTTTATGTGAACGGCGTCATCAAAGGCAAGCTGCTGGAAAATGAAATGCTGATGCAGCAGGCGGCCAGCAACAGCAAAGAACAATTCGCCAATTCGCCCGACCTCAAGGATGCGCTGATGCACGCGATTATGGATGCGCTAGATGCGCATACAACGATGAGTACGCAAGCGCTCGGCTCTGAGCGGGTGCGGGATGGGCTGAAAGACATCCTGCTGGGGCCGGCGCAGTTGTATGAGGCGCTGCGGGCTCGCTCCAATTCTGGCAGCGATATCAGGCCATAGCTCGCTGAGTGTTGGCGCCCCGTCTAAATTGCTCGATGTCTTGACCGTCGAGTCTAAGGAGAAACGATTGTCAGAAAGCGAACTTGCGACAGTATCACTGACTGCCCATGAGGGTCTGGCCATAAAGGAGTCAGCGTATCGGCAAGGGCTTTATCAAGCTTGGTTTGCCACTGCCCTTGAGCAGACAAAGTCCATATTCACGCTCGCCAGCGCTGGTGTCGGCCTGGGACTTACGCTGATTTTCTCTGACCATGTTAAGCCTGTGCAGTCCTGGGCTCCGATATGGTTGCTATTTGCCACCGTTGCGTTCGCACTGTCAGCGGTTTTTTGCATTTGGGTATTCCGGGTCAATGGCCGCCTAGTGGCAAAACTGCTCAAAGACCAGGAGCATGAGTCGCATGAAACGGAAGATTCGTTGGTTGGCCGCGTGGACACCGCTTGCCGCAGCTCGTTTGGAGTAGGACTCGTGTTTCTGATATTCGCCGCTGTGGCGCAGATTTGGCTTTAAATTTAGCAAAGAACTAGATGGCAACTATCAAGAAACCACCTTCGGCAATGAAGGCGGCAGCGCCGGCTAAAAAGGTGGCAACACCGGCTAAAAAGGCGGCAGCTCCTGTATCCCAGGGGGTACGTGAAAAGAAGCGAAGAACCGCCATAGCCATGACCTCGTGCTTTCAAGGCGCGGGAGACTTAAAACCAATATCCAAGACAACCAACCCCAGGAAGTAACAATGGCGCCGAAACCGACTCACTCTAGCCAAATCCTACAAAAGAATTTTCAAGGAGCCGGCTCTTTGCGGCCGGCTGCAAGCCCGGCGCCGACACCCGTTGCCCAGACGCCAGCCCCTGCCCCGGCACAACCCAAGGGAAGCTAATTAAATCCGAGGCGATTCGGCGCTAGGGCTTCGTGTCCTTGCGTAATCAATCCCAAGGGTTCGAATCTATACCGGCACCCCCGCTGTCGTGAATGTCAATGCCAAATGGGCTCCCGGCCACGTCCAAACCGCCAATGCCGCAGTCCGACATAGGCAGGCCTGTGGCCGGATTGACGATGGGAGCGCAAGGCTCATCCTCCATTACTTCGATGCCCGTATCAGTGCCGAAGAAGTGTCGTAGAAAACTGAACATAACTTTTAGTCCCTTCTGAACCGGCGCCTCCGATGGGCGCCGGCTCGGTATCAATCAGTCTTCGCCTGGCAGCATGAGGGTGATGACGGGCTCTAGCTCATCACCAGGGCCAACGACCATCTTCAGGGACACAAGCTGAGGCTTGCCGGCCGAATCGTGCTGAGGCACAACCCGAACGCCAAAACTTACCTGGTTACCCCCCGCCTTTCGAATTGCAAGCCGGGCCATCGTCAAAACGTCCCAAAGTCGCCCAGCTTCGCTCTGTCCGTTCAACCGACTTGCCGCGCGCCACGCTACGCAATCTGCCCACGCTGCGGATGTCAGTGCCACCGGATAGCGAAATCCGGCTTCTTTGGCCAGGTCGGTAACGTCGAGCAAAACACCGTCCGAAATCGCTTGAGCGCGGCTGTAGCTATAAATCAAATCTTCAGATTCCATCATTTCTTGGACTCCTTTTTAGTAATCTGCACAGGGACCAATGCGGTGCCAGCACTGGTCATGCGCAAAACAAAGCGCTGGCCGTCAATTCGAGTTTTGAAGTCCGAATGTGTTTTTGCCCACTCGGTGGGGCTCATGCAAACCGCGTTTGTTGGATTTGTCGGTTTCAGTTCCATGTTTTCCTTTTGGATGCCGGCTTTCAAGATTTAGAGCCAGAATTTCTTGGGGGCCAATGGCGCGAATCCCTGCTCCGCCGTTGCCGCCGTTTTTTCTGAGTTCGTCGCCGGCGACAGCTCGGACGGAGCCATTCATAGTGAAAAGCGCTGGCCTCGAAGCCGCAGTCCGAAGGAACCGGGTGAGTTGCTACCCGTAGGGCTCGGCGCTTGGGCGTTGGATGGCTCTGTCAAGGTCGCAAATAAGAAGACGACTCAGCAAAACGGGCGCAAGGGCCGGCCTATGCGCGAGGGGCCGGGCAAGCAACGCGCGCCATTTGGGGGCCGTGCTCGCACGGGGCAAGGCGTCCAGCCACAGCCGCCAAGCGCTCAGCCGCCCAAGCGGATGACGTAGAACTTGGCCCAGGGGGAGCCGCAAAGAAATGGCCGGCAGGGCTGCAAGCCCGGCGCCGAGCCATAGGGTGCCCCCAGGCACCCGGTTCTGCTGTGGGGGACGCGAGTCCCGGCGCCCCGGGCCGCAGGCTCGGGTAACCCGCATGAGTGAAACGCGCAGCGTGAACCGAAGCCCGAGCAGCGTCCAGCGAGACGTGTCAGGCGGGTTACCCGAGCCTTGAGTGATGCGCAGCTTCACGGAGGGCTGGGGCGCCCTGCTTTACCCCAGGAACACGGAAATCGTCCAGATTTCAGAGGTAGGAGCCGGCCGTACAGGCCGAAGTCTCATGCCGGTGGGCCTATTCACCGTGACGAAGAGCTGACGCTCACCCATGACGCCCCCAGGCGTTAGGGGGCGCGTAACAGCCTGCGTTAACGCAGTCCATCGCTACACGGCTTATTGAAACACCCGGTAGCCGGGTAAGGGAAACAAGACGTGAAAGAAGAAACAGTTCCTCAACGTGACGGCAGAGAAGTCGCAATTGCAAGGCAGACGGAAATTTTGCGCTTGCTATTTCGATTCGGCTGGCTAAGAACCAGGGACATAGCCAGCTTGACTAGCCGAGCCATGCCAAAGACCGCGCCAAAGGGCTGCCCTGCCCTGCAGGCGCCACCGCCGACGAAGGTGGACATTCGACGCACCCAGCGCCACTTGGCAAGCCTGCGGGAAATGCGCTTGATATTGCAGACTCAGGCGCCGAACGGCAGCGTCATTTACGCGCTTTCCGAAAAAGGGGCTCGGGCCTTGCAAGGGATGGGGATTCAAGCCTCGACAGGCAAAGACTTGCTACGCAGCTATCACGCCGCGTACTTTCTGCACCGCAACATCGCCAATGAAGTCGCAATCGCAGCCCTTCGCCAGGGCTATCGAGTCTCAACAGAACGAGAAATTGCTCAAGGCCGATGGCTCGGAGACGCAGCTGGCATCCACGGGAAAAAGCCTGATGTTGCAATCCGAGCCGGAACCGACTTTTGGTTTATCGAAGTAGAGCGGAGTCACAAGAACAAAGCTGACCACCAACATCTCCTTCGCTTTCTTGTCAAGATTTGGGGCAATGTCAGGCTGGGTGCGCCGGCTTGCCTGGACGTTGAAAATCGCCTGCGACAGGTAATTTTTGTGAGTACCGCCGGCTTTGCCAAAAAACTGAGCAAGGACTTGCTGGCTTGCGGTTGGAGCCCTGATGAGCTGGCCGTCCGGGTGAAATTCGAGACGTCGCTATACACGTTCAAGGACATCGCTTTTTACTAAAAGAGTAAAGGGATGCGCTTCGCCGGACGCATCCCTGACAGCTTGATTCAGTTTAGAAAACCTAAACATCAACGGCTCGGCCCCGTTGTCTTCCCTGTTACCTTTACGTCCAATCCTCGCAAGAACCGTTTAGGTCTTCTGCCTGCTTGTCACAGTCCACAGAAACTCATACCCAAGGGTCGAGGGGGCCTCAAAGCCACCACGACCCAAGAAGCAGCTTGTAGTAGAAATAGTAGGGCCTTCAAAAACGACGCAAGTTGTTGATTTAATTGCCTTTTTTCGCATCAGTCTGTTGCCGCTTTGCCGTCGCTTTGTTGCTGCTATGCCGTGACACAGAAACGAGTCGAGCCTGTGCATCTATCGACCAGCCATCGCGCGCAATTTCACACAGGGCCGCACTCAACTTCGACTTTCGGCTTCGAAAAGTGCTGCCCGCTGCGTTGTCGCCCCAAACCGCTCGCTCCAGCCGGGGCCACATGAATGAGTGCTTCCTCCCTAAGCGAATGGCAGTCGACAAGTAAGCATGCAGTGACATTCCCGTCTGAGTGCTCAGTGCTAAACGCTGACCCATCGACACTGAAACATACTGTCCCTCGCCCCATGCCGCGTGCGACAGGCGCTTATTCAATGCCACTCGAGTGCGTCCGCAGCTGGAAATCACGACCGACAGCAGCTTGGAAGTAGCTTCAAAGTCAGTCGCACGAACGCAAACTGTGATGCCGGCCAAGCGTAGGAGCATCTGGCGCATCTGCTCCAAGTTAGCACCGCCGCAGTCCGCATAGCCGCACTTTCGAGCGAGTTCAGACAGGCTCGTATGCACGCTGGCGGTGTCACCATGAAAGAGCTCCCCATCTGCAGCCAGTGCAGACCGAAGCTGATGGCCTGATGGTGTCACGGGCTGCATCGCTAGCCTTTGTTGGCCTGGCCCGGCCAGCGACATCAGGGCAAGCAAAAGCGTTTGCTCGGGGATGCCCGGTGCCTCCGGCGCAGCCCATTCGTACTCTAGCCCGTTGAACGATTGCCTCGCTCTAAAGCTAGGTCGCCGGCAGCGCGCCTGGAGTGGTCTAAATAGGGCCGCAAGCCCCAAGGCCGGCTCATAGCGGACCAACTGCATAGGGTCAGTCATACTGCACCTCGCGCGTAGAAACCCTGCGCGTTGTCGCTTTTTCTTCAGGCAGACGCGTCTTCGTCAGCACGCCACCCGGCAGTCGTCGAAGCCATGCAGAGGGCTGCGGCGGACCATAATTGCTTTTTGAAATATCAAATCGCACCAAGAACTTGGCCTCCTCTGCAGCCAACCCCAGGGCGGATGCTGTTTTGGCCGGCATCGTCGAGAGATTGGCCTGCCACCTAACTCCATCGGTCAGCGCACTTGAACCGCGTGCCGCCTGCTGCGCATCACCTGAGCCGTTCATGGCGGCGGCCTTACTCGTATGGTGCGCCAAAAGCACAGCGGCCTTGGTGCTCTTAGCGATTTGCTCGAAGCCTTGCACCAATCGCGTCATATCACCGCTGTCATTCTCATCTCCATCGTGAAACCTCCGAAGGGGGTCGGCAATCACGAGGCGACTGCCTTGAGCCAGCTTGCTGATGCGGGCCAACACTTCTGTATAGCTCCCCTCGCTCAGGAGGTAAACATCTTGCCCGGACAAGGGAAACACGCGAAGTCGCTGACTGAGCGCCTTGACAATGTCTGCTCTTGACCGACCAGGAAAAAGACCCACGTCGACTAGCGAAGCGGTTACGTCGTGCAGTCGCTGACTCATCACGATTTCCTGCTCCTCAGCAGCCAGAAAAAATACATTTTCGGGAGGCGCTGCGGGAAACAACCCGCCCAGTGCCGGCAATCCCAGGCAACGCGACACGGCGAGTTGCAGCAGGAATTGTGTCTTGCCGGTCGCACCGGGTGCGACCAAATTTCCAACCGTTCCCACCGGCAGGCCTGGCAGCACGAGGTCCAAGACAGGACGCGGGCCGGTCAATGCCTTGGCGATATCAAGGGCAGCCCAACTCATTTCACACCTCCCTGCACGTGGGTGCTAAGCCAGTTCTCCACGTCGGCAACACGCCAACGCAGCAAGCGGGTTCCTGGCAACCGGAGTTGAGGCGGTACCGCAGCAGGGTTTCTCACCAAGTCCTTGCGGATGGTTTCAGGCGAACGCTGCAACAGTGTTGCAAGCTCATTGATATTAAATAGCATTTGTAAAGCCTCCGAGTCCAGTAGGAGGGCACGACGCTGTAGGACTCATTGAGGCGATACGTGCCGCAAGCGGTGGGCTTGCAGCATGTGTAAGGCAAGTATTTTAAATAATTCAAAAAAGATGAAGAATTTTTTAATACGAATTTATCAAAACTCTTTTCTAGGGCTGTTCTAGCGACAAGCCGAGACAGAGCTCGTCGTAAAACCACGAAAATCTCCTGCGGATAAAACTAAATTCCTTTACCTCCCATGACGGTACTGCCTAGAAACGTTCTAGACGCGTCAAAAGTGGAGATGACATGAGCGATACCTACCCGACAAGTCAAGATAAAGGTACCTACAAACTTGAAATTCACGAATCCCGAACAGGAATAACGGATGACGTTTTATTGACGGCCGGCCTAAAAAAGGTGACTGCATTCGTAAGAATTCCAGCTAGCGATGGGGCGCAGCGTTCTAAAAAAGCACGAGAGCGCACGGCGAAAGGCGGAGCCCATCAAGTTAACGTAGTCATGCCAACAGAACATCACGAAAATATAAAAAAACTCGCAAAGCTGTTACGGGAAGGTGCCAGTATTGAAGATTCAATCGGGAAGGTATTTCCCATGAATCAAGGAAAAAATCACGGGGGCCAAGGCCTCATGGAGGCGAAGAATATTTCACTCTCGGCACATTCAGCGCGGTCATGCGATGGACCCTCGCTGCCATCATTGAAGGTTGACTTCGACAAGAAGACCGCTAATCAGCCCCACGGTCAAAGAGACAATCAAACCATCCAAGCTAAATTCCGATTATTGTTTGCACACTTTTCAAACAACATTGAATTATTCAAAGGGAAGATTCGCATCATGTTCGCCCGACTGGACTTGTTTAGTTGAGAGCGTGTCTTAAAAATTTTAAGGCTGGCTCGGTCTAAACGCTGGGCCGCCGTTGCAATACCGAGCGCAGACACCGCCACAGCTAAAAAGGCTGCATTTAGAGCCCAAGAAAGAGAAAGCCCGGCATTCGAGCCGGGTTCGGTGCAGAGCAACTGGAGCTATGATTTCAGCGCGCTCTCGATTCGACTCTGAACTTCCTTGAGCCAGACCGCCAAGGCTTGCGCTTCCGGAATCTTGGCCCTTTGATAGTGTCTTGCTGGGCTTTTATAGCCAAGGGCGGTATGCAGCAGCAGCGCAACTTTCTTCTTCTCGTTTGAATCATCGCACTGCCCGCAAGTCCAAAGAGTGCCCTCTTCCGGGCTCAGCCAAAGCTCATTGACCTGGCCATCGAAATAGTCGCTGGAATTCAATCCATGAAAATACGCTGCAAGCACGGCTTCGGAGCCATCCACAATAGTCTCAGCACGCAGCTCGCACGCATAGTCAACGTCGCACCCGATTGAGGCGATTTCATTCCTCACTGCGGATGGCAAGTTAGCTCTATTTTCTGCGTACGCGTCCAGCAACTTTTCAGAAATCACCCGAAGCAAGTCATCAACTTCGACTGTGCCGCTGTTTTGTTCACATTCGCAAGCGTAGTGCTCAGCCAGACCGTGCAGAGTACCGCCGATTGAGGCCATGCTTTTCAACATGTCGGCAGCATATACGCCCTGCAAAAAATCGCACGCATCCCAAATTGAGACCAGCGCGTAGTCCAGCCCACGGAGCCCGTTTGCCAGCAAGTTAAAAGCCTCGTAGGCGTCGTCATCCAGAACGCCTGCGTCCGTATTCCCGTCCCACTCGACGCGGTGACCACCACGCACACGCTCGAACAGTGAAATAGTATCTGGGCTTAACAAGAAGCTTTGAAGCGCGCCCGCGTCTACGCGACTATTGACGTCCCAAGTTAATAGACGTTGCCGCCGTTTGTCGTCCGGGTACCCGCCACCCCTAGCTTCGTTGTCCAAATAGACAACTCCGTTTGTGTCCATACACACTTCTGTAAACCAGTCTTCACTTTCGTAAAGAGGCGCACGTTTTTCGCTATTCAGTATCTCAATTTTAAAAGATATGGTCGATGTTTTTTTAATTTCGTTCATTTTAAATTTTATACAGATGAATTTTATATTTAATTAAGCCATAGAGTTCGGAGGTGGTCGAGCCCACACATCCTGAACTGTGTATATAGACCACTTATATTTATGGCAAACATGCCTTTAGGCCTAAACAATGGGCCTATAGCCAATACCTCTAAATTTCAAATTCCAGCGGAATGTATTGCAAAGCACTACTTCCATGCTTGATTTAGCAATCGCATCAAGAAGAAAATTTAAGACCGCAATAAGCCTAAACAAGTAAGGCGAGCCTAGCGCGGCCTGTTCAACGCCACTCGCCCTAAAAACCTTCTGAAATGGCCCCAACCCCACAAATTGGTTTTGCAAGACTGTTCGCGCTGACGCGAAGATTTTTTTATATGCCAGTGGCATGGGGCCAGCCCCTGAGCTCAATGGCGCCAGAAAATTAGAAATTTTCAATTCAAACATTTTTCGAAAACACATAAGTTGAAGAAGCTGAAAGTTTCACAGCTATTCAAATAATTTACGAGAGAATTTGAATTGACTTTGTGTGCTGGCGCACAAAGTCATCAAAAAATACTAAGAATCGGTCCACAAAAAACATCAAATGTGGTCTATTTTCGGCCTTCCAGCCGAACCGGCATTGTTGAAATTTGCATTGCATTAAGTGTCAGTTCGGGTTGAAACCTTCCCGCTTTCGCCAACTGTGTATGAATCTATGCTTTGCACCTCCAAGACTTTGGCTACTTGAAGTACGAACGCGAAGCTAAACGTCCCTCGATTCAACTTGTTCGCAAGCGCCTTTGCCTGAATGTTCACGCCAACTCCTTCAAGCAGCCTCGACAGCTTTTTGAGGCTGCAGCCGCGTCGGACGAGCATTGCCCGGACGATTTGCTGAGCCTCCTGTGACCATTTCGTGTCCACAGACTCTGAAGAATTGCCAAGCTCAAGTTCACTGCTCGCCTCAATCTTCTTCATAATTTCCTCTTATTTGATGATTTGACATCAATTATGAGGAAATTATCAAAAAAGTGGGGGAATATATAAACCGGGTGGAGAGACCTGTGACTAGCGAATCAGCGGTCAACAGGACTCCCAGGCGCCAGCTAGTCAAGGGAGTGAGTGGAATCTCACGTGTACAAGAAAGAACGGGTCGGTCAAGCTCAGCGCTGCTCTGCACAACATATCGAACCCAAAAACCGCGCCACGCACCATAACAATGACAAGAACTTTCGGTGTCCATTCCCGGCCGACGCCATCCTGCCCGGCACGACATCTCTCGTTGCAAATCCCGACATCATCATCCGTCTGGGCCAGACTATCAGGTGGCAGCTACTGACTGGCTACCGCGACTTGCATGTCAAACTGCGGGCGAAGGACCAGAGTGCGTTCGAAGATGCGAAGCGCAACGCCCTGGCGACCACGCAAGTTTTACGCGACCAAATGCGCCGGGCAGAACTACAACCAGCCATTGATACGCTGGTCGCGCTCGAATTGCACCTGCATTTCCGCGTCATTGTCGAAACCAATGCTGATTTAGACAGCCTTGTTGTCGAGGTTCATCGCTCTCGGCTTCATGCCTTGCAAGACTGGATAAACGTGCTCGACGGACTGCAAACTATCGACCACGTACTACCGCCAGAGTCAGATTTGCTACCGCTGGGCAGCCTATGGGGCAACACGGCCGAGGATTGCTTCGATGCGTGGAAGGCCCGCCGAAAAAGGGACTGTCCCAAGACAAATGACAAATATGCGTCTATAGCGCGCGCATTCTCGGATGTGCTGGGCGGTGTCTGCGTGGAATACCTGCAGGCGCAGCACGTAGCGCTTTTCGTTTCTCATATGCGCGCAGTCGGCAACATGGACGCCACCATGGCGAACAAAATTGGCATCGCCAAAACTTTGCTCGGCCGCTTCATTCTTTCTAAAGAAGCTCATCAAGCTCTACAGGACGAAAGCCCAAAAATCAAAAAAGGTACTACGGGCTCGGCTTGCAGGGATGGCCTGACCAAGGAACAACTCACCCTGCTCCTGGCTACGGTTTTCAATGACCGCTCATTGCCTGCCGATGACCGAGTAGCTGTAGCCCTTCACGCCCTTTCTGGAACTAGATTGGAAGAAATCTGCGCGATGGATGCCTGCAGAATTAACTGGAGCGGTGAATACTGGCTGTTAGACATCATCGAGCGCGGCGTTTCGCTTACCAAAACAAAGGCCAAAGCTGCAATACGTTCAGGCGACAAAGGCCCCAAGAACAAAGACTCCGTGCGTCAAATCCCTGTCCTTGTTTCCGGCGTTCCAGGTCTGCATGAACGCCTGGGGCAACTGAAGAAACTCGCCGGAGAAGAGGGCAAGCTCTTTTTTCATTTCATCCCGAACAAATACGGCATGCATGGGGGGGCATTCAGCACTCGGATGAACCGTCGAATAGACGAGGTGCTGGGTCCTGACCGTCGCCTGGTACTTGAAAGCCTACGAAACACGGCAGCGCCGACGATGCGACGCGCCGGTGTTGACCCCGATGAGCGCAGAGTATTTATGGGCCATGCCCCCGTTGACATTCATTCAGCCCACTACGACCGTCTCCATGCCGATGACTTGGTCCAAGCATCGACCGCCGTAGCCAACATGGTCGGCGATGCCCTGCGAGGCGTTGACTTTCCCCGCCTGGACTTCGTATACAGCAAACAGCGACGACACCTGAAATCCTTCAATGAAGTTGCTAAAGCGCCGGTGAAACAGTCACAGGCCAGCCGAGAAGTAAATGCCTCGACTGAGCAAAATGCATCAAGGCTCGATGATGGGCAGCACAATTGGCACTCGAATATTGCCGATGGCCTCGACGAGCAGTTCAGTCGGAATCAAGCCATATCCGCGCCCGACATTGCCACCCCCAGAGTGACCCGTCAAGGCATCATGAATATCCTCGGGGATGCGCGCTGCTCGGCAGAGCGTTTTGAAAGTGTGCCGAAACGAGTGAAAAACCAGGCGCCCATCCTCAATGCCGCAGCCATTCTTGGCCCTCATATGTCGGCCCCACCATCGCGAAAAATTCCCGCTGCGATTGCCAAACCGGTCAGCCCTCAAAAGCGGGAACAACCAATCGTCATTGGCGACACGCCGAGCATCAACATAACGCAAGAAGCCGACGCGTTGCAGCTCGGGATGAACGGGGATTGTTCGATTCGAAGATTTGGTCTTGACCCTGGTGATGATACCGTCGCCTGTGATGGAAATCAGCGCTCCATATTTGCGGTCGAGCACTATATCCCTAACCCTAAGTTGACACAGCTCTTCGAGCCTCGCGCCGGTGAGAAGCCCCAAAACTGGAATCCATACAGAAGCCTCACCAGCCCCAGCAATTTCTCGCCGATTGGCTGTGTAGATGCTGGACGCGAAGATAGTCGCAAGGTGCTCTTCACTGAATGGCAAGCGCGACAGAGTCGTATCGCTGCGCGGTACTGGCATCCGCCTGGATACATTGTTGGCCAGCTTGCCTGCGTCCACCGCCGTCTGCAAGACGGCGGACAGATGCCCGAGCCTCTTGATGATGGTCGCGGGCGCAAGGCCAGTCGAAATGAGATGGTCGCGATACGCAGCGATATCGCTGCGAGTGAGCTGCTCCACAGGCACGCCGACAACCTTGTCAAACGACGCGGCCGTCAGTTCGAACTCGGCGACAGAACGCATCAATCGCGACGGGGACAGGTCACGCCAATACTCAAACAAACAGAACATTGTCTGGTCGGCACTTAGCGCGATTGCCCGGCGAGATTCGTTGACCGGCAACGCCATTGATTCCTTAGGCACGTGCGTCGATGTTGTTGAGCTGCCTAGGGTGGACTCAGTCGCCTGCGGCAGACTGGGCAATGCCGGTATGGAACTCTCCAGCCCGCTGAAGCGGGCAAGCCAATGCGAGGCCATGCCATAAGCCAAGGCGCGGGCCACAGCGGCTTCCTTGGTCTGTAGATTCGTGCGTAGCAGTTTGCCGAATCTTTCTCGATGCGCGACTGGCACGCGCATTTGGAAGTAAAAACTTCCATGGTGCAAGGTTAGATAATTCATCGATGCGTCTCCGAAAACGTGGTTAATCCAAGTTCACGGGCATGTCATCGTCTAAAAAACGTACGCCATTTTGTACGCCACCCATAAAGCAAAAGCCCTTGAATCATAAGATTTCTCTTATAAATCAAGGGCTTAGCATATAAATGGCGGAGTCGGAGAGATTCGAACTCTCGATGCAGGTTTTGCCCACATACTCCCTTAGCAGGGGAGCACCTTCGGCCACTCGGTCACGACTCCAGCACAGCCTTGAATTCTATACTAAGAATTCAAGGCTGAGAAGACTTATGTAGGAATTTGTTCCAATTCAAACGCGCGGTGCAGGGCACGCACGGCCAACTCCATGTACTTCTCGTCGATGACGACGCTGGTCTTGATTTCGCTGGTGGAGATCATCTGGATATTGATGCCCTCTTCGCTCAAGGCACGGAACATTTTGGATGCCACGCCCACATGCGAGCGCATGCCGATGCCGACAATAGAAACCTTGCAGATGCGCGCATCGCCGACCACCTTGGCCGCCTGTGTGGCAGGCCCAACCGTCTTCTCCAGCAACTCCATCGTGCGCGCGTAATCGTTGCGGTGAACGGTGAAGCTGAAGTCGGTCTTGCCGTCATGCGAGACGTTTTGGATGATGACGTCGATGTCGATATTTGCGTCGGCCACCGGGCCCAGAATCTGGAAGGCGATACCTGGCTTGTCGGGCACGCCCAGCAAGGTCACCTTGGCCTCATCGCGGTTGAAGGCAATGCCGGATACGACGGCTTGTTCCATTTTCTCGTCCTCTTCAAAACTGATCAAAGTGCCAGACTTGGCTTCTTCTTCGATGGAAATATCCCAGGGTGTGAAGCTGGACAACACGCGCAGCGGCACCCGGTACTTGCCGGCAAATTCAACCGAGCGGATCTGCAAGATTTTGGAGCCCAAGGAGGCCATCTCCAGCATCTCTTCGAAACTGATGGTGTGCAAGCGCCTGGCCTCCGGCACGATGCGCGGATCGGTCGTGTAGACACCATCCACATCGGTGTAGATCAGGCATTCGGCCGCCTTCAAGGCCGCCGCAATCGCGACCGCCGAGGTGTCCGAGCCACCGCGACCCAGGGTCGTGATGTTCTTGTCTTCGTCCACGCCTTGGAAGCCGGCAATGACCACCACCTTGCCTGCCGCCAGGTCGGCGCGCACGCGGGTGTCGTCAATGCTCTCGATGCGCGCCTTGGTGAAGCTGGAGTCGGTCGCGACCGGCACTTGCCAACCGGTATAACTGACCGCTTCGACGCCTTCGGCCTGCAAGGCAATCGCCAACAAGCCAACCGACACCTGCTCGCCGGTGGCGGCAATCATGTCAAGCTCGCGGTTCAGCTCAGGGCTGCCGACGGCGGGGGACAACTCCTTGGCAAGCCCGAGCAAGCGATTCGTTTCGCCGCTCATCGCCGAAGGCACGACCACCATCTGGTGGCCGGCGCGCGCCCATTTGGCAACGCGCTTGGCGACATTGCGGATGCGTTCGGCCGAACCCATCGAGGTGCCGCCATATTTGTGAACAATCAATGCCATAGCTTTGTATTTTTCGCGGAGGGGTCGAAAGGCCCTGTCGGGTCGAAATAAGTAAGAAAGAATCGAAAAGCGCCGCGGTCGCCGGCGCCAATTCTACTGTTGCATTGCAGCAATATGACATTCAATCGGGTTACATCGCTTGCAAGCACCGGGCTTTAGCAACAAATCATCCCGGCTCTACTCATCCCGGATCGACCCGCCAAGCCAAGCTGACTTGAGGCAGGCCGTCCGCTGCCCTATAGCGCGCATTCAAACCGAGCCCAGGCACAAAAAGCAAGACCTCACCCAGGAACAGCAAGGGGCCCCGCCGGCACCAAGCCGGCACAGCCTGTTCTTGATAAACCTTCTTCAGACTGCGCAGCACGCCTTTGGGCTTGAGTTGGAACTGCTCGCCGCCACTACGGGCTCGCTGAGTCAGCTGCGTCAATTGGGATAACTCGATACCGCCAGACCCCACCCGCTCGACCAGCCAAGCGCCCCCCCATTCCGGCGCGGGATGAACACCAACTCTGGACAAGTCGATCGCCTTCGGCTGCAATATGCGGTCAAAGCTTAAGTCGGTATCGGCTTTCGCCAGCCATTGCAAGCTCCCCCTGTAGAGCCGCAGCTCGCCATCACCGCAATGCCAAGTCCCGGTACTGCTCTCGGGCAACTCAAGCATCAGGCGCTGCACCAAACTGGCCGCAGCCGGCCGCCCCAATTGCGCCGCCAACCAAGCACGTAAGGCGTTACTGGCGCGGGCTGGCGACAGGGCCAGCAAGCCCTCGACGGCCAAACCCGTTTCACTTGCCAAGCTGGCCAAGGCCACCAAGTCTGCGCTTGCGATTTCCTGCTGCAAGGCCAAAGCCTGCTGAGCCCAGGTCGCCGCCTGAGCCAGGCTCGTTTGAGCCTGCGGGAAGGCCTGCGCCAAGGCCGGCCAGACCGACAAGCGCAGCCGATTGCGAGCAAAGCGGGGGTCGCTATTGCTGTCGTCTTCAAGGTGGGCCAAGCCATGCGCCAGCACATAAGACTCGATGGCCTCGCGCGGCCGGTTCAGCCATGGCCTCGCCCAGCAGATGCCGTCGCGCCATTGCTGCGACGGCATAGCGGCCAAACCCGCCACGCCTGCACCACGAAGTGCTTGCAGCAGCAAAGTTTCGGCTTGATCGCGCTGGTGATGCGCAAGCAAGACCAAATCGGCGCCCGCCTGCTTGGCCATCGCGGTCAAAGCAGCATAGCGCTGCTCACGCGCCCAGGCCTCGATGCTTTGTGCTGCCGTCGGGCTGTCTGCAAGCTTCGTTGACAAAAATCGGACCGGCAGACCCGCTGCCGACCAGCTTTCGCATTGCTGCTGACAAGCCTTCAGCCAATCATCAGCATAGGCGCTGAGCCCATGATGCACATGCAGCGCGAGCACCTGCACGTTCGCGCCGGCCTCGTTGAGGCTTTTGGCCTGCAGCGCCGTTGCATGCAGCAAGGCGGTGGAGTCTCGGCCGCCGCTGTACGCGACGGCAACAAGACCTGATTCAGCGGGTCTTGGTGTCGCCAAACCGACCATAGGATTGCAGGCGATCGTAACGACGATCCAGCAACTCCTTGGGCTTGAGATCACTCACCTGACGCAAGGCATCGCCAAGTGCGCGCTTCAGATTCGACGCCATCTGCTTGTTATCGCGGTGCGCGCCACCAACCGGCTCGTTGACGATCTTGTCGATCAAGCCCATGGCCTTGAGACGATGGGCGGTGATGCCCAAAGCGCTGGCGGCCTCGGAAGCCCGGTCCGCCGACTTCCACAAAATCGACGCACAGCCTTCCGGCGAAATCACCGAATAGGCCGAGAACTGCAACATCAGCACTTGGTCGGCCACGCCGATGGCCAAGGCACCGCCGGAGCCGCCTTCGCCGATCACGGTCGCAATGATGGGCACTTCCAACTGGGCCATCTCGAAGATATTGCGGCCAATCGCTTCCGACTGGCTGCGCTCCTCTGCGCCAATGCCGGGATAGGCACCCATGGTGTCAATCATCGTGAAGACCGGCAGGCCGAACTTCTCGGCCAGCTTCATCAGGCGCAAGGCCTTGCGATAGCCTTCAGGGCGCGGCATGCCGAAATTGCGCAGCGCCCGCTCCTTGGAGTCTGCACCACGCTGATGGCCGACCACCATGCAGGCCTGGCCATTGAAGCGGGCCAAGCCGCCCACAATCGCGGCGTCATCGGCAAAGTGGCGGTCACCGTGGAGCTCCTGGAACTCGGTGAATACTTCATTGCAATAGTCGAGAGTCTGCGGGCGCTGCGGGTGACGGGCGATTTGGTAGACCTGCCAAGGCGCCACACTGGCGTAAACATCCTTGGTGAGCTGCATGCTCTTCTTGCTGAGTCGGTCGATTTCTTCGGAGATATCGACCGCTGACTCGCTTTGCACGTAGCGCAGCTCTTCGATTTTGGTTTCGAGTTCAGCGATGGGCTGTTCGAAGTCTAGAAAATGTTTCTTGCTCATCCTGCGAATCTTTTCAGTGAGGAAGGTCCTATGCCGGGCCGCCCATTTTAAGGGCAGCCCAAGAACGGAAGATCGTTACTCCACCGGGAGCGGATCGAGGCTACGCCAAATGTACCATGTGGCTACCGAGCGGTAAGGTGACCAAGCGTCACCTACTTCGCGTGCTTCGGCCCTGGAAACCGGCTCGCCTGAGAAGTAGTTTTCGCTGATACCCTTTAAAAGTCTAGGGTCATCCAAGGGCATCACATTGGGCCGCATCAGATGAAAGATCAGGAACATTTCGGCCGTCCAGCGCCCGATACCCCTGATCGCCACCAACTCATCGATGATGGCCTCGTCTTCCATCTGCGCCCATTGCCGCACATGGACCTTGCCGGCCTCGAAGTTCTGCGCCAAGTCGCAAAGATAGTCGACCTTGCGCGCCGACAAACCGACCGCGCGCAAAGCACCGTCTGGCAAAGCGAGCACCGCCGTCGGCTGCACCCGGTTGGCCGAACCACCGATCAAGCCAGCGAATTTCTCCCAGGCAGCTTGGGCCGTCTTGACGGAAATTTGCTGGCCAATGATGGAGCGAGCTAGCGTGGTGAAAGCGTCGCTGCGACTTTGCAAACGCGCCTCGCCAAAGGCTGGAATCAACTTCTTCATCACCCGGTCACGCTTGACCAGGTGCCGACAGGCCTCATCCCAGTACTCCGGGGTCACCCCGGTCACTGACGAGCGCCCCACTTCAGGCCTTCATCCAGGTCGTACCGCTGGCAGAATCCTGCAAGACGATGCCGGCGGCCAGCAACTCGGCGCGAATCCGGTCGGCGCCGGCAAAGTCCCGCGCCGCCTTGGCCGCCGCACGCGCGGCAATTTGCTGCTCTATCGCCGCCTCGTCCAGAGCACTGCTAACACCACCGTTCTGCAGATAGTCACGCGGCCGCTGCTGCAACACACCCAGCACGCCACCCAGCCTCTTCAACAAAGCGGCGTCGGTCACCGAAGCGCTGCGATTGACCTGTCCGGCTAACTCGAACAGCGCCGCAATCGCCCCCGGCGTATTGAAGTCATCATCCATGGCGGCGCGGAAGGCAGCCGCTTGCGGATGCGTCCAATCAATCGCCCCGTCTGCAGCCGGCAAATCCAAACCATCCAACGCGGTATACAAGCGGCACAGCGCGACGCGAGCGTCATCCAGATTCACATCGCTGAAATTGAAGGGGCTGCGGTAATGGGTGCGCAGCATGAAGTAGCGCAGCGTCTCGGCGTCATAGCGCGCCAGCACTTCGCGGATCGTGAAGAAGTTGCCCAGGGATTTGGACATCTTGACCTGATCCACATTCAAGAGACCGTTGTGCGCCCAGATGGTGGCGGGCGGCAAGCCGCTTGCACCTTCGCTTTGGGCAATTTCGTTCTCGTGATGAGGGAATTGAAGGTCAGCACCGCCGCCATGCAGGTCGAACTGCTGGCCCAGGAGCGCGCAGGCCATGGCCGAGCATTCAATATGCCAACCGGGCCGGCCGGGTCCGTAGTCCGAGGCGAACTTGGCGTCCTCGGGCTCCTCGGCCTTGGCAGCCTTCCAGAGCACGAAGTCGAGCGGATCTTGCTTGCCCTCGTCAACGGCCACCCGCTCACCCGAGCGCAGGTCGTCCAGCGAACGCCCACTCAACTTGCCGTAACCCTCGAACTTGCGAACCGAATAATTGACGTCACCATTGCTGGCGCGATAGGCCAGACCCTTGCCCTCAAGCGCACCAATCATGGACAACATCTGCGGCACAAACTCGGTCGCGCGAGGTTCATGGGTGGGCCGCTCGACGCCGAGGGCATCCAGATCAGCATGCATGGCCGCGACCATTTCCTCGGTCAACTGGCGAATCGGAATAGCGCGTTCCAGCGCGCGACGGATGATCTTGTCATCGATGTCGGTGATGTTGCGCACATAAGTAACCCGGTAGTCACTCGCACGCAACCAGCGATAGATCAGGTCAAACGCCACCATCATCCGCGCATGACCGACATGGCAAAGATCGTAAATCGTGATGCCGCACACATACATGCGTGCGTGGCCGGGCTCAAGGGGTTCAAAAGGCTGCACCGCGCGGGTCAGCGTGTTGTAAATGCGAAGGGACATGGAGCTCTCGGGGGCTACGTCGGCAAGGTGCCGACGGGCTGACCTGCGGTTCATGGGGGCCTACAAAGCGCCCCGTCATAAGCCGTCCCAAGAGCGGTCCGGCTTCAGGCGGGTCGCCGTAGAATGGCCGTCAGTATAGCGGTTGACCCGGTCTTTCAAGCCCGGACTGACCCTGATCTAGCGCGCGCAAGCGGTGGAAAACCAGCCCAAATCCTCATGCCATTTAGCAAATATATAAAGCCAAACTCCTTGTTTTTGCTGCTGGCATTGCTACTCACCTTGAGCTCGGCGCGCGCCGGTGACATCGAGACCGCGCAGCGCCAATGGCTGGCCGGCCAACGCCCGCAAGCGGTCGCAACGCTGGAAGCCGCCCTGCTAAAAACGCCGCATGAATTGAAGCTACGCTTCGCCCTGGGCGTGATGCGTATGGAGCTGGGCGAGCCAGCCGCAGCCCTCACGATCTTCACCGCCTTGACGCAAGACTTCCCAGATCTCGCCGACCCATTCAACAATCTTGCAGTCCTGCATGCCGGCATGGGCGAGTTGGATCTAGCCCAGCAGGCCTTGGAGCAAGCCCTGGCCCTGCAGCCCGGTCATGCTCAAGCGCAAGAGAACCTGGGCGACATCTTGCTTCGCCAAGCACACCGCGCTTATCAGCGCGCGCAAGCGAGCCAGACCGCCCCCTCCAGCTCGCTTGGCCTCAAGCTGACGCAAACGCAAGCGCTGCTGCAAACCCTGAAGCTGTCCGCTCAGTGAGCGCCCGAGTCATCAAGCCACGTCACCCGCCTCGAGAGGGTCTTGCAAACGGAGCACGATCCAGCTCTTTCTTGTGAGTGACAATCCAGTCACCCAGACTTTTGTTCCAACAACAGAATCTATGCACGCTCCAACACGCACCCCTTTGATTCGCAGCTTGCTGCTGGCAGCCGGCATTGCCTTGGCGGCCTTCGCAACCCAGGCTCAGACTGTGAAGCTCAGCACCAGTGAGGGCGATATTCGCATCTTGCTCGACGCCGAAAAAGCGCCCAAGACGGTCGCCAACTTTCTGCAATACGTCAAGTCAGGCCATTACAACGGGCTGATCTTTCACCGGGTGATTGAGAACTTCATGATTCAGGGCGGCGGCTTCAGCGTCGACATGAAGCAAAGGCCGACCAAGCCGCCGATCCCGCTTGAGGCCAATAACGGCCTGTTGAATCTGCGCGGCAGCCTCGCCATGGCCCGCACCAACGACCCCAATTCGGCCACCTCGCAGTTCTTCGTCAATACCGTCGACAACGCCTTCCTCGACGCCGCCAATTCGCCCGGCGGCCAAGGCGGTTATGCGGTGTTCGGCCAGGTCATCGAAGGCATGGATGTGGTCGACAAGATCCGCTCGGTGCCGGTTGGCAATAGTGGCCAGCACCAAAACATTCCCCTAAAACCCGTCATCATCAACAAAGCCATTGTGGAGTCCAACAAATGAGCACCAAAACCGTCGAACTGCATACCAACCATGGCCTGATCACTGTCGAAGTCGATCTGGCCAAGGCACCCATCTCGGCCGAAAACTTCCTCGCCTATGTGCGCAGCGGCCACTATGACGGCACGGTGTTTCACCGCGTGATCAAGCGCTTCATGATCCAGGGCGGCGGTTTCGCGGTCGGCATGAAGCAAAAGCCAACCACCGGCGAGATCCAGAACGAAGCCAATAACGGCCTCAAAAACGAGCATTACACGCTGGCCATGGCACGCACCAGCGCGCCGCACTCGGCCTCCAACCAGTTCTTTATCAACACCACCAACAACGACTTTCTGAACTTCAAATCAGAAACCGCTGGCGGTTGGGGTTATGCGGTTTTTGGCAAGGTCATCGCCGGCAAAGAAGTCGTGGACGCGATCGAAAAGGTCCGCACCGGCAACTCGGGCGGTCATGGTGACGTGCCGGTTGAAGACGTGATCATTGAGCGCGCGGTTGAACTCGCCTAAGACGTTTGATGCGGGGCCAGCAAAAGCGGCCCCCTCACTGGCTTTTGACGAGTTGACGGCACCGCCCGAGTGGCGCCGCATCGAATTCCTCTCCGATCTGCACCTATCGCCGCATACGCCGGCGACGTTGGCTGCATTGCAGGCGCATCTCCAAGAGACCAGCGCGGACGCTGTGCTGCTGCTGGGCGATATCTTCGAGGTCTGGGTCGGCGACGATGCCCGCTTTGATGACTTCGAGGCCTCTTGCCTTGAGATTCTGCGCAGCGCAGGCGCACGCTTGAAGCTCTACTTCATGGCCGGCAACCGCGACTTTTTGCTGGGGCCCGACATGCTCAAAGACTGCGGCGCGCAGGCCTTGAGCGACCCCACCGTGCTGTGCGCTTTTGGCCAACGCTGGCTGCTCACGCATGGCGACGCCTTGTGCCTGGCCGATAGCGCTTACCAAGCCTTCAGGACGCAGGTCAGGACACCGCAATGGCAAGCTCAATTCCTTGCGCAGCCGCTGGCCGTACGCCGTGCACTGGCCCAGCAGATGCGCGACGGTAGCAAGGCCCAGCAAGCGATGCAACGAGAGGACTTGTGGGCCGATCTTGACACCGAGGCATGCCTGGCTTGGCTCAAGGTCACCGACTGCAAGGCACTCATCCACGGTCACACCCACCGGCCGGCCGAGCATGTGCTGGCGCCGGGGCTGATCCGCCATGTTTTGTCGGACTGGGACTTCGAGTCCGAGGCACCGCGCGGCGATGTCCTGCGCCTGCGTGCATCCGGCTTGCGTCGCATCCCGCTGGCCTGATGTGGCGCCGCCTGCAGCAGGCTTGGGCCGCTAAGCTTGAGGCGCGCGCGCTGCGCCGCCACCCCATCCCAGAGCCACTCTGGCAGTTGACCTTGCTGCGCTACCCCTTCTTGGCGCAGCGCAGCGCAGCCGATTTGGCCGAGTTGCGCCGACTGTGCTCGCTATTCCTGGCTGAAAAAGAGTTCCACGGGGTTGCCGGCTTCGAGGTCAGCGATGACATCGCCCTGGCCGTCGCGGCGCAAGCCTGCCTGCCGGTGCTGCGCTTGGGGCTGAGCTGGTACGCGAGCTTTGTCGGCATCGTCATCCATGCCGACGAAGTTGTCGCCCAGCGCGAGTTCGTGGACGAGGACGGCGTGGTCCACCAATTCGAAGAAGAGCTGGCCGGCGAGGCGATGGAAGGTGGGCCGCTGATGCTGGTGTGGTCGGCCTTCGAGCCTGATCCGGGCAGCGCATCAGTAGGTGGCGCGATCTTCAATGTCGTCATCCATGAATTCGCCCACATCATCGATATGCATGGTAGCTGGGCCGACGGCGTACCGCGCCAGGCTGACAAGGCCGCCCACGCGCATTGGCTGGCGGTGATCGAAGCGGAGTGGCAATGGTTTTGCGAGCGCGTCGACGCGGGCGCTGCGACGCTGATCGACCCCTATGGCGCCGAGAGCTTGGAGGAGTTCTTCGCCGTCGCGGTCGAGGCCTTCTTTGTCGCACCACTGGCATTGTTGGGCGAACAACCGGCGCTGTACCGGCTGCTCGCCGACTTCTTCAAGCAAGATCCGGCCAGCTAAAAAAAAGAGACCCCGCAGGGTCTCTTTTACAGCTAACTAAGGCAGCAACTCAGCTGGCCGTAGCCGGCTCCGCCTTGGGTTTGTTGTCGCGCACCTTCAGCGGCTGGATGTCGAGCAAGGTCTGACCCTCGTCGTCCACATCCACGCTCAAGCGCCCGCCATCCACCAGGCGGCCGAACAGCAATTCATCGGCCAGAGCGCGGCGAATCGTGTCTTGGATCAAACGCTGCATTGGCCGTGCGCCCATCAGCGGATCGAAGCCCTTGACCGCCAAATGCTTGCGCAACTTGTCGCTGAAGGTGACCTCGACCTTCTTCTCTTGCAACTGACTTTCCAGTTGCAGCAAGAACTTGTCGACCACGCGCATGATGATCTCGGAGTCCAGCGCCCGGAAGGACACGGTGGCATCCAAGCGATTGCGGAACTCGGGCGAGAACAGCTTTTTGATATCGGCCATCTCATCACCCTGCTCGCGCGAGTTGGTGAAGCCAATGGTCGACTTGTTCATCGTCTCGGCGCCCGCATTGGTCGTCATGATGATGATGACATTGCGGAAGTCAGCCTTGCGCCCGTTGTTGTCGGTCAGCGAGCCATGGTCCATCACCTGCAGCAGCACATTGAAGACATCCGGATGCGCTTTCTCGATCTCATCGAGCAAGAGCACCGCGTGCGGCTTCTTGGTGATGGCTTCGGTCAACAAACCACCCTGATCGAAACCGACATAGCCGGGAGGCGCGCCGATCAAGCGGCTGACCGCATGGCGCTCCATGTACTCGGACATGTCGAAGCGGATCAACTCGATGCCCAGAATGTAGGCCAACTGCTTGGCTACCTCGGTCTTGCCCACACCGGTCGGGCCGCTGAACAAGAAGCTGCCGATCGGCTTGTCCGGCTTGCCCAGGCCCGAGCGTGCCATCTTGATCGCAGCGGCCAAGGCTTCAATCGCTGGCGCTTGACCAAACACCACACTGTTGAGGTCGCGGTCCAAAGACTTCAGCTTGCTGCGATCATCGCTGGATACAGAGGCCGGCGGGATGCGGGCAATCTTGGCGACGATATCTTCGACCTCGCTGCGGGTGATGGTCTTCTTCTGCTTGTTCTTGGGCAAGATGCGCTGAGCGGCGCCGGCCTCGTCGATGACGTCAATCGCCTTGTCGGGCAGATGCCGGTCATTGATGTATTTGGCCGACAGCTCGGCAGCAGCCTGCAAGGCACCCAAGGCGTACTTGACGCTGTGATGTTCCTCGAAACGCGACTTCAGACCCTTCAAAATTTCTATCGTCTGCTCGACCGATGGCTCGGCCACGTCGACCTTCTGGAAGCGCCGGCTCAGCGCCGCATCCTTCTCGAAGATGCCGCGGTACTCAGTGAAGGTGGTCGCACCGATGCACTTCATGGCGCCGCTCGACAGCGCCGGCTTGAGCAAGTTGCTGGCATCCAGCGTACCGCCCGAGGCCGCACCCGCACCGATCAAGGTGTGGATTTCATCGATGAACAGAATCGCGTTGGGCTGATCTTTCAATTGCTTCAAGACCGCCTTCAGGCGCTGCTCGAAGTCACCCCGGTACTTGGTGCCCGCCAACAGCGAGCCCATATCGAGTGAATAGACCACCGCCTCGGCCAACACGTCGGGCACTTGCCCCTCGGTGATGCGCCAAGCCAAGCCCTCGGCGATGGCCGTTTTGCCGACACCGGCCTCACCGACCAGCAGCGGATTGTTCTTGCGCCGGCGGCACAGCACTTGCACCACGCGCTCGACTTCCAGCTCACGGCCGATCAGCGGATCGATCTTGCCGTCTTTGGCGAGTTGATTCAGGTTCTGGGTGAACTGATCCAAAGGCGAGCCCTTGCCCTGCCCTTCGCCATCTTCACGCTCAGCCTCAGGGTTAGCGGCGCCATCAGCGCCCTTGGGCGCATCAGGTGGGTCCGACTTCTTGATGCCGTGAGCAATGAAGTTCACCACGTCCAAGCGCGTCACGCCTTGCTGGTGCAAATAGTAGACGGCGTGCGAGTCTTTCTCGCCGAAGATCGCCACCAGCACATTCGCGCCAGTGACTTCCTTCTTGCCGCTGCCGGTGGATTGCACATGCATGATGGCGCGCTGAATCACACGCTGAAAACCCAGCGTGGGTTGCGTGTCCACCTCATCCGAGCCACCCACGGTTGGCGTATTTTCCTTGATGAATTGCGCCAAACTTTTGCGCAAATCATCGAGATTGGCCGAACAAGCCCGCAGCACTTCGGCTGCAGAAGGGTTGTCCAACAATGCCATCAGCAAGTGCTCGACGGTAATAAATTCGTGGCGCTGCTGGCGCGCCTCGACGAACGCCATGTGCAGGCTAACTTCAAGCTCTTGCGCAATCATGCGGCCTCCATAATGCACTGCAAAGGATGGCCAGCTCGCCTTGCGGCGGCCAGCACTAACTCGACTTTCGTCGCTGCGACGTCCTTGCTGAAGACGCCGCACACCCCACGACCATCGTGGTGGATTTTTAGCATGATCTGGGTTGCTGTATCCAGGTCATGACGGAAATACTCCTGCAAAACCATCACGACAAATTCCATTGGCGTGAAGTCATCATTCAGCAGCAGGACTTGATAGAGCCGCGGAGGTTCGGTTTTCTGGGTCGCGCGCTCGAGGATTGTGGTGCCGTCAGAGCTATCGCGACCCGGTTGAATGGGCGGAGGTACTGGCGGTTGGCTGGGGATATCTGGCATGTCTTGATTCTATCGACTAGGCCCAAGCCTCGCTTAGACCTGACTACATCTTGCGCCTTCATGGTCGATTGCAAGCCTTGAATTGGCCCTTGGCACAGGCTTTTTTCACAAACTTCCGCGCAACCAAGGGTCTGCCCCATTCGGGCAGGCCCCGAATTGACACCCCTTCGCCCGAATTTGAAAATTCGCGGCGGTGCAAACAGCACCTTGAATATGGGGAAGGAGTCGATATGGCCTTTGGGACAGTCAAGTGGTTCAACGATGCAAAAGGTTTCGGGTTTATCGAACCAGAAGCCGGTGGGGACGATGTGTTCGCCCATTTTTCAGCCATTCAAATGGACGGCTTTCGAACTTTGCCGCAAGGCGGGCGGGTCAGCTATGAACTGATCCAAGGCCCCAAGGGTCAGCTGGCGCAAAACATCACCCCGATGGATGCCCCTGCAAATCAGAGCTCGGCCCAAGCGAAGGCATTGAGCGAGTTGAGTGAAATGGCCTGAACCGGCGCACGAGAACTCGAACAAGGCGAGCGCTCAGGGCGCCTCAGCGCTCGCCAATCTTTGCGCAAGCGGCTTGAATCAGGCCTGCTCACAGCAAGCATGAAGGCCTTGTGAACAGGTCGCGCCGGCAACCTCGGCTCCATCAAACTGGTCCCGCAACTAGGCATCCGTGGAAGCCCACCGCCACGGCGCCCGCATACTCGCCTTGGGAGTCTGAAGCCCTGTCCGTAGAATGCAGGCCGCTTGACCCATCCGTCAGACCTGTATCAGCAACCGATGGCACAGTGACGGGTCTGCGCAAACCAATAGCGCAAAGCCAAAAGCCATCAGCTCAAACGATGCAACACTCAGCAGCCCTTTCCGGAGATTTGTGAATGACCACCAAGCAGCCGACCATCATCTACACCCTCACCGACGAGGCCCCTTTGCTGGCGACCTGCGCCTTCCTGCCCATCATCCGCACCTTCACGGCGCCGGCCGGCATCCAGATCGAGGAGAGCGATATTTCGGTGGCCTCGCGCGTGCTCGCCGAGTTCCCTGAATACCTGAGTGAAGCCCAGCGCGTGCCGAACACCCTGGCCGAGCTTGGTCGCCTGACCTTGCTGCCCGACACCAACATCATCAAGCTGCCCAATATCAGCGCATCGGTGGGTCAGCTGCAGTCCTGCATCCGCGAATTGCAGTCCAAGGGTTTTGCCATCCCAGACTACCCGGAAGACCCGAAGTCCGAGGAAGAAAAATCAATCCGCGCACGTTACTCAAGGTGCACCGGCAGCGCCGTCAACCCGGTCCTGCGCGAAGGCAACTCTGACCGCCGCGCGCCACGTGCCGTCAAGGAATACGCCCGCAAGCACCCTCATTCAATGAGTGATTGGGCGCAAGCTTCGCGCACCCACGTCTCGCACATGCACCACGGGGACTTCTACCATGGCGAAAAGTCGATGACGCTGGACAAAGCGCGCGACGTCAAGATGGAATTGGTGACCAAGAGCGGCCAGACCATCATCTTGAAACCCAAGGTGTCATTGAAAGATGGCGAGATCATCGACTCGATGTTCATGAGCAAGACGGCGCTGTGCGAGTTCTATGAGCAAGAGATTGAAGATGCCTACAAGCATGGCGTGATGTTCTCGCTGCACGTCAAGGCGACGATGATGAAGGTTTCGCACCCGATCGTTTTCGGCCACTGCGTGCGCATCTTCTACAAGGAAGCCTTCGCCAAGCACGCCCAACTCTTCGAGGAGCTCGGCGTCAACGTCAACAACGGCATGGTCAATCTGTATGACAAGCTCGCCACGCTGCCCAGTTCGCAGCGCGAAGAAGTCATGCGTGACCTGCACGCTTGCCACGAAAAGCGTCCCGAATTAGCGATGGTTGATTCGGCCAAAGGCATCACCAATTTCCACTCGCCCAATGACATCATCGTCGACGCCTCGATGCCGGCGATGATCCGTATGGGCGGCAAGATGTGGGGCGCCGACGGCCGGCCGAAGGACGTGAAGGCCGTGATGCCCGAATCGACCTTTGCGCGCATTTATCAGGAGATGATCAACTTCTGCAAATGGCACGGCAACTTCGACCCCAAAACCATGGGCACCGTGCCCAATGTGGGCCTGATGGCGCAGCAGGCCGAGGAATACGGCTCGCATGACAAGACCTTCGAGGCGCCCGAGGACGGCGTGGCCAACATCACCGACCTCGCCACCGGCGAAGTGCTGCTGAGCCAAAACGTCGAGGCCGGCGACATCTGGCGCATGTGCCAGGTCAAAGACGCGCCGGTGCGCGACTGGGTCAAACTCGCCGTCACGCGCGCACGCAACTCGGGCATGCCGGCCGTGTTCTGGCTGGACCCGTACCGCCCGCACGAGAACGAGCTGATCAAAAAGGTCAAGCTCTACCTGAAGGAACACGACACGACGGGTCTGGACATCCAGATCATGTCGCAGGTGCGCGCCATGCGTTACACCTTGGAGCGCGTCGTGCGCGGCTTGGACACCATCTCGGTCACCGGCAATATCTTGCGCGACTACCTGACCGACTTGTTCCCCATCATGGAACTCGGTACTTCGGCCAAGATGCTGTCGATCGTGCCCTTGATGGCCGGTGGCGGCATGTACGAGACCGGTGCCGGCGGTTCGGCCCCCAAGCACGTCAAACAGTTGGTAGAAGAAAACCATCTGCGCTGGGACTCGCTGGGTGAATTCCTGGCCTTGGCAGTGTCCTTGGAAGATCTTGGCATCAAGACCGACAACGCGCGCGCCAAGCTGCTGGCGAAGACGCTGGACGCGGCCACGGGCCGATTGCTCGACAACAACAAAAACCCTTCGCCCAAGACCGGTCAACTCGACAATCGCGGTAGCCAGTTCTACTTGGCAATGTTCTGGGCGCAGGAACTCGCGACCCAGACCGAGGACAGCGCATTGGCCGCGCACTTCACGGGCCTGGCCAAAACGCTTGCCGACAATGAGCAGAAGATCGTCGACGAGTTCCAGGTCATTCAGGGCCAAGCAGCCGACATCGGCGGCTACTACCTGCCCGACCCGGTGAAGACCCAAGCCGTGATGCGCCCAAGCACGACGCTCAACGCCGCTTTGGCAGCCTCGGCCGCGCTACAGGCCTGAAGCCAAAGCCGCCAAATTGGCGGCTGTTTTCTCATGCACTGCGCGTAAAAAAGCCCCGCTCTCCACAGGAGAACGGGGCTTTTGTCCGTCAGCCAATGCCGACGTTCGTCTTACATATGCTCGATCATGACGGCGCCGAAGCCCGAGCAGGAAACTTGCGTCGCACCGTCCATCAGGCGCGCAAAGTCATAAGTGACCCGCTTGCTCAGAATCGATTTACCCATGGATTCAATGATCAGGTCGGCCGCTTCCAGCCAGCCCATATGACGCAACATCATCTCGGCCGAGAGGATCTCTGAACCCGGGTTCACATAGTCCTTGCCGGCGTACTTAGGCGCCGTGCCATGCGTGGCTTCAAACATCGCGATCGAGTCGCTCAGGTTCGCGCCCGGGGCAATGCCGATGCCGCCGACTTGTGCGGCCAAGGCGTCGGACACATAGTCACCATTCAGGTTCAGCGTGGCAATCACCGAGTACTCGGCCGGGCGCAAGAGGATCTGCTGCAAGAAGGCATCAGCGATCGAATCCTTGATGATGATGTCCTTGCCGGTCTTGGGGTTCTTGAGCTTGCACCATGGGCCGCCGTCGATCAACTCGGCGCCGAATTCCTTCTGCGCCAGGTTGTAGGCCCAATCACGGAAGCCGCCTTCCGTGTACTTCATGATGTTGCCCTTGTGCACGATGGTGACGCTGGGCTTGTCATTGTCTATCGCGTACTGGATCGCCTTGCGCACCAGGCGCTCGGTGCCCTCAATCGACACCGGCTTGACGCCAATACCCGAAGTCTCGGGGAAACGGATCTTCTTGACGCCCATCTCCTCTTGCAAGAACTTGATCAGCTTCTTGGCCTTGTCGCTCTCGGCTTCGAATTCGATGCCGGCATAGATGTCTTCCGAGTTCTCGCGGAAGATCACCATATCAGTCTTGTGGGGCTCTTTCACTGGCGATGGCACGCCGGGGAAGTAACGCACTGGGCGCAGGCACACATACAGGTCCAGCTCTTGACGAAGTGCCACGTTGAGCGAACGAATGCCGCCGCCCACCGGCGTAGTCAACGGACCCTTGATGGACACGACATAGTCCTTCAAGACGGTCAGCGTCTCGGCCGGCAGCCA
The DNA here is from genome assembly GCF_028595345.1 of Roseateles albus. Lineage (NCBI taxonomy): Bacteria > Pseudomonadati > Pseudomonadota > Betaproteobacteria > Burkholderiales > Sphaerotilaceae > Roseateles > Roseateles albus. The sequence goes on along the minus strand of NZ_JAQQXT010000002.1, from coordinate 452,295 downwards.
GACGTCAGGGCCGTAAACCTTGGTCGACTTCTCGCCGGCGTAGATTTCCATCCAGTGGATTTGCTTTTTGCCGCCGTAGGCCTTGGCCACAGCCGCGTCAACCACCTTGATCATCACCGGGGTGATGTCCAGACCAGTACCGTCGCCTTCAATGAAAGGAATGATGGGCTGATCAGGCACGTTGAGCGAGAAGTCAGCGTTGACGGTGATCTTCTGCCCGCCCTCGGGCACCTTGATGTGTTGGTACATGTATGTCGTCTCCACGGAGCGTGATTGAGAAAATTCGCTTTTTATTCTATGCGAGCTATGCCCGCTTGAAACGCCGGTTACTCCCGGTGTCGCGCCAAGCCTGTCGTTGACAGCGGACCGAATCTATCTGTTCACCTGCAGAACGCGACGACCTGCGCCCACACGCCATGACCCAAGGCCCAGCCAGAGGCAACCGCCAAACCCAGACCGCTGAGCCGCACCGACCAGCGCATGCCTGCGACCGCAGCACCGCCCTGCCCTTGCAGTTTGACCCAGAGCAGCGGCCCCAAGGCCAAACCCAAGCCGGAGGCACCCGCAAACAGCGCCATCACCGCAGCACCCTGGGCCGGCCCCGAGGCCAAGGCCGCCACCAGCAAGGCCGACTGCAAGAGCCCGCAGGGCCAAGCGGCCCAGGCAAGCCCAAGCATGCCGGCTCGTGCGGGCCGAGCGAAGATCTTGCCGCCCCCCTTCAAACCGTCCAAGGATGAGGTCACCGAAGGGCGAATGCCGTTGGAGATACGCTGGCCAATGCCTTCGAGCCAGGCCGGCTGGCGCCCATGCCATAGCAAGGCCAAGCCGAGCAGGAAAGCCGCCACATGCAGCAGCACCCAGAGTGGCCGCAACAGGGCCGAGGCCTGCCCCCATTGAGCCAACAAGCCCACGCTGGCTGCGGCCAATCCCCCTGCGAGGGCATAACTGAACAAACGCCCGAGCTGAAAGCCGAGCATGGCCGAACGTGAGGGGCCCGCAATAGCAGTGCTGGCGCCGCCGCACATGGCCAGACAATGGGGAGTGCCGGCCAGCCCCATCAGCAGGGCCGAACCGGCTAAAGCGACATCAAGCATCAAATGATTCTAGAGAATCTCTCGCGGCTCCGGTCGGCTTGCAGATAACGGTCAAACACCATGGCGACCGCGCGCACAAAATACCAACCCATTGGCGTGACTTGAATCGCACCCGGCTCCAGCGTCACCAGGCCTTGTTCGGCCAACTCAGCCATGCGCTCCAACTCGGGCTTGAAATAGGCCCGCATATCAACCAAGTGCGACAACTCGATCGACTCAAACTCCAGCCTGCCCTGGCACATCAAGGCCATGATGACCGCACGCCGGACGATGTCGTCACGACTCAGGGCCAAGCCGCGCACGATAGGCAACTGGCCTTGGCGCAGCGCGTCGTAGTACTCGTCCAGCGTCTTCGCGTTCTGGCTATAACAAGCACCGACACGGCCGATCGCCGACACTCCCAGTGCCACCAGATCGCAATCAGGCTGAGTGCTATAGCCCTGGAAGTTGCGGTGTAGGCGCCCTTGCCGCTTGGCCACAGCCAAGGAATCGGTGGCCAAGGCGAAGTGATCCATGCCGATATAGCTGTAGCCATGGCTTTGGAAGCCGGCGATGGCCCCCGCCAACATCGCAACCTTGTCACCGGCCGGCGGCAGTTGGGCCGTGTCGATGCGGCGCTGCGGCTTGAAGCGCTGCGGCAGATGGGCGTAGCCATAGAGCGCGATGCGATCCGGCTTCAAGGCGCCAACTTGAGCAATCGTGCGAGCAAACGAGTCCGGCGTCTGCAGCGGCAGACCGTAAATCAAATCGACATTGGTGGACTCGAAACCCAGTTCGCGCGAGGCGATCATCAAGGCCTCGACACTCTCGTAGCTCTGCTCTCGGTGCACGGCTTTTTGTACCGCCGCGTCAAAGTCCTGCACGCCAAAGCTGAGTCGGTTGAAGCCCAGTTCACGCAGATGTTTGAGCCGGTCCTTGGTGACCGTGCGGGGATCCACTTCGATCGAGACTTCGGCCCCAGGCGCCACACGAAAACGCTCGCGCAGTGCGAGCATCAACTGGCTCAACTCGGCGTCGCTCAAAAAGGTCGGTGAGCCGCCGCCCAAATGCAGTTGCGACACCGCCGCTCCGCGCCCCAGATGGGCGAGCGTCAGATCCATCTCGGTGACCAAGGCCTGCAGGTACTCGACCGCCTTGTCATGGTGCTTGGTGATGACCTTATTGCAAGCACAGTAGTAGCAGACCGATTCGCAAAACGGAATGTGGATGTACAGCGACAAAGGCGAGGCACTGCCCAAGGAGCCACCTGCTCTTTGCTGCAAGGCCTGCGTGTACTGATCGGCCGAAAAGGCTTCGACAAACCGGTCTGCGGTCGGGTAAGAGGTGTAGCGCGGCCCTGAGACATCGAAGCGGCGCAACAGCTCTTCGCTGATACTGTCCGAGGCTTGGACGGAACCCAAGGCGGGGCTAGCGTGAATGATCTGTACCATGGCGCATACTTTGCCAAGAGTTTGCTTTCACCGCTTGATCAAGATCAAGCTTAAGCTGCTTGGTGAGGCCAACAATGCAGCAGTTCTTGAGATACATCAGGCTGATGATCTCGGGAGCCACTTTCCCCAAAGATTCGCCGCCCCGCTGTTACGGCGGCGCGTCAGTTGAAAAGAGCCAAATGAACGCCACCATCCCGATCAAAATCGAACCCCTGAAGGTTGCCTGCTCGAGTTGCAATTTGCGCGAGCTGTGCCTGCCGGTGGGCCTGTCGTCGGGCGATTTGGAGCAACTTGACAAGCTGGTCGCGACGCGCCGCCAAGTCGGACGCGGCGATACTTTGTTTCGCAGCGGCGACAGTTTTCTGTCTTTGTACGCTGTACGCACAGGCTTTTTCAAAACCTGCGTCACCTCAGAGGACGGCCGAGACCAAGTCACCGGCTTTCAAATGGCCGGCGAGTTGCTGGGCTTGGACGGCATCAGCACCGACCGCCACAGCTGCGACGCGGTAGCGCTGGAGGATTCTTCGGTCTGCGTGATCCCCTACGAGCAACTGGAAGAGTTGTCGCGCGAATTCACCGACTTGCAGCGCCAGTTCCACAAAATCATGAGCCGCGAGATCGTGCGCGATCACGGCGTGATGCTGCTGCTGGGCAGCATGCGGGCCGAAGAACGGCTGGCCGCTTTTTTGCTGAACCTGACCCAGCGCCTGCAAGCGCGCGGCTTCTCCGCTGCCGCCTTGGTGCTGCGCATGACACGCGAAGAAATCGGCAGCTACCTGGGCTTGAAGCTCGAGACGGTCAGCCGGACTTTCTCGAAGTTCCAGGACGACGGTTTGCTGGAAGTCAAACAGCGCCAGTTGCGCATCCTCGACCAAGCCGGCTTGCAGCGCTTGGTCAATAGCACCACCTGCTAAGACGCAAACTCAGCGGGGCCAGGCGCGCGGGTGCCGGTCCTGCGGCAGCTCCGGCAAAGTGGCCATCAGCACGCTCAAACTGGCCGCTAGGCTGATGATCAGCCAGAACAGCAAAAATCCCAGGGTATAGACCGCTTGGCGCGGCAACTCGACCGGCGCGCCGCCAAACCAGGTCAGATCACCCGGATCGACCAGCGCAAACACCAGTGCCGTCAGCACCCCGGCCATCAAGAACGAGGGCCACACCACCGCCATCGCGACCCGGCCCAGGGTCGAACGATCAGTTGGCACTGGGCTCGAGTCTGAAGCTGGGGTGGGCGAATCGCTCATTTCCCACCTGTCGCGGCGTGATTGCGAGCCTCTTTCGCAGGCTGCATGGCTTTGGCAGACGCCTGCTCTTGCAGCACGGGATCGGGATAGCGCAGCGCCAAGCCAAGGGTGATGAAACTCGCCACCACGACCAAGGACGGGCCGCCCACCACCCACCACATCACCGGCTCTCGCCACCAAGGGCGCGTCGCCTCGGGCGCTACAACAGCGGCGGCAGTGGCCGAAGTTGAGCTCAATGAAGACGATGAAGCGGGCGAATTGATATTTTGATGCTCAGTCATGATTCTTTTCCAAAGCTGGGCGGCTGCGCATCAGCGCGGCACCACAAACGTTGATTTTTCGATTGAAGCCTGAACCGGCTCCTTGCCCGCTTGCTGTGGGCGCATCAACTGGAACTGGATCGGGTGAGCGCCAGCACCGGCCTGCGCGGCCACTTCCGGCGGCACACGCACCGCCACAGACACCCAGCGCGCTTCGGCTGCACCCACTGTGAGCGCAACCGGCTGAGCCAAAGCCACGCCCGTCATACCCGTGACCGCCACCGTGAAGTCCTGTGGCTGCTCGGTGGTGTTCATCACCTGCAGGCGGTACAGGTTTTCAATGAAACCGTCCTCGACCAAACGCGCCATCACGCCGCGGTCGCGCACCACATCGAGTTTGACGGGGCTGCGCAGGAACAAAAGACTGCCCAGCAAGGCCGAGCACAAAACCACTAAAACAACCGTGTAAATCACCACACGCGGACGGAACACCCGGCGCAGCTTTTGGGCCGGACTCAGGTGTTGGTTCAGCCCGTTCTCGGTGTCGTAGCGAATCAGCCCGCGCGGGTAATCCATTTTGTCCATCACGCCGTCGCAGACGTCGATGCAGGCCGCGCAACCAATGCACTCGTATTGCAGGCCTTTACGGATATCAATGCCGGTTGGGCAGACCTGAACGCACAAGGTGCAATCGATGCAGGAACCCAGGCCGGCAGCTTTGGCGTCGACCTTCTTGCCGCGCGAACCGCGTGGCTCGCCGCGCTCGGCGTCGTAGCTGATGATCAGCGTATCTTTGTCAAACATGGCGCTTTGGAAGCGCGCATAGGGGCACATGTACTTGCAGACCTGCTCACGCATATAGCCCGCATTGCCATAGGTGGCAAAACCATAGAACAAGACCCAGAACCACTCCCAGGGCCCGAAGCCAAGCGTAAAAGCCTCGGCCCACAGCTGCTTGATCGGTGTGAAATAGCCGACAAAGCTGAAGCCCGTCCACAGGCCGAGCGCAATCCAGCTGAGTTGGGTGGCGCTCTTGCGCCATAGCTTGTTGAAACCCCAAGGTTGGGCATCGAGCTTGATTCGCGCTTGACGATCGCCCTCAAACTGTCGCTCGATCCACATGAAGATTTCGGTGTAGACCGTCTGCGGACAAGCAAACCCGCACCACAGTCGCCCGGCCACCGCCGTGAACAAGAACAAGGCGTAGGCCGACACCATCAGCAGCCCCGTCAGGTAGATGAAATCCTGCGGGTAAAGCACCAAGCCGCCGATGTAAAACCGGCGGGTGGCCAAGTCAAACAAGACCGCTTGGCGGTCATTCCACTGCAACCAAGGCAGGCCGTAGAACAAGAGCTGGGTGAACCAGACCAAGCCCCAACGCCAGCGCGCAAACAGGCCGCTGACTGAGCGCGGATAGATCTTGCTCTGTGACTGGTAGAGAGAAACGATCTCGATGACCGTCTGGCTACCCTTGCCTGCCGAGGCAGGCTGTGGGGTCTTGCTCTGACTCTTGTCCGACTCTGCGCTCATGCCTACCTTGGGTGAAGCTTACTTCTCAGACTTCATTTGGCCGCAGCGGCCACATTGCTCGACATGCCCCACACATAAGCGCCCACGATGTGGATCTGCTCTGGGCTCAGGCGAGTGGACTGCGCGGGCATGACATTGGTCTTGCCGTTGTTGATCATGCTGATCACTGCCTCTTCACCCCAGCCATGCAGCCACACCTTGTCGGTCAGGTTAGGCGCGCCAATTGCTTGGTTGCCTTTGCCGTCCGCACCGTGGCAGGCCGCGCAGACACCGAACTTGGTGCGCCCCATCTGTGCAGCGATCGCGTTATGGGCACTGCCGGAAAGGCTCAGCACATAATTGGCGAGATTGCGGACGTCCTCAGGCGTACCGACTGCAGCGGCCATCGGAGGCATCATGCCGATGCGACCGTTGGTGATGGTCTGGGTGATGGTCTCGTGACTGCCGCCGTAGATCCAGTCGGTGTCGGTCAGGTTGGGGAAACCCTTGCTGCCCTTGCCGTCGGAGCCGTGGCAACCGGCGCAGTTATTGGCGAACAAACGCTCACCGATACCCATCGCCACCGGGTCTTGTGCCAAGACCTCGACCGGCTTGCCCTGGAACTTCGCGAACAAAGTGGCCATCGCCTTGTTGGCAGCCTCTTGCTCTTGGCGGTACTGGCCTTCACTGGTCCAACCCAGCGAACCAGGCTTGCTACCCAGGCCGGGATACATGGCCAAGTAGATGCCGGCGAACACCACCGTCAGCACGAACAGAATCGCCCACCAGCGCGGCAGCGGATTGTTCAGCTCGATGAGGTCTTCGTCCCAGACATGGCCCGTGCTGTTGTCGTCAGCCATGACCTTGCGGCGGCTGGCGATGAAGAGCAAAAAGATGCAAAAAACCAAGCCCAGAATCGTGCCGGCGGCGACGAATATGGACCAGCCATCATGGAAAAAATCACTCATTGCGGCCTCCCATTACCATCTTCACCCAGCGGCAACATGCCCTGCTCTTCAAAGCTTGCCTTGTTGCGGCCGGCATAAGCCCAGCCCACGATACAAAGAAACACCAGCAGCGAAAACACCGTCACTGCCGCGCGCAAAGTATTGATATCCATAGCAATCAACCTTTCACTTCAGCGCAGTGCCGAGCACCTGCAGGTAAGAAATCACTGCGTCCAACTCGCTGCGGCCCTTGACGGCTTCGGCGGCTTCTGCAATTTCCGGGTCCGTGTAAGGGACGCCGACAACGCGTAATGCACGCATCTTGGGCGCCAGCTCGGCCGGATCCAACATATTCTTGGCCAACCAGGGGTAAGCCGGCATATTGGATTCAGGCACCAAGTCGCGCGGGTTGGTCATGTGAATGCGATGCCATTCGTCGCTGTACTTGCCACCGACCCGGTGCAGATCGGGGCCTGTGCGCTTGCTGCCCCACTGGAAGGGGTGGTCATAGACGAACTCACCGGCGGTCGAAAAGTGACCGTAGCGCAGCGTCTCCGAACGGAAGGGACGAATCATCTGCGAATGGCAGTTGTAGCAGCCCTCGCGGATGTAGATATCCCGTCCGGCCAGTTGCAGCGCGGTATAGGGCTTAAGCCCGGGGGTGGCTTCGGTGGTCGAGCGCTGGAAGAACAGCGGAATAATTTCCACTGCGCCGCCGACGATGATCGTCAGCAGCACCAGCACAATCATCAGAAAACTATTGGTCTCGATTTTCGCGTGACCGGTGGCTTTATCGTTTGTCGATGCCATATCAATTTCTCCTTGGTCAGCGAAGCATCAGGCGTGAGCCAGTGTTGTCGGGATAGCGCTGGCCTGAGCACGGCCGACTTGCACCGTCTTGATCACATTCCAGGACATGATCAACATGCCGCCCAGATACAGCACACCACCCAGCAGTCGAACCACATAGAAGGGGTAAGTTGCCTTGACGCTCTCAACAAAGGTGTAAACCAGGCTGCCGTCGGGGTTGACCGCACGCCACATCAGGCCCTGCATCACGCCGGCAATCCACATCGCGGCGATGTACAAGACGATGCCCAGCGTCGCGACCCAGAAGTGCAGCTCAATTGCCGACTTCGAGTACATCTCGGTGCGACCGAACATACGCGGAATCAAGTGGTAGAGCGAGCCCATCGAAATCAGACCCACCCAGCCCAAGGCGCCGGAATGCACGTGACCAATCGTCCAGTCGGTGTAGTGACTCAAGGCGTTGACCGTCTTGATCGACATCATCGGGCCTTCAAAGGTGGACATACCGTAGAAGGACAGCGACACAATCAGGAACTTCAGGATCGGGTCATCGCGCAGCTTGTGCCAAGCACCGCTCAAGGTCATCACGCCGTTGATCATGCCGCCCCAGCTTGGCGCCAACAGCACCAACGAGAACACCATGCCCACGCTTTGCGCCCAGTCGGGCAAAGCGGTGTAGTGCAGATGGTGCGGGCCCGCCCACATATAGGTGAAGATCAGCGCCCAGAAGTGGACGATGGACAGCCGGTAGCTGTAGACAGGACGACCCGCTTGCTTGGGGATGTAGTAATACATCATGCCGAGGAAACCAGCCGTCAGGAAGAAGCCCACCGCGTTATGGCCATACCACCACTGCACCATCGCGTCTTGCACACCGGCGTAGGCCGAGTAGCTCTTGAACAGGCTGACAGGGATGGCTGCGCTATTGACCAGGTGCAAGAGCGCCACCGCCAAGATGAAGGCACCAAAGAACCAGTTGGCCACATAGATGTGCTTGACCTTGCGGATGGCGACGGTGCCAAAGAAGACCACCGCATAAGCCACCCAAACCAAGGTGATCAAGATGTCGATAGGCCACTCCAGCTCGGCGTATTCCTTGCCGCTGGTAATTCCCAAGGGCAGCGTGATCGCCGCCGACAGAATCACCAATTGCCAGCCCCAGAACGTGAACCAAGCCAGGCCGGGCGCGAACAAGCGCGTGTAGCCGGTGCGCTGAACCACGTGGTAAGCGGTCGCGAACAGCGAGCAGCCGCCAAAAGCAAAAATCACGGCATTGGTGTGCAACGGTCGCAAGCGACCGTAAGTGAGCCACGGTATGCCCAAATTAAGTTCTGGCCATGTCAGCTGGGCGGCAATGATCACCCCCACCAACATACCCACAACACCCCACAGTACGGCGGCAAGTGCGAATGCTCGCACTACGCCGTCTTCGTACACTCCTCCGGTAGAACTTACCGGTCCAGCGGTTTTTGCCATTGCGTCGGCTCCTTACGGCTTCTAATTAGACGATGGCGATTCTTTGCCATCGCCAGGGGGGGGAACTTGATGTTCATCAAACCCATCTACATCTTCGAGGATTCGATTGCCTTCACGTTCCAAATCTTCCAGTTGACCGTTGTTAATTGCCCACCCAAAGACTCCAACGATCAACAGGACCAAGAGTACGGACAAGGGAATCAACAAATACAAAATGTCCATAACGGTGTCAATGTGGTGACCGAGCGAGGCGCTGCGCATTCAGCACAACAAAAAGTGAGCTACCCGCCATCCCCAATCCAGCCGCCCAAGGAGGCAGAAAACCGAGCAAGGCCAGGGGAATACAGGCAGCGTTGTAAACGGCGGCCCAAAGCAAGTTCTGACGAATAATTTGAGCGGTACGCAGAGCCAGCTTGCGAGCCATGGCTAGGTCCAACAGGCGATTCGACAGCAGCAAGGCATCGGCACTGGCGCGCGCCAGCATCGCCCCCTGCCCCATCACCACGCTGACGTCGGCACGCGCCAGCACCGGCGCATCGTTGATGCCGTCGCCGACCATCAGCACACAGCGGCCCTCGGCTTGCAGCTGGGCCACCGCGGCCAGCTTCATGGCCGCCGTCGCATCGCCCTGCGCCGACTGCACGCCGGCGCTGGCGGCCAGGCGCGCCACCCGCTCACCGGCGTCGCCCGACAGCAGCAGGCTGCGCAGGCCCTGGCTGTGCAAGGCCGCCAAAGCCTCCCGAGCATCCGCTCGCAACATTTCGCCAAAACGCATGTAAAGGGCCTGCGCGCCGCTGCCAAAAGCCAGTTGGGCGTCGGCGAGCTGGGGCTCAGTAGCTACGCTCGGCTCTTGCTCCCGCACCCAAGCCGGCGAACCCAAGCGCCAGACCTGCCCTGCGGCATCAACTGCCTGCAAACCCAGGCCCGGCAGCTCCTGCACCTGCGCCCAAGCTTCCATCTCCGGCAAGGCAGGCTCCGAAACTTGGCTTGAGTCCGCGCCAACCAAGGCACGCGAAAACGGATGCTGCGAATGCTTGGCCAAGGCCCGCGCCGCGCTCAACAAAGCAGCCGCATCGCCGCCGACCGCCTGCTGCTGCAGCAGCACCATGTCTTCTTGTGTCAGCGTGCCGGTCTTGTCCAGCACGACCGTATCGACCTTGCACAAGGTCTCAAGCAGCTCCAGCCTGACCAGCAAGACGCCCCGCTTGGCCAAGGCGCCGGTCGCCGCCAACCTGGCCGACGGTGCCGCCAGCGACAGCGCGCAAGGGCAAGTCACGATCAAGACCGATACGGCCACCCAGACCGCCCGCGAGGGATCGATAAAGCTCCACAGCAGTGCTCCGCCGATCGCCAGCGCCAATACTGCCCAGAGGAAGGGGCCGGCCACCCGATCCGCCAACTCGGTCGTCGCGGGACGCTGTGTCATCGCCTCGCGCATCAAGCGCTGAATCGCTTGGTGGCGGGTATCGGCACCCACCCGCTGCACCCTCACCAAGACCGGCGACTGCATATTCAGGCTTGCCGCCACCACCTCGTCCCCCACACCTTTGGCCACCGGCAGCGACTCGCCGGTCAGCAAGGATTCATTGGCACTGGTCGCCCCGGACTCGATCCGGCCATCGGCCGGGAAGGCCTGGCCGGCAAAAACCCGCACCAAATCCCCGACCTGCAGGCGACTCGGCGCCACACGGGCGCTGCTGCCGTCTGGCTCAAGGCGCTCCACCGCATCCGGCAAGGCAGCGCTGGACTGCTCCAGCTGCGCAGCGGCGCGGTGTCGCGCGCGCATTTCCAAAAAGCGCCCGCCCAACAAAAACGCCACAAACATCGTCAAGGAGTCGAAATAGACCTCATCGCCGAAGAATCCGCCGGGCTCAAACAAGGCGCCGCTGCTGGCCACAAAGGTCGTCAGCAGCCCCAGGACCACGGGCACATCCATGCCCAAGCGGCCGGAGCGAATCTGCCGCCATGCAGCACTGAAAAAAGGCCCGGCCGAGAACAGCAAAACCGGCAGGCTCAACACCCAGCAAGCCCATTGCAGCAGGCGCTCCAAATCAGGACTGAGATCACCGGGCTCGGCAAAGTAAGCCGGCGCGGCCATCATCATCACCTGCATCATCAGAAAGACGGCGACGAACAAACGCCACAAGGCCTTGCGCTGCTCGCGTTCGCGCAGTTCGCGCGCGGGCGCCGCCGCATCCGGTGCGGCGCCATAACCGGCTCGCTCAACGCGCTCCAAAATCGCGCTCAAGCGGGTGCGTGTCGGCAACCAAGTCAAGGTCAGGCGCGCGCTGGCGGCATTGACCCTGGCCGCCTGCACGCCGGGCAAGTCCAGCAAGGCGCGCTCGATGATGCCGGCGCAAGCGCCGCAGTGCAGCCCAGCGAGCTGAAACTGGGAAATGGCTACAGTCGGAGCGGCATTCGACTGACCGCTCGCGGCCTCACCCTCGGCCGCCCGCCAATGCGTGAACGGGGCGAGCAAATCGGGATCATCCAGCGCGGCGATGCGCTCGGCCGCGCAGGCGGGTTCGGCGTCGTGAGGGTGAAGGTGCTTGGAGTCGGAGATCATCATGCGGGGATCGGTCCCATAATCTAGGCGAGTCCATAGGCAAACCAAATGATATATATCAAGACCACCAGTTTTCTTAAGCGTTTTCACCACGCTGGCGGCGCACCGCACGCCAGCCTGTCGCCTCGAATCCACAAGTCAGCCGCCTTGCTCGCCCTGCTATGCGCCGGCTTGCTCGGCAACCCGTCAGCCATGGCGCAAGACAGGCCGCAAAGCCTGCCCGCCATCAAGCTCGGTGCCGGCATGCATGTGATCAGCGCCGAAGTCGCACAGTCCCCCGAGCAGCGCGCCATTGGTCTGATGAACCGGCCCAGCATGGGCGCCAACGAGGGCATGCTATTTGTCTTTGAGGAAGCCAATCCGCAATGCTTCTGGATGAAGAACACCTTGCTGCCGCTGTCAATTGCCTTCATCGCCGATGACGGCAGCGTCGTCAATATCGCCGAGATGAAGCCGCAGTCGCTCGATTCACATTGCTCCACCAAGCCCGTGCGTTATGCGCTGGAGATGAATCAAGGCTGGTTTGCCAAGCGCGGCATCAAGGCCGGCAGCAAACTGACCGGCCGGCCCTGGGGGCAATAAGCGCCGGGCGAATATCAGCGCGAGGGCAGCACCCAGCGCACCCGCAGGCCCGCAAACTCGGGCCGCGTCTGAACCGACCAAGTGCCGCCCAGCCGCGTGATCACCTCATAGGCAATCGTCAAGCCAAGACCGCTGCCGCCGCTGCTGTCGTCACTGCGGGTATCGGCCCGCTCGCCGCGCCAAAAGGCCTCGGTCAGGCGCGGCAGATCGGCCGGCGCCACGCCCGCGCCGTCGTCCTCGATATCGATCTGAACCGCGTCGGCCAGCGTCCGCACGGTCACCAGCATTTGATTGCCGCCGTAGCGCAAGGCGTTGTCCAGCACATTGGCGAGTGCCTCACCCAGCCAAAGCGAATCTGCTCGGGCCAGCACCGGTTGGCTCGGCAGTTCCAGCAGCAAGCTGCGGCCTTGCCGGGCGGCACGCAGGGCGAAGGGCTCGGCCGCCTCCCGCAAGAGCGGCCTCAGGTCTTGGTAGGCGGCTTGACCGTGCGCATTCTGAAGCGCAATCTGTGGCGCACTCTGCGAGCGCACCAAGCTCAGCAACTGCCCAATCAAACGGGCCAGCCTGTCGCTGGACTGCAGCAAGGCCGTCAACACAGGCTGCCAAGCGCTGGCTTGCACGCCCTGGTATTGACTCAGCTCGGAAGCTAACTCCTGCGTCAGCACGCGCAGACCCGCGACCGGCGTACGCAGTTGATGGGCGGCGTCCGCCACAAAGCGACGCTGCACCGCCACCGATTGCTGCACATCTGCCAGCAAGCTGTTGATGCGCTCGATCAACGGCGCGACCTCGGCCGGCACACCCTCGATAGGCAAAGAGCGCAGATCATCGGGCGCTCGCCGCTCGACCTCCCGCGCCACCGCGCGCAAGGGCGCCAAGCCCCGCCTAATGCCCCAATTCAGCAGCGCCACGGTCAAAAGCGCAATGGACAAGGTCGGCAAAACCATGGCCAAAGACACATCGCGCAAGAGCCGGCTCCGCTTGCTGCTGGCCTCCAACTTGATCACGGTGACACTGCGATCCAACATCGGCGAGCGCAAGGAGAACTGCGCCCCGCGCACACGCTGCCCCTGAAACTCGGCGTCGAATAACTGTGGCTGGCCAAAACTCTGATGCCGCAAGGCCGGGCGCGGCAGCGTCGCGTCGCCGGCCAGCACCTGGCCGGACTCATCCAGCAAAACAAAGCGATTGGGCGTCTCGCCGTCCCAGTTCAAGAGCTCCAGCGCTTGCCGGCTGATATCCAGCAAAGGGCCACGATCGGTCCACACCAGCTTGGCAGCCAGGGCGACGGTTTCGTCCTGCAGCCCACGGTCAAAGGCCGCGTTAGCGCCTGCCGTGGACAACCAGGAGGCCACCGCCACCGCTGCGGCAAGGCCCAGCAGCCACATCCAAACCAGCGGCACCAGCAGTTGCCGGCGCAAGCTCAAGCGCCGCATGCGTTCAAGCCGGGCCATCACCTGGCTCACTGGGCACGCAGGGCTGCGCACAGCATTCCAGCACATAGCCGAAGCCGCGCACCGTGCGTATCGCCAGCCCTAACTCGCCCAGCCGCTTGCGCAGTCTGTGCACATAGACCTCGACCGAGTTCTCGCTGAAATCCGCTTCCCAGCTCGACAAGCGCGCGACGATCGCATCCTTGCTGACGACGCGCCCGACCCGCTGCATCAGCATCTCGGTCAGAGCGAACTCACGCGGACTCAGATAGACCGCCTCACCCATATAGCTGAGCTCACGGTGCGACAGGTCCATCTTCAAATCACCGACCGATAGGGTCTCGCTGACGCGCCCTTCGGCGCGGCGTTTGAGCGCCCGCAGCCGCGCGATCAACTCCGGCAGATCAAAGGGTTTGACCAAATAGTCATCGGCACCGGCATTCAAACCGGCTACGCGGTCAGACAACTCATCACGCGCCGTCAACAGCAGCACCGGCTGTTTGGCTCCCGCCGAGCGCCACGCCCGCAGCACCGTCATGCCGTCCGCACCAGGCAGGCCCAAATCCAAAACCGCCAATTCATACAGATTGATCAAGCCCGGCGCCATCGCCTGGCGACCATCACCCAGGCAATCGACCTGCCAGCCCTCGCGCTCCAGCGCTCGGGTAACGCCCAAACTGAGCGCCGCATCATCTTCAACCAGCAATACACGCATGCCACCACCCCAAGCAAGCCAAAGCCAAGGCGTAAAAAAAAGGCCGGTCAACGACCGGCCTGCTTCAGTGAATCAAGCTCAGGCGTTCACGGGGCTTGCGCCCCGCGTGCGTTTAAGCAAAATTAGCCTGCGCAAAATCCCAGTTCGCCAGGTTGTTCAGGAAAGTCTCGACAAACTTGGGGCGCATATTGCGGTAGTCGATGTAGTAGGCATGCTCCCACACGTCAACGGTCAGCAAAGCCTTGTCGGCACCAGTCAGCGGCGTGCCGGCTGCGCCGGTGTTGACGATGTCGACCGAACCGTCGGCCTTCTTCACCAGCCAAGTCCAGCCCGAACCGAAGTTGCCGACTGCGCTCTTGGTGAAGGCTTCCTTGAAGGCATCAAAGGAGCCCCACTTGGCCGTGATGGCGTCAAGCAGCGCGCCGGTCGGTGCGCCGCCGCCGTTGGGCTTCATGCAGTTCCAGAAGAAAGTGTGGTTCCAGATCTGCGCAGCATTGTTGTAGATCGGGCCACTGGAAGCCTTGACGATGGCTTCCAGATCCATCGCCTCGAACTCCGTGCCTTTTTGCAGATTGTTCAGATTCACCACATAGGCGTTGTGATGCTTGCCGTGGTGAAACTCCAGCGTCTCGGCGCTGTAGTGAGGCGCCAGGGCGTCTTTGGCGTAGGGCAGTGCGGGCAGGGTATGTTCCATATCGATTCCTCGGTGAAAAAATGCTGGGGGGGGTAATGCGCTGTGGGCGCGATTCTAGGTCTTTGCGCAGGCGCCGTCTTGGCTGCCTGCAAGTGCCCTTCAGACTTTCGGTGTAGCAGCCAGTATTTGCATCTGCGCCTCACCGTCAGCTAAGACAGCATGCACTTGTTTACCCACCGCTAACTGCTGGACCGATGTGAGTGCGCGGCCCTGACCGTCGTCCAACCACGCATAGCCGCGAGCCAGGACCTGCCTGGGATCCAACGCTGCCAGCCGCGCCTCCAAGCCGGCCAAGAGTTGGTCCTGCTGGCGCGTCAAGACTGGAGCGGCACGCCTTACGCGCTGCTCCAGATGAGCCAAACGCTGCATCTGCATGGCCTGCACCTTGGGCAAGGCCTGCGTCCAACGCTGGGTCAATAGAGCGACGTGCCGACGCTGACGGGCCAGCATCTCGGTCGGCCGCGCCAAGCGCAGCGCCACCCGGTCAAGGCGCTGCGCGGCCAGATCCAAGCGCTGCTGCACGCGCCGAGTCAAGGCGCTGGACAAGCCGGCCAAGGCATCCAGATTGGCCTGCCGGGATGGCGCGGCCAACTCCGCGGCGGCGGTCGGCGTCGGCGCCCGCAGGTCCGCGGCCAGGTCGGACAAGGTGATGTCTGTTTCATGGCCGACGCCGCAGATCACAGGCAGGCCAGAGCCCGCCACGGCCCGCACCACACGCTCATCGTTGAAAGCCCAGAGGTCCTCCAGCGAGCCGCCGCCGCGCACCAGCAGCAAGGCATCCACCTCGGCGCGGGCATTGGCCAGTTGCAGCGCGGCGACCAGCGCCGCCGGCGCCTGCTCGCCCTGCACCACGCTCGGATAAACAATCACTTCAACATGGGGCGCGCGCCGAGCCAAGGCCGTCAGCACGTCATGCAAAGCGGCACCGGCGGTGGAGGTAATGACGCCGAGCCGGCTGGGAAAGGCCGGCAAGGGCCGCTTGGCGCTCGCATCGAACAGCCCTTGCGCTTCGAGCTTGGCCTTCAAGCGCAAAAACTGCTCATACAGCGCACCGGCACCGGCCCGGCGCATGCCTTCGACCACAAACTGCAACTCGCCGCGCGGCTCGTACAGCGTCAGCCGGCCGCGCATTTCGACCAAGGCGCCGTCGCCTGGCGCAAAGTCCAGCAGGCTGGCCGCGCGGCGGAACATTGCACAGCGCAGCATCGCGGTTTGGCCGTTAGCGTCTTTCAGGTTGAAATAACAATGCCCACTTGCCGCGCGGGTAAAACCGGACAACTCCCCCCCCACGACACAGACGGCGAAGCGCGTGTTGAGGCTCTCCGCCACCGCTGCCAGCAAGGCAGCCACGCCCCAGACCGGACGCGGCGCAGCGGCTTGCGGGCGCTCAAACATGAGCGCAGCCCCAGCCCGAAGAAGACGAGAACTCCACAGCACAGCCAATCATGGCCCGAACGGCGATTTGGCGCGTCACGGCGCTGACATAAGCATATAAACGCTTGTTTTTCAAGATCTTTTTCCTGCCCAAGAATTAAGCAATTTATCCTCAGGCCTTGTTTTTCGGGCTTTGGCGGCCACTAGAACCCGCTTGCCCACAAAGTTATCCACAGCAAAAGTGGATTGTTGGCCAGCGCCTCACCAGAACATGGCGACCAAAATTGTGCCCAAAACCCTGCCTCGGTTCGGGCCATAATCGCCCGCACGCCGGCAGACCGGTGCCAACTTGGCGTCCGCCTGCTATTTCAGCTTTTTTGCACAGGGGTCGCCCGTTGTTTTCGATCATACAAGCCGCCGGTTGGCCAATATGGCCCTTGCTCCTTTGCTCCGTCATCGCCCTGGCCCTGATCATCGAACGTTTCTCCAGCCTGCGCGCTAGCCGTGTGGCGCCCACGCGCTTGCTCGATGAGGTGCTGGGCCTGACCAGCCAAAGCCTGCCCACCCCGGACGTGGTCAATCGCTTGGCCGAGCATTCATTGCTGGGTCAAGTGCTGGCAGCAGGCCTGCGCGCCGTGAGCAGCGAGCCCAAGCTGCCGGCAGCCAAGCTGCAACAAGTGTTCGAGTTGGCGGGCCGCCGCGCCATCCATCAGCTAGAACGTTACTTGAACACCTTGGGCACCATCGCTACTGCCGCCCCGCTCTTGGGTTTGCTAGGCACGGTGGTGGGCATGATTGAAATTTTCGGCAGCCAAGGCGGAGCCGGGGGCAACCCGGCACAAATGGCCCATGGCATTTCGGTGGCGCTCTACAACACCGCACTGGGTCTGATGGTGGCGATTCCATCGCTGATGTTTTACCGCTATTTCCGCGGCCGGGTCGAGGAGTATGTGCTGGAGCTGGAACAGTCCAGCGACCGCATGCTGAGCCATCTGCAACGCTTCACGGGCTGACAAAGCGATGAAGTTCAGACAGCGCCGCAGCGAAGAGCCGGAGATCAACCTGATCCCATTCATCGACGTCTTGTTGGTGGTTTTGATCTTTTTGATGCTTTCGACCACTTATTCGAAATTCACCGAGTTGCAGATCACCCTGCCGGTGGCCGACGCCGAGAAGCTCAAAGACCGTCCGCGCGAGATCATCGTCGCGGTCGCGGCAGATGGTCGCTATGTTGTCAATTCGCAGCCGGTAGAGGGGCGCGCCGTGGAACTGCTGAGCGCGGCGATGAGCCAGGCTTCTGAAGGCCGCGCGGACAGCGTGGTGATCGTCTCGGCGGACGCCGCAGCGGCCCACCAGTCGGTCATCAATGTGATGGATGCGGCACGCCGCGCCGGCCTATCTCACCTGACCTTTGCGGCACAAGCCAATGCGCAGTGATCGTGCAATGAGCGCGACGTGCTGACCCCTTGAACGTGAACGTCTGGGCCCAGCGCTTGCAAGCGCAGTGGTACGGCGGAGGCGCCCTCGCCGCCTCGCTCAGACCGCTGGCTTGGGTTTATGGCCTCTTGCTGTGGATTCGCTCGCAGCTCTACCGAAGCGGCTGGCTGCGCACCGAACAGCTCGCTGTGCCTGTCATTGTGGTGGGCAACTGGATCGTTGGCGGCGCCGGCAAGACCCCCACCATCCTCGCCCTGCTGAAGCAGCTGCAAGCACTTGGCATCCAGGTCGGTGTGATCTCGCGCGGCTACGGCCGCAGCGAAGACGCGCCGCGCCTGGTCAGCCAAGACAGCACGGCGGCTCAGGTCGGCGATGAGCCGCTATTGATCCACCTGCGCAGCGGTGCACCGGTGGCCGTGGCGAGCGACCGGGTCGCCGCCGCCAAGCTCTTGCTGCAGGCGCGGCCAGGCTTGCAACTGCTGCTCAGCGATGATGGCTTGCAGCATCTGCGCCTGCCGCGCCAATTGTCGGTGCTGCTGTTTGATGAGCGCGGCTTGGGCAATGGCCAACTGCTGCCTGCCGGCCCCTTGCGCCAAACAGCCAGCAGCCATGTGGCGGCGCATGAGTTGGTGCTCTATAACGCCCAACGCCCCAGCACGGCATTGCCGGGCTATCTGGCCCATCGCAGCCTGGCCGGTGCGGTCAGCCTGGCGGGCTGGTGGCGCGGCGAGCCGGCGAGCAGCGAAGCCCTGGCTGCGCTGCGCGGCCGCCCGGTTTTGGCCACCGCCGGCATGGCCCATCCGCAACGCTTTTTTGACATGCTGAGCGACGCCGGGCTGACGATACAAGCCATCCCCTTGGCCGACCATTTCGATTTCAGCAGCCTGCCTTGGCAAAGTACGGCCTATGTAGGCATGGAGGACGTGCTGCTGACCGAGAAAGACGCAGTCAAGCTGCTGCCCGCACGGGCCCTCAAGGGCTCCAAAACCATGCGGGTCTGGGTGGTGGCGCTAGACTTCAGCCCCGAACAAGCCTTTCAGCAGGCCTTGCAAACGCATGTGGAGCGTTTGCTGCGTCCTGCCAACAACCTGACCCCGAAAAATGGATAAGCAATTGCTGGAACTGTTGGTCTGCCCCCTGTGCAAGGGGCCACTGGAGCTCAAGCGCAGTGAATCTGCCCAGGAACTGATCTGCTATGCCGACAGACTGGCCTACCCCATACGCGACGGCATCCCCCTGATGTTGGAAAACGAGGCTCGCGCCATTGACCCAGAAACCGAGACCCGCCCCGAAGCTCGGACTACGCGCCACTTGAACCCATGAGTTTCAGCGTTATCGTGCCGGCGCGGCTGGCCTCCAGCCGCCTGCCCAACAAGCCCCTGGCCGATATCGAAGGCCAGCCCATGATCGTACGGGTGGCTCAGCGCGCGGCGCTGTCAAAGGCGACTCAAGTCGTTGTGGCCACCGACTCGCCGCTCATCATCGACGCCTGCCGCGCGCATGGTGTGCGGGCCTTGCTGACTCGTGCCGATCATGTGTCCGGCAGCGACCGGCTCGCCGAGGCCTGCGAGCAGTTGGGCCTGGACGGACAAGACCTGGTCGTCAATGTGCAAGGAGACGAGCCGCTGATTGCGCCGGCGATGATCGATGCTTGCGCCGAGTTGCTCAAAGCGCGGCCGCAATGCGTGATGAGCACGGTGGCCCATGCGCTGGATGACGCCGCAGAGTTCGCCAACCCGAATGTGGTCAAGGTGGTGCTGGACGCCCAGGGGCTGGCCCTGTATTTCTCACGCGCCCCCATTCCCTGGTGGCGTGACGGATCAAGCGCCACCCAAGCGAATCTTGCGGCCGCAGGCGCCTTGCGCCATGTCGGAATGTATGCCTATCACGCGGGCTTTTTACGGCGCTTCCCGACCTTGACCACCAGCCCGCTGGAGCAAATTGAGTCACTGGAGCAGTTGCGGGTCTTGTGGCATGGCGAGCGCATCGCGGTGTACGTCAGCCCCGACAAGCCCGGGCCCGGCGTGGACACGCCGGAAGACTTGGCGCGTGTGCGGGCCATCTTCGCAGCCTCGCAATCACGCCAAGTTACATAGAGGAACAAGCTATGCCTGCGTCAGGCTAACGTAGGCTTGCCCATGCTATCCTCGCCCGCTATCAACACGCGTGCCACTGTGCATCACGCGTGTGCCCGTTGGAAGAGCCGCCGAGCCAGACCGGCGCCTGTTTTGAGACATAACAAGGAGACCCATGCGACTGATTCTTCTGGGCGCCCCCGGCGCCGGCAAAGGCACTCAAGCTGCCTTCATCTGCCAAAAATTCGGCATCCCGCAAATCTCGACCGGGGACATGTTGCGCGCTGCCGTCAAGGCCGGCACCGACATGGGGATTGCCGCCAAAAAGGTGATGGACGCTGGCGGCTTGGTTGGTGATGACATCATCATCGGTCTGGTGAAAGAGCGCATCGCTCAGCCCGATTGCGCAAACGGATTTTTGTTCGATGGTTTCCCCCGCACCATCCCCCAAGCCGACGCCATGAAGGCCGCCGGCGTCAAGCTGGACTTGGTACTGGAAATCGACGTGCCGGACAGCGCCATCATTGAGCGCATGAGCGGGCGCCGCGTGCACCCTGCCTCGGGCCGCACCTACCATGTCAAATTCAACCCGCCCAAGGTCGATGGCATCGACGACGCTACCGGCGAAGCCCTGGTGCAGCGTGATGACGACAAGGAAGAAACCGTACGCAAGCGCCTGGAGGTCTATCAGGCTCAAACTCGGCCGCTGGTAGATTACTACTCGAAGTGGGCGGCAGAAGGCGACGCTAACGCCCCCAAGTATCGGTGCATCGCCGGCATCGGGACGGTCGATGAGATTACCCAGCGCGCCTTGACAGCGCTGGCCTAATTCGCAGCTAAAGCCGCTTGATTGCGGCTTTATTTTTGACTGACAATTGACGCTTACGTAAACGTCAACTCGAGGATTGAAATGGACATCGCAGGCAAGGTATTTATCGTCACCGGCGGAGCGTCGGGCTTGGGTGAAGGCACGGCACGCATGTTGACCGCACATGGCGCAACCGTCGTCATTGCCGACTTGCAGACCGAGCGTGGTGAGGCCTTGGCGGCTGAGTTGGGGGGTGCTTTTGTGCGCGCCGACGTCAGCCAGGAGGCCGATGGGCAGGCCGTGGTCGCCAAGGCTTTGGAGTTGGGTCCGCTGTTTGGCCTGGTCAATTGCGCCGGCATTGCACCCGCCGCCAAAACAGTGGGCAAGGAAGGCGCACATTCTTTGGCTGCCTTCAGCAAGGTCGTGACGGTCAATTTGATCGGCTCTTTCAATATGATCCGCCTGGCCGCAGAGGCCATGTGCAAGAACCAGCCCGAGCCCACCGGCGAGCGTGGCGTCTTGATCTCTACCGCCTCGGTCGCGGCCTACGACGGCCAAATCGGGCAGGCGGCCTATGCGGCGTCAAAGGGTGGCGTGGTCGGCATGACCCTGCCTATCGCCCGTGATCTGGCGCGCAACGGCATCCGCAATATGACCATCGCGCCGGGCATTTTCGGCACGCCGATGTTGTTCGGCATGCCTCAGGAAGTGCAGGACGCGTTGGCGGCCAATGTGCCCTTCCCTTCGCGCCTGGGCACACCGGCTGACTACGCCAAGCTGGTCCACCAGATCGTCACCAACGAGATGCTCAACGGGGAAGTAATCCGGCTCGACGGAGCGATCCGACTGGCACCAAAATAATGCTCTTGTGCGCCAGACCGCCCGAGAGTACTCACAAGTAGCTCTGGCACCAACTGACTAGACAAACAGTCCAGAATTGAAAAAGGGCCTGATCAAATCGATCAGGCCCTTTTCGCGTTCAGGAGGCTATGCAGCGATCAGCGCTTGGCGCCGCGTGTCTGCACAATCCACAGACGCGCCAGATCGGCTGCACCGTCGGTACCCTTGACGGTACGCCAAGTCGCCATTGCCTTGTTCGCATCACCGGCCATCATCTGCGCCATGCCCAGATAGAGCTTTGCATCTTCTGGACGCTTGAGCGCATCCTTTTCGATGCCAGCTTCGATCATCTTGACACCCTTGGCGGCCTCACCGCGGAAGGCATAGGCCAGACCCAAGGAGATCATGGCATTGCCGTCCTTGGATTCATTGGCCGCACGCTCGGCTTCCACTTGGCCTGCCTTGGCTTCAGCGATGCGCTTGTTCATCAGGTCCAGCAAACGCTTGTGACGCGCACCTTCGGCACCCTGACCCAAAACACCTGCGGCCAAGCCCTTGTCCACCACCGACTTGCCCTCTTCTGGGAAGCCAGCCTGAGCGGCCAGCTGCGCATACTCCATATAGTCATTGGCGTCACGCATATTGCCGGTCGCAAGCTTGAGGCGATAGACATCAAGCGTAAAGCGATCGGAGAAGCCCTTCTTCTGCGGCAGCGTGCCCAGCACCTGCGTCCACAGCTCCTTGCTGGGGTAATAGGTCAGCAGCTTGCCAATCGCCAATTGCTCGGCATTGCCATCCTTTTGACGCATGGCAGCGCTCAACAGCAAGTTGAGCTTGTCTTTTGACGGCGTACGGCCGGCCTTTTCATCGGCGTTGATCTCGGCCTCGGTGTCCTTGATGATGGCCCCCATATCGCCGGAATTGAACTGCGCCGTCGTCAAGACTTGCTTCATGGTGGCGCTGTTACCGCCTTCCTTGAAATAGCGCTGCGCCCAGGTCAGGGCGCGGGCATTGTCTTTGTTGCGCAGATAGGTGCCAGAGATCGACTCCATCATGCGCAACTGCTCAGGCTGAGCCAAACGACCGCTGGCCTTCAAGGCCTCGAAGCCTTTGACCATGGCCTCGGTATCACCGGCACCCGAAGCTGCCGCCACGCGCATCGCTTCGATGTTGTAGTTCTCGGTGGCATTGCGGCCGCTGACGGCTTCGGCTTCAGCGACCTTGCCCAGCGCTTCGCGGTACTTGCCGGCCTTGAACAAGGCGCTGGCATCCTTCAAGCTCTTGCCGACCGCAGGGCGCACGCCCTCGGACTGAGCATGCGCGGGCGCAAAGCCCAATTGACCATCGGGAGCCGCACCCATCACAAACGCCAGAGCGCCGACGGCAACCAGGGACAGTGTCTTTAACTTCATCGTTAGCTACTTTCTGCGAAAAATTTTGATCGTGACATTCAAGCGAAAAAAAACGCGCAGCCCCTACAGGCAGCGCGTCTCTCGTCTCACTCGATACTCATGTACCGAGCCGCGTCACTTGACGTATTGTTCGTTACCAACCATGCCCATCTTTTTGACACCGAGGCGCTGCGCCGCAGCCATCACGGCCGCAACACTGCCGTACTCGGCCAGCTTATTAGGCTTGATGTGCACTTCGGACTGATCGGGCTCAGCGGCCACTTCGGCCAGCTTTGCTTCAACCGAAGCATGATTGGCCAAAGCCACGCCGTCCCAGCTGACCGTGCCGTCAAAGTCGATGAAGACTTCATGCACAACCGGATCCTTCAAAGGAACCACATTGCTCGGTGGCGGCATATCCAGATTCACAGAATGCAACTGGATCGGGATGGTAATGATCAACATAACGATCAAGACCAACATCACGTCAATCAGAGGCGTCGTGTTGACGTCCATCATCACTTCGGGTTCGTCGCTGCCGGACGAACTACCTACATTCATACCCATGTCTTATCCCTTCAATCAGCCGCCACGCTCAGGTGGCTGCGTGACAAAGCTGACTTTCATGATGCCGGCGCGCTGAGCGGCATAAACCACACGCCCGACCGACTCGTAACGCGCGCCGCTGTCGCCGCGCACATGAAGTTCTGGCTGAGGGTTCAACACCGAAACCTTGCCCAAACGCTTGACCAACTCATCGGTGTCATTGACTGGGGTGGTGTTCCAATAGATTTCGCCATCCTTGGTCACCGAAATATCAATGTTCTCTGGCTTGGTCACCCGTGCAATATTGGTCTCAGCGGGCAGCTTGACCTTGACCGCACTGACGACCGCCGGAATGGTGATGAGGAAGATGATCAAGAGCACCAACATCACGTCCACGAGGGGTGTGGTGTTGATGGTCGAAACCACTTCGTCTTCGCCGGAAGAGGATCCGACATTCATGCCCATGTTGTCTTCTCCGCGTTAGGTTGATTTGAACGCGAGAATTAACGCTTGGTGACTTGACGGTTGCCCATCAGCACGCCGTGCAGGTCGCCAGCAAATGCCTTCACTTCGCCCATCACTTGCTTGTTGCGGTTGACCAACCAGTTGTAACCCAACACGGCTGGCACAGCAACGCCCAGACCGATGGCGGTCATGATCAGCGCTTCACCCACTGGACCGGCAACCTTGTCGATCGAAGCCTGGCCAGCAACACCGATCGCTGTCAGCGCTTGCAAAATACCCCACACCGTGCCGAACAAGCCGATGAACGGCGATGTCGAACCCACGGTCGCCAGGAAGCCCAGGCCAGTCTGAACGCGCGATTGCACGTCGTACACCGAGCGGTCGATATTCATCGTCACCCAGGTATTGCGGTCGATGTTCTCGGTCAACGCGCCTTCGTGATGCTCGGAAGCCTCAACCGCGTTGGCAGCAATGAAACGGAAGGCACTGCCTTCGCCCAGGCCCTTGATGCCGTCAGCCAAGGAAGCCTTCTTGAAGAAAGTGGCGCGAATTTCTTTCGCCTCTTTCGCCAGCTTGGAGGTATCCCACAGCTTGGTGATCAGGATGTACCAGCTACCCATGGACATGATCAGCAACAGAGCCAACACGCCCTTGGACACAGCATCGCCGTGATCGATCATGGCCTTCAGGCCGTATGGGTTGTCAGTGGACTTAGGAGCAGCGGCGGCAACCGGAGCTGCGGCTTCTGCGGCAGGAGCAGCGCCCTCAACCACAGCCGAAGCTGCGTCAGCAGGCTTGGCTTCTTGAGCGTGGACAGGGGAAACAGCGATTGCCGTGGCAAAAGCGATGGCGGCGAACAGGCCGGAAATACGAGAGATCATGGAGTCAGCTCCTGCGGATGAAATCGAAACAAAAAAGATGAAACAAGGCCGGCGGATAGACCGACCTCGAAGATGGGACTTGGTGAGTTCTTATTCGATCTTGAATTGGAACTCTTGCTCGAACACGTGGTCACCTGGGCATTCATAGGTGTCCCGCAGCGTTTCTTCGATCGCCGCAATCAGCGCTCGCTGAGCCTTGCGATCAACACCGCTGCGCAAGCTTTGCACCTCGATGCCGGACACACGGCCCGACTTCACCGTTGCAACGACCCGGAACAAGGCCTCGCCGCTCCAGTTCACTGAAGGCACTTCTGGCTTGCCCATTTTCGTGCAAACCATACCTGCCTTAACAGGACCGGTACGCACTGGCGGCGGAGCCGGTGGTGCTGCAGCCACGGGAGGCTTGGCCGCTTGCACCTGCTGCTGCGGAGGAGCTACTTGCGTGGAGGCAATAGCCGGCGCCGGAGGTGCGGGTGCCGTCACCTGAAACTCAGGAGGCGGAATAAATGGCGGCGGTGGCGCTTTCAGATCCGGTGGCGGCAGCTCGATCTTCTTGATCTCCTCTGGCGGCTTGACCTTCTCTTCAATCACCTTAGTCTCAATCGGACCCGTGACAGCTTCCACCGCCTTACGAGCCAAACCACTGGCAATCAGCCACACGAACAGGACGTGGATCAAAACCACGATACCGATGCCCATGAAACGTGACGGACCTTCCTTTTCCTGCGCAAAGTTCATGCGCGCTCCTTCATAAGACTGCGAAATTCTTCCATCAAGACGCGAGAGCAATGTTCCGCCCTGCGCAGTGCCCGTCTCGAACCTGAGGCTTTCATCTACTTGCTCGCCGCAGCGACCCCGCCATCACAGCAAGATCCCCATAACAACTCAAGTCAACCGATAGCCACTTCAAAAAAAATGCCCGTCAGCTTTTGGCCGCGGGCCTCACCAAAGGCGAGATCCTTACTTGCAGCTTGCAGCAAGAGCCCAAATCTTCAGCGCCCCGGATCATAAACGAGTTCGAAAGCCACCCGATCATGGGGATTTCCCGAAGAAGAACCCGGCACCAACCAGAGTTACCAAGCAGCGTCAAGCTCCTCTTCCGTCTGGTATTTTACTGGTATCAGCAAGACCGGACACTGCCATTAACCTAGGGTTTTCACTTATTTGTCACCATAAATTACAAAAGCCTGGCCGCAAAAAAAGCCCATGCATTGCATGGGCTTCGTCACTGCAGATTGAGGCTTAGAACTTGGCGTTAAAGCCCAAGGTAACCCGACGGCCCAGCGCGTCATAGACGACCGGATAGGTATTGCCGTTACCAAACGGAGCACCCGTATTCAAGACCGGCGGATCCTTGTCCAGCAAGTTGTTGATGCTGGCGCTGAGCGTGATGTTCTTGGTGAGCTTGTAGCCCATGGCCAAGTCAAGATAGCTGACAGCCTTGATGTTCGACTGGCTCTCAGCCACGTCTCCATGCAACTGCGGGTCGTCGCTGGTCAGCTGGTTTTTGGCGCTGCCGAAATAGCGCCATGTCAGCGTGGTCGACAAGCCGAACGGTGCCGTCCATGTGCCGCGCAACTTGTGGCGCCATGTTGGAGCTGGGTTGCCGCAGGTGGTACCGAAGTAGCCGGCGCAATCAAAAGCACCCTTGCCCGGCTGCGTTTCGGACTTGGCCTCCAACAGATAGGTTCCCATCACGCTGAAGTCCAGCTTGCCCATGTCGCCCATGCGCATGCCATAGTCCAGGCCGAAGTCGACGCCCTTGGTGCCGATCTTGGCCACGTTGATATTGGTCGAAATCACCTGCGCTTGTGGCAACAGCCACAGCGTACCCTTGCTGTCACGGGTGATCAGCTTGCAATAGGCTGGATTGCCGGTGTTCAAGCACTCATTCACCGTGCCGTCCGGCGGCAAGCTGCCGATCGCTTTTTCGATCTGGATGTCGAAATAGTCCACCGAGAAGGTCATGTCCTTGATCGGATTCAAAATCACGCCAAAGGTCATCGAATTTGATGTCTCGGGCTCCAGCAAGGGGTTGCCGCCGAACAGGCCGTTGTACTGACCCGCCGTGCTGTCCACGATCTTGCCGTATTGCGCAGCAGTCACGCCGGTGTTGGCGCATTGAGCTGCTGTTGCGGTAGGCTTATCGCCCGCGCAAGGGTCCGATTCCATATTGAACAAACCGCCCGCCTGGGACGAGAACAACTCGACCACATTGGGCGCGCGAACCGCAACTTGGTAGCTACCGCGAACCTTGATGTCCTTGATGGGCGACCAATCCAGGCCAGAACCCCAGGTATTGGTCTTCGGGCCAGTGCTGTAGTTAGAGTGGCGATAGGTGGCATTCAAGTTCAGTGCATAGGCCAAAGGCATGCGCTCGAACACAGGCACCCGAACCTCACCAAAGATGTCGGTCACCGAATACTCACCCTCGGTACCAATGGTTGGGCCGCCCTGGCCGGCCAAGTCACCGCTGGTAAAGGCCGCATCCGTTTCAAGTTGCAGGCGCTCGGTACGGCGCTCCAAGCCAAAAGCCACACCCACACCGCTCTTGGCGGTTGGCAACTTGATGCCGTATTCGGTCAAATCACCGGCCAAGCTGGCACCGAGTACTTGCTGCTCGGTGTAGCCCTTTTGAAAGCCGGGGGTGGCCAGATACTTCACCGCCGCAGGATCAACCTTGCCCAGTGACCAGATGTCATAAGGCACGCAGTTTGGGTCGACGCCGCTGGCGAAGCTGCGGCAAACCGGCTTGCCATTCTTGTCCGCCACCACGTCCATCGCGCGCTGAATACGAACAGTCGAGAAGTCGTTCTTGTACGTTTCTTGGTAGATCACCTTGCCGATCTGGGCAAATGCGTCATAGGACCAAGCGCCGATATCACCCTTGACACCGGTCACCGTGCGGTAAGAGGTGTGGCGAATGTGGTCCTGCCGCCCGCCGCCTTCAACGTTACGGCGCGCGATCTGCAAGTCCGCAGTGTCACCGGGCTTATTGAAAGTCGTTGGCGTATCTGCCTCTTGGTTGGATGCGTGCAACTGCGCCTTCCAATCTGCGGACAACAATGGATTCTCGAATTTGATCGAATTGACACCGGAAAAGTCGGTACCGAACAAGCCGCTAGGTGCGATCTGCGCCACCGTACTGTCATCGTGGAAGGAATTCAGCGTGTAAACGCGTACCTTGTCATTGATGTCGTAATGGGCGGAAGCGGTGACCGAGTAGCGCGTTGAGGGGCGCTGAAAGTAGTTGGTCGGGCCGAAGTTGAATACATCGGTGGCGGATTTAAATGGACGGGTATTTCCATTCGCATCTGCGACGGTGCGGCTTCCGGTATTGAGGAAGAAGCGGCCTGGGTAGCTGGTACTGGAGCCACCGCAGGTGAAGGTCGCGCCGGCTGGGTTCAGCGCGCAAGACGAAAAGTCGCGCTCCGACTGCAGCAATGCATCGGTTTGGTTGCGGGTGAAGTTGATGGTGGCATTGCCCTTGTTGTCGGCAAAGTTGCCGCCCATCGTCAAGTTGAACTCACGCACCTTGCCGTCGGCGCTCTTGTCGCCTGGCAATGCGAAACCGCGCGCCTCAACAATATTGGCGACCGAATTGCCTTGCTGGTGGTTGAAGAACTGGTAGCTGGCGTCGAACTCAACGCCCTGGAAGTTGTCCTTCAAGATGAAGTTGACCACACCGGCCACGGCATCGGCACCGTACACGGCCGAGGCGCCACCGGTCAGCACTTCAACGCGCTGAATCATCGAGACGGGGATTTGATTCAAGTCGGCGGCCACATTGCGCGGGCTACCAGCCGGCATGCGCCGACCATTGATCAGGACCAAGGTCCGGCTTGAACCCAGATTGCGCAAATTGACTGTCGCGGTGCCGGAGGCGCCGTTGGAGACCGAGCCGCCAAAGTCGGCCATCACCTGAGGCAGATTGTTCAACAAGCCCTCGGCGGTACGGATACCGTCGGCCCGGATCGACTCGGCGCTCAGCACGATGATGGGGCTGGTGCTTTCGGTGTCGATGGTACGAATGCGCGAGCCGGTCACTTCGACCCGTTGCAGGCTTTCCTGGGCCATTGCGACGCCGGACAGCGCGCTGCCCAAGGCCAACAAGACCGCGACATTGATGCGTTTTCTTTGGAACATTGTGAACTCCGTAATAGAAGAACTGGGGGTTGTGTATTGATGCGTACACAGGACAAGCCACAGCTGGGCCCAACACCATGCGGGAGCATGTTCGGCTCTGCATTCGGTAAATTGAGTGTCCTGCCGCGCTTCTCACATGCGCCCCCGTGATCTCCCTTAGAGACACAGCTATTACTTAATTCACCCCCCAAAACGGGCGTTTTCCCTAGGTAAAACGGAAGGTCAAATCGAGAAAACGTTGCCACAACGCGACGGCAAATCGATTCGATATAGGCAAAAAGTGGATAAAGAGGACCAGGGCGGCCAGCTTCTTGCCTGACTTACATCAGAGTTTCAGCGGCGCCTGATGCCTTGAGCGAGATGAAACTGGTCTTGTCCCAAGACGCAAATGTTTCATCCGGTTTCAGGGCCAGCTGAGGCCCTCTGCCCACCCCCACCCAGCGATCAACAAATGCTTAGCGCTGAACAAACTCAAGCCATGGGGCGGCGATTCCTGCGAGCAACTCAGCTTGAGCCAAGCTTTGACCCAGCTTTAGCCCGCAGCTTTCAATGCGGGTGAGCTTGCTCTTGATCGTGTTCATGCTTCAGCAGCGGATCGTTCTGCCAGCCCAGCAGCACATTGCGCCCCTGCACCACCAGATCAACCTTGGCACCGACAGGCAGGCAAACCTTGGTGTCCACATGGCCGAAAGGCAAGCCGGTCAGGATCGGCGTCTTGGTGACGGCGCGCACCGCAGCGATGGCCGACTTCAGGTCATAGCCCCGGTCCAGCGGCGATGCACGCCAGCCGCCAAAGTCACCCAGCACGATGGCTTTTTGCGCATCCAACACGCCCGCTTGCGCCAGTTGCAAGAGGCTGCGCTCGACCCGGTAGGGGTGCTCGTTGATGTCTTCCAGGAACAGCACGCCGCCCTTGATACGCGGAAAATGCGCCGTGCCCAGCATCGAATTGACCATGCACAGATTGCCGCCCCAGAGCTGGCCGCGCAGGCACAAGCCATCAAAGCCCTTTTCGGTGCGAAAGCCCACCGCCTCCAGCTGCCCGCTCATCGCCTCGGTGAAACAGTCCTGCGTAACATCGTCAACGCCGCCGTCTTTGTCGGGGCGACCAAAATCCACGCCAAGCGGGCCGGCCCAGCTTTGCGCCTTGGCATGGGTCAGCAGGCCGAGCTGCAAGGCAGTCAGATCGCTTTGCCCGACCCAGCGGGTGCCCTGCTCCACACTCTTGGCCAGCAGCGCCCAATCGATGCGGTCCAGCAAACGGGTCAGGCCGTAGCCGCCACGCGTGGCCAGCGCCACGCTGGGGGCCGCAGCCGCGACGCGGTGAATGGCGGCGAGGCGAGTGTCGTCATCACCGCCAAAGCGCTGGTGCTTGTCGAATGCCGCTTCGTCAATGCTGACCTCGAAACCAAGCTTGGCCAGACGTTTGGCGGCACGCTTGATAGGCTGGGCCTTGGCCAGCACGCCGGCCGGGGTGTAAAGGGTCAGTGAATTGCTCATTGGGGCTTGTCCGTCAAAGTGAAATCCGGCAGCACATCGAGATGCGTTGCGTCGCCGGTGGGGATGGGATCAAAAGGCGCCTGAGCCAAAGCGCGCAGGGCGGCCCGGCGCTCGCGCGCAGCCTCGCGCCTTTGGGCAAAGAACTCCCGCAACAGCTGCGCCGAAGCGTCGGCCAACACACCGCCCTGAATACAGGTGTGGTGATTGAGTTGCGGCTGCTCGAATAGATTGAGCACCGAGCCGGCCACGCCGGTCTTGGGGTCGGTCGCGGCGAACACCACCCGCTTGATGCGCGCGTGCAGCATCGCCATCGCGCACATCGCGCAAGGCTCCAGCGTCACGAACAACTCGCATTCCGGCAGACGGTAATTGCCAAGCAGCGTGGCGGCATGGCGCAGCGCCACGATCTCGGCATGCGCGGTCGGGTCATGCGTGGTGATGGGGCGGTTGTAGCCGGTGGCGATCACCTGGCCGGCGCGCATCACCACGGCGCCAACCGGCACCTCGCCGGCCAACCAGGCGTTTTGCGCCTGGTCGAGCGCAATGCGCATGGCGAATTCGTCGGTGGCACTGCCCGGCACCGCAAGCGCCGGGGTCAAATCAAGCGAATTAGTCAAGGCATGGCCTCGGAGGCCCGCTGAGCAGCCTGCTGCGCCGCGTCTTGCAATTGCTGCCGCACGGCATCAGGTATGTTCTGAGCCACGCCCGTGCCGCTGGCAGCCGACGCCGCCGAATTAGCCGAAGCAGCCACACCGACCTTGGTCAAGGAGACAGATTGTTTCTTCATCATCGAGAGCACGATGGCAAACGCGATGACCAAACCGAGGATGCTGAGTGCCGCACGCATGATTGTTGGTTTGTTGTCTATTGAATGAATGAGTAGCTTCGTTCACCACCGATGGTGCGGGACAGGCGTCAGAGCCGGCCGGCACCACCGGCAGGATTGTGCCTCAGCAATAGCGGGGCCACGCCCTCAAGCAAGGCCCAGCCAGCGCGCGCGCAAACGCTCTTCCTCAACGGCAACCTCCGCTTCCGCAGCCAAGATGAACTCGCGCATGCGCAGGGCCGGCATACTTAAAGGCCTGTCCTTGAGACTAACCAAGCCGTAGCGCAGCGTCATCCAAGACTGCGAACCGATCAAGGCCAGGCGCTGATCTTCCAGTTCGCTGGCAAGGCAAGACAGCGTCAAGGCCGACAGCGTGTCCGAGCCCGCCACGATGCGCTTGACCGCCGCCACCACATTGCACTCGATCGAGGGAAAGGGCCGCGCCGCCGCCAAGCTGTCCGACAATTTCGCCTTGGCGGCCAACATCGGCGCCAGCAGCCGGGGCGGTATGCGGGCCGGCGCTGCAAAGGGGAAAGCCAAGGCGTCTTCCGGACTGACGCTGCGCTTGCCGCCACTCAACAAGGGATGCCCCGTGCGGCCGACAAAGTAAAGCGCATGCTCGGGCAAAGCTTCCACAAGCAAATCCGCCTCATGGCTGAGCGTGCTGGTCTCGGCCACGAAGAAATCCAGTTCACGGGCGCGCAGCCGCTGCAGCAATTGATCCCAGTCGGCCGAGAGGAGCCGAACGCTGACGAGCGGGTGCTCGGCAATGAATCGGGTCAACGCCGGTGTGATGACCGTCTCGATCGGGTAAGGGCCACTGCCCACGCACAACTGGCCGGTTTGCTGCGCGCCTTTGGCATGCAGCGCCATCTCGAGTTCATCGGCCATCTGCACCAGGTCACGCGCCCGCTGCAACAACACCCGGCCCAGGTCCGTCGGCACGACACCGGCCGATGAACGCAGGAACAAGGCCCCACCCGCCTGCTGCTCCAATGTCTGAATGCTGCGCGACAGGGCCGGCTGGCTCAAACGCAGCACCACGGCTGCCCTGGCAAAGCTGCCCAGCTCGGCCAGCATCAACATTTGCCGCATCTGTCTGAGTTCTAAGGCCATGCGCCAAGTTTATAGCCTCCTTGCATCAAATGCATTTGACAAATATGCCTCGCCCCATTGAAACTGGCCGCCGATTTAGGCCGTTACAGCCCCGCTCCGGGGTTTGCCGAGTTAACTTAACAGGAGCGAAGATTGAAGATATCCAAAATGAAGCTTTCCCTGCAAGCATCGAATGTGGCGCTGATCGCAGCGGCCGCCATTGCCGGACTAACGACAAGCGTCAGCGCACATGCGCAAACCAATCAAGCCAAGGGCGCCTCGGTTGCCCAGCCACCGGCGCAAGTCAAGCATTTCGACCCCAAGGGCAGCCCGCCGTCGACCTACACGCTGGAGGTTCGCAAAGGCATCACCGCCACCCTGCCCTTCAGCGACAAACGCGACTACGACGAAGCAAACAAGGGCTTTATCGCCGAGCCCGCGTACAAGCAGATCAAGGCCGATGCCGGCCACGTCGCCTGGGATATGGGCGGCTACCAGTGGCTGCTGCAAGGCAAAGACTTCCAGAGCATCCACCCCTCGCTGCAGCGCCAGGCGGTGCTGAATATGAGCTACGGCCTCTACGAAGTGGTGCCGGGCAAGATTTATCAGGTCCGCGGCTTCGATCTCGCGAACATCAGCTTCATCAAGGGCGACACCGGCTGGATCATTTTTGACCCGTTGACGGCCAAAGAAACCGCCCGCGCCGCTTTAGAGTTCATCAACGAAAAACTCGGCAAGCGCCCCGTTGTTGGCGTTGTCTACTCACACTCGCACGGCGACCACTTCATGGGTGTGCGCGGTGTGGTGGACGAGGCCGACGTAGTCAGCGGCAAGGTCAAGATCATCGCTCCGGAGCGCTTCATGCAAGCCGCGATTGAGGAGAACGTGTTTGCCGGCAACGCGATGTCGCGCCGCACACAGTGGCAGTACGCGGTACTGCTGCAGCGCGACCCGCATGGCCACGTCGACCAGGCCATCGGCAAAAACGTCGCAAAAGGCAGCATGGGGCTGATCGCACCCAACCTGATCATCGCCAAAGACTTCGAGGAAGTCACCCTCGACGGCGTCAAGATGGTGTTCCAAAACACGCCGGACACCGAAGCACCGGTCGAGATGAACACCTACTTCCCACAGTTCAAGGCCTTCTGGGCGGCCGAGAACGTCACCGGCACCATTCACAACATCTACACGCTGCGCGGCGCGCCGGTGCGCAATGCGCTGAACTGGTCCAAGGAGATCAACAACGCATTGTGGAAGTTCGGCCAAGAAGCCGAGGTGATGTTCGCCTCGCACAGCTGGCCGCGTTTCGGCAACGCCCGCGTGCAAGAGGTGTTGCGCACCCAGCGCGATGCCTACGCGAATCTGAACAACCAGTCGCTGCACTATGCCAACAAGGGCGTGACGATCAACGAGATCCACAACGTCTACGAAGTACCCAAGAGCTTGCAGCAGCAATGGGCCGCACGCAGCTACCACGGTGACTCGAAGAACAATTCACGTGCCGTGATCAACCGCTTCTTGGGCTTCTACGACGGCAACCCGGTCAATCTGCACCCGCTGTCACCGCAAGACTCGGCGCCGCTCTATGTCGAAATGATGGGCGGCTCGGCCAAGATCATGGCCAAGGGCAAGCAGTTGATCGCCAAGGGCAAATATCTTGAAGCCACCGAGATTTTGAACAAGCTGGTGTTCGCCGAACTTCAGAACCAGCCGGCGCGAGATTTGCTGGCCGGTGCCTATGAGCAACTTGGCTACCAGGCCGAAAGCAGCAGCGCGCGCAACAGCTATTTACAAGGCGCTTTCGAATTGCGTAACGGCCTACCCGACACCACAAACGCCCCCAATGCCGCCAGTCCCGACGTGCTGCTCGGCATGTCGACCGAACTGTGGTTGGACTTCCTAGGCATCAGCATCGACCCCAAGCGGGCCGACGGCATGCGCTTCACCATCAACCTCGTCACGCCCGACAACGGCGAGAAGTACCTGATTGAATTGAGCAATGCCACGCTGACCAATATCAAAGGCCAGCAGGCCAAGAACGCTGACCTGACGATCACTCTGAACCGCAGTGAACTG
Organism: Roseateles albus; assembly: GCF_028595345.1. Classification (NCBI taxonomy): domain Bacteria; kingdom Pseudomonadati; phylum Pseudomonadota; class Betaproteobacteria; order Burkholderiales; family Sphaerotilaceae; genus Roseateles; species Roseateles albus. The sequence continues at coordinate 418,075 of NZ_JAQQXT010000002.1, read as the reverse complement.
AACCGGGTGATGATGGGCCTGAGCTCCTTCGATGACCTGGTCAAGGCCGACAAGGCAAAATTCGAAGGTGACCGCAAACCTTTTGATCAGCTGCGCAGCCTGATGGTCTCGTTCTCACCGACCTTCGAAGTGCTGCCGGGCACGGCACCCCGGGCGGCCAAACAGCCCAAGGGCTTGCCGGCCTTCGCCTTGCCCGACCAGTTGGACAGCGATTGATCTCGGTTTAACACCTCTTTGAACGCCGGGAAGGCGGCTGCGGCCACCTCCCGGCGTTTGTCTTTTTGGAGAACACCGCCATGACTAAAAACAATACGCAACAGACTTTGTTGGCGACGGCGCTTGCTTGCGCCCTCTTTTCTTTGAGCCCGGCGGTCAGCGCCGGCGGCATCCTGATGTATGAGGTCGGCACAGCCGATGTCGGCCTGGCCGCTGCGGGCTATGCGGCGCGCGCGCAGGACGCGTCAACCGTGCTGACCAACCCGGCCGGCATGACGCGGCTCAGCGGCAATCAAACCACGCTGGGCGCGCAAGTGCTGCACGGCGATGTGGGTTTTTCGATCGGCGACGGCACCTCGGCGGGCTTGGGCAACAAGAGCGGCGGCAACCCGGTCGGCTGGTTTCCGGGCGGCGGCGCGTTCTACACGCACAGCCTGTCACCGGACTTGAAACTCGGCTTCGGCGTGACCGGCAACTTCGGCTCGGCCACCAAGTATGAGGACGGCTGGGTGGGCCGTTACCGCGCCCAAGAAGGCAAGTTGCTGGGCGTGTCGCTGCTTCCCTCTGTCGCCACGCGCATCAACGACAAGCTATCGCTGGGTGCGAGCCTGAACTTGATGTACGGCATGCTGGACAACAAGGTGGCGGTCAACAACATCATCGGCAGCGACGCCAGCCTGACCCTCAAAGACAACAGCTGGGGCGCGGGCGCCAACTTGGGGCTGATGTACGAAGTCGATGCCGGCCGGCGTTTCGGGCTGACCTATACCTCGCCGGTCAAACTGAACTTCAAGGCGCAAGCTCAGTGGAGCGATCTGGCGCCCGGTGTGCGAGCGCTGCTCAACGCCCGAGGCTTGCTGGACACGCAAGTCGATCTCGGCGTAACGGTGCCGCAAGGGCTGATGGCCAGCACCTACCAACAAATCGCGCCGGACTGGGCGCTGCTGGGCAGCGTCGGTTGGCAGCAATGGTCCAAGTTCGGCGAAGCCGAAATCGGCATTGACTCCAACAACCCCACCGCATTGAGCACCCAACTGCCCTTCAGAGACACCTGGCATCTGTCGGTCGGCACGCAGTACAAATGGTCAGATGCTTGGCTGCTGAATGCCGGCATAGGCTATGACTCGGGCTTCCAGAGGAATGGCCAGATCGCCTTGGCGCTGCCGGTCAATGCCACCTGGCGTTTCGGTGTCGGTGGCCAAAAGGAACAGTCCAGCAGCTTCAACTGGGGCTGGAGCTTGGAGTACACGCCGCAAGGAACTTTGCGCAGCAATGCTCAAGGCGGAGTGCCCGTCGTTTTGGGTGGACGCGGCAGCGTGATCGGCGAGTACAAAAAAGTCAACTTCATCTTTCTGGCGATGAATTTCAACTGGAAGTCTTGATCGACGGAAAAGAAAAAAGCCGCTCAGCGATGCTGGGCGGCTTTCAGTAGTTCGGCAAATCAGTCAGCTGGCCAAAGGCTCAACTCACTCCCACTCGATCGTGGCCGGCGGCTTGCTCGACACGTCATAGGTGACCCGGTTGATGCCGCGCACCTCGTTGATGATGCGACCCGACACCTTCTTCAGCAGACCATAAGGCAGCTCGGCCCAGTCGGCCGTCATGAAGTCGCTGGTCTGCACCGCGCGCAGCGCCACCACATAGTCATAGGTGCGGCCGTCGCCCATCACGCCCACGCTCTTGACCGGCAAGAAGACGGTGAAGGCCTGGCTTGTCAGCTCATACCAGTTCTTGCCGGTGGCCTCATCCTTCCAGCCGCGCAACTCTTCGATGAAGATCGCGTCCGCCCGGCGCAGCAGATCAGCATATTGCTGCTTGACCTCGCCCAGAATGCGCACACCCAGGCCGGGGCCTGGGAAGGGGTGGCGGTACACCATATCGGCCGGCAGGCCCAGTGCCACGCCTAAAGCCCGCACCTCATCCTTGAACAACTCACGCAGCGGCTCCAGCAGCTTCAAGCCCAATTGCTCGGGCAGACCGCCGACGTTGTGGTGGCTCTTGATCGTGATTGCCTTCTTGGTCTTGGTGCCACCGCTCTCGACCACATCGGGGTAGATGGTGCCTTGAGCTAACCATTTAGCGCCCTGCAACTTGTCATTGCCGGCTTTGAGCTTGGCGGCCTCGGCCTTGAACACTTCGACGAACTCGCGGCCGATGATCTTGCGCTTTTGCTCGGGGTCGGTGACCCCCGCCAGATGACCGAGGAACTGAGCTTCGGCCTGCACATGCACGACCTTGGCGTGCAGCTTGCCGGCGAACATCTCCATCACCATCGCGCCCTCGTTCAAGCGCAGAAGACCATGGTCGACGAACACGCAGGTCAGCTGATCGCCGACGGCGCGGTGGATCAGCGCCGCAGCGACCGAGGAATCAACCCCGCCGGATAGGCCCAGGATGACTTCTTCATCACCGACCTGCTCGCGGATCTTGGCGACGGCTTCTTCGATGTAGTCACCCATGATCCAGTCGCCCTTGCAGCCGGCAATGTCGCGTACAAAGCGCGTCAGCAGCTCCTGACCCTTGACCGTGTGCGTCACCTCGGGGTGGAACTGCACCGCGTAATAGCCTTTTTCTTCGTTCGCCATGCCGGCAATCGGGCAGCTCGGCGTTTCGGCCATCAGTTTGAAGCCGGGCGGCATCACGGTGACCTTGTCGCCATGGCTCATCCAGACCTTGAGCATGCCGTGGCCTTCCAGCGTGGCGTGGTCCTGGATGCCGTCAAGCAACCGGGTATGGCCATGGGCACGCACCTCGGCATAGCCGAATTCGCGGTGATCACTGGCCTCGACCTTGCCGCCGAGTTGCACGGCCATGGTGAACATGCCGTAGCAAATACCCAAGACCGGCACGCCCAGATCCCACACAGCCTGCGGCGCGCGCAGCTCATGGTCTTCATAGGTCGAGGCATGGCTGCCGGACAAGATGATGGCCTTGGGGGCGAATTCACGGATGAACTCGTCCGACACATCATTGGGGTGGATCTCGCAGAACACCGCCGCCTCGCGCACCCGGCGAGCGATCAGCTGGGTGACTTGGGAGCCGAAGTCGAGGATCAGGACCTTGTCATGCATATTCATCTCACTTCATCAAAAATTATTCAGACGGCCACGGTCGCTGCGGGCCGCGTGCGCGCGAAATGGCGCCAGGCGAAAACGAGCGACAGCGCCTGCAAGGCGGCGCAGAAATAGAACGGTGCGCCGATGCGCCAATCACCTTGCGGCAAGTCGGCGACGAAATAGATCAAGCCCGGCCCAACCACGGGCGCCAGCACCGCCATGATGCTGTTGAGCGAGGACACCGCGCCCATCGTTTCACCTTGGGTCGAGGCGTCGGCAGCGTTCGAGATCAGGCTTTGCATCGCAGCATTGACTGCAAAGCCCAAGAGGTTGAAACCGATGATGGCGTACATCATCCAACCCGCCGTCGAAGCACCCCAGACAAAATTCGTCACCGTGCTGGACAAGAGGCCCAGCACGACCAGGCGTTGCGGCGAGAAAATCTTCAACAGCTTCGGCAGCAAAAAGCCCTGCACCAGCACCGACATCACGCCCACCGCGAACAGCGACCAGCCGTTCTCTTTGGGGCCCCAGCCGAATTTGAAATGCGTGTAAAGCACCCAGCTGGACTGCAAAATCATTTGCGCCAAGCCCGACAAGGCGATCACAAACACCAAGGGGCCGACGCCCTTCAAGCTGCTGAGCTTTTTAAGTGAGTTGACCGGATTGGCGCGCCGCCACGTGAAGGGCCGGCGGTTCTCGGGTTTGAGCGATTCGGGCAGGACGAAAAAGCCATAGCACCAGTTGATCAGCGCCAGCGTTCCGGCCACATAAAACGGCAGGTGCAGGTCGATATCACCCAGAATGCCGCCCATCACCGGGCCGAGGATGAAACCCATGCCGAAGGCCGCGCCCAGCATGCCAAAACGCTTGGCGCGCTCATCCGGCGCGCTGATGTCGGCCACATAGGCATTGGCGACCGAGGCATTCGCCTGCATCGCGCCGCTGACCACCCGCACCGCGACCAGCATCCACAAGGCGGTGGCCATTGCAGTGACGAAGAAGCTCAGTGCCAGGCCGCAAAAGCCGATCAACATCACCGGCCGGCGGCCGTAGCGGTCGGACAAAGCGCCAAGAATGGGCGAGCCGATGAAGTTGGCGAAACCAAAGGCGAAGGCCACCATCAAATAGGCCAGCGTGTGATTGGCGGCCGAATTGGTAAAGCTGCCCACCAGCGGCGGCAAGACCGGGATGATCAGGCCGATCGAGATCATGTCGATCAATACCGCCACCATGATGAAACCCATGCCGGCCGATCTACGCCTGGCCACCTTGCTTGGCTCTGACACTCGCTCGCTCAATCTATTTCCTTGCTGCTCAATGTGAAAAAGGGGCCGAGGCCCCTTCTCTCCTCAGTCTCATTCGGAGCGGTAATTGGGCGACTCTTTGGTGATCTGCACATCGTGGACATGGCTTTCGCGCATGCCCGCCGAGGTGATCTCGACGAACTCGCCCTTGTTCTGCATGTCCTCGATGGTGGCGCAGCCGCAGTAATGCATGGACGCCTTCAAGCCACCGGCCATCTGGAAGATCACCTGCACCACCGAGCCCTTGTAAGGCACCTGGCCTTCGATACCCTCGGGCACCAGCTTGGAGGTGTTGGGGTTGTTGGCCGAGGTGTCCTGGAAGTAACGGTCGGCCGAACCCTTGGCCATCGCGCCCATCGAACCCATGCCGCGGTAGCTCTTGTACGAGCGGCCCTGATACAAGATCAGGTCACCGGGCGCTTCTTCGGTGCCGGCAAAAGCGCCACCCATCATCACGCAATCAGCGCCGGCGGCAATCGCCTTGGCCAGATCGCCCGAGAAGCGCACGCCGCCGTCGGCAATCACCGGCACGCCGGTGCCGCGCAGAGCAGTGGCGACATTGTCGATCGCGGTGATCTGCGGCACGCCAACACCGGCCACGATGCGGGTGGTGCAGATGGAACCTGGGCCGATACCGACCTTGACGCCATCGGCGCCCGCCTCCACCAGCGCCAAAGCGGCTGCGGCAGTTGCGATATTGCCGCCGATCACGTCGACGCCAGGGAACTTGTCCTTGACCCAGCGCACGCGCTCCAGCACACCAGCGCTGTGGCCATGGGCGGTGTCAACGATCAAGGCATCCACGCCGGCCTTGACCAGCATCGTCACGCGCTCTTCGGTGTCGTCACCAAAGCCGACCGCAGCACCGACGCGCAGCTTGCCGTGCGAATCACGCGCCGCGAGCGGGAAGCTGGTTTGCTTGGTGATGTCCTTGACCGTCATCAGGCCGCGCAACTCGAAGGCCTCGTTGATGACGACGACACGCTCGAGCTTGTGCTTATGCATCAAGGCCTTGGCTTCTTCCAGCGAAGCGCCTTCCTTGACGGTGATCAGCTTTTCGGCCGGCGTCATCATCTGGCTGACGGCCAGATCCATGCGGGTCTCGAAACGTACATCGCGGCCGGTCACGATGCCGACCACCTTTTTGCCATCCAACACCGGGAAGCCCGACACGCCGTGCAGGCGCTGCAACTCGATCACTTCGCGCACCGTGGTGCTGGGCGTGATCGTGAATGGCTCAAGCACGATGCCCGACTCATAGCGCTTGACGCGAGCGACTTCGATCGCTTGCTGCGCCGCAGTCAGGTTTTTGTGGACGATACCAATACCGCCCTCTTGCGCGATGGCGATGGCCAAACGCGCTTCGGTGACCGTGTCCATGGCGGCTGACACCAGGGGCAGGTTGAGGCGGATATTGCGGGACAGCCGGGTGGCTAAACTGGTGTCGCGAGGCAAGACTTGCGAGAACGCTGGCACCAAGAGGACATCATCAAAGGTGAGCGCTTTGCCGAGTAGGCGCATAGGGGAAGCTCCAGACGCAAAGCGGCATTATACGGAAGGCGCGCAAGGCACCCATCCAAGTGCGGCCAGGGCTACACTCAAAACATGCAAAAACTAAAGCTCAGCGCTGAGCCCACGCGCACCCTCTCGAGCAACTTTAGGCGCCACACCTTGCGCTTCAGCCTGCTCGGCATGCTGGTGCTTTGTGCTGCAGGCCCGGTACAGGCCCAGTGGAAATGGCGCGACGCCAGCGGCAAGCTGCAGTTCAGCGACCTGCCGCCGCCGCAAGGCACGGCTGAAAAAGACATCTTGCAGCGCCCCAAGAATCAGCAGCAAGAACGCATCGTCATCGTGCCCTACGGCACCAGCAGTAGCGCCGCTAGCGCCCCGCTCCCAGTGGCCAGCGGGCCGAGCAAGACCGACCTCGAGCGCCAAGCCCGCGAGAAACAAGAAGACAAAGACGCACAACGGCGCCAGCGAGAGAACGAAGCCAAGCTGGCCGAGCAGCGCCGAGACAACTGCCTGCGGGCTCAGGAGAATATGAAGCTGCTGCAGGATGGCGTGCGGCTCACGCGCAACAACGACAAGGGAGAGCCCATCGTCATCGATGAAAACCAGCGTGCGGAAGAAATGCAGCGCACCCGCAGCATCATCAACAGCGAATGCCGCTGAATGTAGCGGCCGCTAAAGCCCGATCTTGCCGCCCAAGGGGCGATGCCGCGAAGCAACCCGCTCTGGCGACTTGCGAAAGCGCAGTCGCCGCGATTCTTTCGGATCCACGGTCAAGGGCCGGTAAACCTCGATCCGATCGCGGTCGCGCAGCGGCGTGCTCAAAGGCATCAAACGCCCCCAAACACCGATTTTCATTGCGCCTAAGCCTGGCATTTGATCGGCAAACTCAGGGCAGGCCCGCAGCGCCTGCTCTATGGTCGCGCCCTCAGCCATCTGCAGATACCGTTGTCTAACGTCACCCGCACTCGGACTCCAAACCAATTCAAGATGCATGGTCAGCGCGCACCGTAAACCGCCTCGGCGCGTTGGACAAACCGCTCGACAAAGGTATTGGCGACGCGGTCAAACACCGGGCTGACCACCGCCTCCAGCGCAACACTTGAAAACGCATAGCGCAACTCGAACTCGATCTTGCAGGCCAACTCGGTTTCAGCGTTGCCACCCGGTTTGGTCAAAGGCACAAAACGCCAGTCGCCGTCCAACATTGAAAAAGGGCCGTCGACCAAGCGCATGCTGACGCGGCGGTCTGTTTCGTGACTGTTGCGGGTGGTGAAGGCGTGGCGCACGCCGGCATAAGCCAGCGACAGCCGCGCCGTCACGCCGTCGTCCTGTTGCTCCAAGAGCTCAGCCCGCTCGCACCAGGGCAAGAACTCGGGATAGCGCTCAACGCCGACGACCAAGTCATACATCTCGCGGGGCGAGTACCAGAGCAGAACGGATTTTTTAACATGCTTCATACAATGGCGAGATTGTATTGGCGCGGACGACTCCATTGACGCCCGCCCCGAGCCACCAAAAAAACAGAGCGCTATGTCCACTCCCAATTCGTCATTCAGGCCGCCGGCCAAAGCAAAGCCGGTTGTATCCAGCGCCCCGATCGCCGAAAACCGCCGCGCCCGCTATGACTATTTCATCGAAGAGCGGCATGAGGCCGGCATCGTGCTGGAGGGCTGGGAGGTCAAATCCATCCGTGCCGGCCAAGTTCAGCTGACCGACGGCTACGTGATGATCAAGGGCGGCGAGATGTATTTGATCGGGTGCCGCATCAACCCGCTGCGCAATGCCTCGACCCACATCAGCCCCTTGGCCGACCGGATCAAAAAGCTACTGCTCAAGGGCGAAGACATCCGCCGCTTGATTGGAAAGATCGAGCAAAAAGGCTTCACCCTGGTGCCGCTCAACCTGCATTTCAAAGGCAGCTACGTCAAAGTCGAAATCGGCCTGGCCAAGGGCAAGGCCGAGCACGACAAGCGCAATACCGAGAAAAAGCGGGATTGGGAGAAAGAAAAGGGGCAGTTGATGCGGCACGCATCAAAGTCGAAGACCTAAGCTGAGAAGCAGATTAGCTGCCACTTTCGCCAAAAGGGGCAGTTGATGCGGCACGCCGCCAAAGCCCCTTCCCGAGACTAAAGAATAGCCAGCGCCTGCGCCAGATCGGCGCGCAAATCGGCCTCGGCCTCCAGGCCAATGGCAAAACGCACGACCACACCCTCGGCAAAGTGACGGACCAGATTGCGGCTGCGACTCAAGTCATAGGGCACGGCCAAGCTCATCGGCCCGGCCCATGAGTAGCCGATGCCAAACAGCGCCAGCGCGTCGACAAAGGCGTCGACCTGACGTGCGCTGAACTCGGGCTTGAACACAGCCGAGAACAAGCAAGCCGCGCCGGCGCTGCTGGTCTGTAGCCAATGCGCATGACCAGGCGAGCCGGGCAGCGCCGGATGCAAGACCTGAGCAACTTGCGGCCGCGCCTGCATCCAGGCGGCCAAGGCGCGCGTTGTCGCGTCTTGCGCACGGTAGCGCAGTTCCAGCGTCGGCAAGCCGCGCAAGACCAGCTCCACATCGTTTTGACCCAGGCCATAACCGAGATGCTCGTGGGCATGGTTGAGGCGCTCATGCAGACCTAAGTCTCGCGTGCAGACCGAACCCATCAAGACATCGGCGCCACCCGAGGCGTACTTGGTCAGGGCCTGTATCGACACATCCGCACCGACTCCGGGCGCAATCTCAAAGGGATTGAAGGCCACACCCGAGCCCCATGTGTTGTCCAGCGCCGTGATGACGCCCCCATGGGCTTTACACGCCGCCAGCAAGCCCAGCAGGTCGGGGAACTCCAGCGTGATCGAGCCGGCCGCTTCCAGCCACACCAGCTTGGTCTGCGGCGTCAGCAGCGCCTTGAAGCCCGCCACATCAAGCGGGTCATAGAACTTGTAAGTGATGCCGAACTGCGGCAACCAGGATTCGCTCAGATAGCGGTTCTGACCATAGACGTTGTCAGGCACCAGCACCTCGTCGCCAGGTCGCAGCAGCCCCACGCTCACCAGCGTCACCGCCGCCAAGCCGCTGGGCACAAGCAGGCAGTGCTGCGCGCCTTCCAGGCTCGCAATGCGCGCCGCCAGGGTGTAGCTGGTCGGCGTGCCGTGCAGACCGTAGCGGTAGCTCTGGCCGTCGCGTGGGCGGTATTGATGCAGGTCAGCGGTATTCTTGAATAGCACCGTGGAGGCTTTGAAGACGCCGGGTGGGAACGCATTCCAGCCCTCGGGGGCATGGTAAGGGTGATGGATTTGATCCGTGGAGATGGCGCGTTTGCTCAAGTGAATACTCCGACCAGAAAAAAGAAAACGGGCCGCAGCCCGTTTGGGTTAAGAACAGCGACTAGATTGGCACGCCGATCAAGTCATGGCCTTCGGTCGCAACAATCTTCGCCTTGGTGAACTCACCCACCTTGAGCGTCTTGCTGGCCTTTTGCGGAGCGGCCAGGCGGACCGTGCCGTCGATCTCAGGCGCGTCGGCATAGCTGCGGCCAACACCGCCCTTGCGGCCCATGGCCGGGGCGGAATCAACCAAGACCTGCATGGTCGCGCCGATGCGCGAACGCAATTTGTCGATCGACACCGCTTCGGCGATTTGCATGAAACGCGCCTGGCGCTCTTCACGCACTTCTTGCGGCAGCGCACCGTCCAAGTCGTTGGCGGTGGCGCCCGTCACCGGCGAATAGGCGAAGCAGCCGGCACGGTCGATGCGCGCCTCGGTCATGAAGTCCAGCAAATACTGAAACTCGGCTTCGGTTTCGCCGGGGAAGCCGGCGATGAAGGTTGAGCGGATGACGATGTCGGGGCAAATCTCGCGCCAGCGCAGGATGCGCTCCATATTCTTCTCGCCGTTAGCCGGGCGCTTCATGCGCTTGAGCACGTCGGGGTGGGCATGTTGCAAAGGCACGTCCAGATAAGGCAGGATCAAACCATCGGCCATCAACGGCAGCACCTCATCCACATGCGGATAAGGATAGACATAGTGCAGCCGCACCCAAGCACCGTATTGCTTGGCCATCTCGCCCATTTGCGCAACCAGGTCATACATGCGGGTCTTGACCGGCTTGCCGTCCCAAAAACCGGTGCGGTATTTGACATCGACGCCGTAGGCGCTGGTGTCCTGGCTGACCACCAGCAACTCCTTCACGCCGGACTCGAACAGCGCACGCGCTTCGTTCAACACATCGCCGATCGGGCGCGACACCAAGTCACCCCGCATGCTGGGGATGATGCAGAAGGTGCAGCGATGGTTGCAGCCCTCACTGATCTTCAGGTAAGCGTAGTGTTTGGGCGTGAGCTTGATGCCTGCAATGCCACGCGACTCGGGCACCAGGTCGAGAAAGGGGTCATGCGGCTTGGGTACATGCAGATGCACGGCGTCCATCACCTCTTGCGTCGCATGAGGGCCGGTCACGGCCAGGACGCTGGGGTGCATCTCACGCACCAAGCCGCCGGCATCCGGGCTGCTTGCACCCGCCTTGGCACCCAAGCAGCCGGTAACGATGACTTTGCCGTTTTCGGCCAGCGCTTCGCCGATGGTGTCCAGACTTTCGCGCACCGCGTCGTCGATGAATCCGCAGGTGTTGACGATCACCAAATCGGCGCCGGCAAAGGTCTTGGAGGTTTCGTAGCCTTCGGCCCGCAGCTGGGTCAGGATCAGCTCGGAGTCGGTCAGGGCTTTCGGGCAACCCAGTGACACGAAACCGATCTTGGGCGCAGCGGCAGCGGCGATACCGCTTGTGTTAATTGTGTTCATGCCGGGATTTTCGCTCATCCCGCAAAGACTCACCGCAATGCCGGCTGCAAAACTGCCCGCGCCCTACTTTTTAGGGAAACCTGGCAGCCCAGGAATACCGGGAAAGAGTGCCGAGGCCTGCTGAATTTGCTCCTGCATTTTTTCCTGCATCTGCGAAATCAAGGTCTTTGACTGCTCGGCATAGCCACCCAGCAAACCCTGCATCATCGGTGCCTGCGCACCCAGAAACTGAGTCCACAACTCGGGGCTGAAGGCCAGGCCCTTGCTCTGCTCGGCGAACTTGGTCTGCAAGTCGCCAAAACTCTGCACATTTTTTTCCAGATAGTCACCCATCACGCCCTGCATCGCATGACCGTAAAAGCGAATGATCTGCTCAAGAGCGGCGGTGCTGAACATTGGCACACCGCCGGTTTCTTCTTCCAGAATTATCTGCAAGAGGATGCTGCGCGTCAGATCCTCACTCGTCTTGGCGTCACGCACCTCGAAAGCCTGGCCCGCGAACACCATTTTCTTGACGTCGGCCAAGGTGATGTAACTGCTGGTTTGAGTGTCATAGAGACGCCGGTTCGGGTACTTCTTGAGCACGCGAACGCCGCTGTTGTGCTCGGCGCCGGACTCGGGCGCCGCGCCTCCCGCGGCCTTTTTGCGGGCAGTAACCATGGACAACTCCTCTTCGATTCGGTTAGCAACAGCGCCTGCGGCGCCGCGCCTATTGCCCTCTGCCGTGCAGGGCTGTCAGTGCATCCATCAATATGTGCAGGTGCAACATTATTCTAGAAGACGCTCAGACGCAGCCCGAAGGGGATTACCCCTTAGCCATGGCTTCTTGGCGCACAAGGTGAGCCACGATAAGCAGTTGGTTGGAAGCAAGAGCATGGCCTGAAGATGGGCCAAAAAGCAAAAAGCCCGACAGATCTGCGATCTACCGGGCTTCTTATTTCAACGTTACTTGAAGGTAACGCCTACCGAATTTGGTAGGCGCGATTGGACTCGAACCAACGACCCCCACCATGTCAAGGTGGTGCTCTAACCAGCTGAGCTACGCGCCTCAAGAGCTTCGCAGTATAGCCCGGTTTTCAGGGGTGCGCAAGAATATTTTCAAATTCACTTCATTTTCTTCTGGCAGAGCGCACGCCGTTGACCGTGGCGACATGGCGCAAGGCCTGGGCCAAACGCCCTGAATCTGCCACTTCTACGGTGAAATGGGTCCAGCTGGTTTCGCTGCGCACTGCCCTGCCAGCGTTTTTGGCCGCTTGCGTGTTGACGGCCACCACATTCATCTTCTCTTTCGAAAAGACTTCCAGCACGTCGCGCAGCAGGCCTTGGCGCTCACTGGCCTCCACGACCACGTCGACCGGGTACTGCGCCGCACCGCGCCCCTTGGCATCAAGCTCATTGGGTCGCCCCCCCCACTCCACCTCGATCACGCGTTCGCCGGCCAAGGCCGCCATTTGCCTGAAATTGCTGCAATCGAGCCGGTGGATGGCCACGCCCTTGCCGCGCGTGACGTAACCGCCAATCGCATCGGGCGGTGCCGGCCGGCAACAGCGAGCCAGATTGGTCAGCAAGGAGTCCACCCCCACCACCAACACACCGCCGCGCGGCGCGTTGGCGCCCGCCTTGCTGCGGCGCTGGGCCAAGAGCTCGTCGTCATCGGGCTCGGGCACCGGCGGGCGCAGCAGCAGTTCGATATTACGCAGCGAGTATTCGTCCTTACCCACCACCTCAAACAAAGCGTCAGCATTCTTGAAGCCCAGCCGTCCGGCCAGATCCTCCAGCTTGACCGCCGTTTTACCCTCCCGCTGCAAAAGCTTTTCGACCGCCTCGCGGCCCCGTGCAGCGGTCTGGCGCTGCGCCATCGCGTTGAACCAGGCCCGCACCTTGGTGCGCGAACGCTGGCTTTGCAGAAAACCCAGCTCGGCGTTGAGCCAATCCAACGACGGCCCGCCCTCTTTAGCCGACGTCACCTCGACTGTCTGCCCGCTCTTGAGAGGGGTGTTGAGCGGCACCATCACGCCGTCCACCTTGGCACCCCGGCAACGGTGGCCCAGATCGGTATGCACGGCGTAGGCAAAGTCAACCGGCGTAGCGCCGGCCGCCAACTCGACGATCGAGGCCTGCGGCGTGAACACATAAATGCGGTCATCGAAGACCGTGGCCGAGTCAGCGCCGGCGTCGGCTGTTGCTGCCGCACCTGCTGCTGCCCCTGCGGCGACCGATGCGTCACCCTCAACGAAGTCGCGCTCCCAAGCCAGCAGTTGACGCAGCACCGCCTTGCGGGCCTGTGCCACTTGCTCCTCAAAGTCGCCTGCCGCGCTGACGCCGGCATAGCCTCGCGCCCCGGCCTCCTTGTAGGCCCAGTGCGCAGCCACGCCATGCTCGGCATGCTCATGCATGGCGGCCGTGCGGATTTGCACTTCCATCGCCCGGCCGTCCGCACCCAGCACGACGGTGTGCAGCGATTGATAGCCGTTGGGCTTGGGCCGGGCGATGTAGTCGTCGAACTCACCATCGACCGGCGTGTACAGCTCATGCAGGCGGCTCAACACTGCATAACAGTCCGCCACAGCGGGTACGACCACGCGCAACGCGCGCAGGTCGAACACCCGCTCCAGTTGCAAACCCTTGCCCTGCATTTTTTTGTGAATGCTGTAGAGATGCTTAGGCCGGCCCTGCACCTGCGCCTCAATGCCCAGCGTCAGCAGGTCCGCCTGCAGCGCAGCGCGAGCGGCTTCAATGCTTTGCTCACGGCCCAGCCGCTTCTCGTCCAGCGCGCGCGCCAGTTCCCGGTAGGCTTGCGGCTGCAGAAAGCGAAAGGACAAATCCTCCAGCTCCCACTTGATCTGCCAAATGCCCAAGCGATTGGCCAAGGGCGCAAACACCTGCAGTGACTCGGCCGCCAGACTTCCCGGGCAAGCCTGCTTTGACGACGCAAAAAATCGCAGAGTCTGCAAGCGCGACGCCAGCCGCAAGAGCACCACCCGCAGATCGCGCGAGAAAGCCAGCAGCATCTTGCGGACTCGTTCGGTTTGCTCGGCCCGGGCGGCGGCTTCGACCCGCGCCTCGCGGGCCGCGCGCTGAATCTGCACCAGCTTGCGCGTGTGCATGACCAAGCTGGCATAGGACTCGCCGAAGGCCTTGCTGACCAACTCTTCGGGTCGAGCCAGATAGTCACCCGCGTAAACCAGGTAGGAGGCCGCCTGCATGGCCGGCGCAGCGCCGATGCCGGCCAAAATCGCGGCCACACCGTCGGCATGGACCAAGGCCTCTTCGCCGGTGTCCAACAACTGACCCGTCAGCAAAGGCTCCGCAAAGGCCCGTGCCCTGGCCACGGTGTCCAGCGGAGTGATGCCTGTCGCTGGCGCACCCCCGACCGGCGTCAGTTCAAGCGCCGGTGAGGCCTCCAGCAAACTGACGATCGCTGCGGTCTGCGCCTGCCCGCTCTGTGAACCCGTCTTCATACTGTTCCCAAAAACTCCCGCACGACCTCGATTTGATCGGCTTGTACCAGCGTCGGCGCATGGCCCACGCCGGCAAACTCATGCAGCCGCGCGCGCGGCCCGCGCTGGGTCATGGCCTGCGCGGTGGCGCTGGACAGCAAATCGGACTCGGCGCCGCGCAGCAGCAGGGTCGGGCAAGTTAGGCTGTCGTAGGCTTGCCAGAGTGCCGCCGTGCCGGCCTGGGCCGCCTCGCGCGAGACTTGCGCGAAAGGTGCGGCCAGTTGCGGGTCGTAATGCAGTCGCACACCGCCCTCCACACCGTCACCACCAGCGCCACCTTCAACAGGCTTGAACATAGGCGCCGAAAGCGCCGCCCATTGCGCCGCGCTGTGCGGGCCGAAACCTGGCGAAATGCTGGCCAAATAGGCAGCGCCCTGCTCCTGCGAATCGAAACGCATGTGCTGCCCAAGATAGCTGCCAATACGCTGCAAGGCCTCGAAACCCAGCTCCGGACCCACATCATTCAAGACCATGCGGCGCACCAGGCTGGTCGCCACGCCAGCTTCGCCCGCTGGACCCGACAATGCCGGCAAGGCCGCCAATCCCATGCCGATCAGCCCACCCATCGAGGTGCCGACCCAATCGACCTGTTCCACATCCAAGCGCGCCAGCAGCACCACCATATCCGCCACATAGGTGGGGATCTGGTAGCCAAAGGCCTGAGGCAGCCAGTCCGAACGCCCTCGGCCGGCCACGTCGGGGCAAATCACCCGGTGGCTCTCGCTCATGCGACGTGCCAAGGTATCGAAGTCACGCCCCTGGCGGGTCAGGCCGTGCACACAGACCAGAACCGGGGCCTGCGCGCCAGCTGCGCCCACACAAGCCCATTCCCAATAAGCCATGCGGCGCAGCCCCGCGCTCCCCAGGCATTGCACGTACTTCAGTTGCGGTTCTGCCATTTTTACTGTCCTCCTCGGCTCATCCTAACAAGGCGCTTGATGCGACGCTCAAGGCGCCGTCATCACCACCGAGCCATTCACCGTCACGCTGACCGAGGCTTTGCCTGCCTCCACCGGTAAGGCTTCGTCGGCTGACGCTGCCATCGCCTTGAAACGCATGGGCGGCGCGGCCATAGGCATATTGCCGGGGTCGGCGCTGTTAACGCTGACCTCTCCTATCGAGTAACCATTGAAGCCAAACTGCCGCGCGTAGTCAGCCGCGCGCGCCTTGAAGCGGGCAATCGCCTGCGCTGTCACATCGCCCTCGACCTTCTCGCGCTGCTCCTTGGACAGGCTGTATCCAACACGGGCGATGCTCATAGTGTTGATGCGGCCGCTCAGCTGCGCGATCGCGGCAGCATCCTTGCCCTCTACCAGCAACTCGGCCGAGCCCTGCCAGCCATTGATGCCGCCCTTGGCCGCATAGCGGGGATAGAGCGAGAAGTTACCGGTTTGCACCTCCACCTGACCCGGCTTGGCAATCTTGCGCGCCTCCGTCAGGGCGGCCTCCAGCGCCTGCTTCAGCTGCGTCTGCACCGTCGCCGCATCCGAGCCCTCTTTGCTGGTCGAAAAGACGATGCCCAGCACATCACGGGTGACTTCAACACTGGCGCTGGCTGTCAGGTTGAGCCGGTCTCTGGGCAAAGCATCGCTTGCCGCAAAAGCGCCACCGGCCAGGGACAACAAGCCAAGACAAATGATTGCTTTCATGAAACTCCAATTTTTGAAGACGCACACTGAGCGCCCCAGGCCGCGCAGCATTGCACGGAATCTCGCCCGGGCCAGGCCCGAGATGTTAATGAACTGTAACGAGCTGTCAGTGCGGTGCCAAAACAGACCAAAACGCACTCACAATGAGCTTGTTACAAATCAGGATCAACCCGGACTAACCAGGACTTACGGCCATGACCAGCACGCCCCCCACGCGGCCTAATCGCATTTTGATCGTCGATGACGACGCTCGCATCCGCGACCTGCTGCGCCGCTATCTGAGCCAAGAAGGGTTTGAAGTCTTGCTGGCCGAAGACGGCCGCGCCCTCACCAAGCAGCTCAGCCGCGAGACGGTCGATCTGATCGTGCTCGACTTGATGCTGCCAGGCGAAGACGGCCTGACGATCTGCCGCCGGCTGCGCGCCGGCAATGACCTGACGCCCATCATCATGCTGACGGCCAAGGTCGAGGATGTGGACCGCATCGTGGGCCTGGAGGTCGGGGCCGATGATTATTTGTCCAAGCCCTTCAACCCGCGCGAGCTGCTGGCGCGCATCAACGCGGTGCTGCGCCGTCGCCCTGTGATGGAAGCACCAGGCGCCCCATCCAAAGAAGCGATGACGGTCAACTTTGGGCCCTTTGAATTCGACTTGGCCCTGCGCCGGCTGTCGCGGGACGGCGAGGCGCTGCCCTTGACGACCGGAGAATTTTCGATGTTGAAGGCCTTGGTTCGGCACCCACGTCAGCCGCTGACCCGCGACAAGCTGGCCCAACTCGCACGCGGCCGCGACTTCGAACCCTTTGACCGCAGCCTCGATGTGCAGATCTCTCGCCTGCGCAAATTATTGGAGACCGACCCGGCTCAGCCACGCTA
Organism: Roseateles albus; assembly: GCF_028595345.1. NCBI lineage: Bacteria > Pseudomonadati > Pseudomonadota > Betaproteobacteria > Burkholderiales > Sphaerotilaceae > Roseateles > Roseateles albus. The sequence continues at coordinate 401,173 of NZ_JAQQXT010000002.1, read as the reverse complement.
TATCCAAACCGTCTGGGGCGTGGGTTATGTGTTTGTGCCGGACGAAACGGCCTAGGGTTCTTCGCTAAAACCAAGTCTACTTAAGCCGTGCCACGCCCCCAGCTCGCGCTGAATCTGTTCTGGCGCACTTTTGCGCTCTTGGCCCTGCTGCTGGCCGGTGGGGTGCTGGCTTGGCAACAAACATTCAAAGTCTTGGAGGCGGAGCCGCGCGCGCTCGAGGCGGCGCAGCAGTTGGCCGGCTTGGTCAATCTGAGCCGGGTCGCGCTGGCCGACACCGACAGCATCAACCGCGTTGCCGTCCTGAGCTCTTTGGCACGCAGCGAGACGGTGCAAGTGCGCGTGGCCGAGGCGCATGACCGCTGGCAGCCCTACGACAGCTCGGACTTCGCCAAGCAGCTCGCTGCCGAGATGCGCGGCCGGCTTGGGCCCGATACCGTGGTGGCGCGCAGCGTCAACGGCACGCCCGGCCTGTGGGTGCGCTTCAACATTGGCCAGGACGCCTATTGGCTGCAAACCAGCGCACGGCCCTTCAGCATCGCCAATTCGACCAATAGCTGGTGGTTGCTGATTGCCCTGATCGGTACGGTGCTGGGATCGGCGGCCATCACGCGCCTGATCAACCAGCCGCTGCGAGATCTGAGCCTGGCGGCGCACCGCATCCGCGAGGGCGAGTACGACTCGGTGCTGGATGAAAGCACCCGCACCAGCGAGATCCGCGACGTCAATATGGGCTTCAACCGGATGGCACGCGAGCTCGCCAAGATGGAAGAAGACCGCACGGTCATGCTGGCCGGCATCTCGCATGACTTGCGCACGCCACTGGCCAGGCTGCGGCTGGAGGCCGAAATGAGCGTGCCGGACGAGCAAGCGCGCCAGTTCATGGCGCAAGACATCGATCAGCTCGACGCCATCATCCACAAGTTCATGGACTATGCCCGCCCTTCGGAGCTGCAGTTACAGCCGCTGCTGCTGGGCGAAGTGGTGGACCGGGTGGCCCAGGGCTTTCGCGAACCCCAGCAGATCCGGATTCAAAACGGGGTGCAGTCTGACTTCAAGGTTTGGGCCGACGACACCGAGCTGGGCCGCGTGCTGCTGAATCTGTTCGAGAACGCCCGCCGCTACGGCCGGGCCGACGATGGCCCTGCGCAAGTTGAAGTAACAGCCAGCATCAGCGGCAACTGGGTGCATCTGCTGGTGCGCGACCATGGAAGAGGCGTGCCCTCGGACAAATTGGCCAAGCTGACCACGCCCTTCTTTCGCGGCGACGCCGCACGCACCGCCGCCAATGGCGCGGGCTTGGGTCTGGCCATCGTTGAGAAATCGGTGCAGCGCCTGGGCGGCCAGCTGGAGATCGGCAATGCCGAAGGCGGCGGCCTTTTCGCGGTGATCAAGTTGCAAAAGGCCAGCTAAGGCAAGGCTAAACCCGCAGGGGTTTGACTAGATGGCACCAGCATGGGCGCGGTGGTGGGCGGCGCCTTTGCTTCGGGCCTGGGCGTTGAAGAGCTCGCTGCCTTTGTACGTGCCTCCGATTGGGACGCTATTTTGGCTGACCGCTCGCCGCGCCGCGAGCTGAGCTTTCAGCGCCGCTGAGGATGACCGCTTGGTGGCATCCAGAATTGACTTCGGCGTCAAATTTAAGGGCCTGACGCTGCCGCCCGCTGCGGCCGGCAACAGCACCTTGTAATTCACCCTGACACGCCTGGCCCCCAGGGCGCCAAGAGCGAGCAAGGTCTGCAATAGTTGCCACTGCCGTTTCGAGCCCTCGCAACCGATTTGCTGGACGGGCGGCTGGTCACCCTGAGCGATCAAGCGCTGTTCCTCGCCATGCGGGCCTTGATGGCGGCACCGGACTTGTTCTCGCCGGTGCGGGTCGACGGCCAGCGGTTTCTTGGCCGTGGGCACACGCCTAGGCCCCTTCTACCTGGCCTACGGCGGCACGCACGATGGCGACAAAGTTTCAATTTCCGAACCCTCTGATAGCGAAAGCCAATACTTGGGCCGACCTGTTTGGCGCAAGCCGAGTGGGTGCCGACACTTTGAGCCCCTATGTCTACGCGCAGGATGTGGGCGCCTATCGACGCACTGGATTGCGATTCATACCGATGTCGCCGCAGACCGTAAGGTCAACTACTACAAAACACTCGAGGTACGCGCCAAGGGCTCAGACACACCGACCTTGGTGAAAGTCATATCGACCAACGATGTGGAACAGTTGGTGTGGCGCGCTCTGAGGCCGCTGGTTTGCACAGGCAAGTAGCAAGTTAGGCCTCCTGAGGGCGCAAATTTCGCCACCTCTGAGGGGCGGCTGGCAAGGGCTCGCGAACTGCGCAACACTGCAGCGCGTCCACCCAAACCACCACGCCAACAGCCCCTACCGGGGCATAAAGATCGGAGCGACTTGCGATGAAAGCGAACCTGAAATCCATTTCCTGCCTGCTGTGCCTGAGCGCCAGCGCACTCATCTTGAGCGCCTGTGGGAGCAGCAGCGACCCTGAGCCGAAGCCGGAGCCCAAAACCGCGTCCATCAACAGCGCCAACTACAGCGACGTCTTGGGGATCGCGGCAGGCAGTACAGACCAAAGCGAGGGTTTGATCAGGGCCGGCTTGGCGCCCATTGCCGTCGGCTTCACTCAAACCCAGCCGGGCAGCCTGGCCTGTGTCGATGGCGGCAGCCTTGATTTGAGCATTGCAGACAAGCTGCGGACCTACACGGCCGTGAATTGCAAGACCGGGCCGGTCTTCATTGCCTCGGGCACTTTGACCGAAAGCGTTGACAGCCCCGACGGCCTGAGCCGCAGCGTCAAGATCAAAGATCTGAACCTGCGCACCAGCGACACCGATCTGACCATGCAGAAGGTCAACGGCGACCTGAAGGTCAGCGTCAAGGCCGACGGCACACCGGTGAGCGCCGTGATCGACCTCAGCGTGCTCCGCAATGCCCGCACCGACACTTTTGCCCTTACGCTGGACGCCAGCGGCAATCTTATGGTCGTGATCGACACTTCGCGCTTCCCGCAAAAACTGGTGATCACCGGCGACGCCAAGACCAATAGCGTCAAGATCAGCAGCCGGGGCGACGGTTCTTCGTTGACGGCCATAGAAAGCGCCGATGGCAAAACCTATATCTTGGAGCTGCGCGAGCCCGGCAACGCCACGCCGGTCTTGACCAAGACCATCACTGCGGCCGAGCTAGAAGCCTGGGTGAAGAAGGCTCTGTAAACAGCCCCAGCGGCATTCAGAACAGGGCCCCTGCAGCGCATGGCGCGGCAGGGGCTTTGTCAATATTTCGGCGCTCAGCCCTTGGCCAACAGACAAACCGCCTGCGCCTCGATGGCCTGACACTCGCCGACCGGACCCATCTTCTCGGCCGTCTTGGCCTTGACATTGATCTGCCCAATCTCCAGGCCTAACACCTCGGCCAAGCGGGCTCGCATCAGGGGAAGGTGGGGCGCCATCTTGGGCGCTTGGGCCTTGATGGTGCTATCGATATTGACGATCTGCCAGCCCTCAAGGCGCACGCGGCGGTAGGCCTCGGCCAGCAAGACCATCGAATCGGCACCTTTGAACTCGGCCGCTGTGTCAGGAAAAAGCTTGCCGATATCACCCAAAGCCGCTGCGCCCAGCAGCGCATCGGTGATTGCATGCGCGAGCGCGTCGGCGTCCGAATGACCCAGCAGGCCATGTGTATGCGGGATGGTGACGCCGCCCAGCACCAGGGGCCGGCCCAGCACCAAAGCATGGGTGTCCCAACCTTCGCCGATTCGGAATGGGCAGGGCATCGGGCTGTGCGGCGGTAAGGCAGGAGTTTGAGTTTGTGTCATGGCGTTGGTGGGAGCTAAGGCAGCGAGCCTAGATCAAAAACGCCGCGAGCTTAGCGCGGATTTACACAAAGCTGCGCTACGCTCGCGGCCTTGCCCATCTGCTGACCATGCCTGCATCAAATTTTCAAACCTGCCTCAAGCTGGCCACAAGCCGGCGGCGGCAATGCGTTCTCCTTTTCGTTGCGTCTGCACTGGCGCTGAGTACCGGCACTGGCTTCGCTCAAGAAGAAGCCGCTGCGCAGGCTGCGCCTGTGGAAGCACTCAAACGCCCCAAGATCGGCTTGGTGCTGTCCGGCGGCGGCGTGCGCGGCCTGGCCCATATCGGGGTGCTGCGAGTGCTGCAAGAGCTGCATGTGCCGGTGGACGTGGTGGTGGGCACCAGCATGGGCGCGGTGGTGGGCGGCGCTTTCGCCTCCGGGCGCAGCATCGAGGAGTTGGAGAACTTTGTTCAGGGCACCGACTGGCCGGCGATTCTTGCGGACCGGCCGCCGCGTCAATCCCTGAGTTTTCGCCGCCGCGAGGAGGACCAACTGCTGCCCTCACGCATCGAACTGGGATTGCACCGCGCCACCGGCGTCAGCTTGCCCCCCTCGGCAGCGGGAAACAGCGCCTTGGAATTTGCGCTGGAGCGCCTGGTGCCGCCCGCGCAAGCCGAAGCGCCGATCAGCCAACTGAGCCTGCCCTTTCGCGCCGTGGCCACCGACCTGCTCAGCGGCGACATGCTGGAGATGATTGACACGCCGCTGTTCCTGGCCATGCGCGCTTCGATGGCAGTGCCCGGCGTGTTCACCCCGGCGCGCATCAATGGCCGGCAGGTTGTGGACGGCGGCCTGGTGCGCAATCTACCGATCGATATCGCCCGCAAAATGGGCGCCGAGATCATCATCGCGGTCAATGTGGGTTCACCGCTGCTGGAAGAACGCGAGATCAACAGCGCGGTCGGCGTCGCCAACCAGATGCTGCAGATTCTGACCAATCAAAACGTCGCCCAATCGTTGCGGGGGCTGCGGCCCGACGATGTCTTGATCGACCCCGATCTGGGCAATATCGCCTTCATGGACTTCGGTCGCCACCAGGAAGCGGTCGCCTCCGGTCAGCGGGCTGCGTTTGCCTCGCATGAACGTCTGCGCCAGCTGGCCATACCGCCCGAGGTTTACGCTGCACTGGAATCCAGGCGGCAGCAAACGGCTGAAGCGGCAAACCCCAGCAAGCGCCTGCCCTTGGCCAGCCTGGAGATTCGCGGCACGCAGCGCAGCAACCCTGCAGCATTGAAGGCCGAAATCGACTTGCCGCTGGGAGAGCCGGTCAGCGTCGGCGACATTCAAAAAGCCAGCGCGCAGCTCTATGGGCGCGGCGACTTCGAGCGTATTGACGCGCAGATCAGCGACGAAAAAGGCCAACGCCAGGTCACCCTCAACGTCAGTGAGGCCGACTGGGCCAGCAGCCGCCTCAGAGTCGGACTGGAGCTCTACAGCGACTTTGATGACGCCAATCGTTTCACGGTGCGGCTGATGCATGTGTGGACCTGGCTCAACCCATGGGGCGCCGAGCTGCGCACCAATGCCAGCATCGGCGACAAGCGCTGGCTGGGCACGGAGTTGTTTCAACCCTTGGGTGCCGGCTCACCCTGGTTCCTGAGCACCGAAGCGCATTACCGGGCTGGCAGCATTGACCAATACAGCAGTCTGGGTTTGCGTACCGCTAGGGTGAGCGCCAATGGCGCGGAGGTCTCGGTGGCCTTGGGCCGGCAGCTCTCCAATTGGGGCGATGTGCGCCTTGGCGTAGGCAAGCTGCGGGAAAGCGCCAGGCTGACGATTCCCGAGCCTCAGAATGCCGAACAGCTGAACGGCTACTACTCGCACCGATTCATGGAGATCCGGACCGACACCTTGGACTCCTTGGCCTTCCCGACCCGGGGCCTGCTGTTTGGTCTCAGCTTGGAGGAGTACCGAAACCGCGACAAGGAGTCAGTAGGCAAGGTGGAGTTGCGAGGCCTGAGCGCCTTCCGCTGGGGCCAGTGGGCCGGCCATGTGTATGGCGAAGTGGCCTCCTCGTCGATCGGCACGACCGGAGATTTGGGCGGATTCTTGCGCCTCTCCGGCTCGCCGCAAGGCTCATTGAGCGGCCGGGCCGTGGCGATGACCCGCCTGGTGATGGCGCGCAATATTGCACAGATGCCGGTCGGCTTGGGCGGTGCCATTCGCGCCGGCTTCTCGCTGGAAGCGGGATCAATCTTGCGCGCCAGCGACAACAGCTTGTTCGCCTTTGCCTTGCCCGAATCCAAGCTGGCCGCCAGCGGTTTTCTGTCCTTGGACACCCGCTTTGGCCCCTTCTACCTGGCGGCGGGCAGCACCTATCAGGGCAGATCTTCGCTGTATCTGTTCCTGGGGCCAATCTGGTAATCAATCGGCTGTTCGGCGCATCGCGGTGAACTGCGCAAACTCCCATGAACGCAGACCCAGCAGCAGCGTGAAGCCGTCACGCTCGCTGGCCTGCAGGCGCTGATCGTCCTGGTGCAAGCGCGCCAACTCGGCGGCCAACTGGCGGATTTTCTGTACCAACTCCTGCGCGCTCGGGTTGGACAGGCGCCCATGCACGCACAGCAAGGCCTCGCCGGGCGCATCAAAACGTCCGCCGAAGTAATCATCCACCACATGCTTGCGGAAGAACTGCTGCACCGGCCCATCCGCGATCCAGCGAAACGCAATCGACACCCGCATGCGGTAGCGATTCATCGCCTTCAGCTCGATCAGTTCCAGCCGGTCGAGTTTGACTAAATAGCCGATGCACTCGGTCTCACTGATCGCATAGACCTCGATGATCTGCGCCAGCGTCCAGTGGCCCAGGCAGCAAATCGCAACCAGCAGCAGCTTGGGGTCACGCACCAATGAGCGCTCTTGATCGAGCGTCAGCGTGTCGGCATGGGGCGCGCAATCGGCCGCCTGGCGCAACACATCTTCCATCGCCACGCCGACCGCTTTGCAGATCTGCTCCAGCCGGCTCAGGCTCATATCGCCTTGCGAAAACACCCGTTTAACGCTGGATTCGCTCATCGCGAGACGCAGCGCCAGCTGCTTGTAGGTCATATCGGCGGCGCGCATTTCGCTGCGCAGCACTTGAATCAAAATTTCCGGACTGCTCATACACCCTCCCAGGCTCGGCTTGTTTGGTGGCGAATATTAATACCAAACATAGAGAAATACCCTGGAAGTCCCGAAAATCAATGAAGCCAGCCCTTAAGACCTCGTGCTGAGCAAGCGTTCGGCCAGCGCGAAGTCCTCGGGCCAAGTCACCTTGAAGTTCTCGATTGAGCATTCGACCAACAAGGGGCTGTGGCCCAAGGCCTCGATCGCGCTGGCCTCGTCGGTGATGGATTCGCCTGCATGAGCCAGCGCCGGCATCAAGAGACCGAGGCGGAACATCTGCGGCGTTTGCGCCGCCCATTTCTCGGCCCGCGAGATGGTTGATGCAACCCTGCCTTGGTTTGATGCCTTCAAGGTATCGGCCAAGGGCTGAGCCAGCAAACCGCCCACTTCATCGGCTTCGCAGGCGGTGATCAAGCGCTCGACCCATTCGGGGCGCAGCAAGCAACGCGCCGCGTCATGCACCAGCACCCAGTCATGCGGCTGGGCACCGCGCGCCAGCAGTTCACGCAAGCCATTGGCGACCGTCTCGGCCCGACTGGCGCCACCGCAACGCGCCAGCCAGCTCGTTTCACCGACAAACTCGGGCATGGCCCCTTCGAACAAGTCATCGTCCGGCGCCAGCACCACCAGCGTGGCGGCAAGGCCCGGCACCCGCGCCAAGGCGCTCAAGGTATGCGCCATCATCGGCCGCCCGGCCAACGGCACATATTGTTTGGGGCCCTCTGCGCCCGAGCGGCTGCCGATGCCGGCGGCCGGCACCAAGGCATAACAGCGTGGCTGCACACCCACCGTGTAATTGTTCTGGCTCATCATCGCTTCATTCTAGGAGGCTGGCGGACTTGGAGCGGCGAAAGCGAGAATCGGCCCCAGCCAGGACAGTTGGTGCCGGATTTGCAGCCCCATAGCCCGGCTATGGGGCAAAAAGACGGTGCCGAATGGACGGCTGCGGTCGGTTCGCAGCCGCCGGACTCCAAGTCCGACAGCCTCCTCGGGTGGCGCTCTAAAATGCCCGGCTCCATGCAGATCCAAGACCTACGCCTGCGCCTGCGCGCGCTCGGCGCAAAACCCGAACACGAACAACGCGTCCTGCGCGACTGGGTGCAGGTGCGCGTGCGCGACAGCGGCCGGCGGCGCCCCGGCAACTACCTGCCGCTGGCCCTGCGGGAGGCTTTGCCGGCCATCGAGGCCGAGTTGGCGGGCCTGACCCGCTTGATCTCCAGCCATCCCGGCGAGGACGGCTCGGCGCGCCTGCTGGTGGGCCTGCAGGACGGGCAAACGGTCGAATCTGTGCTCTTGCCACGCGACGGCCTGTGCGTGTCGTCCCAGGTGGGCTGCGCGGTTGGCTGCGTGTTTTGCATGACCGGACGGGACGGCTTGATCCGCCAGGTCTCCAGCGCCGAAATCGTCGCCCAAGTCACGTTGGCACGGACCCTGCGGCCGGTCAAAAAAGTCGTCTTCATGGGCATGGGCGAGCCGGCGCACAACCTCGACAATGTGATCGAGGCGATCAACTTGCTCGGCAGCGAAGGCAATATCGGCCACAAGAACCTGGTCTTCTCCAGCGTCGGCGACCCGCGCATCTTCACGCGCTTGGCCGAGGGGCAGGTCAAGCCGGCCCTGGCCCTGTCGCTGCACACCAGCAAGGCGGAGTTGCGCGAACGCCTGCTGCCGCGCGCGCCGCGCCTGACGCCGGATGAGCTAGTCGAACTCGGTGAACGCTATGCACGCGCGACCGGCTACCCGATCCAATATCAATGGACGTTGCTGGACGGCATCAATGACAGCGCCGAGGAACTCGATGGCATCGTGCGGCTGCTCAGCGGCAAATACGCGCTCTTGAACATGATCCCCTACAACGCCATCCCGGACCTCGAGTTCCAGCGTCCGAGCTGGGAGAAAGCCGCCGCGATCGCACGCCATCTGCACCAGCGCGGCATTCTGACCAAGTTGCGCGACTCAGCGGGGCAGGATGTGGACGGCGGCTGCGGCCAACTGCGCGCGCGGGCGCAAACCGGCAGCGCCCCGGTCAAGATCCACCCCCGGCGACCCCACAACTGAGTCGGCGCGCGGGGCTTGCCTACAATCATGGCAGCCCCACCCCGGGGCTGTTTCCATTTGTGGCCCCATGCAGCTTCCTCTGATCTCTCCCGGCAAGAAATTCACCCAGGCGCGCCCGACCGGCTCGGCCGACGCCCTGCTGCTGGCCCGCTTTGCCGTGCAGCAGATGGCTGCGGGGCGCATCACAGCGATCTTCACGGCCGAGCCGGGCGACACGCAGCGGCTCGAGGACGAGCTGAAATTCTTTGCGCCGCAGTTACGCGTTGGCGTCTTCCCAGACTGGGAGACCCTGCCCTACGACACCTTCAGCCCACACCAGGACCTGATCTCGGAGCGCCTGGCCACGCTCTGGCAGCTGCTGCAGAGCCGCGGCAAGCCGGCCGACCAGCGCGAGCTGGATGTGGTCCTTTTGCCCGCCGCGACCGCGCTGACGCGCCTCGCGCCACCGAGCTTCTTTGCCGCCACCACCTTCAACTTCAAGCAAAAGCAACGCCTCGACGAAGCCGCGCTGAAGTCGCAACTGACGCTGGCCGGCTACTCGCATGTCTCCCAGGTGGTGTCACCGGGCGAATACGCGGTGCGCGGTGGCCTGATCGATCTTTTCCCGATGGGCTCCTTGGTGCCCTACCGGGTCGACCTGTTCGGCGATGAGGTCGACTCGATCCGCACCTTTGACCCCGACACCCAGCGCAGCCTCTACCCGGTGCCCGAGGTGCGGCTGCTGCCGGGCCGTGAGTTCCCGATGGATGAGGCGGCTAGGAAGGCCTTTCGCTCGCGCTGGCGCGAGAAGATGGACGGCGACCCGACCCGCTCACGCCTTTACAAAGACATCGACCAAGGCATTGCGTCCGGCGGTATCGAGTACTACCTGCCGATCTTTTTCGAGCAAACCGCCAGCATTTTCGAATTCCTGGGCGAGCAATGCGCATTGGCGCTGCACGGCGAGGTCGACGAGGCGCTGACGCGCTTTTGGACCGACACCCGCGAGCGCCATCGCTTTTTGCAGCATGACCCCGAGCGCCCCATCCTGGCGCCGGAAGAGCTCTTCCTCAAGGTCGAGGATTTTTTTGCACTGACCCATGTGCATCCGGTGCTCGCGATCCGCGGTTCCGAGCCGGTTGACTATGCGCGGCCGCTGCCCGACGTCAGCGTCGAGCGCGGCGCGCAGGAGCCGCTGGCGCGTTTGGCCGCGCATCTGAAGGCGACGCCGCACCGGGTCTTGCTGCTGGCCGAAAGCGAAGGCCGGCGCGAGAGCCTGCTGGAGCTGCTGCGCGACAACAAGATCGATCCACCTTCGGTCGCAAATCTGGCCGAGTTCGAAGTTAGTACCGAGAAGTTCGCGATCACGGTCGCACCCTTGGCCGCCGGCTTCTTCTGGCGTGAGCCTGAAGACGGTAGACAGATTCAGCTCTTTACCGAAACGGAATTGTTCGCGACCACGCCGACGACAAGGCGGCGGCGCAAACAAGAGCAGGTCTCCGACGTCAATGCGCTGATCAAGGACTTGTCCGAGCTCAAGGTCGGCGATCCGGTGGTGCATAACAACCATGGCATCGGGCGCTACCAGGGCCTGATCAATATCGACATCGGCGACGGGCCGTCCGAGTTCCTGCACCTGATCTACGCCGATGAGGCCACGCTTTATGTGCCGGTCTCGCAGCTGCACCTGATCAGCCGCTACACCGGCGTCAGCGCCGAAGAAGCGCCGCTGCACCGCCTCGGCTCCGGCCAATGGGAAAAAGCCAAGCGCAAGGCGGCCGAACAGGTGCGCGACACCGCCGCCGAGCTGCTCAATCTCTACGCCCGCAGAGCCGCCCGCGAAGGCCATGCCTTCCGCTACTCCGGCCCCGACTACGAGGCCTTTGCCACCAGCTTCGGCTTTGAGGAAACACCCGATCAGCGCGCGGCCATCCATGCGGTGATCCAGGACATGATCAGCCCCAAGCCAATGGACCGATTGGTCTGCGGCGATGTGGGCTTCGGCAAAACCGAGGTGGCGCTGCGCGCGGCCTTTGTGGCCGTGATGGGCGGCAAGCAGGTCGCCATCCTGGCGCCGACCACCTTGCTGGCCGAGCAGCATTACCAGAACATCGCTGACCGTTTCGGCAAATGGCCGGTGCGCGTGGCCGAGATGAGCCGCTTCCGCTCCGCCAAGGAGATCAAGGCCGCGATGGCGGGCCTGGCCGACGGCACCATCGACATCGTCATCGGCACCCACAAGCTGCTCAGCCCGGATGTGAAGTTCGCTAGGCTGGGCCTCTTGGTGATCGACGAGGAACACCGTTTCGGCGTGCGCCACAAAGAGCAGATGAAGGCGATGCGGGCCGAGGTCGATGTGCTGACGCTCACCGCCACGCCGATCCCGCGCACCTTGGGCATGGCCCTCGAAGGCCTGCGCGACTTGAGCGTTATCGCGACGGCACCGCAGCGCCGCCTGGCAATCAAGACCTTTGTCCGGGCCGAGAGCAGCGGCACGATACGCGAGGCGATTCTGCGCGAGTTGAAGCGCGGCGGTCAGGTCTACTTTCTGCACAACGAGGTCGAGACGATCGAGAACCGGCGCCAAAAATTGGCCGAGCTGGTCCCCGAGGCGCGCATCATCATTGCGCACGGCCAGATGCCCGAGCGCGAGCTGGAGCGCGTGATGCGCGAGTTCGTCGGCGGCAAACATAATGTGCTGCTGTGCTCGACAATTATTGAAACCGGCATCGACGTGCCGAGCGCCAACACCATCATCATGGCGCGCGCCGACAAGTTCGGTCTGGCGCAGCTGCACCAGCTGCGAGGCCGGGTCGGCCGCTCCCACCATCAGGCGTACGCCTATTTGTTGGTGCCCGATATCGAAGGGCTGACCAAGCAGGCGGCGCAGCGCCTGGACGCAATCCAGGCGATGGAGGAGTTAGGTTCGGGCTTCTATCTCGCCATGCATGACCTGGAAATTCGCGGTGCCGGCCAGATGCTGGGCGAGAACCAGAGCGGCAATATGATGGAAATCGGCTTTCAGCTCTATAACGAGATGCTGGCCGAGGCGGTGCGCGCGCTCAAGTCCGGCAAAGAACCCGATCTGCTCAGCCCTTTGGGCGCCGTCACCGAAATCAATCTGCACGCACCCGCCCTGCTGCCCGACGCCTACTGCGGCGATGTGCACCAGCGCCTCTCGCTCTACAAGCGCCTGGCCTCGGCGGAGAAGAGCGAGCAGATCGACAAGTTGCTGGAAGAAGTCACCGACCGTTTCGGCAAGTTGCCCAGCCAGGGTCAGACCTTGTTCGATACCCACCGCCTGCGCGTGCTGGCCAAGCCATACGGCGTGGCCAAGATCGATGCCGCCCCGCTGGCGATGAATATCAACTTCCGCCCCAATCCACCGATCGACGCGATGCGGGTGATCGAGCTGGTGCAGAAGAACCGCAACATCAAGCTGGTCGGCAACGACAAGTTGCGCATCGACAAGGCGCTCAGCGACCCCAAGGACCGGGCGCAGGCGATTCGCGAAGTGCTGCGGCTGCTGGGCGCTCCGATCAAACAAGACTGATAGACCTTCAAGATGACGACAACGAATTTAGTGCTGCAAGGCATCACCCCGCCGTTGGCCTTGGCCGACTTCAAACTCGCGGCCTTCGACATGGACTCGACGCTGATCAGCATCGAATGCATCGATGAGATCGCCGATGCTGCCGGCCGCAAGGCCGAGGTGGCGGCCATCACCGAGGCGGCGATGCGGGGCGAAATCACCGACTTCAAAGACAGCCTGCGCCGGCGCTTGGCGCTGCTCAAGGGCGTGCCGGTCACGGCGCTGGATGCCGTCTTGAAGGAGCGTCTGCAGTTCAACCCCGGCGCGCGCGAGCTGTGCGCGGCGCTCAAGGCCGCCGGCGTCAAGCTGCTGCTGGTGTCGGGGGGCTTCACGTTTTTTGCCCGCTATGTGGCCGCCGAGCTGGGCATGGACTTTGTGCGCAGCAATGAGCTGGAAGTCAAAGACGGCCTGCTCACCGGCGGCCTCGTCATGCAGGACTGGGGCGATATCTGCGACGGCGAAGAAAAGCGCCGCATGATGCTGCAATGCGCGGCCGAGATTGGCTGCAGCCCCGAGCAATGCATCGCGGTCGGTGACGGCGCCAACGACCTCTTGATGATGGGCGCGGCCGGCCTGTCGGTGGCCTATCACGCCAAACCCCGGGTGCGCGAGCAGGCGATGGTGGCGATCAACGCAGGCGGGCTTGAGCAGTTGCTGAGTTTGATGACTCGCAACTAAACCTGGCTAAACCTAGCTAAAGCTGGCGTAGGATGGACTTGGACCATCCAAGCGAGCCCTAAGCTTATGCCTGATCACGCTGCCCCGCCCGCCTTGCCGCCTTTGGCGCCCCAGCAGCTATTCGACTCGCTGGATCAGGCCAGTCTTGGCCTGATCTGGGTGGATGAATCGGCAACGATTCGGCATTCCAATCACTATTTCCGCCAATTCAGCGTCGCGGCGGACTATCTGCACGAGTGCTTTCAAGATCTCAGCCTTGAACGCTGGCAGACCCTGATGCGCCAGGACGGCCCTCCCGAACTCCGGCAACAAACCTTGTTGCTGCAACTCACTCTGGCCGAGGGCGGGCAACGCAGCTTCGAATTGCAGTTTCAGTCACTGCCCGACGCCGAGTCAAAACTGACCCTGATGCTGTTGCGCCCCATGGACGAGCGCATCGAGCGCGAGGCGGTCTCAGCACTCCAGCATGATGTATTGGAGGCCGTGGCGCTGGGGCGGCCGCTGCCGGTCGTGATGGACCTGCTGTGCCGGCGTGTTGAAGCCTTGGCACCGGACGTCATCTGCTCGGTGCTCGCGGTGGACGAGGCCGGTTTGCTGCACCCCTTGGCTGCACCCAGCCTACCCTCCAATTTCAGCGCAGCCTTGGATGGGCTGGCCATAGGCCCATCGGTGGGCTCATGCGGCACGGCAGCCTTTCGAGGTCAAGCCGTGCAGGTCACTGATATTGCCAATGACCCCTTGTGGGCCGACTATCGGGCCTTGGCCCTGTCCTTTGGCCTCGGTGCTTGTTGGTCGACACCGATTTTTCTCAACCCGCAACGGGTCGGGGCGACCTTCGCACTCTATTACCGCGAGGCCCGCGTTGCGGCAGATTTTCACCGCCGCATGGTCGAGGCCTGCGAGCAGCTCTGCACGGTGGCGCTCAAGCATGACGAGCATCTGCGCCAAATCGAGCGCCTGGCCTATTTCGACGGTGTCACCGGCTTGCCCAATCGCACGCTGTTTGCCGATCGGGTTCGGCAGGGCTTGCCGCTGGCCGGGCGCACAGGCGCGCCCGCAGCCTTGCTGTTGCTGGACTTGGACCGCTTCAAAACCGTCAATGACACCCTGGGCCACGCCAGCGGCGACGAGGTGCTGCGCCAAGCCGCGCTGCGCCTGAGTGCTTGCCTGCGCGAGGCGGACACCTTGGCGCGCTTTGGCGGCGATGAGTTTGTTGCCTGGTTGCCCGGCTGCAGCGCCAGCTATGCGATGCAGGTCGCGGCCAAGCTGCTGGCCAGCCTGGAGCTGCCGCTGGAGCTGACGGGCCAAGATGCACCGCTGCTGATCAGCGCCAGCATCGGTGTGAGCTGCTACCCCGATGACGGCCATGAGCTCGACAAGCTGCTCAAGCATGCCGATATCGCCATGTACGAAGCCAAGCGGGCCGGCCGCAACTGCGCGCGCTTTTACCTGCCGGCAATGAATCAAGCCCTGGACACCCGCATGGCGCTTGAAAGCGCGCTGCGCCTGGCGCTTTCGAGCAATTCGCTGGCCCTGCACTATCAGCCCAAGGTGCGCTTGAGCGACGGCGCGCTGGTCGGTGCGGAGGCCTTGCTGCGCTGGTGGCATCCGCAACATGGCCAAGTGCCGCCCGACACCTTCATCCCCATGGCCGAAGAATGCGGCCTGGTCAACGCCTTGGATGCCTGGGTGCTGGAGGCGGCCTGCGCGCAACTGGCCAGCTGGCGCGAACAAGGGGTGGCTATTCAAGCGGTCGCGGTCAATGTCTCGCCCACCCGATTTCAGCAAGACGATGTGGCAGCGCATGTGCATTCGCTGCTGCAGAAACATGATTTGCGCGCCGAACAGATCACGCTGGAGATGACCGAACGCCTGCTGCTGGAGCATGAGACGCGCACCGTGGACCAGCTCAATCAACTGCATTCAATGGGCGTGCGCTTGTCCATAGATGATTTCGGTACTGGCTACTCCAGCCTGAGCTATTTGAAGCGTCTGCCCGTCAGCGAGCTCAAGCTCGACAAAAGCTTTGTGCGCGATCTGGAGACCGACGCCGATGACCGCGCGCTGTCCAGCGCCGTGATCGGCATTGGCCGCGCCTTGGGCCTGGCCGTGGTGGCCGAAGGTGTCGAGACCGAGGGGCAGCGGCGCGTACTGATCGAAGCCGGCTGCGAAATCGCTCAAGGTTACTTTTTCGCCCGCCCACAGTCCGCGCAGGACTTGCAGGCCTGGCTCAAGCTTCGCTGACGAAAGTTACAGGCGATTTGCGCTGATCACCACGCCGTCGGCGTCGGCGTACAGCCAATCTCCAGGGCGAATGCTGACACCCTGAACCTGCAGCAGCACGTCGGCCAGACCTTGGCCCTTGCGATCGGTGGGCATAGGCACAAGGCCCAAGGCCAGAATGCCGACCTGCGCCTGCGCCAGCTCGGCCACATCGCGCACACAGCCATTGATCACAAGCCCGGCCCAGCCGTGATGAGCGGCGGCCATACCCAATTGCCCGCCCAGCAAAGCCCGCCGCAGCGAGCCGGCGCCATCGACCACCAAGACGCGCCCGTTTCCGGGACTCTCCACGGCGGCCTTGACCAGGCTATTGTCCTCAAAGCATTTGACCGTGCTGACTGGGCCAGCAAAGCGACTCAGTCCGCCATAACTGCGAAAGACGCCGGGCATCCAACGGAAGTTGCCCGAGTCATCGCTTTTATGAGCATCGCAAAAATCACAGGTCGAAAATTCTTGATCCATCACGATTGCACCCTGCCATCGGCCAAAGGGTCGGCCAAAGGGTCGGCCAAGACCTTGATGCGTACGCCCTGCATGGACACGACCTGACCGGCGCGTATCTTGGCCGTCTTGCGCAGCTCGTCCTGCCCGTTCACTTGCACATGGCCCTCGCTGATCAACACGCGGGCGCGCCCGCCGCTCTCGACCAAGCCATTGGCCTTGAGCAGCTTGTCCAACTCGATGTATTCGCCGCGTAGTTCAAATTCGATTTGAGAGATCTTCATGGCCGGATTGTCTCAAACCTGGCCGCCTCCATGCCAAAAGCAATGCCAAGCATCGGCTAAGCTCGCGGCCATGCCATCTCCTACCGCCCCCAGCCCCGCCGGCCGCATATCCCTGCCCGAGTTGTTGCTGCTGGCCAGCGTCTTTGTCATCGCCGCCTGCGGCCTGGTCTACGAGCTGACGGCCGGTGCCTTGGCCAGTTACTTGCTCGGCGACTCGGTCTTGCAGTTCTCGACCATCATCGGCACCTATCTGTTCGCGATGGGCCTGGGTTCCTGGTTGAGCCGCTATTTGAAGCGCCAGCTGGTGGCGCAGTTCTTGAAGATCGAGTTGCTAGTCGGCGTGATTGGCGGGCTGATGCCGGCCGCACTCTTTGTGGCCCACAGCCTGCTGCCACCCGGCCAAGTGGCGGCCTTTCGGGTGCTGCTCTACGGCCTGGTGCTCTTGGTTGGCGCCTTGGTCGGGCTGGAAATTCCCTTGGTGATGCGCATTCTCAAAAAGCAATTCAGCGAGCGCTATGAGCTGGGTGACTTGGTCTCGCAGGTGCTCACCTTTGATTACCTGGGCGCCCTGGTGGTGGCGCTGGCTTTTCCGCTGCTGCTGGTGCCGCATTTGGGACTGGTGCGCACGGGCCTGTTTTTTGGGCTCTTGAATGTGCTGGTGGCGATCTGGGCGCTGTGGCTCTTTCGCTCGCAACTGCGCGCCTGGCGCGCTCATGCCTTGGCCTGCGCGGCCAGCTTGGGCCTGCTGCTGGTGGCGATGCTGGGTGCGGACCGACTGACGAGTTGGGCCGAGGACCGCTTCTACGGCGAGCACATTCTGGTGCGAGAAAGTTCAGACTACCAACGTGTCGTCGTCACCCAAGGCAATGCCGGCACGCGTCTGTTTTTGAACGGCAATTTGCAGTTCCATTCCAAAGACGAGTACCGCTATCACGAGGCCTTGGTGCACCCGGCCATGGCCGGCCACGGCGCGCCCCAAAAGGTCTTGGTGCTGGGTGGTGGCGACGGCATGGCCGTGCGGGAAGTATTGCGTTACCCCAGCGTGCAAAGCGTCACCCTGGTCGAGCTGGACCCGCATATGACGCGGCTGTTCTCCACCCTGCCCCTGCTGCGCCAACTCAACGGCGATGCGCTGCTTTCACCGAAGCTGAACATCGTCAATGCCGACGCCTTTGGCTGGCTGGAGCAACATGCCGGCTACTTCGACGTGATCGTGATCGACTTCCCCGACCCCAGCAATTTCGCGCTCGGCAAGCTCTACACCACGAGTTTTTATCAGTTGATCGACCAGCATTTGGCGGCCGGCGGCTACGCCGTGGTGCAGACCACCTCACCCTTGATCGCCAGACGCAGCTTCTGGACGGTGGTCAGCACCTTGGAAGCGGCCGGCCTGACGACGACGCCCTACCACGCTCATGTGCCGAGTTTTGGCGAATGGGGCTTTGTGCTGGCCGGCCGGCGCCCCTGGGCAAGGCCAAGCACGCTGCCAGAGGGGTTGAAGTTTCTGGATCTAGGCGGGCTGCCAGCCCTGTTGAACTTCCCCCCCGATATGGCGCGCGTGCCGACCGAAGTGAACCGATTGTCAAACCAGCAGTTGGTGCATGAGTTCGAAGCGGAATGGGGCAAGGTGCATTGATTGAAACGGCGTGAGTTGTTACTGGGCAGCGGCGCGGCCCTGCTGGCCGGCTGCGCTCCTGCAGACGCGGCTTTAGCAGGAGGCTGGGTCGGCGGGGCAGATCTCGAGCGCGGCCACCGCCTGCGTGCACCTGTGCCCAAGGCCGGCGATGGCCCACTGCGCCGCACAAAAATTCTGATCATCGGCGGCGGCGTTTCCGGTCTTGCCTGCGCCCGCGCCCTGAGCCAGGCGGGCATGACAGACTTTGCATTGCTGGAACTAGAAGAGGCTTGCGGCGGCAACAGTCGCGCCCACAGCATGGGCGGCATGCCCTGCCCGACCGGCGCGCATTATTTACCTTTGCCCGGTCCAGCTTCACCTGAGGTCTACCAGCTGCTTGAAGAGTTAGGTCTGGTGCGCCAGGTATTGGGTCGCGCGGTGTGGGACGAGCGCCATCTCTGCCACAGCCCGCAAGAGCGGCTGTTTTTCGACGGCACCTGGCACGAAGGCTTGTTGCCGCCGCCGCTCAGCGCGGCGGCAAGCGCACAGCAGCAGATGTTCGAGCGCGCCGTTGACCAAGCGCAGGCCACACTGGGCTTTGCCATGCCGAGCCGGCGCGCGCGCTGGACCCCTGGGGCTACGGCGCTGGACAGACAAACATTCGCCGCTTGGCTGACGCAGCAAGGCCTGCACGATGCTCAGCTGCTTTGGTATCTGGACTACTGTTGCCGCGACGACTACGGCGCGGGCATTCAAGACGTCTCAGCCTGGGCAGGGCTGCACTACTTCGCCAGCCGACATGGCTTTCACCCCGCCAACTCGAACAGCGAACGCGAGGCAGTCCTGACCTGGCCCCAAGGCAATGCCTTTTTGACCGATGCAATGGCCCAGCCCTTGGCCGACCAGATCCACAGCGGCCGCAGCGTCTTGCGCGTAGCACCCGGCAAACATCAGGTGGAGGTCTTGGCCTGGAACGAGGCCAAGCAGACGCCTGAGCGCTGGGTGGCCGATCAAGTCGTGTTGGCAACGCCGCTCTTCATCGCCAACCAACTGCTGGGCCAGGCGCTGACGCCACTCAAGGCCGCCGCCCAGCAGTTGCGCTATGCGCCTTGGTTGGTAGCCAATCTACAGCTCAAAGCCCCCCTGCTGCAACGCACGGGCGCGCCGCCGTCCTGGGACAATGTGGTCTATGCCAGCCAAGCGCTGGGTTATGTGGACGCCATGCATCAAGCCCTCGTGCCCAAGGCCGGACCTACGGTGTTGAGCGCCTACTGGGCATTGTCACAGGCGCGGCGCGGCGAATTGCTGCAACAGGATTGGCGCCATTGGCTGCGCCTGGTGTTGGCGGATTTGGGCACCGTCCACCCCGATCTGGCCGCGAACTTGCAGCGCGCAGATCTGGCCCGCTGGGGTCATGCGATGAGCATCCCGGTACCGGGCGTGCGCAGCTCGGCGGCGCTGAGCGCCTTGCTACAGCCGCAAGGCCGCCTGCACTTTGCGCACAGCGATCTGGCCGGCTACTCGGTCTTTGAGGAGGCTTACACGCGCGGCTATGAGCTGGGAGCGAGCCTGGCCGGAAGCCGAAGCTGAGCTTGAGACCCCACTTCATCGCAGGGCAAAAGCCGCAGCTTGCAAGTAACGCGCATCACCATAGACGGCCCACTCCTCCTGGCATGCATGGACCAGCTTGATGGTGTGATCATCGTCGGACAGGCTTGCTTGCTTGGCCAGCGCGGGCCAACTCAGGCCCAGCTGATCAACAGGCGCTTCACGCCGCTGCACGCGCCCGGCCAGGTAGGCGGCAACAAAGGCCTGGGTCAGTACAGCCTGGGCTGAGGCTTGAAACTGTGCGTCTTGCGGCAGCCAAGGCCCGAGAACACGCACAGCGCGCAGACCGGTGATCATGTGCAGCACAGTGAAATTGGCGCTGTGCAAGTAGTAGCCCAAGGCCAGGCTTGCCAGCTCCGCCACGCGAGCCAGCAAGGTCGGCGCAGGAGAAGGCGCTGCCCAAACCAACTCGGCAAACACCGGCCTGGCGCTGGCCTCCATCATGCGCAGAAAAATCAAGGGTGCCTCACTGCGCCAGGTGGACGCGCTGGCCACCAAACGCTCAGACCAAGCAGACAAGCTCAAGGGCTCGACACCACTGTGCACCAAAGGCGCCGGCAGTTGCTGCCAGCGGCTCGCCCAGTAGGCCAAAGCAGCGGCTAGCTCGCCGATGTGCCCGCCCTCTAAGGCATGAGCCAGCCGAATCGCACCGTGAAAGGCGACCGCCGAAACGCCCGGCAGCAGCTCGGGCAAGACCCGGCGCAGCAGCACGTCCCGACCTTCCGCCGCCAAGGCCAAGTCAAAATAGCAGCGCAAGGCACTGTAGGCCGACCAGTCGCCCCACAAGCTCAGCCAGTCCTGCGGCGGCGCGGCCGGAGACGGCGCCGCCATGCCTTCAAATCGACGGCCATAGCTATTGAAAAACGCGGCCATGCGCGCCTCGTCGGCACCCAGGCTGTGCAGGGCATGCAAGGCCATGGGCAGATGGCTGCTGAGTTGATCACCGTACTCGAGCGGAAATTGCCGCAAATTGAGTTCCAGCCAAGGGGCAAGTGCAAATGTGTGTGCTTGTACGTGAGTCATGATGAGCTTGATTGAGCTAGCAAGGCCCCTATACTGAAAGTTCAAGTTAACTTGAAGTCAACATTTTTCTCGAACGAGGTCGCCCGTGCCCAACTCTCCCGCCAAGCTTCAGGACGCACAGACACGCCTGCCGATCGGCGAGGTCGTGCGGCGCAGCGGCGTAGCCGCCAGTGCGCTGCGTTTTTATGAGGAACAAGGCCTGCTGGGCAGCCAGCGCAGCGAAGGCGGCCGGCGCCATTACGCGCGGGGAGATTTGCGCCGCATCGCCTTCATCCGCGCGGCACAAACTGTCGGGCTGAGCCTGGAACAAATTCGCGCTGCTTTGAGCCAGTTGCCCGATGGGCGCACGCCCAACGCCGCCGACTGGCAACGCCTGTCCAGCGGCTGGCGGCCGGTGTTGGATCAACGCATTGCCGAGCTGACCCAGTTGCGCGACACCTTGAGCGCCTGTATCGGCTGCGGCTGCTTGTCACTGAGCAAATGCGCGCTCTACAACCCGGCCGACACGGCGGCAAAGGCCGGACCCGGGGCCCGCTATTTGCTCGGTGACAGCGCGCAGGCCGTGATGGACGGGGCAGCTAAGTCAGGCCGCGCTGCAAAGCCTGCTGCTGCACCTGTTCGGGTGCGAAAGCCTTGATCAACTCGCCCATCAAGGCCCGCGCCTTGGCGCTATTGTCCTGGCCCATATTGCACACATAGACATCCAGCGTCACACCGCCCAACTCGGGCCAGGTGTGAACAGCCAGATGGGATTCGGCCAGCAGCATCACCCCGGTGATGCCGGACTGCGTTTCACCGGGAGCCGGCGTGAAGCGGTGAAACAGCTCGGCCACAGCACCCAGCTCAGCCGCTGCCACCGCACCCACGCAAAGTGCTTGCAAGGCAGCCGGATCAAGCATCAAGACAAGGTCGGCTCGGACACCGCTCAAATCAGCGGTCAGGTGCAGGCCCCGCATATTGGCGCGGCCGGCTCAGCCGCCGGTGACGGGTGGGAAGAAGGCGACTTCGGCGCCGTCTTGGATGACGGCATCTTCGGCGCACAACTGCTGATTCAAGGCACAGCGGACCGCGCGACTGCGCGCCAGCTGTTCGGCATGGGCGTCCGAGCGGGCCAGCAGCAAGTCACGCAACTCACCGACCGTCGTGCCGGCCGCCAAGCTCAGCGTCTCACTCGCACCGAAGCGCTCGCGCAGTGATGCAAAGAAACGCAGATTGATGGTGATGGCATTCATGTCAGCAGCTCAGTCATCGGCAAGTAACGCACAGAATGCCCGGCTTCAAAGGCCTGGCCGGCCGGATTGTCCAGCAGGCCATCGGCCCAGACGGCAGAGGTCAGTACACCCGAACTCTGATTGGGGAAAAGGTCCAATCCGCCGGCCTCATTGAGCCGCACACGCAAAAACTCGCGCCGCCTGTCGGCTTTGGGCCAATCGAAATCGGCCCGCAACATGAAGCTGCGCGGCTGCAGCTTTGTAGCGCCCTGCATGCGCAGAATCACCGGCCTTACAGCCAAGGCAAAGGTGACGAAGCTGGAGACCGGATTGCCGGGCAAGCCAATGAACCAAGCTCCGCCCACGCGACCGAAAGCCAGAGGCTTGCCAGGCTTGATCGCAATCTGCCACAAATCCAAACTGCCTTCGGCTTGTACGGCCGGACGCAGATGATCTTCCTCGCCGACCGAGACACCGCCCGAGGTGATGATCAGGTCGGCCTGGCCAGCCGCCTCACGCAAGGCGGCGCGGGTGGCGTCGAGTTTGTCGGGAACGATGCCTAAGTCGATCACCTCGCAGCCCAGGCCTTGCAGCATCGCGCGCAGCGTAAATCGGTTGGAGTTGTAAATGGCACCGGGCTTGAGGGGCTCGCCCGGCATCACCAACTCGTCACCGGTCGAGAACAGCGCCACGCGTGGCCGGCGTGCGACCGTCAGCTGAGCCGCGCCCACCGAAGCGGCCAAGCCTAGAGCGGCAGCATCAAGCCGGCAGCCCGCCGCCAGCACCGTGGCGCCTTGCTCCACATCCTCTCCACGCCGCCGAATCCACTGTCCCGCTTGCACCTGGGCATTGACGCGAACGCTGCCCAGACCCTCACTTGCAAGGTCCACGGCCAGCGCCTCGCATTGCTCTTGCATGACGACCGCATCGGCGCCGACGGGAATCTGCGCGCCGGTAAAAATGCGCGCCGCCGTGCCCGCTTGGTGGACCGCGCCAACAACGCCGGCCGGTACGCGCTGAGCGACCGGCAGGACCGCGTCGCTTGCTGCCACATCGGCGGCGCACAGCGCATAACCATCCATGCTGCTGTTATCGGCCGGCGGCACATCGATCAGCGACACCACCGGCTCGGCCAGCACCCGACCCAGCGCGTCGCCAGTGGGCAGTCGTTCGCTCAGCCCCAGCGGCTGGACGGTCGACAGCAAGCGCTCCAGCGCTTCGTCCAGGCTTTGCATGGCCAGACGATGAGGGGCAGCTTCAGACATGAGCTTGGATAAAGGACTTGACTGCTTGAACGTCGACCGGCATCACGCTCACACGCTTGGGCAGCGACTCGATGTTTTCCAAACCGGCCGGACGCGGCGGCGTCAAGCTCAAGGCCTCTTCAATCGTGGCAGCGAACTTCACCGGCAAGGCGGTCTCCAAGACCAGCATCGTGGTACCAGGTTGGCGGTATTCCAGCGCCACCTTCAGGCCGTCAGCGGTATGGGTGTCGACGATGACGCCGTATGTTTCATAGGTCGAGCGGATCGTCGCCAGACGGTCGGCATGGCTGCTGGAGCCGGAGACAAAGCCATAGGGCTGAATCTGCGCATGCTCGGCGGCGCTGATCTCGAAACGTCCAGCCTTGGCGATGGCGTCATCAAACAGCGATTTCACCCTCGCGCCGTCGCGTCCCAAGAGGTCAAACACAAAGCGCTCGAAATTGCTGGCCTTGGAGATATCCATCGAAGGACTGGAGGTCTCATGCGTATCCGCACTGCCGCGCACGCGATAGACGCCGGTGCGGAAGAATTCGTCCAGCACATCGTTCTCGTTCGTCGCCACGACCAGATTCGCGATGGGCAGGCCCATCATGCGCGCGACATGGCCGGCGCAGACATTGCCGAAATTGCCGGAAGGGACGGTGAAGCTGACCTTCTCGTCGTTCGACTTCGTGGCTTGGAAGTAGCCGGCGAAGTAATAAACAACTTGAGCGAGCAGACGCGCCCAATTGATCGAATTGACGGTGCCGATTTTGTACTTGCGTTTGAAGTCCAGGTCATTGGACACCGCCTTGACGATGTCCTGGCAATCATCGAACACGCCTTCGATGGCGATATTGTGGATGTTCGCGTCTTGCAGGCTGAACATCTGCGCCTGCTGGAACGGGCTCATGCGGCCATGGGGGCTGAGCATGAAGACATTGACGCCTGCCTTGCCGCGCATCGCGTACTCGGCCGCGCTGCCGGTGTCACCCGAGGTCGCACCAAGGATGTTGAGCGTCTCGCCACGGCGCTTCAATTCGTACTCGAACAACTGACCGAGCAATTGCATGGCCATGTCCTTGAAGGCCAGCGTCGGGCCATTGGACAAGGCTTGCAGGGCCAAGCCGGGCTCCAAGACCTTCAGCGGCGTGATTTCAGGCGTGCCGAACACCGCCTCGGTATAGGTCCGGCGGGCAATCGCGCGCAAGTCTTCTGTCGGGATGTCGTCGATATAGAGCGACAAGATCTCGAAGGCCAGATCGGCGTAGCTTAAGGCTCGCCACTTGCTCAGCTTCGCTGCGTCGATCTGCGGATAGCTCACCGGCAAATAAAGGCCACCATCGGGCGCCAGGCCTTCCAGCAGGATTTCGCAAAAAGCACGCTCGGTCTTGTCGCCACGGGTACTGATGTACTTCATGCCAACTCTTCCTTGCGCAGTCGCACGATAGGCGCCAGCACGGTCGGCAAACCTTGCATGCGTGCCAAGGCCTTGTTCATGCCGCCTTCGCTGGTTTCATGCGTCAGGATGATCAGATCGGTCTGACGCTCACCATCAGCAGATTCGCGCTGCAGCACCGCATCGATCGAGATATCGCTCTCGGCCAAGATGGTGGTGATGCTGGACAAGACGCCGGCCTCGTCGGCCACCCGCAAGCGCAGGTAGTAGCTGCTCAGCACATCTTCCATCGGCAGAATGGCGGTGTCGCTGATGGCATCGGGCTGGAAGGCCAGATGCGGCACGCGGTGATCGGGGTCAGCGGTGTGCAAGCGGGTGATGTCGACCAGGTCGGCGATGATGGCCGAGGCGGTCGGCTCGGCGCCCGCACCCTTGCCGTAGTACAGCGTGGTGCCGACAGCATCGCCCTGCACCACCACCGCATTCATCGCCCCCTCCACATTGGCGATCAAGCGCGTGATCGGCACCAAGGTCGGGTGCACGCGCAGCTCGATGCCTTTCTCGCGCCTGCGCGTCAGGCCCAGCAGCTTGATGCGGTAACCGAGTTGTTCGGCATATTTGATGTCGGCCGCCTGCAACTGGCTGATGCCCTCGACATGGGCCTTGTCGAACTGCACCGGCACCCCAAAAGCGATTGCGCTCATGATGGTCAGCTTGTGCGCCGCGTCCACACCTTCAACATCGAAGGTCGGGTCGGACTCGGCATAGCCCAGGCGCTGCGCCTCCTTCAACACGGTGGCAAAGTCCAGGCCCTTGCTGCGCATCTCGGAGAGGATGAAATTGGTCGTGCCGTTGATGATGCCGGCAATCCACTCAATGCGGTTGGCCGTCAGACCTTCACGCAAGGCTTTGATGATGGGAATGCCGCCGGCCACGGCCGCTTCGAAAGCAACCATCACGCCTTTTTCGCGTGCAGCCGCGAAGATCTCGGTGCCATGCACGGCCACGAGGGCCTTGTTGGCCGTCACCACATGCTTGCCGGCAGCAATCGCTTCCAGCACCAGCGTGCGCGCCAGGTCACAGCCACCGATGGTCTCGACGACGATGTCAATCTCGGGGTTGCGAATGATGTCGAAGGGGTCGGCCGTCACGGTCACACCCTCGCCGACGATTTGCTTGGCCAGCGCCACATTGCGGCGGCTCACCATCGTGATCTCGATGCCCCGGCCGGCGCGGCCACGGATTTCTTGGCTGTTGCGACGCAGCACATTGAAAGTGCCGCTGCCCACGGTACCAATGCCCAGCAGGCCAACTTTGATCGCTTTCATGGGAGTTCTCTCTGCTCTTCGCTAAAAAACTAAGGCGTCCGGCGACTAGCGCCCGGCCCGCTTGCGGTAATGCGTCAGGAAACGCTCGATTCGCCCCACCGCTTCCCGCAGGTCGTCGGAGTTGGGCAGAAAAACGAGCCGGAAATGATCGGGGGCTATCCAGTTGAAGCCCGTCCCTTGCACGATCAACACCTTTTCCTCGGCCAGCAATTCATAGGCGAATTGCTGGTCATCCTCGATCGGGTAGATCTTCGGGTCCAGGCGGGGGAACATATACAAAGCCGCTTTCGGCTTGACCACGCTGACGCCAGGAATCTGCGTCAGCAAGTCGTAGGCGAGGTCACGCTGGCGGCACAGGCGGCCGCTTGGTGCGACCAGGTCGTTGATGCTCTGGTAGCCGCCCAAGGCGGTCTGAATCGCCAACTGACCCGGCGTGTTGGCGCATAAGCGCATCGAGGCCAGCATATTCAGGCCGGTGATGTAGTCCTGCGCATGGCGCTTCTCGCCCGAAACAATCATCCAGCCGGCGCGGTAGCCGCAGGAGCGGTAGTTCTTGGACAGGCCGTTGAAGGTCACGAACAACACATCATCAGCCAGCGAAGCCAGGCTGGTATGCACATTGCCGTCGTAGAGTGTCTTGTCGTAGATCTCGTCGGCAAAGATGATCAGCTGGTGCTGGCGGGCGATCTCGACGATTTCCAGCAGCACGCTGTCAGGGTAAAGCGCGCCGGTCGGGTTGTTCGGGTTGATGACGACGATGCCCTTGGTATTGGGCGTGATTTTGCGGCGGATGTCGGCCACATCCGGCATCCAGTCGGCTTGCTCGTCACACACATAATGCACAGGCCTTCCGCCGGCCAGGGCGACCGACGCTGTCCACAGCGGATAGTCGGGTGCTGGCACCAGGATTTCGTCGTCGCCGTTGAGCAGGGCATTCATGCTCATGGTGATCAACTCGGACGCGCCGTTGCCGAGGTAGACATCGTCGATGGTGACGCCGGCGATCTTCTTTTCCTGGCAGTAATGCACCACCGCCTTGCGCGGGGCGAACAGGCCCTTGGAGTCGGTGTAGCCAGCCGCAGCAGGCAGATTGCGGATCATGTCCTGCACGATCTCATCCGGAGGCTCGATACCGAAGGCGGCGATATTGCCGATGTTCAGCTTGATGATCTTGTGCCCCTCCTCCTCCATTTGCCGGGCCTTGTCGAGCACGGGCCCGCGGATGTCATAGCAGACATTGGCCAATTTGCGGGACTTGAGCATGGGCTTCAACAAGACTGGAACTCCTCAAACATGGCGGGGGGCGCGAGGGAAAGCGGCTCAGCGCGCAGAAATGCTGCGCCGCAAAACGTACAATTTAATCACAGGCTGGTGGCCCGGCGGCAAAGAGCGCCGCGAGCGCCGGCCGAACTCCTTGAAATTCGTCAGCCTTTCTTCAACGCTTTAAGCGCTCTGATCCCGTCATGAAATTCCAACTCGATGAGCCGCAAGGCGGCAACAGCATTTCAAAGCATGATGGACGCACCGTTTGGGTCAACGGGGAAGCCTATGCGGCGAGCCTGCTCGTACCTTGGAAGGGCGAAGTACAGGCCTGGAGCTTGCAGCGCTTTGAAGACCTGACGGAGCTGCACTTCGAACAGATCTTGAGCCTGAAGCCCGAGTTGGTGATTTTCGGCAGCGGCGCTCGCATCAGGTTTGCCAAGCCGGCCTTGTACCAAAGCTTGATCCAGGCCCGGATCGGCGTGGAAACCATGGATCTGGCGGCGGCCTGCCGCACCTACAACGTACTGGCCAGCGAAGGGCGCAATGTTTTGGCGGCGCTTTTGATTGAGGCCTGAAAGCGGCCGCGCTTTTTAGGCAGGCCTCACGGGACTTGGCAGGGCCACAGAGCCGCTTGAGCCCTCGTCGCCGGACCGTCACGCCGAACAACGTATAATCAGCAGCTATGCCTACTCGGGCGCATCATACATACATCGCCAAATGACGCCAGCGCTCAACAAACCTCTCCCGGAAATTGAAGCCCTTGCCACGGGAGGCGTGAAGTTCACTCCGCACACCTACCTCGGACATGCCGTCGTGTTGTTCTTCTACCCGAAGGACAATACCCCGGGTTGTACCACCGAGGCGATGCAATTCCGTGACCGCTACAAAGACTTTGTGAAATCCGGCACGGTTGTGCTTGGAGTTTCGCGCGACAACATGGCTTCGCACGACAAGTTCAAGCAAACGCTTGAGCTGCCCTTCGAGCTGATTGCCGACACCGAAGAAAAGCTCTGCCATATGTTTGGCGTGGTCAAGAACAAGATCATGTACGGCAAAAAGGTCAAAGGCATCGAGCGTTCGACCTTCTTGATCGATGCGACCGGCGTGCTGCGAGCCGAATGGCGCGGCATCAAGGTCGCCGGCCATGTCGATGAAGTGCTGAAGGAAGTCGGCAACCTGAAGAAGGAAATTGCCTGAGCCTTGCACCCGCTGCATTGAACCCTCAGAAAACCGGCCCGCGCTGTCCAAGCCCGGCCGGTTTTTTCTTGGGCCAAGACCTTCATTTGGTGTCATCACGCTTTGTGCATAATGGGTCCATGCCCGAGAGCCGCAAAGCCAAACCCCAAAGCCGCACAGCTGTCTGTGCGGCTTTTGTTTTTTGCGCGCGACCAGATCACCCTCGGACCCCATTTTTCAACGCAGACTGACGCCCACCATGCCCCTGCCCAAGCCCCCGACCAAACGTGCCAGC
Organism: Roseateles albus; assembly: GCF_028595345.1. Classification (NCBI taxonomy): domain Bacteria; kingdom Pseudomonadati; phylum Pseudomonadota; class Betaproteobacteria; order Burkholderiales; family Sphaerotilaceae; genus Roseateles; species Roseateles albus. Next base: position 372,729 of record NZ_JAQQXT010000002.1, on the reverse strand, counting down.
CGCCTGGAGTCTTCCGCCTTCGAGGCCAACTTGGCCGTCAGCAAGCCTGATGCGCCGCGCAAGTCAGCGCCGCCTGTCGCCGCGGCCAAGCCGGCGCCCGCTGTCAGTCAGGCCGCGCCAGTTGCCGTTGCCAGCACCAAACCAGCAGCCAGCAGCAAGGCCGCAACGCCCGTAACGACCACCCAAGACGTGCAAACAACCTTTGCGCCGCCACGCGCGACCGGCGCCAAGACCAGACCGGCAGCGACCACGGCCGCCAAGCTCGCTTCGGCCGAGTCTGCCGCCCAGCCCAAGACCAGCAAGTCGAAGAAGGCGGCAGCGGCCGGTGCACCCAAGCTGTTTGTGCTGGACACCAATGTGCTGATGCATGACCCGATGTGCTTGTTCCGATTCGAGGAACACGACATCTATCTGCCCATGATCACCTTGGAGGAAATGGACGGCCACAAAAAGGGCATGACCGAGGTGGCGCGCAATGTGCGTCAGGTCAGCCGCGAACTGGACAACCTTGCCGGCGGCCTCAAGAGCAGTGGACTGGAAGAAATGGCCAAGGGCCTACCCTTGAACCACACCGGCCACCGCGAAGCCGGCGGCAAGCTGTTCTTCCAAACACAGTTGGTTGACGCGCCGCTGCCGCCGGGCCTGCCCCAAGGCAAGGCCGATAACCAGATCCTCGCGGTGGTGACGGCGCTGAAGCTGAAGGAGCCGGGCCGCGAGGTCGTGCTGGTGTCCAAGGACATCAATATGCGGATCAAGGCGCGTGCCCTGGGCCTGCCGACCGAGGACTACCGCAACGACAAGACGCTGGAAGACTCCGACCTGCTCTACACCGGCGTGCAAGCCCTGCCGGCCGACTTTTGGGAGCGCCACGGCAAGACCATGGAGAGCTGGAGCCAGGGCGGCATCACCTTCTACCGCATCAGCGGGCCACTGGTGCCGTCTCTGCTGGTCAATGAACTGATCTACCTGGAGGCCCCAGGTGCCGCGCCGCTCTATGCCAAGGTGCTGGAGATCACCGGCAAGACCGCCGTGCTGCGCACGCTGAAAGACTATGGCAATCAAAAGCACAAGGTCTGGGGAGTGACCGCCCGCAACCGCGAGCAGAACTTTGCGCTGAATTTGCTGATGGACCCCGATGTCGATTTCGTCACACTGACCGGCACCGCCGGCACCGGCAAGACCTTGATGACGCTGGCGGCGGGCCTGTCACAAGTACTGGATGAGCGGCGCTATTCCGAGATCATCGTCACCCGCGTGACCGTGCCGGTGGGCGAAGACATCGGTTTCCTGCCCGGCACCGAAGAAGAGAAGATGAGCCCCTGGATGGGCGCGCTGGACGACAATATGGAGGTGCTGGGTCGCGGCGATAACACCGCCGGCGAATGGGGTCGCGCTGCCACCAACGACTTGGTGCGCAGCAAGATCAAGATCAAGAGCATGAACTTCATGCGTGGCCGCACCTTCTTGAACAAGTACGTGATCATCGATGAGGCGCAGAACCTGACGCCCAAGCAGATGAAGACACTGATCACGCGAGCCGGCCCCGGCACCAAGATCGTTTGCCTGGGCAACTTGGCGCAGATCGACACGCCCTATCTGACCGAGGGTAGCTCCGGCCTGACCTTTGCAGTGGACCGCTTCAAGGGCTGGGCCCACAGCGGCCATGTGACGCTGGCGCGCGGCGAGCGCTCAAGACTGGCGGATTTCGCCTCCGAAGTACTCTGAACTCGGGCAGCGTCCAGCTCTCACACTAGGGCGGCCGAGCGGTCGCCCTTTTCACTTTTCAAATCAAAAATGAGTTTCTACGTTTCAGATCTTGACGGCACCTTGCTGGACCAGCAGGGCAAGTTGGCACCCAGCACCCGGGCCGGCCTGCTGCAACTCCTCGACCAAGGGCTGACCTTCACCGTCGCCAGCGCGCGCCACGTCTCTTCCATTCGCCAGATCCTGGGTGACTTGCCGCTGCGCTTACCCGTTATTTCGTCGAACGGCGCCTATATCAGCGAGATGGCAAGCGGCAGGCACGAACTGGTGCACGCGATAGAGCCGGCCTTGAGCCAAGCCGTGTTCGCGCTGATCCGCCAACACGGCCTGATGCCTTTTATATCGACCCATGGCCCCAAGGGCGATCAGCTCTTCTACCAATCGGTGCACAACGAGGCGCAGCAAGCCTTTGTCGACGAGCGCAAGCGCAATGCCGACCCGCGCCTGCGTCATACGGCCCGTCTGCAAGACGAGTTAGGGACACCGGCCGTGACCTTTGTGGTGGTGGACCGCGAAGGGCCACTGGCGGCGCTACAAGCCGCGATTGACGAGTTATGCGGGGATGCGGTGGAAACCCATCTCGCCGAGGACCTCTACAAACCCGATTGGCCCTGGCTGACCGTGCACGACCGGCGCGCCACCAAGGACCAGGCCATCAAAACCTTGGCCGAACGCTACGGCCTGCAAGAACGCGAAGTGGTGGTGTTCGGCGATCATGTCAACGACATCAAGATGCTGCGCGCCGCACACCGCGGCATCGCGGTCGCCAACGCCATTGCGGCGGTCAAAGATGAAGCCCATCAGGTGATCGGGCCTCACCATGAAGACAGCGTGCTGCGCTTTATCGATGCTGACTGGAAGCGCTGAGGATCAAGCTCAGCGCCGATAGACAGAGCTCAAGCCTGCTTGAGCAAGCCGCCCAACATGCCGGCCAAATCACCCAAGCCGCCGGCACCAGCGGCCGGCACTTCGCCATGCGGCGTCAGCATATTGATGATCTCCGGCAACATCTGGCTGAGCTGCGAGCCGGCCTCGGCGTGCGAAACGCCGGCCTGCGCGGCCAATTGCGACATCAGATCACCGCCCAAGGCCGAGCTCAGTTGATCACCCGACACCGGCTGATTGGCTCCATGCCCGACCCAGGACTGCACCTGCTCGCCCAAACCGGCACCTTCCAACTGCTTCAACAAGCCGCCCAAGCCGCCTTGCGCCGAGCCATTGGCCAGTAGACCCGAGACAATGCCGACCCAGTCCGGGCCGCTGCCGCCATGCCCTTGCCCTTGACCCGCCAAGGCCTGCGTCGCAGCACCAATCAAAGAATCCATCAAACCCATAATGCGCTCCCCTATATACAAACACGATGCAATTCATCGCGTTCGGATTGTCTACGCGCAGCCGTGATCCCCTGTGAAAAAAAGTTAGGAGCCAACAAAATCACGCTTGGGCCTAACTGTTCTCGGCCATTGACGAGCCACATCGGGCAAAACTCGGGATTACCCTGAATCCACGTTAAAATCTAAGCTCTAGATCCCGACTTGCTGCGGGCTTTCCCTTGCTTTCCCTTAGCTAGACGACTGACTGCTTGACACCTGCAACAGCCCCCGCCTAAGCTGCGCGCCGAACACCATGCTCGACGCCAGCCACTGCCACCCCTCCCCGCTCAAAACTATCTGGACCCTGCGCCGCCTGACGGCCAGCGCGGTCGGTTTGCTCTTGTGTGTCAGTACGGCAAGCCAAGCGCAAAACGCGCCGCCGCCCGGCATGGTCACCGGCGCCTTGGGATGGAGTCTCGTGCAGGGCTCAACTGCGGCGAAAGCCGCGCCGCCACCAGCCCTTGTTGCGGCAGCAGCTGTTGCAACATCCGCATCGGCCGCATCACCGAGCTCAGCCATTCAGCCGTCCGCGCTGAGTGCGACTGTGGCAAATCCGGCAGCCGATCCGGTCAGTCGGTTTCTGCAGGAACGAGGCTTCTTGTCGCAAGGGCAAATCGAGCCGGGCCGCTTGATGGAGCAGGTGCGCGACGCTGCATCCAATCTGGTGATCTCGTCGATGAACTTCCTGGGCGTGCGCTACACCCGAGGCGGCTCCTCGGTGGAAAGTGGCTTTGACTGCAGCGGCTTTACCCGCCATATTTTTGAATCCAGCGTCGGCATGATCTTGCCGCGCCGCGCCGACGAACAGGCCAAGATGTCGAATCTGCTGACCGTCAAGCGGGACGAACTCAAGCCCGGCGATCTGGTGTTTTTCAACACCATGAAGCGCACCTTCTCGCATGTGGGTATCTATGTCGGCGAAGGCAAGTTCATCCACTCACCCCGTGTCGGCGGCGCCGTGCGGGTGGAAGATATGCGTGAAGCCTATTGGGCCAAACGCTTCACCGGCGCACGTCGCGCCGACCTGAAGTCGGCGGGAGCGGGAGCCGTAGACAGTTCCCGTTGAACGGACTCTGCGCCAAAGTCTATTTCGAGGGCCGTAAAAAGTCGGCCTCCACCCAGGCCTGAGCGCTGCTCTCGGTCAATTTGAACCCGGCGCTGACCTTCACCTCGGCCAAGACATCGCCATCGGCATTCTTGGCGCTCAGCGTGGCATAAGGGTTATCTTCATCGGGCACGATGTCCAGCAGCACCGTCAAGCGGCCCTTCTCGCTATCGATCTTCAGGCTCTTGTGCAGTTGCGCGTGCAGTTGCTGCTCATGACGACGCAAGACTTCTGAGGCCGTTTTCACCAAGGTGTGAAAGGCCGGCGCCGACAGCGGCTTGGGGTTCTTTTTATCACGCCCCATGGTCCAAGGCCCGACCAGCGCCGGCTCGGCCTCGCCCGCCAAGGTCATCGCCACGGCCCAGCCCTCGTCATCTTCGTTCTTGATGACCTGGGCAGTCCAGCGCTCGTCACGCCAGCATAGATCGCCCTGGGTCCAGGTGTCTTCGGCGTTCAACGCCATTTCGTTCAATGGTGATTCAAGCTGTACATCCATACAGCTACGATATCACGACATCTTGGCCACCAGGGTCAGAATGTCGTAACTGGCCACCATTTCGCCACGCTGATTCATCACTTGCACATCCCAGGCGACCACACCCTGCGGCGGCTGATCCGGGCGATTGCCCCGGTCGATGCGGCGCTTGCAGGTCAGGCGCGCCTGAATCGTGTCGCCGATCGCCACCGGATTGACGAAGCGCAGGGTGTCAAGGCCGTAGTTGGCCAAAACCGGGCCGGGCGCCGGCGACACGAACAAGCCGGCCGCCGCCGACAGGACGAAATAGCCATGCGCAATGCGCTGGCCAAATTGCGTGTCCTTGGCCGCGATGGCGTCAAAGTGCATATAGAAATAGTCGCCCGAAACACCGCCGAAATTGACGATATCGGCCTCGCTGACGGTGCGCCGGTGGGTCAGCAGCGAGTCGCCAATCTGAATTTCTTCAAAATGCTTGCGGAACGGATGCACCGCATGCTCTTGCACCTTGCCGCCACGCTGATACTCGCCGGTGATGGCGCTCAGCATGGTCGGGCTGCCCTGCACCGCGCAGCGCTGCAAATAATGCTTGATGGCCCGCGAACCACCCAGCTCCTCGCCGCCCCCGGCGCGACCCGGGCCGCCATGCTTGAGTTGCGGCATCGGTGAGCCGTGGCCGGTCGACTCCTTCGCGGCATCGCGGTCCAGCACCAGAATGCGGCCATGGAAGGCTCCGGCGAAATAGACCGTTTGCGCTGCGATGGCCGGCGTCTTGGTAACCACCGAGGCCACCAGACTGCCGCGCCCCTTGGCGGCTAGGCTCAGGGCCTGATCGAGATCGTCATAAGGCATCAAGGTCGAGACCGGGCCGAACGCTTCCAGATTGTGGACGGCTTGGTTGGCGAAGCCATCACGGCAGAGCAGCAGCGTCGGCGCGAAGAAACAGCCTTCGCTAACGCCCTCCCCGACCGGCGCAAAGCTATCGCGCTCACCGAAGATGACTTCATTGCCGGCGCTCAACGCTGCCAGCCGCTCGGCCACATCGGCCTGCTGCGCCTTCGAGGCCAGCGCGCCCATGCGCACACCCTCGATCGCCGGGTCGCCGACTTTGATCTTGGCCAGCCGCTCGCGCAAAGTTGAGGCGACCGCATCGATATGGCGGGCCGGCACGATGGCGCGCCGAATGGCCGTGCACTTCTGACCCGCCTTGGCCGTCATCTCGCGCGCCACTTCCTTAATGAACAGATCAAACTCCGGATCAGCCACCTCGACATCGGGCGCCAGGATAGCGCAATTCAGGCTGTCGGCCTCGGCGTTGAACGGAATCGAGCGGCGCACCAGATTGGCGTTCACGCGCAGCATGGCGGCCGTGTCGGCCGAGCCGGTGAAGGTGACCACATCGGTCTCCTCCAGCCGGTCGAGCAGATCGCCGGAGCCGCCGATGATCAGCTGCAGCGCGCCGGCCGGCAGCAGGCCGCTGGCGTGAATCAAACGCACGCAGGCTTCGGCAACAAAGGAGGTTGCGGTGGCGGGCTTGACGATGCAAGGCATGCCGGCCAGAAAACTCGGCGCGAACTTCTCCAACATGCCCCACATCGGGAAGTTGAAGGCATTGATGTGCACAGCCACGCCGCGCTTGGGCACCAACACATGCGAGCCGATGAACTGCCCTTCTTTGCTCAAGGGGATGGCAGGGCCTTCATGCAACACATTGCTGGACGGCAACTCGCGCCGGCCTATGCTGGCATACGCAAACAGGGTGCCGATGCCACCTTCGATATCGATCCAGTTGTCGCTGCGCGTGCCGCCGGTATGGGCCGACACGGCGTAGAGCGACTCCTTGTGCTCCATCAAGTAAGTGGCCAAAGCCTTCAGGCAGGCGGCGCGTTGCTGAAAGTCGAATTTCAGCAAGGCAGGCAGGGCCTGCGTCCGGGCAAAGGCCAGGCTCTCGGCAAAGTCGATCTCGTCCGCATGGGTCAGCGCCACGGCACGGCCGTTGATGGCGCTGTGCAGGCTGCGGGCGGCTTGGCTGCCGACCCAACGGTTGGCGATCAGGCTTTGAAGAATGGGAGCTTGGGTGTTCATCAATGTCTCGCTATACAGAAATCGTCAAGCCTTGACGGCAGAGATGCCGCCAAAGAACAGGTCGGCGACCATCGGTGCCACCGCTTCATAACTCAAATCACCATCGGGCTTGAGCCAGGTGAAGGTCCAGTTGATCATGCCGAACAAGAGCATGGTCAGCGGCTTGTGCAGCTTGGCGGCACTCAACTCCGGCCGCAGTGCCGCCACCGCGTCGGCAAAGGCAGCCACCACGCGGCGCTCGATTTCGAGCAGCCGGGCACGGTCCTCGTCGTTCAAGAACTTGACGTCCTCGGTCAAGACCCGATGTTCGTTTTGCGCCTCGCCGTAAGCCTGCACAAAGCGCGCAATCAAGGCCCGCAGCAAGGCTTCGGGCGCGAGAGATTGCTCGCGCGCCTGCGCTTGCACCTCGGTGACCAGAGTCTCCAACCACTGCACATGGGTCTCGCAGATCTGCATCAACAGTTCATGCTTGTCGCGCACATAGTGATAAAGCGTGGGCTTGGAGACCGCGCAGGCCTCGGCCACTGCATTCATCGAGGTACCGGGGTAGCCCTGGTTCGCAAACAGGCGCGCCGCGTTGCGCAAAATTTCATCGCGTTGATTCTCAAAACCGGGGGCGCGTCCACGAGCCATGGCTGCTCAGCCCTCACTCAGCGTTCATCAAAAGAAATCACCACGCGCGGCGTCAAGGCGTGAGCCTGGCAACTGAGGATGAATCCTGCTGCCACCTCGGCCTTGTCGAGCGCGAAGTTCTTGTCCATGCGCACCTCGCCCTCCATCAACTTGCAGCGGCAGGTTGAGCAGACCCCGCTCTTGCAAGAAAACGGCACGTCCATGCCGGCGCGCGCCGCTGCGTCAAGCAAGCTGGCATCGGTCTTGGCAAACTCGATCTCGCGACTGACACCGTCGCGAATTACCGTCACGCGAGCGCTGTCGGCATCGCCCGCCAAGACCACATGGGGTGCCGGCCGACCGGTCTGCATCTCGACCGTGCCGAAGCGCTCGATATGAATGCGATCCTCGGGCACACCGGCCGCCTTCAGCGCGACCTCGGCCGCCTCATTCATCTCAAAGGGGCCGCAGACAAAAACATGGTCAATGCTCTTGGCCGGCAGCAAGGCTTGCATGAACTCGCTCAGCTTGGCGGCGTCGATGCGCCCGGCCTGCAGCGGCGAATCCACATGTTCGCGTGAGAACACATGGTGCAAAGAAAGCCGCGTCATGTGGCGATTTTTGAGGTCCTCGATCTCTTCCTTGAACATCGTCGAGGCCTGGGCGCGATTGCCGTAAATCAGCGTGAAGCGGCTCAAAGGCTCGCGCGCCAGCAGTGTCTTCATGATGGACAGAATCGGCGTAATGCCCGAGCCGGCGGCGATGCCGACATAGTGGCGCGCTTCGCCCGGGGCCGCAGCCACCGCGCCAAAGCGGCCCTGCGGCGGATAGCTTTCGATCACCGCACCGAGTTTCAAGTCCTGGTTGACCCAGGTCGAGAACACCCCACCCTCGACCCGGCGCACACCGACGCGCAGTTCGCCGTCGTCGGCGCCGGCGCAGATCGAATAGCTGCGGCGCAGGTCCTGGCCATTGATCTCGTGGCGCAGGGTCAGGTATTGCCCGGCGCTGAACTTGAAGGCCTCGCGCAGCGCGGCCGGCACGTCAAAGCTGACCACGACCGCTTCGTCGGTATCGGGCGTTATGGCCCGTACCGTCAGAGGATGAAAATGCAAGCTACTCATTGCCGCGCTCTCTTTTGTCAAATAGGTTTGAAATGTTCGAACGGCTCTTGGCAAGCGAGGCAGCGGTACAGCGCCTTGCAGGCGGTGGAACCGAAGGCCGAGAGCTTCTCGGTGTGAACGCTGCCACAACGCGGGCAGGCCAGCTTGTTCAAGGACGCACGGTGGACCAAGCGGATCGGCTGCGCCTCGGCCGACAAGACCCGACCGGGCGGCGCAATGCCGTAGGCACGCAGCTTCTCGCGCCCTTCTTCGCTGATCCAGTCAGTCGTCCAGGCCGGCGCACGCTGCATCGTGATTTGAATCTCGCCGAAAGCGGCCAACGCAGCCCGCACATCGTCTTGAATCAACTCTGTCGCCGGGCAACCGGAATAGGTCGGAGTCAGCACCACTTCCAGGCCGCCGGCTGTTTCTCTCAGGTCGCGCACAATGCCCAAATCGCAGAGCGATATCACCGGCACCTCGGGGTCGGGAATTTGGCGCAATACCTCCCAGGCGGCGGCGAGCCGGCCGCAGGGGCTGGACTGCTGCTGATGCGAACTCACCATTTACCGCCAGGGTAGGCGCGCTGCAAATACTGCATCTCGGCCAGCAGATGGCCCATATGCTCGCTGTGCACACCGCGCCGGCCGGCCGACACATAGGCACTGGCTTTTGGATGAGCCAGACCGGCATCGGCCAAAACCTCGTTCAGATGCGCCGTCCATTCCGGCTTCAACTCGGCCCAGGATGGGCCCAGGCCAAGAGCCACCGCTGCGGCATCGACCGCGTCGGCATCGAACAGCTCATTGAACAGCGGCCACAGCTGCGCTAACGCTTCCGCCATACGGGCTGTGGACTCGGCCGTGCCATCACCGAGGCGCACCACCCAATCGGCCGCATGCTGCTGGTGATAGGCGCTCTCCTTGACCGCCTTGGCAGCGATCGCTGCCACTTCAGGGTCGGTCGAGCTTTGCAGACGCCGCCATAGCAGCAACATCCAGGTCGCCACCGCGAAGTTGCGCACCTGCGTGAACGCGAAGTCGCCGCGCGGCAGTTCCATCAACACCGGGTTCAGGTACTGGCGCTCCTCGCGCAGAAAGGCCAGCTGGTCTTCGTCATGGCCCTGCCCGTCTAAATGCGCGGCATGAGTCAGCAAGGCGCGAGCTTGGCCGAGCAAGTCCAAGGCCATATTGGCAAGCGCCAGATCTTCTTCGAGGATGGGCGCATGGCCGCACCACTCGCCCAGGCGCTGGGCCAGGATCAGGCAGCTGTCGCCGATGCGCAGCAGGTATTTGACCTGTGGCGAGGAACCGACTTGTACGGAGGCTTGGCTCATGGCTGGATTACATGTGGTTGATGGCATCGGGCAACTCATAGAAGGTCGGGTGGCGGTACACCTTGTCTTCCATCGGGTCGAAGTACATGCCCTTCTCGCCCGGGTCAGAGGCGACGATCTGGTTCGACAGCACCACCCAGATGCTCGTGCCTTCCTGGCGCCTGGTATAGACCTCACGGGCCATCTGGATCGCCATCTTGGCGTCGGCCGCATGCAGGCTGCCGCAATGCTTGTGGTCCAGCCCCGCCTTGCTGCGCACAAAGACTTCCCACAGCGGCCATTCTTTGTCGGTACTCGTGTTGCTCACGCTGCTCATGCTGCTTGCTCCTGTGTCTTCATCGTTTGTTTGCGTGCATGGGCGAGCGCGGCTTCGCGCACCCAGGCTCCGTCATCCCAGGCCTTGACGCGGGCTGAGAGGCGCTCGCGGTTGCAGGGTCCGTCGCCGCCGACGACGCGCCAGAACTCGGCCCAGTCGATCGCGCCGAAGTCATATTCACCGCGCGCCTCGTTCCACTTCAGATCGGGGTCCGGCAGCGTGATGCCGAGCAGTTCTGCCTGCGGCACGGTGGCGTCGACGAACTTCTGGCGCAGCTGATCATTGGTGATGCGCTTGATGCCCCAGCGGATAGACTGCTCGGAGTTCGGCGAGTCTTTATCAGCCGGGCCGAACATCATCAGCGACGGCCACCACCAGCGGTTGACCGCGTCCTGCACCATCGCTTTTTGCGCGGCATTGCCCTCGCGCATCATCACCAGCAGCGATTCATAACCCTGGCGTTGATGAAAGCTCTCTTCGCGGCAAACGCGGATCATGGCCCGCGCGTAAGGCGCGTAGCTGCAGCGGCACAGCGGCACCTGATTCATGATGGCCGCGCCGTCGACCAGCCAACCGACCACGCCAATATCGGCCCAGCTGGTGGTTGGGTAATTGAAGATAGAGCTGTACTTGGCCTTGCCCGAGTGCAGCGCATGCAGCATCTGATCACGGCTGGTGCCCAAGGTCTCTGCGGCCGAATAAAGATACAGGCCATGGCCGCCTTCGTCTTGCACCTTGGCCAGCAGAATCGCCTTGCGCTTGAGCGTCGGTGCGCGGCTGATCCAGTTGCCCTCGGGCAGCATGCCGACAATTTCCGAGTGCGCATGCTGGCTGATTTGGCGCACAAGGGTCTTGCGGTAATGCTCGGGCATCCAGTCCTTGGCCTCAATGAAGTCTCCAGCATCGATACGGGCCTCAAACGCCGCTTCTTTGGCCGCGTCCTCAGCGCTCTTGACCTTGGCGGCCGCATCCTGCGGGCCGACACTCATCGCTTGGGTATACATAGTTTGTCTTCCTTGATTCAGGCTCAGCCTTGGGGCTCGCTGGGGCCATGCAGGGCCACCACCGGCTTGCCCTTGATGCGGTAAGAGCGGCCCCTGAACACCGCAATCAACTCATCGGCCTGGTTGGTGATGGTGATGTCATAAACACCGGTGCGTCCCGCCAACGAGGTTTCCTTGGCCACCGCCTTGAGCCGGTCACCCAGCCTTGAGGGTGCGACGATGTCGATCGAAAAACCCGAGGCCACGGTCAGCTCGTTATAGGAGTTACAGGCAAAGGCAAAGGTCGAATCGGCCAGCGCAGTGACCATGCCGCCGTGGCAGATGTCGAAGCCGTTGAGCATGTTCTCGGTCACCGTCATCGCCAGCGTCGCCGAGCCGGGGCCTATGGCCAGCACATCCATGCCCAGCGCTTTGCTGGCCCGGTCATTGGCGAACATGCCGTCCCGTACGGCTTCGGCAATTTCTTGTGAGGTCATGGGATTTCTCCTGGCCCAATCCTGGATTAACGGTCGCTGAACTTGGGCGCCCGCTTCTGCAAAAATGCGGCGGCGCCCTCTTGATAGTCATCGGCAAAACCGAGCCGACTTTGCTGCATGGCCTCCAGCTTCAAGGCATCCTCGAATTCAAGCCTGCCCGCCTCGTCAAAAGCACGGCGCGTCTGGGCAATCGCGCGCACCGGCATTTGGCTAAGGCGCTGGGCGAGAGCTTGCGCGGTGACTGCAAGTTCCTCGTCGGGCACGCAGCGATAGATCAAGCCCATGGCCTGCGCCTCGGCCGCCGGCAGCTTCTCGCCCAACAAGGCCAACTGCAACGCACGCGCGCGGCCGACCAAGCGCGGCAGCAGCCAGGTGCCGCCGCAATCCGGAATTAGGCCGATCTTGGAAAAAGCCTGGATGAAATTGGCCGAAGCGCCGGCAATGACCAGATCGCATCCGAGCGCGAAATTGGCGCCGGCACCTGCCGCCACACCGTTGACGGCAGCAATCACGGGAATAGGCATGCTGCGCACCCGCAGCGCCAGCGGGATGTAATAGGCATCAAGCAAATGGCCGATGTCCTTGGGCGCTTCACCGGGCTGCAGATTTGGATTGACCAGCGGGTCGGACAAATCCTGACCGGCGCAAAAGCCTCGTCCGGCGCCTGTGATGACCACACAGCGCACGCCCACGTCGTCTGCGGCCGCATCCAGAGCGGCCCGCATCTGGGCCAGCATGGCGCTCGTGAAAGCATTCAAGGCGGCCGGCCGATTGAGCGTCAGCGTCCGCACTGCGCCGTCTTGGCTGATCTCGATCAAGGGGTCATGCATGGCGGGCCTCAAGTGTCAAAGCGGCCAAGGTGCCTCGGAATTTCCCGAAAACACTCTTGACCGACCGGTCGGTAGATCGTAAGGTGCGCTTTGATTTAGCGCAAGCCAAGGTGATCTAGTGGAAACCCTAGATCCCTTACCCCCCGGGCCCGGCGCAGCCCGAAAACAAAGGATTCACAGATGCCTTGCTACGCCATCGACGGCGTGATTCCCGTCGTCCACCCCAGCGCCTATGTTCACCCGACCGCCGTACTGATCGGTGATGTGATCATCGGCCCCGGCTGCTACGTCGGCCCCTTGGCCAGCCTGCGCGGCGACTTTGGCCGCATCGTCTTGCATGAAGGCGCGAATGTGCAGGACAGCTGTGTGATGCACGGCTTTCCGGCCTCGGAGACCGTGGTCGAGGCCAACGGCCATATCGGCCACGGCGCTGTCTTGCACGGCTGCGTGGTGCGCCACGATGCGCTGGTAGGCATGAACGCGGTGGTGATGGACGAGGCCGAAGTCGGCGCCTACAGCATCGTCGCCGCCTGCGCCTTTGTGCGCGCCGGGCTCAAGCTGCCCGAGAAATCATTGATCGCCGGCCTGCCGGCCAAGGTGATGCGGCCCTTGAGCGAGGACGAAATCAAATGGAAGCTGGCCGGCACGCAGACCTATCAAGACCTGACCCTGCGCTGTCTGGCCAGCATGCAAGAGGTGCCGCCACTGGCCGCGCAGGAGGCAGATCGCCCAAAACTGCCCACCCAACTGCACAAACCGCGCGCTGCCGGCCTGGCCGGCAAATAGCTACTCGCCCGGCAGTACCCGCACTCGGGCCGCCAAAGTCGCCACCAGAGCCCGCGGCAAAGTCCAGGGCTGCGCGCGCGGCAAGGCATAGTCACTGCTCGCCGTACAGGCGGCCGTGGCCGCTGCGACCGCCCAGCGCAAATGTTGCTCGGGCGGCGCTGCCGGCTCGCGCATCAGACTGGACAACAAACCCGCTATCGCGGCATCACCCAGACCGAGCGCTGTCTTGCCTGCAAGGTCCTCCAATTGCGGTGGCTCGGCATGCCACTCACCGCTCCCGCTGTACAGCGTTGCACCCTGGGCACCACGCGTCAGCAGCACAAAAGCACCCGGATTCCAGGCCCCGATCTGAGCCAGGCCGGAGTGATAGTCGGCGCTGCGAAACAAACCGCACAGCTCGGCGGTTGAGACCTTGATGACATCGGCCAGGCGGCACATGCGCTCTAGGCTGTCGTCATAGCGTGAATCCATCAGGGTCCGAAAGCCAGGTGCGTAAGCAATCTTCTTGCCCTCTGCTTTAAGGCCGGCGGCCAAGGCCTCAAGCCGCTGGGCCTGTGGTTGGCGCACCAGCCCCAGGCCTCCAAAGTGAGCCCAGCGCAGCGCCTTGACCCAGCCGGCAGGCAGGCCCTCGGGCCGAAAATGCTGGTCCGCACTGTCGGCACCGATGAAAAAACCCTCGGGGGCTTCTTCCGCGTCGATGAAGTTCAGTAGCGGCGGGCGGGGGAGCTGCTGCAAATAGCGCAAATCCAGATTGGCGTCCGTACAGGCGCGCCAGATATCTTGCCCAAACAGGTCCGAGCTGATCGCACCGGCGTAGGCACTGAGCTCGCCCAAGCTGGACATCGCCATCGCCACCTGCCAGGGCGAGCCGGCGCAAGCACTGCGCCAGCGCTGATCCTCGTCGCGGACAAGGTCAATCCGAACTTCGCCGAAGGCAACGAAGCGCGCCAGATCGGGGTGAAGCAGAGTTTGCGTGAGCGGCATGCCCGCATTCAAACATCGCGCGCCGTTTAGGGCAATGTCTGGCGAGTATTTCGGCTTGGCCGCCACAAGGCTGCAATTAAAGCAACAGGCCGGTGTTTACCGTCCAGTTCAGGCGTTTGCAAGCCATCCAGCGCGGCGAACGCCAAGCACAAGGGCAAAGTGGGCCGCATTTCCGGCGACCACGAAACCTCGGGGCTCACTACATTTATCGGACAAGAAAAGCAAAACTTGAACAGGATTTTGGTGAATCGGAGTTTCACATGACGTTTATGTCCAATCTGCCACCGGAGCAAATTGCCAAGCTGTCGACGACAGCGATTGCCGCGCTCACCAGCAGTGATTGGCAGGCTTTCAACAACGAGCAAGTGGCTGCCTTGACCGCGATCCAGGTCAGCGCCATCTCGTCGCGCGGCTGGCTGAGCATCAGCCCTGAGCAAGTGGTGGCACTGAGCATAGACGCCATGGCAGGCCTGAACGCGCGCGCCATGCCCTTGCTGCCCAGCAGCTTGCTGGGCGCCTTGCACAACGATCAGATTGCCGCACTCAGCGCCGTCGGCCTGCGCGCCCTGACCAGTGCCCAAGCGCCCGCGCTGCAGCCCGAATGGCTGGGCGCTTTGGCCTCGCCGCAGGTTCAAGCCCTCTCGAATGCGGCCTTGACGGCCATTGGGCCCAGTCAAATTGCCGGCTTGCACGCAGACACGGTGCAGAGCTTTTCAGAGCTTCAGATTCGCACTTTGAAGACTCAGCAGATCGCCGCCTTCAGCGACGAAGGGCTGGGCGCGCTCGCATCGAATCAGCTGCGCGCCATGGCCACGGCCCAAGTCCAGGCATTGAGCAGCGCCCAGTTGGACGCACTCGGCACCGCTCAACTTGACGGTTTGAGCAGCAGCCAACTCGGGGTGCTGAGCACGACACAGTTCAATGCCCTGGACGCCAGCGATCTACAAAGCCTGGAAACCGCACAGCTGCGCGGCCTGGGCAGCCGCCATATCGCCCAGCTCGATGCCAGCGAATTGGGCAGCCTCAGTGAAGCCCAAATTTCGTCCTTCAGTTCGGCCCAGGCCGCTGGACTGAACAGCTTGGCCCTGGCCGGTCTGTCGGACACGCAGTTGCATGCGCTGTCCAGCGCAGCCCTGGCCGGCATGAGCAGCGCCACTTTGCAAGGGCTGAGCCCTGAGCAAATCGCCGCACTCGACCCGGCGCAAATCAAAGGTCTGAGCAGCGCGGCCTTGCGCGGCTTGTCAGACCTCGCGCTGGCCGCTTTCAGCACCGAGCAGGTCGGCTTCTTCAGCTCCAGCCAGCTCAATGCTTTCAGCACGCACCAACTGCAGCTGCTGGATGAAGGCCAGATCGCCGCCCTGAGCACGGCCGCCTTGCGCGGCTTGGCCGGCAGCAGCGTCGCGGCCTTGACGGAGGCACAGCTCGACGCGCTGCAGTTTGAGCAGGTGCGCTCGTTCAGCACCCAGGCGGTGCGCGCATTGCAAATCACCCAGCTCAATCAGCTCGACACGGATCAACTCGGCGCGCTCAGCAACGCGCAGATTGCCGCGCTGAGCAGCACGCAACTGGCCGGCTTGGACGCTGGCATCGTCGGCAGCTTGAACAGCGCGCAGCTGATGGCGCTGAGCTCCAGCCAGTTCGGCCGCCTGAGCAATCAGGCACTTGCCGATCTGAGCGCCGATCAAGTCGGCCTGCTCAGCAGCAAACAGCTGCTGGGCCTCAATAGCGCGCAGTTTGGTTTGATGAGCAGCAGCGATGTCGCAGCCTTGTCGGTGAATACCTTGCGCAGCCTGAGCAGCAGCCAGCTGGCCGGCATGAATTCCGAGGACTATGAAGCACTCAGCGACAAACAGTTTCAAGCACTGAACGCCGCTCAGTTAAAGGGCTTGGGTGGTGAGCTGATCGGGAAACTGGGCATCGAGCAAATCGCGGCCATCAGCTCGGCGCAAATGGGCGGCTTCAGTGCCGCGCAGCTGCGCCAGCTCAGCCTCGAGCAAATCGCCGTCCTCAGCACCCAAGCCATCAGCGGCCTGGGCAGCGCCGGCGCCGGTTCGCTGAGCAGCAGCCAGGTTGCGGCTTTGGATGCGGATCAGTTTCGCGCCCTCTCCGGCTCGGCCATCAATGCGCTGACCAGCGGCGTGATGGTGGGCTTGACGCCCTCCCAGCTGGCCGCTCTCTCGCCGGCGCAGATTGCCTTGCTCGGCACGGCACAGATCAGCGCTTTGGGTGCACAGCAAATCGACGCGCTGAGCGCCACCCAGGTGGCAGGATTGACGGCCAATCAGTTCGGCCGACTGAGCGCCGAGGCCATCGCCTCCTTGAACGCCGATCAACTGGCGGCCATCACGGCGCGTCAGTTTGCCGGCGCCTCGCCGGCGCAAATCGGCCAGCTGAGCCCAGAGCAATTCCGCTTCATCAGCCCAAGCACGCTGGGCGCCTTGAACAACAGCCAGGTGGCCGCTTTGAGCACGGCCGACATCGCGGCCCTGAGTGGCGCGCAGTTCGCAGGCTTCGGCCCGGCCCAGCTGCGGGCCTTGCCCGACGCCGTATTGGCCTCGCTGAGTCTGGACCAATTGGGCGGCCTCAGTGCGGCGCAAGCGGCCGGCTTGCAAGCCCATCAGATCAAGACATTTTTGCCCGAGCAACTGGCCGCCTTCAGCAACACGGCCTTGCGCGCCCTTGGTGCAGGCGCAGCTCAGGCCTTGAGCGCCGAGCAACTCAAAGCGCTCGAGCCCGGTCAAATTGCGTCGCTGTCCAAATTGGCCCTGACCAGCCTGGACGTGTCCCAGCTGCAAGTGCTCAATATTGACCAATGGGCCGCGCTCGGCCCCGCCAATGTGGCCGCGCTGACCCTGACACAAATCGCTGGGCTGGGCGGCGCCCAAGCATCGATGCTGACGCCAAGCGAGCTGGCCGCACTCAGCGCCAGCCAGTTCAACCGCCTCAGCGCTGCGGCCGTGCAAGGCCTGACCATAGACCAATTGGAGGCACTGGGCACGCGCCAGCTGCAAGCCATGAGCGGCGTTCAGCTGCAAGCGCTCTCGCATCTGCAGGTGCAGGCACTGAGCCCTTCGGCCATAGGCAGTCTGTCGCTGGATGCGATCAAGGTTCTCAGCCTCGATAGCCTGACGCCGACCCAGCTGGCAGGCCTGCGGGCGGTGCAAATCCAGTCGCTCGGCGATGCCGCCATCGCGACCTTCAGCAACGCGCAAATTGCGGGCCTGAGCGGGCAACAAGTGGCCGGGCTGACCGCGCACCAGATGACGCTCTTGTCACCCGGCCAGATCGCGGCCGTCAGCACCGAGGCCTTGGGGGCCTTGTCGGCCAAGGCGGCGGAGGCGATGACGACATCGCAATTGGCCGCCCTGACCACCGCCCAGATGCAGGTCTTGGGCACGCAAGCCGCTCACGCCTGGTCGAATGCGCAATGGGCCGCCGTCAACAGCGCCCAGGCTGGCGCCTTGAACACGGCCGCCATCGCCGTGCTCACTACCGCTCAATTCAATAGTTTGGCGCCTGAGGCGGTGCTGGCCCTGAACTCCCAGCAAGTGCTGAGCCTGTCAAGCGCGGCACTGCGCAGCCTGGGCACCCATCATCTGGGCATGCTCAGCGATGAGCAATGGGGCGAGCTGGGCGCACGCCAGCTGAGCGCCTTGTCGACAGCGCAGGTAGCGCGTCTGAGCGTCGGCCAGGCCGGCGCCTTGGATGCTGCCGCCTTGAGCGGCTTCAGCACCCAGCAGTGGCGTGCCATGGGGACACAACAGTTGCAAGGCCTTGAGACCGATGCGATACGCGCGCTCAGCGGCAGCGCTCTGATCAGCCTTTCACAAACGCAGGTCCAGGCCTTGTCGACGCTGCAAATTCAATCGCTCTCGAACCAGGCCCTGCGCCAACTCGACAGCACGCAGGTGCAGGAGTTCAGCGGCACCCAGCTCCAGGCCCTGGGCAGTGCGCAGATCGGCGCGCTGGCGGCCAATGTCTGGCCATCGTTGAGTGCGGCCCTGCCCTTGCTGAGCACGGCCCAAGTCGCTGGCCTGACCAGCCTCCAGATTCAAGGCTTCAGCAGCGCCGACATCCTGGCGCTCAGCCCGGCCCAAGTCGCGGCGCTGAATGTCGCGACCATCCCGGCCCTGTCCACCTCGGCCATCAAGCTGCTCAGCACCGCCCATCTGGCCGCACTGACGACCGAGCAGACGCAGGCGCTGACCGGCGCTGAGCTGGGGGCAATGAACAGTGCGCAGCTCGATGCCTTCTCCAGCCAGCAGGTCTACGCCTTGCAGCCCGCGGCCATCGCAACCTTGAGCAGTGATCAGCTGACCGCGCTGGTCATGAATGACCTGGCCGCCGTCAGCACCGCAACTTTCGCCAGCCTGAGCAGCACCGCGATCGCGCAAATCACGGCCCAGGCCAGACCCGAAATCAGCACCGCCCAGCTGGCCGCGCTGACCTCCACGCAAGCACCGGGCTTGAGCACGGCCGAGTTGGCCAGCCTGAGCACCGCGCAGATGGAGGCGCTGTCGGTCGCGGCCTTGCACAGCCTCAGCAGCGCCCAATTCGCCGCCTTCAGCAGCACGCAAATGCTGGCGCTCAGCAGCGCGCAGATCGAAGCGCTGAACAAGAACGAATTGCCGCTCTTGGGTCTGGACACCATGAAAGCGCTCAACGCGAGCCAAATCCAGGCCCTGAACTCGGCGCAGATCGTGTTGCTCAGCAGCGCCCAGCTGCAGGCCATCAACCCGGACAGCCTGCGCGCTTTGACGACGGCCGCGCTGGACGCCATCAGCGCCGACAACTTCGGCGCCTTGCGTCCGGCCCAAATTGCCGCCTTGGGTGAAAGCCAGATTGCCGCACTCGACGCCGGCCAGTTGCATGCGATGTCGGCCGCGGCCTTGCAAGCCCTCAATGTCGGACAAATCAATCTGCTGACAACCCAGCAGCTGCAAGGCCTCAGCGGCACGCAGATCAATGCCTTTGCGCCGCAGCAACTGGTCGCACTGAGCACCGCCGCGATCGGCTCGCTGAGCCTGGAGCAACTGAAAGGGTTGAGCCCCACCCATATCGGCGAGCTGTCGCCGACGCAACTGGCGGCAATTGCGCCGTTCCGGCTCAGCGAACTCCCGACCAGTCATATCGCTGCCCTCAGCGTCACGCAACTGGCCGGCCTGACCGTGCCGCAGATCTTGACCCTGAGCGATGCGCAGTTCGGCGCCCTGAGTGCGGCGCAGATGCCGGGCATCAGCGTTGAAGCTTTGAAGGCGATGGCGCCGTCACAGTTTGGTGAGTTCCGCCCCGACCAGCTGGCGGCACTGACGGCGGTGCAAATCGTGGCACTTTCCCCGGCCGACCTGGCCCAGCTGAGCGCCCAGCACATCGGCGCGATGGAACCCTTGCAGTGGAAGGCCTTGCTGCCTGCTCAAGTGGCGGCACTGAGCGCAGCCCAAGTCGATGTGATTGGACCCAGCCACCTGGCTTTGTTTGCGCCGGCCCAAATCGCAGCGCTCAGCACTGCCGCCATCACGACCTTGTCCGGCGCGCAGCTCAATGCGCTGCCCATGACAGACGTGGCGGCCCTCACACAAGGCCAGATCGCCGCGCTCAGCACCGAGCAACTCGCCACCATGGACATGGCCCATGTGGCCGCATTCACCGGCACGCAGCGCGAAGCGATGACGCCGGCACAGTTAGGGGTGCTGGCCGCCGCCTCGCCGCTGATGCTGGATCTGAGCGGCATTGGCGTCAGCGACGGTGTTGGTGCAGGTGCGCATACCCTGGGCGTTGAGAACGGCGTCACCTTTGACGTCAATGCCAATGGCCATGCCTCGCAAATCGGCTGGGCCGCTGCCGGCAACGGCATGCTGGCGCTGGACCGCAACGGCAATGGGCAGATCGACAACGGCGCCGAGCTTTTTGGCACCGCCACCAAGCTGAACAACGGCCATCTGGCCGATAACGGCTTTCAGGCCTTGGCGCAGCTGGACAGCAATCACGACGGCAAGATCTCGGCCGCCGACACCGAGTTCAATCATCTGCAGGTCTGGGTCGGCGCCAGCAACAGCTCCAAAGGCCAGCTGCACAGCCTGGCCGAGTTGGGCGTCGTCGAGCTGGATCTGAATGCGAGCCACCAAGAAGTGATCCAAAACGGCAATCTGATCGGCATGGCCTCCAACTTCAAAACCGCCGACGGCCAGACCCATGAGTTGGTCGACGTCTGGTTTGCGCAAGCGCCGCCGGCCAACAACAAGGACAGCTCAGGTCCGACCCTGCATGATTTGCTGCAAGGCCCATCGGCCAATTTACTGACGGACCGGCTATCGCCAGCGGCCGAACCGCTCGCAACGGACCTGCAGCAGCACAGCACAGCACATCACACCCTGTTCCGGGCCGAGCAATTGCACGACGAACTTGAACGCAACAAGGCGTATTTGCTGATCTGAGTTGGCGTGACCCGCGTGGATGCGACAGGTGCTGACTGAAGTTCTGAGGCGGTCCGCCCGAAGCGGGCACAATGCAGCGCTATGTCAGACAAGGTCATTCCCATCCTCGACCAACGCAGTGGCCAGGCGCTGCCCAAGCTGCCTGCACAGATGCTGCCCCCGACGGGTTTGCTGGCCGACGCACTGGGCCGGCCGCTGCGCGATCTGCGCATTTCGGTCACCGACCGCTGCAATTTCCGCTGCAGCTACTGCATGCCCAAGCAGGTGTTTGACAAGCATTACGAGTTCTTGCCGCACAGCGACCTGCTCAGCTTTGAAGAAATCACCCGTCTGGCGCGCGTCTTTGTCGCCCACGGTGTGCAAAAGCTGCGCCTGACCGGCGGCGAGCCGCTGCTGCGCCGACATATCGAGGCGCTGATCGAAATGCTCAGCGAGATCCGCACGCCCGAGGGGCTGCCGCTGGACCTGACCCTGACCACCAATGGCTCGCTGCTGGCCCGCAAGGCCGCCTCGCTGAAGGCGGCCGGACTGCAGCGCGTGACGGTCAGTCTGGACGGGCTCGACGATGCGGTGTTTCAGCGCATGAACGATGTGGGCTTCCCCGTCGCCGAGGTCTTGGCCGGCATCGAGGCGGCGCAAGCGGCGGGTCTGGGCCCGATTAAGGTCAATATGGTGGTCAAGCGCGGCGTCAATGACCAAGAGATTTTGCCGATGGCGCGGCATTTTCGCGGCAGCGGCGTAACGCTGCGCTTCATCGAATACATGGATGTGGGCGCCACCAATGGCTGGCGCATGGACGAGGTGCTGCCGTCAAGCGAGGTGTTGGCACGGCTGCGCGAAGAATTTGACTTGCTGCCGCTGTCGGCCAGCGTCGCCGGCGAAACGGCCGAACGCTGGAGTTACGTTTCCGAAAATGCCGGCGGCCAAGGCGAAATCGGCCTGATCTCCAGCGTTACCCAAGCCTTTTGCGGCGACTGCAACCGCGCCCGCCTGTCCACCGAGGGCAAGCTTTACACCTGCTTGTTCGCCCACCGTGGCCACGACCTGCGCGCCTTGCTGCGCAGCGGTGCGAGTGAGGCCGAACTCAGCGGCGCCATCGGCCTGCTGTGGGGCGGGCGCGCGGACCGCTATTCGCAGCTGCGTGCCAGTGGCGTTTCAAGCCTGGGCGACGGCGAGCGCCGGGTTGAAATGCACTATATCGGCGGCTGAATATCAATGCCGAACCAGGACATGAGCACCGACCCGCCCATCAAGCTGATGCGCCTGGCCGATTTAAGCGCCTACAAGCAGCTGCGCGACGGCATGCTGGCCGCCCACCCCCAGGCTTTCACCTCGGACGCTGCCACCGAACTCAAGCGCGATGCCGACAGTTACCGAGGCCGCCTCAGCGGCGGAGGCGATGGGGCCAACCTCTTTACGCTGTGCGCCTGGGCCGGGCCTCGCATGATTGGCGCCATCAGCTGCGAGCATGAGGCGCGCATCAAGGTGCGCCATATCGCCCACATCGTCGGCATGATGGTCAGCGACGAGATGCATGGCCAGGGCGTGGGCCGCCGCTTGCTGGAGCGGGCCTTGACGCTGCTGCAGGGCGAGCCGGTGCTGGAGTTGGTGACCCTGACGGTGACTTCCAGCAACACCCGCGCCGTGCGCCTGTACGAGGGCTGTGGTTTCACCCGCTATGGGCGGCTGGAGGGTGCGATCAAGCTGCAGGACGGACAAGTGCTTGCCAAGGACTTGATGAGCCGCCGTCTGCGTTGAAACTGACCGAACTGAACCCCGGATATGACAAGAAAAATAGCCCCGAGCAAAGAACAAACCACCTTGCTGCCGCCGTTTGAATGCTTGCGTCTGGACCAGATCCTGGTGCCGACCACGCTGCCCCAATTTGAAGCAGCTGCGGCGGACATTGCGCAGGCCGGTGTGGTCGGCTTCGACACCGAGTCCAAACCGACCTTTTTGAAAGACAGCGTCAGCGAAGGCCCTCACATCGTGCAATTCGCGACCTTGCAGCGGGCTTATATCTTTCAGCTACATCAGGACGATTGCCGGCAATATCTGGCCGACTTGCTGTGTTCCAGCAAGGTCTTGAAGGTCGGCTTCGGGCTGGAGTCCGATCATGAGCAGATTCAGCACAAGCTGGGCTTTCGCTTGGCCAACGTGCTGGACTTGAACCAGGTTTTCCGCAAAGACGGCTACGCCAACTCGACCGGCGCGCGTGCCGCCGTGGCCATCATGTTTGAGCAGAAATTCCACAAGTCGAAGAAGATCACCACCTCCAACTGGGCCGAGCGCCAGCTGACGGAGCGCCAGCTGCTTTACGCTGCCAACGACGCCTATGTGGCCTTGCGCGTGCATGCAGCCTTGAATGAAACCCTGAATGCGCCGAAGACACGGCCGGAAGGCCTGGCATGACCCCCTCTTTTGAAGCCATTGCCGCTAGCCTGGCCGGTTATGACCCGCAGGCGCTGCGGGTCGATCTGGCCCAGCAGTTCATCAAGGAGCTCTTGCCCCTGCCGCAACAGTCGGAAAAGCTGGGTCTGCGCGCCGCGCTGGGCCGGGTACTGGCGGCCGACGTCATCTCGCCGCTGCAGGTGCCGGCTGCCGACAACTCTGCCATGGACGGCTATGCCTTGCGCGCCAGCGACCTATTGCCTAGCGGCGAGACGCGGCTGCGCCTGGCCGGCACCAGCCTGGCCGGCGCTGCGCCGAGCGCGGCCTTAGGCTCTGGCCATTGCCAACGCATCATGACCGGCGCCTTGATGCCGCCGGGACTGGACACCGTGGTGCCGCAGGAATTTACCCGCAGGGACGGCGATTTCGTCGTGATCCCTGCCGGTCTTCTGCGCGCCGGCGACAACCGCCGTCTGGCCGGCGAGGACTTGGCGCTGGGCAGCGTGGCTTTGGCGGCTGGGCGTGTCTTGAAGCCGGCCGACCTGGGGTTGCTGGCCTCCTTGGGGCTGGCCGAGGTGTTGGTTTGGCGGCGCCTCAAGGTAGCCATCATGTCCACCGGCGACGAGTTAAGAGGCTTGGGCGAGCCACTGCCTCCCGGCTGCGTCTACGACAGCAACCGCTACACCATGTGGGCGATGCTGGAGCGACTCGGTGTCGAGGTGATCGATCTGGGCATCGTGCGCGACCAGCCCGAGGCATTGCGCGAGGCGTTTTCTCGCGCAGCGGCCGAAGCAGACGCCGTCATCAGCTCCGGCGGCGTCAGCGTCGGCGAGGCTGACCATACCAAGCGCGTGATGGCCGAACTCGGCGAGGTGCTGTTTTGGCGCATCGCGATGCGGCCCGGCCGGCCGATGGCGATCGGGCGCATTCGCAGCGAGGGCAAAACAGCGCTGCTCTTCGGCCTGCCGGGCAACCCGGTGGCGGTGATGGTGACTTTCTATGCCTTTGTCCGCGAAGCCTTGCTGCGCATGAGCGGTGCCAGCCCAGAACCCATGCCCATGCTGCGCGCTGCCAGCACCGGCACGCTGCGCAAAAAGGCCGGCCGCACCGAGTATCAGCGCGGCGTCGTGACGCGCCCAGACGGCCAATGGCAAGTCGCCATCACCGGCAATCAGGGCTCGGGCATCTTGTCCAGCATGAGTCAGGCCAATGGCCTGGTCTTGTTGGGACACGAACAAGGCGATGTGGCGGTGGGCGATCTCGTTGACGTACTGCCGTTTGACGGTTTGATGTAAGAACTATTTCAATTCGAGGCCTGGGGCTGCTTGCTGTATAAACCCGGCCTTCAACCAAGGAGACTCCTAAATGGGCGCGCAATGGAAAGCTAAACACAAGGACCTGGCGGCGAATGCTCGCGGCCGTGCCTTCGGCAAACTGTCAAAAGACTTGATGGTGGCCGCTCGCAACGGCGCCGACCCCGATATGAATGCGCGCCTGCGCCTGGTGGTCGAACAGGCCAAAAAAGTCTCGATGCCGCGCGACACGATTGAGCGCGCAATCAAGAAAGGCGCGGGCTTGCTGGGCGACCCGGTGCATTTCGAACGCGTCACCTACGAGGGTTTTGCGCCTCACCGCGTGCCGGTGATCGTGGAATGCCTGACCGACAACCTCAACCGCACCGTGTCCGAGATTCGCGTGTGTTTCCGCAAGGGCCAACTCGGCGCCGCCGGGTCGGTGTCCTGGGACTTTGACCATCTGGGCATGATAGAAGCCGCGCCGAATCCTGGTGCCGACCCCGAATTGGCGGCGATCGAAGCGGGCGCGCAGGATTTTGAGCCCGGCGAAGACGGAGCGACGCTGTTTTTGACAGAGCCGACCGATCTGGACCTGGTTTGCCGCGCCCTGCCTAACTTCGGATTCACCGTGCTGTCGGCCAAGATTGGCTACAAGTCCAAGAGCCCGGTCACTTTGGGTGAGGCCGAAATGGCCGAGGTCGAGCATTTCCTGGACGCGATCGACGGCCAGGATGATGTGCAGAACGTCTATGTAGGTTTGGCCGGCTGAGGCCATTCAGAAAGGGCGAGCGCCACGCCGCCCTTTCTCGAGGGTCCGGTGGCGCGCCGCAGCGGCGTGCCCAGGGCGATCCAGCCCAGCAGCGTTTCGCCGGGGCCGCAAAACGCGGCCATGATGGCGGCATCGCGTACCTTGGCGCCGGACAGCATCTTGCCGCCATAACCCAATAAATGCGCGGCATTGAGAAAGTTGCTCAGCGCCCCGCCCACGCAAGCCCATTGCTCATGCGCTGGCACCAGCGGGTGGCCCAGATCGATGCGTGCCAGCACCGCCACCGTGACCGGCGCCCGCAGCGCACGCTCGGCGTCCAGCGCCGCTCCGGCTGCATCTTTTCCCGCCGCCCGGCCGGCGGCAGCGAACAGCTCGGCCATCTGCGCCCGCGCCGCCCCGCGCACGACTTTGAAGCAAAACGGCAGCAGTTCGGCATGGTCGGGCGCGCGCAGCGCCGCCTCCACCATCAGGCTCAAATCGGCCGAACTGGGCCCCGGCTCGCTCAGATGCTTGGGGCCAACCGAATAGCGGCTCAGCAGCGCCTGCAAGGCCTTGTCTTCGTCGCTCACGACGCCTCCGAAAGTAGTCGCGCCGGCTCCGGCTCGCTGTCAAAGCGATCAAAGCCGCTGTAGCAAATGAAATGCCGGCCCTTGGCGCGGCCTATCAGCGTCAGGCCGAGTTGCTGCCCTAAAGCATGGCCCATCTGCGTGATGCCATTGCGCGAGACGATGATGGGCACGCCCATCTGGGCCGACTTCATCACCATCTCGCTGGTCAAACGGCCGGTGGTGTAAAAGCACTTGTCGGCGCCGCCCACTGGCGATTCACCAGACATTTCCGATTGCATCCACATCCAACCGGCGATGCTGTCGATCGCGTTGTGGCGGCCCACATCTTCCATATGCACCAGCATCTGCTCGCCGCAAAAAAGTGCGCAGCCATGCACGGAGCCGGCTTTCTTATAGACGCTATCGAGCTTGCGGGCCTGCTCCAGCATCGCGTACAAGCTGCTCTGGCGCAGGCGCGCGCTGACCGCGCTGGGCAACTGCACGCTGTTCACATCGGCCATCAGGGCGCCGAACACCGTGCCTTGGCCGCAGCCGGTGGTGACGATGCGCTGCGCAGTCTTTTCTTCGATCTGGGCAATGCCGGCGCGGGTGCGCACGGCCGCTGCACCCACCTCCCAATCGACCGTGATCGACTCGACCTCGCCCACATCGCTGACCAAGCGCTGGTTGCGCAGATAGCCCAGCACCAATAACTCGGGCGCCTGACCCAAGGTCATCAAGGTCACCAACTCGCGCTTGTCGACAAACACCGTCAAAGGCCGCTCGGCCGGGATGTGCAGGCTGCGGCGCAGCCCGAACTCGTCCAGCACGCTGACCTCGCGAGTCAGCGGCGCACTGCATTGGGTCAGCCTAGGCAAAGAGCGCATGGGGATTCAAGCCTGGTCGGACAAGTCTTGCAAATCAGCCAAGGTATTGGCGTTGGCGAAGGCCTTTGCGTCCTCGAACACGACACGCGCGCAGCGATGCTGCGCGGCCCATTTGCCGATCTTGGCTTCCCCGGCCTGGGTGAAGCGAACCAAACTTTCCAGCAACTCGGTCTTCAACAAGCAAAACACCGGCTGGGGCTGGCGCACCGGCGGATCGCCCTCCAAGGTGACGACCATGGCCATCTCCGCCCCTTCGGCCTCCAGCGCTGCCGCCAGCCGCGCCACCAGGTCGGCGGGAAAGAGCGGCGAGTCGCAAGGCACTGTGACCATGTAAGGCGTTTCGCAATGCTCCAGCCCGGCCATGAAGCCGGCCAGCGGACCGGCAAAGTCGGGCAAGCTGTCGGGCCACACAGCCGCGCCCATGGACTCGTAAGCACTCAGATTGCGGTTGGCATTGATGATGACTTCGCCCACCTGCGGCCCCAGGCGCAAGAGCGCATGCAGGGCCAGCGCCGTGCCTTGGTAGGGCTGCAAGCCTTTGTCGGCGCCGCCCATGCGGCTGCCACGCCCGCCGGCCAGGATCAGGCCGGTAATATCTGCTGGATCAATCACGTCGCGGCTCTGCCTTGCGTCAGTTGTTGGCGTTAGGAAAAAACAGTTGTTCGCCACCGATTTTGTAGGCGCTAATGCTGGCCTGCCCCTCGGGCGACACCACCCAGTCCGAGAAAGCCTGCGCCAGCGCCGTCTTGGTATGCGGGTGCTTGGCCGGGTTGACGACGATCACGCCATACTGGTTGAACAAGCGCTTGTCGCCCTGCACCAGCACGGCCAGATTGCCTCGATTCTTAAAAGACAACCAAGTGCCACGATCGGTCAGCACGTAGCCGTCGACACTGGAGGCGATGTTCAGCGCCGGGCCCATGCCGCAGCCGCAGGCGCGGTAGTCGAACAAACTGCCGTCTGCCTTGACAGCGGGGTCGCCGATGCCGGCGGCCTTCCAGAAACGCAACTCGGCCGCATGGGTACCACTCTTGTCGCCGCGCGACACGAAGATCGCCTTGGAAGAGCTCAGTTTATTCAAGCCCGCCACCACATCCTGGCCGCGCACGCCGGCCGGGTCAAGGGCTGGTCCTACCAGCACAAAATCATTGAACATGACGGCCCGGCGCGCCAAGCCGAATCCTTCGGCAACGAACTTCTCCTCGGCCACTTGGTCGTGGACAAAGAGCAGGTCGGCGTCTCCGCGCCGGCCCATATCGAGCGCTTGGCCGGTGCCCTGCGCCACCACGCGGACCTCGATGCCGCTGGCCTTTTTGAAGGCCGGCAGCAGATGAGCGAACAGGCCCGATTGCTCGGTGCTGGTGGTAGAGGCCATCACGAGGGTGCGCTCTTGCGCCTGCGCTTGCGTAGGCGCGGTACTCAAACTCAAGGCCAGCAAAAATGCAGCAGCCGCTTTCATCACAAATCCCATCTCAACTCCCCTTTTAGAAACAGCTCCAGCCTGGCGCCCTGCCCGTGCTCTTTGAAAAAATCTGCACAGGGCAAATCGGCTCCAATCTTGCCACGGTCCAGATAGATCACACGGCTGGCCAAGCGTTTGGCCTGGCCCAGATTGTGCGTACTCATGATCAAGGTGAGTCCGGCGGCCTTGAAGCCCGCCAGCAAGGTCTCGATCTCTTGTTTGGCCGAGGGGTCAAGACTGGCCGTCGGCTCGTCCAGAAAAAGGATGGCAGGCCGCAAGCTCCAGGCCCGTGCCAGGGCCAGGCGCTGCTGCTGGCCCCCCGACAGCGCGCGTGCGGGCCGCCCGCGCAGGCTTGCCAGCCCGACCCGCTGCAAGGCCTCGTCTACCCGCGCCGACCGCTCCCCGCGCGGCACACCGGCCAAGCACAGCGCCAGCCAGACATTGCGCCACACCGACAAGCGCAGCAAAAAGGGCCGCTGAAAAACCATCACTTGGCGACCACAGCCCCGGGTCAGCACCCGCTGACCGCTCAGGGGCAGCAAGCCATGCATGGCCTGCAGAAGTGTGGTCTTGCCCGAGCCATTGGCACCGACCAGGGCGATGAACTCGCCCTGTTTGACTTGCAGCGTGACCTCGCTCAAGGCCTGCACAGGGCCGTAGGACACGCCGACATTGCTCAAACTCAGCAATACTGACTCACTCACAAGTCGTTCGCCGGACCGCCCCAAGGACGACTGGGCCCCCTCGGGGGGCCGGCCGAGTACGTCTCGGGCGGGGGGCGTCATCACTTAGCGTACTCCGACTGGCCGCCCTGCGATCGCTGCCAAGCTTGCACCAGAGCGATCAAGAGATTGATCAGACCGACCAGACCCAGCAACAACAAGCCCAGCGCCAGCGCCAGTGGCAAATCACCCTTGCTAGTCTCCAGCGCAATCGAGGTGGTGATAACTCGGGTCACGCCGTCGATATTGCCGCCCACAATCATCACGGCACCGACCTCGGAAATCGCGCGACCAAAAGCGGTCAACATGATCGTCAGCACCGCCCAGCGCTCGTGCACCAACATCAAACAGGCGGCAGTAAAGGGCCCCGCACCCATGGAACGAAGCTGCTCGCCGCCCTCGCGCAAGCTGTCGCGCACCAACTGCTGCGCCAGGGCCGCGATGACGGGCAAGACCAGCACCGTTTGCGCCAGCACCATCGCCGTCGGCGTGAACAAGATGCCCCAAGAACCCAAGGGCCCACTGCGCGACAGGAGCAAATACACCACCAAGCCCACCAACACCGAAGGCAGCGCCAGCAGCGTGGACAAAGCGATTTGCAGCGCGCGGTGGCCGGGGAAGCGCGCAGTGGCAACCCAAGCCCCGGCGGCCAGGCCGAACAAGGCCGCAATCAAACAGGCCGAGCCGCTGACCAGCACAGACAGGCGCAAGGTCTGCATCAGCACAGGGTCGGCCTGCTGCAGCAGCAGCGCTGCAGCACTCAAGCTCTCGGAAAACGCGCTCAAACGACCGTCACCCCAAGAGTGCCAATTCGGGCGGCAAGTTAAGCAGCAGGTTTTGCGGCTTGAGCTTGAGGCTTTTATCGCTGGACATGGCCAGGCCCAGATAAATCGGCTTCGGGTAGCTGCCTGGCAGTTCCAGCTTGAACAAGCTGATCAGTTGCGCCATGCGGGCGGCGTCGACCGGCCTGTCCTCGTACAAATCGTTCAGCAAGCGCATCGAGTCAACGTCCAGTCCGATATGCCAGCTCCAGGCGGAGTCATCCACTTTTTGCAGTGCAGTGATCTTGAGCGGCCGCCCCAGAAAACGGCCCAGCCAGAGTTCCAGCACCTTGGCCAAGGCCTTCAAGCCCGAATGTTTGAGCGTCAGATTGAAGCTCATACCGTGGCCCAGCGCGTTGGAAACCTCATGGGTCAGGTCCAGCGCGAACGGCTGCGCGGAGCCACGCCGCCAGAATTCAGCGGCGTTGTCGGGGCTGAGCACATCCAGCAAGCCGGCCGCCGCTTGTCGGCTGTCCAAACCTTCCAAATCAGCGCAGAGCAAGCGTCCCTCGGTCAAGCTCAGGCGCTGGGTACGAAACAACAGCTCCGCCGCCCGGACTTGAAATGCGTCCACATTGCCCGCCAGCAAATGGCCGGCGATGGTGGCCACCAAGCCTTCGACAAACAAGGGCGGCAGCATCAAGGGTTGACGCATCAGCCTCAAATAAGCCGCCTCAAGCGTGCCGGCGGCCAAAACATCATCCCGAAAGCGCAGGAAAAATTGGTAATTGGCGCGCGCATCTTCGTCCGCGATCGCCGCCAACAACGCCGACTGTGACGAGCTAGGCCGCTCAAGCAAGGCCTGATGCAGTGCAATTTCTGCCGGGCAGGACTCTTCAAGCAAGGCCAGCTCTGGGCGGGCCAACCATAGCCGCCAGAAATCGTCGTTAGGCTGCAGCCAGCCTCGCTCGTTCAGAGCAAGCTTTGACTGCAGGCCGCACAGCCAGAACTCCTGCAAAGGCTCGAGCGACCCGACCGGCGCCTGACCCGTCACTTCTTGGGCTGGGCTAGGGGCGCTGCGGGCACAGGCGCTGGGACCGGGGCAGCAGCAGCCGCAAGCGCTTCGGGTGCAACAAACGGGCCTGGATCCGCGCAAGCCGGCGTCTCAACTGCTGGCTGTACTTCGCGCCCTGCGGCCTTGGCGCTCTTGCGATAGCCGTCGGCCACCCGGTTCATGGCCTGGCACAGCTGATAGGCGGCCAACTTATCTGACCAAGCGGTTTTCGCGGCTGCGGCGGCAGCCTTGAGCTTGGCTTCGTCGCTGGGCGCCGGTAATTTGGCCGAGGCCGCAGTCGCCGCCACACAAATCAGGGCAGCCAGGCTCAGCTTGAATTTAAAGTTTGTGGAGCGGGCCATGATCATTTCCTTATTCAATGCTGAGGCTCAATGCTGGGCAAGCGGCGCGCTGGACGGCTTGTCGGGCGTGCGTTGTGCCGGGATTTTGCCGGCGCGTATATCGTCAAACCACAGCTCGTGATGCTCTTTCGCCCAGCCCTCATCGACCATTCCTGTCTTCATGGCGCTGAGCGCATCCTTCATGCCTATGGTGCCCATGTAAATATGGCCCAAGAACAGCGTCAACATCAAGACCGATCCGACGGCATGCACCATGTGCGCAATCTGCATATCTCCCCGCAGATACGCCAAATTCGGAATCAACTGATTGAGCACCAAGCCCGAGGCCACGACAGTGAACCCAAGCACAAAGACACCGGCCCAAAACACTACTTTCTCGCCGGCATTGAAGCGGGCCGAAGGCACCTCATGTTCGCCAAACAAGCCGCCGCCCTTGACCATCCATTTCAGATCATCGAGCGTGGGCAGGTTGTCGCGAACAAAAGTTAAAAACACCACCACCAGAGAAACCGCAAACAGCGGCCCGGTGAAGTTGTGCGCAGTCTTCAAGGCATAGCTAAGCCAACCAAACAGCGTGGCGCCCAAGACCGGCAGCAAGAAAAACTTGCCAAAAGCCATCACCACACCAGAAACGGCCAGCACGGTAAAGGCCGCGGCATTGCTCCAATGTGCAGCGCGCTCGAAATAGGTGAAGCGCTCGATCTGGCGGCCGGTGTAAGGCACATGCCCCCCCAGCGTGCCCTTGGAAAAATAGAACAGCGCCAGCGCCAGCAGCGTGATCAAGAGCAGCGACCCGCCATAAGGAATGATCCACTGGTTGCGCACCTGCCGCCAAGCTTCGCCGGCCGTGGTCAATTTGGAGCCCGGGTACTGCACCATGGCTTGAATCAGCACACCCTTCTCGGCGCCGGGCAAATTGCTGGTGCCGGGTTTATCGCCGGAGCCGTGCACGCCCCGCCAAAAGGGGGCGTTATTCCCGGGCTGCGACTTGGTACGCTCGGCATTGCTCTCATCCGGCCTGGGCAAGGCCGGTGCCACAAAACCGGTCGGAGCGGCCGACTGCACCGCCGCAGACGCAGCAGGCTCAGGCACTGCCTGCGCACAAGCTGCGGACAGGCTCAACACCGCCAGCAAAGAAACAAATGTATTTCGCATCTTGCCCTCCGCGATCAACGCGAGTAGTCGTTCTGCGATTGGTTGCGCCGCCGAATCTGGCCCTCCCAGGAGGCCTGATCACCGGGCGTCCATCCCGGCGCCTTGAAGGCCGGATTGGCGGCTGCACTGGCACTCCAGGTCGACGTATCAGAGCCAGCCTTCTTCACCAGTTTTTGCTCGCGTTCGCCGCAGCCCTGCACATTCAACAAGGCGATCACGGCCAGCGCCAGTAGCCGGGCCCTCATGATTTCGCCTCTTCAGGCTTGGCACCGCCGACTGGCCTGCCGTCACTTGGTTTTCCATAAGCCGTACCCCAACCCCAGACTTCGCTGCCCTTGCCGCGCACCAGCACGCGGTTGCGCAGGATGTCGGCGACCACATCGCCGTCGCCGGCCAGCAAGGCCTTGGTTGAGCACATCTCGGCACAGGCCGGCAGCTTGCCTTCTGACAGGCGGTTGCGGCCATACTTTTCAAACTCGGCCTGGCTGCCGTTTTCTTCCGGGCCACCGGCGCAGAAGGTGCACTTGTCCATCTTGCCGCGCAAGCCAAAGGCGCCCGTGCTGGGGAACTGCGGCGCGCCAAAGGGGCAGGCATAAGAGCAGTAGCCGCAGCCGATGCAGATGTCTTTGTCATGCAGCACCACGCCTTCGTCGGTGCGATAAAAGCAGTTGACCGGGCAGACCGCCATGCAAGGTGCGTCCGAGCAATGCATGCAGGCGACCGAGATGCTCTTCTCGCCCGCCACGCCATCGTTCAGCGTGACGACGCGGCGGCGGTTGACGCCCCAGGGGATGTCATGCTCGGCCTTGCAGGCGGTGACGCAGCCATTGCACTCGATGCAGCGCTCGGCGTCACAGATGAATTTCATTCTTGCCATGTCAGTACTCCCCTTAGACGGTGGCTTTAGCGATTTGGCAGACCGTCGTCTTGGTCTCTTGCATCATCGTCACGCTGTCATAACCATAGGTCGTGGCGGTATTGACCGCCTCGCCGCGCACAATCGGCGCCGCGCCTTCCGGGTAATGCTGCAGCAGATCAACGCCCTGCCAGCGGCCCGAGAAGTGGAAGGGCAGCCAGACGGTGTCGCGGTCCACCCGTTCGGTCACCAGCGCGCGT
The DNA here is from genome assembly GCF_028595345.1 of Roseateles albus. Taxonomy (NCBI): domain Bacteria; kingdom Pseudomonadati; phylum Pseudomonadota; class Betaproteobacteria; order Burkholderiales; family Sphaerotilaceae; genus Roseateles; species Roseateles albus. The sequence goes on along the minus strand of NZ_JAQQXT010000002.1, from coordinate 339,524 downwards.
ACGGTCAGCTTGGCGCCGGTCGGGGTGGTGACCCAGACATCCTCGCCATCGCGGATGCCGCGGTCATTGGCAGTCGCCGGGTTGATCTCGACAAACATATGCTGTTGCAACTCGGCCAACCATTTGTTCGAGCGAGTCTCCTCACCGCCGCCCTCATACTCGACCAAGCGGCCCGAGCTCATGATCAAGGGAAATGTCTTGCCAATGTCAATGTTCTTGTCTTGCACGCTCTTGTACAGCGTGGGCAGGCGCCAGAAGCTCTTCTTGTCATCATGCGTCGGGTACTTGGCGATCAGGTCCGGCCGGGTCGAGAACAAAGCCTCGCGGTGCTGCGGAATCGGGTCGGGGAAGTTCCAGACCACCGCGCGCGCCTTGGCATTGCCGAAGGGATGGCAGCCATGCGCCATCGCGACGCGCTGGATGCCGCCGGACAGATCGGTCTTCCAGTTCTTGCCCTCGGCCAGCTTCATTTCGGCCTCGGTCAAGTCGTTCCACCAGCCCAGTTTTTTGAGCAGTAGATGGTCGAACTCCGGGTAGCCGGTGGTGATGGCCGAGCCCTTGGAATGCGAGCCGTCCTCGGCCAGCAGACTGACCCCGTCACGCTCGACCCCGAAGTTAGCGCGGAAGTTGCCGCCACCGTCCATCACATGCTTGGAGGTGTCGTAGAGATTCGGTGAGCCTGGGTGCTTGAGTTCGGGCGTGCCGTAGCAGGGCCAAGGGAGGCCGAAGTAGTCGCCATCGAGCTTGTAGCCGGTTTCCTTGTCGATGCCGCCCTTGGCGCGCAAGGTCTTGACATCAAAGACATTCATATTGCGCATATGCGCTTTGAGCCGCTCCGGGCTCTGGCCGGTATAGCCAATCGTCCACAGGCCGCGGTTGATTTCGCGCAGCAGCGACTCGGTTTCCGGCTCCATCATGCCGCCCTTGCCCGGCACCAGCTTGCCGCTCTTCATCAACTCCTTGTCGAAGCCAAGCTTTTGCGCCAGCTGATACATGATCATGTGATCGGTACGCGACTCCCACAGCGGCTCGATCACCTTCTCGCGCCACTGGATCGAGCGGTTCGACGCCGTGCAGGAACCGCTGGTTTCGAACTGCGTGCAGGCGGGCAGCAGGTAGACGGCGCGATTCGGGTTCAGCTCATCAGCCTTGCCTGGCATGGCCGCCATGGCCGCAGTTGCCGACGGGAACGGGTCGACGACGACCAGCAGGTCGAGCTTGTCCATCGCCTTTTTCATTTCCAGGCCGCGGGTCTGCGAGTTGGGCGCATGACCCCAGAAAAACAGGCCGCGCAGATTGCTTTCCTGGTCGATCAGTTCGTTCTTCTCCAGCACGCCGTCGATCCAGCGCGAGACGGTCATGCCGGGCTTGGTCAACATGCCCGGCGCATACTGTTTCTTGATCCACTCGAAATCAACGTCCCAGATCTTGGCGAAATGCTTCCAAGCGCCCTCGGCCAGGCCGTAGTAGCCGGGCAGCGAATCGGGATTCGGGCCCACATCGGTGGCACCCTGGACGTTGTCGTGGCCACGGAAGATATTGGTGCCGCCGCCGCTGACCCCTACGTTCCCCAGCACCAGCTGCAAGATGCAAGACGCCCGCACGACCGCATTGCCGGTCGTGTGCTGGGTCTGGCCCATGCACCAGACGATGGTGCTGGGTCGGTTGTCGGCCAAGGTCTTGGCGACCTTGTAGCAAGTGGCTTCATCAACACCGCAGGCTTCGAGCACCTTGTCCGGCGTCCACTTGACCATGATTTCTTCGCGCACCTTGTCCATGCCGAAAACACGGTCGTGGATGTACTGCTTGTCTTCCCAGCCGTTCTTGAAGATGTGATAAACGAGGCCGAACACAAAAGGAATGTCGGAGCCGGAGCGGATGCGCACATAGTCGTCGGCCTTGGCCGCCGTGCGGGTGAAGCGCGGGTCAACCACGATCATCTTGCAGCCATGCTCCTTGGCATGCAGCATATGCAGCATCGAGACCGGATGCGCCTCGGCCGCGTTGGAGCCGATGTACATCGCAGCGCGGGAATTGCGCATATCGTTGTACGAGTTGGTCATCGCACCATAGCCCCAGGTGTTGGCCACGCCGGCCACCGTGGTTGAGTGGCAGATGCGCGCCTGATGGTCGCAGTTATTACTGCCCCAGAAGCTGACCCATTTACGCAGCAGATAGGCCTGCTCGTTATTGTGTTTGGAGGAGCCGACAATGAAGACTGAGTCCGGCCCGCTTTGCTTTTTGAGCTCCAGCATCTTGGCGCTGATCTCGGTCAGCGCAACGTCCCAGCTGATCTTTTGGTATTTGCCATTCACCAGCTTCATCGGCGTGCGCAGGCGGTGCTCGCCGGCGCCGTGCTCACGCAGCGCCGCACCTTTGGCGCAATGGGCGCCGAGATTGATGGGCGAATCAAACACCGGCTCTTGGCGCACCCAAACGCCGTTCTCCACTACCGCATCGACCGCGCAGCCGACCGAGCAATGGCCGCAGACGGTGCGCTTGACCTCTACCTTGGCCCCGGGCCCGGCAGCGGGTGCGGCGGTTTCGGCGGCCTGGGCTTTTCTTTGCACCAAGCTCAGCTGCGTTGCCGCCAGCCCTGCACCCAAGCCCAAACCAGAGCGGCGCAAAAACAAACGCCGGTCCATGGTCGGAATGGCCCGGCGGCTTTGCCCATCGAGACCTCGGGCCAGGCTGCTCACCAAGCCGGCCGATGCCTGGCCTTCAGTGGTGGCAGAGGAAGAAGCTTTACGTGTCAACAACATATTGTCTCCATCGGGCTTGGTGCACAGGGCACCACCCATTCAGTCCGGCAGCGAAGCGCAAAGACCCATCAAAAGCGAACGATCAACTCGACGGCTCAAGAGCGCGCGGTTTCGTAGTAACGCAAGACATGGGGGCTCAGCTGGTAGCCGCCAGCCTCTGGAGTCAGCGCTTCGGCGACGGCCACTTCCGCTTGGGCCACCTGGCCTACAGGCAAAGCCTTGACCACCACGGCCGCGGCACCCGCCGCACCTAGCCCGAGCAACCAACCGCGTCGTTTGAGAGCCCCGGCTGCCGGGGCGACATCGGCCTCGTCCCTCGTTTGGGTGACTGGACTTTTGCTCGTGATCATGTTCATCGACTCCAAAAAACGCGTGCCACAGCAATATAGCGTTGTTGTGCGTTTCGTGCATCGGGCTACACCCGCGCAGCGCACAGACGACGCCAATTTAAACTTCCAGCAGATCGAATCCTTGCGCTTCAACCGCAAAGAAGTCCCGAGCGAAATCTGCCACGGCACGATAAAAGTTTGCCTGCGCCTGCGCGCTGAGGGCGTCGCACAGGCCGTCGACCCAAGCGCGCAAATGACTGTTGAAGAAACGCTGCTGCGCGGCAAGATTGCTGACGCTCAGGTCATCGCCTGCGATCAAGTAACGCATCACTTCGCACAGACTGGCAATATGGTCTTCGGTCTCCAGCACGCCCTGCGGCCGCTCCAGCCCGAGCAGCTCCAGCGTGCGGCGCACCTGGACCAAGGGCTGTTGATTCAGCGCGCCAGCCAGGTACCAAGACGCGAACACGCAAACTGCCGGCTTACCAACGCCGCCAAAAAGGGCCACATATTCGGCTTCGACCGCACTCAAGCTCAGTCGTCTCGAGGCGCCCACCAACTCACCCCAGCTGCGCTCCAAAAAGGCCCCGGCCATCGGTGCTTCAGTCACCGCCACACGCAGCTGATCAAACAAATCCTGGCTCGGTGGCGCGAAGAAAAGCTCGGCCAACAGGCCGTAGACCTCGGCCCGCGCCAGCTCTTCGCTGCTGCCAATATTCTCGGGGCTTTGAAACTCAAGGGGAACGCTGCTACTCATAGGTCGTTGATCCTGACTTCATGCGGGTTGCTGTGCATAGCGATGACGCGGCAGTCGCTGCACATCTGCAGGCGCTCACGCGCTGCGCCTTGGAACATCGGGTGGGCGCCCAGCTTGGCCAACATCAGCTCGATCGCCTTTGGCGTCGCGAAGGGTTTGGCACAGCGCACGCAGCAAAAGGGCTCGACTTCATTCAAGACCTGCAGCTGCTTACGCTGCCGCCCGCCATCGGCCAGCAGGAGCCGGGGCTGCAGCGTGATGGCGCCTTCCGGGCAGGTGCTGGCACAGAGGCCGCATTGCACGCAGTTCTTCTCGATCAGACGCAGTTGCAGCTTGTCGGGGTTGTCGGCCAGGGCGCCGGCCGGGCAGGCACTGACGCAACTCAGGCACATGCTGCAGGCGTCAGCGTTGACGATCAGGCCGCCGAAGGGGCTGGCCTCGGGCAAGGCAATTTCCTCAGGTACGGCTTGGGCCTGGGCCATCAGGTGCTCGAGACAGAGCTCCAGCGTGGCGCGCTTGTCGGCCAGCACGCGGTAAGCGGCTGCTTGCCCAAGGCATTCAGCCGGCCGCGCTTGCAGCGCCAGATCCAGTGCGGCCACATTGGCGGCCTCGATCAGGGTCAGGTGTTGCCCCTTGAAGCCCAGACCACTCAGAATCGCCTGTGCCGTCGCCATTTGCTCCCGCACGGCCGCGCGGTAGTCGGGTGCTTCTTCACTCGTCATCAAGACCCAGACCTGGGAAGCGCCATAGGCAACCGCCGACAGCCACAGCTCCATTCCGATGGACGCGGTGTGCCAGGCGTCCAGCGGCAAGACGCGCGCCGGCACGCCGTGCACAGCGGCCTGCGTGCGCGCCGTGCGGCCCAAGTCGCCGATCAGCTTGGCGCCGCCGCCTTGGCTGTGAATCAGCAACGCTGCGTCTTTGCCGCCGGCACGGGCATAGGTGCTCAGCAGCGTGCGTATGCGCTGACCCTGGGCGTCAGGGCCGGGCGTCGCATAACTCAATGCGCCGCTGGGGCAAACCGTGGTGCAAGCGCCGCAGCCCACGCACAGATGCGGCTCCACGATGATGCCGGCCAAGGTCGCGCCGCCGGCCTTGCCTTTGCGGGACGCATCGCTGCGGATCGCTTGCGCGGAACACACATCGATGCAAGCGCTGCAGCCGATCTGCTCATTGCGGCTGTGCGCGCAGAGCTTTTGCTTATAGTTGAAGAACTTGGGCTTCTCGAACTCACCGACCGCCTCGCGCAGTTGCAAGACGGCGGCCATCAGCTGCGCATCGTCAGCGGCGTGGAAATAACCCTGTGGCGGTTGATGCAGGGTGATCAAAGGTGCTGAACTCAAGTCCAGCACCAGATCGAACGGCTCGCTGCGGCTTTGTGGCGAGCGATCAAAATCTATGGCTCCGGCGGCGGCGCAAACCTTGACGCAGTCACGGTGGCTGCTGCACTTGCTCAAATCAATTTGGTAGCTGAAATCGATCGCGCCTTCAGGGCAGGCATCGACGCAAGCATTGCAGCGGGTACACAGGTCCAGATCAATCGGATTGCGCTGCGTCCAGCTGACTTCAAACGCACCCAGCCAACCGCTGATCTGCACCTGCTCGCCGGCAAAGACCGGCAGCGTGCGGGTCTGCGGCAAAGCGCCCTGCCCTGGCTGTATCAGCAAGCTCAAATCCAGCTTGTCCGCCAGCATCTCGGCCGCACGCGCGGCGCGCTCAGCATCTCCAATGATCAACGCCCGGCCTTGCGAGCGATAACTGACCGTCGGCACCGGCGCAGCATCGGGCAATTGCGCCAGCGCCAGCAGCGCAGCGATCTTCGGGCTGGCCTGCCGGCCGTCTTTGGACCAGCCGCCCGTCTCGCGAATATTGACGAAGCGAATCGGCCGCTCGCTGAGCGGCAGCGCGCCCTCGGTTTGCTCATTGAGTTGCTGAAAAAGCCGGCTCTCCTGCGTGCAGGCCACCAAGACATCGTCACCGGACTTGGCTGCACGCTGAAAAGCGCCGGCCTCGCGGCGACACAGCAAGGTGTGGGTGGTCTCCAGCCCAGCGCCGGCTTCAGGCCCCAGCGCCGCTTTCAGGGCCGGGCCGTCCAGCGGCATCGTCTTGTTGCAGTCGCAAATCAGCGTGGTCGTCGTCATGAAGGATGCTCGGGGTTTCGGTAAGCGCAGAGGTCCGCGGGGTCAGGTCTTGTTGGGCTGCAACTTTTTCTTGCTCTTCTTCTTCAAGCGCAAACAGGCCCAAGGCCTTGCTCTGGTGCAACTGCCGCAACGTACTCAAAGGGAGAGGGTCAGGCAGGCTGTAATCATCAATATAGGTATCCAGCCCGTCCATCACGTTGAAATGCGGGTCGGAAAAGAACAGCTTCTTCATCGCCGCCCGCTGCACACCGGCGTCGACGTCTTGATTCATGAAGCGTGCATAGTCGCTCGCGGGCGTCAACGCCTCAACGTCGGCATAACTGGGGGCTGGCTCGGGTGACGGCTCTACAGCAACAGCCTCTTCAGGCAGAGGGGCAATCACGGGCGGCGCAGTCACCTGCGCCCTAGCCTCGGCCTTGCGGCGGCCCCAACGCGCCAGGAACCCGGCCGGCTCCTGTGTCGACGCGTCTTTATCTTCAGCAGCCCCCATCAGCGTCGCTCCCCCGGCGGCAAGAAGGACTGTGGGCGGCGCCGCTCCTTCTTGACTTCGGGGCGGTAATGCTCAGCGGTAAAGGCCTGCAACCAAGCCGCCAGATCGGCCGGCAGCGGCACGTTGTCTACGCGCTCCTGCGCGTCCAGCCAGCGGCCGGCCTCCGTGTAGCTCAGGCTGACGCGCTCCGCCCAAGCATGCGAAGGGTCCTCATCATCAAGGCGCCACACAACAAACCAGACCGGCGCGCCGCTGTTCAGATTGAGAAAATAGCCCTCGGCTTCGTCTGCAAAAAGCTCTAAATCGAAGCAGGGGAACAAACGGGTCTGCCGTTTCCCATCGTCGCGCAATACGCGGGGCTCGGTGCCAAATGCATCTTGATGCGCCACAACATCGGCCACCGAAAACCGCCAAGCCTCCCACTGGTTGGGATTGGCTTCGCGGTCCATCACCACCGCCACGCGCACTGAAGGGCGGTGCGGCGACACGAGAGGCCCAGTGGAACTGGAAGCGACGACTTCATCTGCATTCATTCGGGCAGTCTAGCGCCCTCTCGCCGACCGGGCGGCGCAAGCCTTCAGAGCGGGACATGCGCAGAAGGGATTTCAGCGCAAAGTGAACACTGCCACCGCCTGTTGCAGGTTTTGCGCTTGCTGGCGCAAACTCTCTGCGGCCGCCGCGCTTTGCTCCACCAGCGCCGCATTTTGTTGAGTGCTCTGGTCCATCTTGCCGACAGCCGCACCAATCTCGGCCACGCCGGCGCTTTGCTCGCTGCTGGCGTGGCTGATCTCCGCCACGATGTCGGTAACGCGCTTGATCGACGTCACGATTTCATCCATCGTGGCGCCGGCCTGGTCAACCAGGCTGGTACCGCGCTCGACCCGCTCGACGCTGTCGTTGATCAACTGTTTGATCTCCTTGGCCGCTTCGGCGCTACGTTGAGCCAGGCTGCGCACCTCGCTGGCGACGACGGCAAACCCGCGGCCCTGCTCACCTGCACGGGCCGCCTCCACCGCCGCATTCAAAGCCAGGATATTGGTCTGAAAAGCGATCCCGTCGATCACACTGATGATGTCGGAAATGCGCCTTGAGCTGTCATTGATGCCCTTCATGGTGTCCACAACTTGGCTGACCACTTCGCCGCCTTTGAGCGCCACCGAGCTGGCATTGGCGGCCAGTTGATTGGCCTGCACGGCGCTGTCGGCATTGCGCCGCACGGTATCGCCCAGCACCGCCATAGAAGATGCGGTCTGCTGCAAACTGCTGGCCTGCTGCTCGGTGCGCACACTCAGATCGTTATTGCCCTGAGCGATTTCGGCACTGGCAGTCGCCACGCCATCGGTGCCATTGCGCACCTGAGAAACAGCTTTTGAGAACTGTTCCACCATCAAGGTGAGCACACCCATCACGCTGTGAGCATCACTGCTGTGGTTGTGCAGGCGTTCGGCCAAATTACCTTCGGCAATCTCTTTCACCGCCGCGACCACTTGGAAAGGTTCGCCCCCTAGGCGCTGTGCCACCCAATGCTTGGCATACCACAGCAAGCCCAGTCCCAAGCTCGCCAGCAACAGCGCCAAGGCCAAGACGATAGCGAACCAGCGGTCCTGCGAGGCCTGGGCCTCAAGCACCGCCGCCTCGGTACGCGCATCCAGCATGCGCAAGAACTCATCCACCGGTTTCATGATTTTGGCCTTGAATTGGTGGTAGTTCTTGTCATGCATCATGGCCTGCGCTGCGGGTAAATCGGGCTCGCCTTTCTTGGTGAACTTGCCCGTGCCGTCGTCATACAGGCCCTTGACCAGATTCATCGCCACCGTCTCGGTCTTGACCAGGTCATCGGAGTTACCGGCTGCCTCTTTGAGCTTGCCGAACTCGGCCTCGGTGAAGCCTGCCGCCTTCATGGCATCCAGCAGCGGCATGGTGCTGCTGCCGCCTTTGCCTACGGCCGGCTCGGTATCGGCCGCGCGGAAATCCCAATAGATTTTTTCGTAACCGGCAGGGCGTGGCTTCTTGCCGTTGCGGATGTCAAGCACTTCAAAGTACTGCCGCTCCCACTTCGCGTCGCCCGACATCACATAGGTGCGCGCCAAGCGCGTCAAGTCATCCGAGCTTTGACGCAGTTCATCGGCCAGCGCCGACGACACATAGCGCGACTTCTCCGCACTCGACAAGGCGTTGCCAGCCGCGTGCAAGCGATAAATCGCAAACAACAGCAGCACAACCGCCAACGCCATCACAGCCAAGGCCGTGCCGAACATCTGTTTGACTGTTTTCATCTGACCATCCCTTGAGCAAAAGCGAACACGAATTCACTCAGATCACGGCGGCCACAGACTAGCGCTCGAGCACTCTTTTGAGCAGCGACCCGGCCCGCTTGCCATGCGCTCGCGCGCGCCCAAGCCCGTCCGGCACAAAGCTCAGGCGCCAACAGCGCTGCTCTATTCTTTACCGGCACCCCATCGCTATCGGTGCAAGCGCGGGCGGCTTAAATGTGATTCTTCACCAAGGAGAACGGTGCGTTTGATGCGCGGATTCAGGTCGACTTGGAAATCGAGATGGTCGGAAACTTGGCCGAATAGTCCTTCGCCTGAGCCGCGATCTTGACCGCCACCTTGCGCGCCAAAGCCTTGTAAAGCCCGGCGATCTCGCCATCAGGCTCGGCCACCACGGTGGGCTGGCCGGCGTCAGCCTGCACGCGAATCGACATCGCCAGCGGCAAGCCGCCCAAATAGTCGATACCGTACTGCTGCGCCATTTTTTGTCCGCCATCGGCGCCGAAGATGTGCTCGGCATGGCCACAATTGGTGCAAATATGCACGGCCATGTTTTCGACCAAGCCGAGAATCGGCACGCCGACCTTCTCGAACATCTTCAGGCCCTTTTTGGCGTCGATCAGTGCGATGTCTTGCGGTGTGGTGACGATCACCGCGCCCGTCACCGGCACACGCTGCGACAAGGTCAGCTGGATATCGCCGGTGCCGGGCGGCATGTCGACGATCAGATAGTCCAGCTCCTGCCAACGGGTTTGGCGAAGCAGTTGCTCCAGCGCTTGCGTGGCCATCGGGCCGCGCCAGATCATCGCCTGATCTTCTTCGACCAGAAAGCCGATCGACATGATCTGCAGGCCGTAAGCCTCCATCGGCTCCATCAGCTTGCCATCTTCGCTCTCGGGCCGGCCGCTGATACCCAACATGGTGGGCTGGCTGGGGCCGTAAATATCGGCGTCCAACATGCCCACCCGTGCGCCCTCGGCGGCCAGCGCCAGCGCCAGGTTGGCGGCCGTGGTGCTCTTGCCCACCCCGCCCTTGCCCGAGGCCACGGCGATGATGTTTTTCACCCCGGGCAGCAACTGCACGCCACGCTGCACGGCGTGGGCGGCGATTTTGCTGTGGATTTGCACGCTGACATTGGCCACGCCGGCCACCGTACGGGCAGCGGCCACCAACTGGCGGCGCAACTCAGCAATCTGGCTGGCGCCGGGGTAGCCCAACTCGATCTCAAAGGACACATCGGCGCCGTCCAGGCGCAGATTCTTCAGCTGTTTGGCGGCGACAAAGTCTTGGCCGGTATTCGGGTCAACAACGGTTTGCAGGGCTTGCAGCAGGGAGGATTCTTGGAGACTGGACATGTCGGCTTATCGGGTAGGTGCACCGAGCTGCAGGCTGCAACCCGGACTTGGGGAGCAGTCTAGCCCAGACCCCAAAACCCTCGGGTGCCGGCGGCTTCAGCCCACCTGCTTGAACGCCATCACCGCCTGATTACGCAGGGTGCGCAACAGTTGCAGCTCTTTCTCACCCAAGTCGATGCCGCCGGCCTTGGCCTTGTCCGCATAGATCAACGCGAACGGCGCGCCCTTGAGCGTCATCGGCAGCAGCAAGAAATTAGGCGCGCGCACCTCGCCGCGATACCAAAGCGGCAGACGGCCGGCGATCTTGGCCACGGTGGCGTCGGCAATCAAGGTGTCGACACCTTTTTGGCAGACTGCGGCAAAAAGATCGGCATTGGCGCCGTCGGCCAGACGCAGCGGCACTTTGAAGGCCGGCACGACGCCCTCGACACCCTCGCCCAGACCAAAGCGCCCTGTCAGGGCTTCCAGCTTGGGGTCGCGCAGGCAAAACACCACCCGCCGGAAACCCAGGGCCCGGAAGATGGTTTCCAAAATCATGCGCAAGACTTCGTTGAGCTTGAAGTTCTCGACCATCACATTGGTGATGTCCTGAATGCCGGCGGCCATCATTTCAACCGCTTGCTCCCGCGTCAACTGCTGCGCGCTCAGGGTTTGGGTGGGCTCCAGAATTTGTGTGGCCTGCAATTGATGCGCGGCCAAGGAGTCATCGACGGTAGGGCTGAGCGGCGCCAGCAGGCGCCTTGCGTGAGAGTTCTTGGGCAGGTGAATACCCATCGCATCGGCCACCTGTGCCAAGCGCTGACGGGCCTGATCGGCGGCCACATCGAAGGTCTGCGCCGTCACGCCGAGCACGCGCGCATAGCGTTGCGCCATCGCGTGCACGCGGCCATGCGCCTCGGCCGGGTCCGTGTGCAAAATGACATCCGCCACATCATTGGCCGCATGCGCCAGCCAGCGCTGGCGCTCGTCGCTGAGCTCGGCACGGCGCGTTGGCGGATCGCCTTCGGGGCGGCGCATGCTGTGCTGCAAAGACTCGGGCAAACCCCATTGGCGCGCCACACCAAGCCCCAATTGCTCGTAACTCATGCCCAGCACTTGCGCCGAAGCAGCCGCCTCGTTGAGCGGCGGTGCGGCTTGGCCGGTGGCCTGAGCGATGCGCTCGGTGCGCGTGATGCGTCGAATCTGCTGCGCTTCCTCGGGGAAATAGAACTCACTCAAGGAGCGGCCCAGGTTGTGCAGCATCGCGCACAAAAATGCCTCCTCGGCTTCGCGCGGATTCAGGCACAACTCACGCGCCAGCGACGCCGCCATCAATGAGCGCAGGAACTCCTCACGCAGCTGCTGGGCATGGGCTTTGTTTTCCATGCGCTCCAACAAAATCAGCGACAAAGCCAGATTGCGAATGCCGGAAAAACCCACCAAGGCGACCGCCCGCGAGACGGTGCTGATGCTGCCGCCGCCGGCATGGCTGAACTGCACGGTATTGACCAGGCGCAGCAACTTGTGGGTCAGCGCCACGTCCTTGAGAATTTCATTCGACAAGCTGGCCAGGCTGCCGTTTTCGGAGGCGGTCAGGCGCTGTATGCGGCCAATCGCATCTGACATGGCCGGAAAATCGCTCTTGTGGCGCATGCGGCGCAGCAAGAACTCCAGCGCCGCGCCGTCAACCACATCGGGCACGGCTGTTTGCGCCGGGTACAACCATTCGGCCAGGGCGTCATGCATGGCCTTGGCCGTCGGCCAGCGCTCTGCGGCCTTGCGAGCCAGCCCGCGCTGCACGATGGCGCGCAGCGCATCATCGACATCCAGCCCCAAATTGGACGGCAGATTCAGGTCTTGGTCGATCACGCGCTGCACCGAGGCCCAAGGGTCGGGGTCGTAATTGAGGCGCTGACCGCTGAGCATTTCACCCAGCATCACCGCTGCGGCAAACACGTCCATCTGCGCACTGGGCGGCTCGCCGCGTGCGGCCTCGGGCGAGATATAGCCGGGTGTGCCAACCACGCGCTGCGGCTGCGCCGGGACCATGCCGGGGGCTTCTGTCGACAAGCGCGCCGCGATACCAAAGTCCATCACGCGGGCGCGGCCCTTGGCATCGATCAAGATATTGCTGGGCTTCAAGTCGCGGTGCACAACGCCGACGGCATGTGCCGCCTGCAGACCGTCCAAGATGCCCAGCATTAACTCGACGGCGGCACGCGCACCGAAGGCGGCATTGCGCCCGCCGAGCAGGCGATCCGCCAGGGTGCCGCCGGCCACATACTCGAACACCAGATAGGACTGCCCGTCTTGGCTGTCGGCCTCGAAGACAGGCACGATATGGGGATGCGTCAGCCGGCTCACGGCGCGTGCCTCGTGCAGCCATTCGTCCACGCTGAGCGGGTCGGCGCCGGGGCGCAAGACCTTCAGCGCCACATCTCGGTCAAGCCTGGGATCATGGGCCAGCCAGACGGTGGCTTGTGCGCCCTCGCCCAACTTCTTGAGCAAATGAAAACGCCCCAAGTCGGGCAGATTGGGCGCAGCAGAGGAATAGGTCAAAGAGTCGTCGGCATTCATCTCAAGTCGTTTGCTCTGTCCTGCGCTGGGCTAAGGCTGCTGGCAGCCGTTCAGCGGCCGCGGTCAATATGGTCAATGGGGTGGTTCACCCTTGTGCCCACCGTCGGCTGCTGCCTTGGCGGCCTCGGCTGCAAAGCGTGCCCGCAGGCCGGATGGCTTCGGCGCGTTACCGTCCAGCGGTATAAAGCCTGAGCGCCCCCGGTCCACCGGTGCAGCGGCCTCGGGGTTGAGTGCCAGCTGAATATCTTTCAAGCCCAGCCCCAAGGTGCGGGCGTAGCGCTTGGTGGCCACCTCAACGCCGACCACGCGCTTGGCCTCGGGCTGCATCAAGGCATCAACCAATTCATTGGCCAGGCTGCAGGTCAGGCGCAGCACCTCGTTGTCACTTTCCTTGCCGTGGGCGCTGGCGCGCAATGCAGCAGTGGGCGACTGGCGCCGCATCATGTGCAGCAATTCCTCACCCAGACTCCAATGCTTGGCCACCGCCACGCCGAGCGACTCCAGATCGCAGCCCATCACGGCAAAGGCCGCCGCCTGCTCGCTCATGCTGGCGGGGTGCGGCTGATCAGCGGTCGGCTCGGGCGGCTGCATCAGCTGGCGAATCTGCTGAGCGTCATCCGGGAAGTGGTACTGCAAGAGCAGGCGCCCCAGGTTTTGCATCACCGTGATCAGGTAGACCACCTCGGCGTCATAGCCGGCCGGCCGCAAGGCCTGCGCGATCTGCCCGGCGCGGTGCACCCGCTTCATCAGGCTTTGCAGCATCACCGCTTGCGTCTCGTTCAAGGGCCCGGGCCAAGGCTTGAGTGCCCGTGCGGCCTGCTGCACCCCCTCCAAACCCAGCATCGCGATGGCGCGCTGCATATTCAGCACCGTACCGTCTACCGGCGCGCCACTTTGCTTCAAGGCATTGTTGACCCGACGCAGCAACTCCAGCGCCAAGGCCATGTCTTGCATCACCAAGGTGGCGACGGCGCTGGTGTGCTGCCTGTCCATGGCCGCCGATTGCCCGGCTCTTTGCAAGGCGGTGGAGGTGCTGGGCAAATGGCCTATGCGCTGCAGCTTGTCGATCAGCAGCGCAATCGGCCCTTGCTCGTCATGGCCGGCCGAGGTGCGCCAACCATCCAAGGCGCGCAAAAAGCTGCGAGCGATGTGATAGCGCTGGCGCTCTTGCCGGTCGGTGGCTCGGTTGCAAATCGCGCGCAGCGGCTCAGGAATCGGATGCGGCGTCTCCCAGCCCATGCGCACCAATTCGTGCCCGGTCGGCTGCATTTGCTGCACGACCAGATGAAGGTCGGGCTGCTCCAGCACAGGCCGGCCGGTCAGCAAACGATGCAGCATCAGGCCAACGCACAAAATATCCTCGGCGGCCGAATCACGCATGGCCCGCCGGGTCACCGAGTTGTAGTCGGCATTGGCAGGGAAAACCTCTTGCGCAGCTTCCAGGCCCAAGACCCGGACCTGGTTGTTCGGGCCGATGATCAGCGTCGAGCACTGCACGTCGCGGTGGGCATGGCCGGCCTCATGGGCAAAAGCCAAGCCTTCCAGATATTGGCAAACCCATTCGGCAATTTCCAGCGGCAAGGGCGTGGGTTGGCGCGTCAAGCGCTCATCCAGGGTCTCGCCCAGGGCGCGGTCATACGCCATATAGGGCCATTTCTCGACCTGCCCGACCTCGATCACATGGGCCAGATTGGGATGCACGACGCGTGCCCCAGCGCTGGCGGTCTTGATCCAATGCTCGGTGGCGGCGGCACTATTGGGCACCACACGCGGCATACAGAGCATCAGCTCCTGATCCAGCTTGGCGTCAAACACCAGCCACATCATGCTGCGCGAGCTCTTCCCCAGCAGCTGACGCAACTCAAAGCGGCCGAAGCGGCGCATCGGCGCGGCAGGTTTTGCGGCAGCAGGTGAATTGGCTGAATTGGAGGTCGAATCGGGCACAGGGCAGGGGCGAGGGAGCCGCTAGGTTGAATGCCAGCCATTTAACCCAATTTCCGCACTTCTTGATAGGGCAAGCTGAGCAGCATTCACGGCCCATTCTTCAGTGCGGACGGCCCACCCCCTCAGATTTGCATCATCACTGCGCCCATTGGGCCCAAACCTTCTCCAAGCGCTTGACGCTAACGGGCTGCGGCGTGCGCAACTCCTGCGCAAACAGGCTGACCCGCAACTCCTCCAATTGCCAGCGGAAATCCGTCATGCGCGCGTCGGGCGAACCCTTCATCTCGACCACGCGCCTGAGGTAGCGTTGCTCCAACGGGCGCAGCTCGGCCAGCAGCTTGGCATCTCGAGCCGGGTCGGCACGCAACTTCTCCAAGCGGCCACTGATGGCCTTCAAGTAACGCGGTAGATGCTGCAACTGTGCCCAGGGCGTGGCTGAGACGAATTGCTTGGGCAGCAGACGCTGAAGCTGAGCGGTGATGTCCTCACTCGCCTCCTTGGGCGCGCGCGCATCCTTAAGTTTGCGTGTGGCGGCGGCGTATTCCAGCAGCACCACGCCGGTCTGACGCGCCACTTCCTGCGCAATCAGATTCAGCCTGGAGCGACCCTCATCGATGCGCGCCTTGAAGCTGAACTCATCGGTCGGCAGCGGCTCGGCCAGAAAGGCCCGGTCCAGCGCCACGCCAATGATCTGATCGCGCAACTCTTCGGCCGTGCCCAAGCTCATGAACAGCACCGACATCTTTTGTAAATCGGGGATGTTTTTCTCCAAAAACTTCAGCGGTTCCTTCAGCTGCAAGGCCAGCAAACGCCGCAGACCCAGACGGTGGCGGGCCGCCGCCACATCGGGCTCGTCAAAAACCTCGATCTCTACATGCGTGCCACGGTCCAGCAGCGCCGGGAAGCCGATCAAGGTCTGCGCGCCGCGCGACACCTCCATCAACTCGGGCAGCTCGCCAAAAGTCCAGGCCGTGTAAGTTTTACTGACTTCGCGCGCCGATTTGGGTGGCGCTTTAACCTCGGCGCGGATGCCGCCCCCCTTTACCGGCGCTGGCTCGGTTGCGGCAGGCGCAGAGGCCGGCGCAGAGGCTGGCAAACGAAGCGCCGCCAGCGCCTGAAACGCCGACCTCGCCTGCCCGCCCAACTCGGCCTTCAGCGCCGCCAGATTGCGGCCTATGCCGAGCTGGCGACCATGCTCATCGATGACGCGGAAGTTCATGAACAGATGCGGCTGCAACTGCTCCAGCTTGAAGTCATTGCGCTGAATCGCGAGCTGCGTGCGCTCTTTGACGGCCTTCAGCAAGACCTCGATCAAGGCGCCCTGCCCGAAGGGATTGGCGGCAATGAACTCGGCCACAAAATCGGGTAGCGGCACCAATCTTGAGCGCGGGCGCTGATGCAAGCTTTTCAGCAGGACCAGCACCTTGGCCGCCAACATGCCGGGCACCAACCATTCGCCGCGCTCCTCGCTGACCTGGTTCAAGGCGTAGATCGGCACATCGACCGTCAAGCCGTCGCGCGCATCGCCGGGCGAGTGCAAGTAACTCGCCAGGCAATCAACACCGCCCATGCGCAGCGTCTTCGGAAACGCATTGCTGGTGATACCGGCGGCCTCATGGCGCATCAGCTCATCGCGGCTGAGCTGCAGCAGTTTGGGCTCGGCCTTGGAGGCGTGGCGATACCAGCGCTCCAGCGTCGCGCCAGACACCACATCGGCGGGCAGATGTTCGTCGTAATATGCGTAGATCAGCTCATCATCGACCAACACGTCTTGCCGGCGCGACTTGTGCTCCAGCTCCTCGACCTGGGCGATCTGACGCTTGTTATGTGCCAGAAACGGCAGCCTTGATTCCCACTCACCGTTGACCAGCGCCTCGCGGATGAAGATCGCGCGCGCAGCCGCTGCATCCACATTGCCAAAGTTCACACGCCGGTTGGCGTAGATGACGATGCCGTACAGCGTCGCCCGCTCCAAGGCGATCACCTCGGCCGCCTTTTTCTCCCAATGCGGCTCCAGCAACTGGGTCTTGATCAGATGGCCGGCAATACCCGGCAGCCACTGCGGTTCAATCGCCGCGATGCCGCGACCGAACAGGCGCGTGGTGTCGACCAGCTCGGCGCTGACGATCCAACGGCCCGGTTTTTTGCTGAGATGCGCGCCGGGATGGCGCCAGAATTTGATGCCCCGCGCGCCCAAATACCACTCGTCCTCATCGCTCTTGCAACCCAGATTACCGAGCAGGCCGGCCAGCATGCTCAAGTGCACCTGCTCATAAGTGGCCGGCGCGGTGTTCATGCGCCAGCCATGTTCGGCCACGACCGTGTGCAGCTGCGAATAGACATCGCGCCACTCCCGCACGCGGCGCGGGCTGACAAAATTCTCGCGCAGCAGCGCCTCGTAGCGGCGGTGGCTGAGCTTGTGCTCTCCAGCTCCGCCTTTACTTTCCTCAAGCCACTTCCACAGCTTCAAGTAACCGAGAAACTCCGACTTATCGTCATCGAATTTCTTGTGGCGCTCGTCCGCCGCTTGCTGCTGCTCCATCGGCCGGTCACGCACATCCTGGCCGGACAAGGCGCTGGCGATGATCAAAATCTCGGCCAAGGCCTCGCGGCTGCGCGCCTCCAGAATCATCCGGCCAACGCGCGGGTCGAGCGGCAGCTTGCCCAGCTCCTTGCCCATGGGCGTCAGCTCATTGGCGTCATCCACCGCACCCAGCTCGTTAAGTAGTTGGTAGCCGTCGGCGATCGCCTTGCGCGGCGGCGGCTCGATGAAGGGGAAGTCGTCGACCTGGCCCAGGCCAAGCGTCTTCATGCGCAGGATCACGCCGGCCAGCGAACTGCGCAGGATTTCGGGGTCGGTGAAACGCGGCCTGGCGAGGTAGTCTTTCTCGTCGTAAAGCCTGATGCAAATACCGTTCGCGACGCGGCCGCAACGGCCGGCGCGCTGATTGGCCGAGGACTGGCTGACCGGCTCAATTTGAAGCTGCTCGACCTTGTTGCGATAGCTGTAGCGCTTGACGCGGGCCAGCCCTGGGTCGATCACATAACGGATGCCCGGCACAGTCAGCGAGGTCTCGGCCACATTGGTCGCCAAGACGATGCGGCGCTGGCCATGCTGCTCGAAGACGCGGTCCTGCTCTTGCTGGGACAGGCGCGCGAACAGCGGCAAGACCTCGACGCCGGGCGGATGGTGCTTGCGCAGCGCCTCGGCGGCCTCGCGGATTTCGCGCTCACCGGGCAGGAAAACCAGCACGTCGCCGCCGCCTTCGCGCCAGAGTTCATCGACCGCGTCGCAAATCGCGTTATTGAGGTCGTACTCCCGTGACTCCTCAAACGGACGGTAGCGTTGCTCGACCGGGAACAGCCGGCCGGACACGGTCAACACTGGCGCGGGGCCTTTTGCCGACTCAAAATGTTTGGCGAATCTATCGGCGTCAATCGTGGCCGAGGTGACGATCACCTTCAGGTCAGGCCGTTTTTTCAGCACCTCACGCAGATAGCCGAGCAAGAAGTCGATGTTCAACGAGCGCTCATGCGCCTCATCGATGATCAAGGTGTCGTAGGCGCGCAGCAGTGGATCGGTTTGCGTTTCGGCCAGCAAAATGCCGTCCGTCATCAGCTTGACCGAGGCCCCCGGCGACAGCCGATCCTGGAAACGCACCTTAAAGCCGACCACCTCGCCCAGCGGGGTTTTCAGCTCCTCGGCGATGCGTTTGGCGACGCTGCTGGCGGCAATCCGGCGCGGCTGGGTGTGGCCGATCAGCTTGCCGGTATTGGCGCGGCCCCGCCCGAGCGCCAAAGCGATCTTGGGCAACTGCGTGGTCTTGCCGGATCCAGTCTCACCGCAAACGATGATGACTTGATGCTCTTGCAGCGCCTGCGCAATATCGTCGCGCCGGCTCGAGACCGGCAGCGATTCTGGAAAAGTGATGGGCGGCAGCGGATTGGCTGGCGGGCCGGGGCGGCGGGCAGCGGGCGCTTTTTGGGCGGGCACTGCTGGTTTTTGGGGGGAGCTAGATTCATTCACGAGGCGCGGATTATCGACCGGCCGGCGCCTGGGCCCACAAGACCCGGCTGAAGACAGTCAAAACGAGGCCTGCGGCACAATTGCGTCCATGAGTCTTGTCTTCCCCCACACCTTCGTCCCCTGGTTCCGCTCGGTGGCGCCCTATATTCACGCTTACCGAGGCGAGACCTTTGTGGTTGGCATGCCGGGTGAATTGGTCGCAGCGGGCAAGCTGAATGCTTTTGTGCAGGACTTGTCGATCCTGCATGCCATGGGCATCAAGATCGTTTTGGTCCATGGTTTCAGGCCACAGGTCAATGAGCAGTTGGCCGCCAAGGGGCAATCTCCCCAATACAGCCATGGCATGCGGGTGACCGACGCGCTGGCACTCGACTGCGCGCAAGAGGCGGCCGGGCAACTGCGCTTCGAGATCGAAGCCGCCTTCTCGCAGGGCTTGCCGAATACGCCGATGGCCAATGCGACCGTGCGGGTGGTGTCGGGCAACTTTTTGACCGCGCGGCCGGTCGGCATCGTCGACGGGGTCGATTTCCAGCACAGCGGTGTGGTCCGCAAGGTGGACGGCGCGGCGATTCAGCGCGCCATCGACAGCGGCGCGGTGGTCTTGCTGTCTCCGTTCGGCTTCTCGCCCACCGGTGAAGCCTTCAATTTGAATATGGAAGATGTGGCCACCAGCGCGGCGATTGCCTTGCAGGCGGACAAGTTGCTGTTCGTGTGCGAAAGTGATGGGGTGCACGAGCAGCCCGGTGATGCCAACAGCCCGGTCGACACCGAGCTGACCTTGGCCGATGCCGTGCGCATGTTGGCCAATTTGCCCCCCGCGACCGAGCCAAGCGATGTGAACTTCTACTTGCGCCATTGCGTACGAGCTTGTCAGGCCGGCGTAGAGCGCTCACATATCGTGCCCTTCGCGGTGGACGGCGCGCTGCTGCAGGAGGTCTACACCCATGACGGCATCGGCACCATGGTGGTCGACGAGAAGCTGGAAAGCCTGCGCGAAGCCGGCTCAGATGATATCGGCGGCATCATCGCGCTGATCGAGCCGCTGGAGCGCGACGGCACCCTGGTCAAGCGTGACCGCACCGAGATTGAGCGCGACATCGACCTCTACACCGTCATCGAGCATGACGGCGTGATCTTCGGCTGCGCGGCGCTCTACCCCTATGTGGAGGCGCGCACCGGCGAGATGGCCGCTTTGACCGTGTCGCCCGCCGTGCAAGGCCAGGGCGACGGCGACCGCATCCTGAAACGCGTCGAGCAGCAGGCCAAGTCGCAAGGACTGGCCAGCATCTTTGTGTTGACCACCCGCACCATGCATTGGTTCATCAAGCGCGGCTTCCAACCGGTCGACCCGGAATGGCTGCCCGAAGAGCGCAAACGCAAATACAACTGGGACCGACGTTCGCAGGTTCTGGTCAAAAAACTCAGCTGATTTTCAATTTCAATCATTCATTCAAAGAGGTAGTTATGGCCCGCACCGTGCAATGTGTTTACATGAAAAAAGAAGGCGAAGGCATGGACTTCGCGCCCTACCCGGGGGACTTGGGCAAGCGCATTTACCAAAATGTCTGCAAAGAAGGCTGGGCGGCCTGGATGAAGCACCAGACCATGCTGGTGAATGAAAACCGCCTCAACCTCGCCGACCAACGCGCCCGCCAATACCTCGCAAGGCAGATGGAGCAATTCTTCTTCGGCGAAGGCGCCGAAGCGGTGGCGGGCTATGTCCCGCCAGCGGCCTGAGCGAAGCTCGGGTGAAGGCGCAAATCGAAATTTGCGCCACCAAAGCAAACAAGAATCATTCTTGTTAAGATGCACTCCACATCAATCCTCAAGCGATTTGGAGTCGTCATGCCGTTCTCTGTCTTTAAAAAAACGCTGTGGGCCGCAAGCCTGCTCGCCGGCAGCACCGTCTGCGCCTACGCGCAGGAACAGGTTCTGAATCTGTATTCCGCGCGCCACTATCAAACCGATGAGGCGCTCTACGCCAATTTCACCAAAGCCACCGGTATTCGTATCAACCGAGTTGATACTGATGATGCGGGACTGTTGGCCAGGTTAAAGAGCGAAGGCTCGGCCAGCCCAGCCGACGTCATTTTGTTGGTGGATGCGGCAAGGCTTTGGCAAGCCGAGGAAGACGGCTTATTCCAGCCCTTCAAATCCAGCCGCCTAGAAGAGCGCATACCCGCCCAATTGCGCGCCAAACCGACCGATAAAGGCACGGCTTGGTTTGGCCTGTCGACGCGCGCCCGCGTGATCGTTTACAACAAACAAAACGTCAATAAAGAAGACGTTTTGAACTACCAAGACCTCGCCAATTCAAAGATCAAAGGCAAGCTGTGCACCCGTTCGGGCTCGCACCCCTACAACCTGTCATTATTTGGCGCGGTTTACGAACATTTGGGCGCGGTCGAAACGGAGAACTGGCTCAAAGGTATGGTGGCCAATATGGCACGCCCACCCAAAGGCGGGGACACCGACCAAATCAAAGCCGTCGCCAGCGGCGAATGCGGCGTGGCCATCACCAATAGTTACTACTTGGCCCGTGTGATGCGCTCCGAAAAGCCGGAAGATCGTGCCGTGATGGAAAAAATTGCCGTGGTTTTCCCTAATCAGCAAAGCTGGGGTACGCACATCAATATTGCAGGTGGCGCCATGGCCAAACATGCCAAGAATCGTGACAACGCAGTCAAGTTTCTTGAGTATTTGAGCGGTGACGAAGCGCAAGCCTACTTTGCCAATGGCAACAATGAATGGCCGGCCGTGCCGGGCCTGCGCGTCAGCAACCCTGCGCTTGAATCAATGGGGAAATTCAAGACCGAAACCATCCCGGTGGCGGTGATTGGGAGCCATTTACCCAAGGTGCAGCAAATGCTGGACCGGGTCGGCTATAAGTAAGCAGCACCGCCAGCAATATCTAAATAGGCAGTGCCAACCGTGTAAATTTCCGGCATCAGCAGAGTCTGGGCGCACAGAGTAATTACTTATTGGATTTTTTATTCTAGCTGCGCCTATAATCAAGCTGTTCGCTTTCGCTGGACTCTAAAACTTCGCGAGGATTTGCATTGATGGCATCGCTAAAAGAACTTCTGGCCCAACGGGCTGCTCTTGATGAACAAATTTCGTCAACCAAAGATCGCGAGCGGGCCGACGCGATCGCCAAGGTTAAGTCCCTGATGGACGACTACGGTTTGACAGTGGCCGATTTGAATAGCCGTACCCCAAAAGTCGCCAAGACTTCCAAGGTTGCGGCCAAGTATCGCAACCAAGCCACCGGGGAAACTTGGAGTGGCCGTGGTTTGCAGCCAAAATGGCTGAAGGCCGCCCTCGGTGCCGGCGCCACTTTGGATCAATTCCACGTTTGAGCGAGTGCTGCGTATCGGTTTAATCGACCGCTCGCGTATTTAGAAAAGCCACCTGCACAGGGTGGCTTTTTTCTTGTCAAAACAATACTTTAATTTGCCAATTTGCACAGCCCCCCGCCCGAATCAAGGGGGTCTGAGCCAAGCACATCGCTACCCGAACTGCTAGCATCGCGCCGCATCGAAACTATGCCTGTGTTTGACGCTTTTCCGGTCAAGTACCTGGCTAGCTCTTTGTTGCTTGCACTTTTCGCCCTTTTTGTGCCTGGCCTTTTGAATCCAGGACTTACCCGCCGCCACAGCCAACCTTTGCCGTCCTGAATATCGCGTGGATGAATTGACTTTCAAGCAAGACTCTGCACCGATGGAGTCGCCCCGTCTTGCCAAGCATTACTCGGAAGGCTTGCGCCTGCTGGGCGCGCTGCTCGCCTGCTTGGCCGCCGGCATACTGGGTCAGTTGTCGCTGGGATCAATACCGCATATCGCCATGTTTTGGCCGCCCGCCGGCGTGGCCTTGGCTGCTCTGGCTTGCTGGGGCTGGCGGACGACGGGGCCGCTACTTCTGGCCCTGGGGAGCTTGGCCTTGCTGCAAGGTGCATCGCTTGGTTTGTCCGCTTTGCTGGCCATGGCCGGGCTGCTGGGACCCGGGCTGGCTTTGCTCATGCTCAGAGCGCTTGGCTTCAACCGTTTGCTCAAACGGCGTAAAGACTTGCTCTTGTTCCTTGTTTTCGGGGTTCTGGTCGGGAGCTTGTTGAGCGCTGCAGCCAGCGTGAGCGCCATTCATATGCAGGGCCAGCTGGCTGCCGGCCTTTGGTGGGACGCTTTGACTTGCGGATTTGGCGGCCATGCATTGGGAACCTTGACCGCTGCGCCCGCGCTGATGGCTTGGCATGCTCGAATACAGATCAGCCGGCAAAACCCCGTGGCTCTTTCGCCTGCGTCAGGTCTGGATCATCGCCCGGCCCATTGGCTTGCTTCGGTCGCTTTGATGCTGGCCTGCGGCGGCAGCGCTGTACTTATTTTTCTCAACGCAAAGACTGCGGGGATGGTGGGGGCAGTTGGGCTAAGTCCATGGTGGCTGCTGCCGGTCTTGCTGCTGGCAGGCTTGGCCCTGTACGGTTCTTTGGCGGCGGCATCAGGAGCCGCGCTCTTGATTGCCTTAACAGCAGCCGATGCCGTGGCCCAAGCGTCCGGGCCATTTGCGTCGCTGGATCCGCAACACAGCATGACGCTGCTGTGGAGCTATGCGGGCCTTGCTGCGGCATTGCCATTGCTGGTCCATGCCGTCCGGTGCGAACTCCATCATGAGAGGCAACGCTGGCGCGCCGCCCTGGAGTCGGTCGGTATGAGCTTGGCGGAATGGACGCTCCACCCCGGCGGGGGCCGGCAAACCTATGCCTCTTCCGACTGGCCAAACAAGCTCGGCGTCGCGAGCGATAGCGCCAGCCACCCTTTCGACTGCTTGGCAGCCGCCCATCCGCTGGACAAGGACAGGGTCCGCGCCGCCCTTGATGCCTTGCTGACGGAACCGCAGGCGGCGAACGATTGCTGCGAGCCCCTGCGCCTTGCTGCAATTGCCGCAACTGCAGCACGCGCCGGAACGGCCGGCCTTGCGGCCGAATGGACTTGGTTCGAGTTCCGAGCCCATGTGCAGCAACGTGATGCCAAGGGCCGGGCCACCCGGCTGCTGACAACCCTGAGCGATGTCAGCTGGCGGCACACGGCACAAGAACGCCAGCGCATGAGCGTCAGCCTGTTTCAGCATTTGCATGAAGGCTTGCTGGTCACCGATACCGAACACCGGGTGCTGGACGCCAACCCCAGCTATTGCCGCATCTTGGGCCTTGGCCGCGAGGCCTTGCTCGGGTTTGCAGCCGCACCCCTACAAGCCGGCAGCCTGCACCGCTCGGGTCTGACCCCGGCTCAGTTGCAAGAAGCGCTGCAAGCGCACGGCTTTTGGCAAGGCCAGGTGCAGACCGACAGGGCCGATGGCACGCCTTGCCATTTGCAACTGACCGTATCCACCATTCCCGAGCCCGATGGGCCTTTGCGTTACCACGTGGTCAGCGTGTCGGACATCACGCAAAGTCTGCAGCAGCAAGCCTTGCTGCAACACCAGGCAAGCATCGACCCCTTGACGGGTTTGGCCAATGCAGACGCTTTCATGCAGATGCTGCGCCAAGGGCTGCAAGTGGCCGAGCGCGAAGGCTTTCGCCTGAGCATTTGCCGGGTCGACCTGGATCAGTTCAAACAAGTCAACAGCCAGTACAGCGGCGCCATCGCCGATGCCTTGCTGCACCTGGTCGCCCAGCGCCTGCAAGCAGCACTGCGCAGTTCGCCGCAGTGGTCTGACTGCGTGGCCCGGCTAGGGGGCGACGAGTTCGGCCTCTTGCTGCGCAGCAACAGCCCCGAAGAAGCACAGCTCGCCATGGAGCGTTTGCTCAAGGTCTTGGCCGAGCCCTATCACTTGAGCCAGAACGGCGCGCCCGCGACCGCAGCCCTGAGCATCCATATCAGCGCCAGCATAGGCGCGACGCTGTTCCCCCAGGACAATTCCGACCCCGAAACGCTGCTGCGCCACGCCGGCCATGCGCTCTACCGGGTCAAGCATGCAGGGCGGCATGGCTACCAGTTGTTTGACACCGCCAAACGGCTGCGCGATGAAGCCAGCTTGATCGCGCTGGCCCGCGTGCAGCAAGCGCTCGACGCGGGTGAGCTGCGGCTGCACTACCAGCCCAAGATCGATATGCGCAGCGGCCAAGTGCTGGGCATGGAGGCGCTACTGCGCTGGCAACACCCTGACCGGGGCCTGCTTAGCCCCCTGCACTTTTTGCCCTTGATCGAAGCGACCGGCTTGGGCGTGCAAGTGGGCGACTGGGTACTTGAGCAGGCCTTGCGGCAAAGCGCGCAATGGTTGAAGGCCGACCTGCGACTGAACATCAGCGTCAATGTCACGGCCAGACAATTGCAAATGCCCGACTTTGCGCTGCGCTTGCAAGAGCTGATCAACAGGCATCAAGTGCCGGTGGCGGAGCATCTGTGTCTGGAAGTGCTGGAGTCGGCCGCGCTGGCTGATATCGCAACCACCCACTCCTTGATCCAGCAATGCCGCGCCTTCGGCGTCAGCTTCGCGTTGGACGATTTCGGCACCGGCTACTCGACGCTGACCTACTTGAAGCGCCTGCCGGTCGACGTGCTGAAAATTGACCGCTCTTTTGTTCAAAATATGTTGATCGATGAGCAAGACAGCACCCTGGTTGAGGGTGTGATTCGTCTGGCCGGCAACTTTGGCTGCAGCGTGGTCGCCGAAGGCGTAGAGTCCGCCGCCCATGCGCGGGCGCTCTTGCGCCTGGGCTGCAGCCAAGGCCAGGGCAATGGCATTGCGCCGGCGATGCCTGCCGCCGAGGTGCAGAGCTGGGTCCGCGAGTTCGCCAATACCGATTGGCTCACGCCGCTGCGCGGCGACACACCGGCCTTGCCTTAGACTCGCGCGGTGATTCCACCCGGCTTTATTCAGGACCTGCTTTCTCGCGTCGACATCGTCGAGGTGGTGGGCCGCCATGTCGAGCTTAAAAAGGCCGGCATCAACCACAAGGGCCTGTGCCCCTTTCACGGCGAAAAGTCGCCCAGTTTCATCGTCAGCCCAACGCGCCAGACCTACCATTGTTTCGGCTGCGGCGTGCATGGCAATGCGGTCGGCTTCTTGATGGAGCACAGCGGCCTGGGCTTTGTGGAGGCGGTGCAAGACCTCGCTCAGCAAACCGGCATGCAAGTGCCCGAGGACGAGCGTTCCAGCGAAGAGCGCGAACGCGCTGCGCAGCAAAAGCAGCGCCAAGCCACGCTGACCGAAGTCTTGCTGCGCGCCAGCGACCATTACCGCGCGCAGCTGAAGAAAACGCCGCGCGCGATTGACTACCTGAAGAAGCGCGGTCTGACAGGCCAGATCGCCGCGCAGTTTGCACTCGGCTATGCCCCGGAAGGCTGGCGCAGCCTGGCCAGCGCTTTCCCTTCCTATGATGACCCCTTGCTGACCGAGTCAGGCATGGTGATCACACAGGGCGACGAAGGTGAAGAGCAAAAGAGATACGACCGTTTTCGCGATCGCATCATGTTTCCGATTCGCAATGTGCAAGGCGAGACGATTGGCTTTGGCGGGCGCGTGCTCGACAAAGGTGAACCCAAATACCTGAACTCGCCAGAGACGCCGGTCTTCAGCAAGGGCCGCGAGTTGTACGGTTTGTATGAGGGCCGCCAAGGCCTGCGCCAGCGTGGCTACGCCTTAGTGGTCGAGGGCTATATGGACGTGGTGGCGCTGGCCCAGCACGGCTTCAACAATGCAGTAGCGACGCTGGGCACGGCTTGCACGGCCGAGCATGTGCTGAAGCTGTTCCGCTTCACCGAATCGGTGATCTTCAGCTTTGACGGCGACGCGGCCGGCCGCCGCGCCGCCGGCCGTGCACTGGAAGCCGCGCTGCCGCATGCAACAGATGTGCGCAGCGTCAAATTTTTGTTCTTACCCACCGAGCATGACCCCGATTCCTATGTGCGGGACTTGGGCGCCGATGCCTTCGAAAATTGCATTTCCGAGGCGATTCCGCTGTCCAGGCAGTTGATGGAAGTGGCTGGCGAAGGCTGCGACCTGAGCAGTGCCGAGGGCCGTGCGCGCATGTTGGCCACAGCCCGACCGCTGTGGCAGACACTGCCGCAGGGGCTGTTGAAGCGGCAATTGCTGGGCGACTTGGCGCGGCGCGCGCAGCTGCCGGATCAAGAGCTGATGGGGCTGTGGCAAGTCGGCGGGGCGGCGGCGCAAGAGCAAGCCCACGATGACGGGCGAGAGCATCCGCCCGAAGAAGCTCACAACGCGCAAAGCAGCGAGCCCCGCCCCTTCAAGAAAAAGGAATGGAAAAAAGACTGGAAGCCCAGCGGCAATTGGAAGCGCCGGGGTGAGCCCGAAGACGAAACCATAGGCACACCCCGCAGCGCGCCCAATGTGCCAGCCGATCATGCGCTGCGCATGTTGCTGCTCAACAGCGCATGGTGGGAGCGCCTGAGCCCAGAAGATCATCATCTGCTGCATGAATTGCCCGGCATTCACGGGGAGTTGATCAACTGGCTGGATCGCTATTTACTCAATCACGGCAGTTCACCTTGGTCGGTGCTGGAAGCGGCCTTGGCCGAAGACGGTCTGCTTGAGCGCGCCAAACGGCTGCTGGGCGGTCTGCACAGTGAAGATGAATCCGAATTTGAAGGGCTGCAAAACCTACTTAAAAAACTCTGGATCGCGCAGCTCGAAACAGAGACCACACGCATCGCCGCCAGCAACCCGCAGGGCGAGGAATTCGAGCGCTACAAACGCCTGCTCGCTCAAATCAGGACCCTGAAGGCACCCAGCAGCACGCCAACTTAGTGGGAATTTGTGCTTTGCGCTGTTTTCGGCGATAATTAAGGGTTTTCCGCGCGCGTCAAGAGTGACGGCAAAGCTTGCCGGACCCGGCCACCCAGCGAAACTGGGCACCCACAGAGGTATCAAGGCCACCTGTATCCGCACAAGTTTGCAAACTCAAACGTCCACGCTAGCTTGCACGCGCCGCGCCGAGAAGAACATTGTGAAAGCAGTTTTTTCGAAGCGTATGAATGCCACCTGAATCGAGCTTCGCCTTGAAAAGCGCAGTAAACGACCCCAGGTGGCTGCTGCATTGCTAGCTAAAAATATTTTCAGATTTTTTTACCGAATCACTCCCCGGCCCGCCCGCCAAACTCCACCCGAGGATCTGCATGACTGCCAAGAAGACCGAGCCCACCGTCGCCGCCGCTGAAGAGCTCAAGAAGCCCGCCGGCAAAGTCGTGAGAGTTGCCAAAGCCGCGAAAACCGTGACAGCAGCCGCGCCCGCAGATGCCGCCGCCCCGGCCGCTGCCGACGACAAACCCAAGCGCGGCCGCAAGCCCAAGGCAGCCACCGAAGCCAAAAAGGCCGCACCGGCCAAGAAGTCCGCCGAGGCCGATGAAGAAGACTTCGCCGACTTGGAAGCCGACCTGGAAGGCGAGCCCGAAGCAGAAGGTGACAGCGCCGAAGTCGCTGAGGTCGAGGCCGACAAGCCCAAGGCCAAGCCGCTGCGCATGAAGGTCTCACGGGCCAAAGAACGCGCGCTGATGCGTGAGTTCGGCCTGGAAGAAACGGCGCTGACCGAAGAAGAAGCCGCCAAGCGTCGCCATGAGCTGAAGACGCTGATCAAGATGGGCAAGACGCGTGGTTTCCTGACGCATCAAGAAATCAACGACCACTTGCCAGAAAAGCTGGTCAACGAGGAAATCCTCGAGGCCATCATTTCCATGTTGAACGACATGGGCATCGCGGTCTATGAGCAGGCCCCCGACGCGGCCACCTTGCTGATTCAGGGCAGCACCACCGCCACCGCGACCGAAGAAGAAGCCGAAGAAGCCGCGGAAGCCGCGCTGTCGACGGTGGACTCCGAGTTCGGCCGCACCACCGACCCTGTTCGCATGTATATGCGCGAAATGGGCACGGTCGAGTTGCTGACCCGCGAAGGCGAAATCGAAATTGCCAAGCGCATCGAAGGTGGCTTGCAGGCGATGATGCTGGCCATCTCCGCTTCGCCCACCACGATTGCACACATCATCGACCTGGGCGTGAAGATTCGCGCCGGCGAAAAGACCATCTCTGAAGTGGTGGACGGCTTTGTCGCCGCCGATGAGGCCGACGACTATGTGGCCGAAGAAGACTTCGACGAATTCG
Organism: Roseateles albus; assembly: GCF_028595345.1. Taxonomy (NCBI): domain Bacteria; kingdom Pseudomonadati; phylum Pseudomonadota; class Betaproteobacteria; order Burkholderiales; family Sphaerotilaceae; genus Roseateles; species Roseateles albus. Next base: position 310,780 of record NZ_JAQQXT010000002.1, on the reverse strand, counting down.
ACGAAGAAGACGATGACGACGGCAACGGCGGCTCCAAGGCGCTGACCAAGAAACTCGAAGAGCTGAAGAACGCCGCGCTGGTCAAGTTCGACTCGCTGTCGACCAACTTCGACAAGATGCGCAAGTCCTTCGAGAAGGACGGCTACAAGTCGGCCTCCTACAACAAGGCGCAACAAGCCATCAGCGCCGAGTTGATGACGATCCGCTTCACCGTCAAGACGATCGAGAAACTCTGCGATCTGCTGCGCTCGCAGGTTGACGATGTGCGTCGCTATGAGCGCGAGCTGCGCAAGATCGTGGTGGACAAATGCGGCATGCCGCAGGAGTACTTCATCAAGACCTTCCCGCCCAATGCCTTGAACAAGCAATGGGCCGAGAAGGAAATCGCCTCCGGCAAGCCCTACTCCAATGTGCTGGCGCGCAACTTGCCGCCGGTGCAGGAATTGCAGCAGAAGTTGATGGACATTCAGTCCAAGGCCGTCGTGCCGATCGAGGACTTGAAGGACATCAACAAGAAGATGAACGAGGGCGAAAAGGCCTCGCGCGATGCCAAGAAGGAAATGATCGAAGCGAACTTGCGCTTGGTGATCTCGATCGCGAAGAAGTACACCAACCGTGGCCTGCAGTTCCTCGACCTGATCCAGGAAGGCAATATCGGTTTGATGAAGGCGGTCGACAAGTTCGAATACCGTCGCGGCTACAAGTTCTCGACCTATGCGACCTGGTGGATCCGTCAGGCCATCACCCGCTCGATCGCTGACCAGGCCCGCACCATCCGCATCCCGGTGCATATGATCGAAACGATCAACAAGATGAACCGCATCTCGCGTCAGCATTTGCAGGAATTCGGCTTCGAGCCGGATGCCCCAACGCTGGCCGAGAAGATGGAGATCCCTGAGGACAAGATCCGCAAGATCATGAAGATCGCCAAGGAGCCGATCTCGATGGAAACGCCGATCGGCGACGACGACGATTCGCATCTGGGCGACTTCATCGAGGACACCAACAACACGGCGCCTATCGAAGCCGCGATGCAAGCGGGTCTGCGCGATGTGGTGAAGGACATCCTCGACAGCCTGACGCCGCGCGAAGCCAAGGTTCTGCGCATGCGTTTCGGCATCGAGATGTCGACCGACCACACGCTGGAAGAAGTCGGCAAACAGTTCGACGTGACGCGCGAGCGCATTCGTCAGATCGAAGCCAAGGCGATCCGCAAGCTCAAGCACCCAAGCCGCTCGGACAAATTGCGGACCTATTTGGACAATCTCTGATTGGCCAAATAGGCAAGCGAGTGCTTGTCACTCGCTTGTGCGCCAAGGGCGCATCGCAATTTGCGCCGCAGGCACAAGTTACGCACGTATTTGGACAATCTCTGATCAGCACATGACAGAAACGAAAAGGGGCTGGAGCGATCCAGCCCCTTTTTTCGTTTAACCGTCCACCATGACGGTGCCGCGCAGCACGGCTACACTGCCAACAATTTCACGCGCCAAAACCGTTCTACTCACCGACCATGACCCAAATCCGGGAACGCACTGTTTTGTTTGCCGATCTGCGTGGCAGCACGGGGCTTTTCGAAACCTTGGGCAATGCCGAGGCCACCTCCTTGGTGACGCAAACCGTGGGCCTGATCGCGCAAGCTGTCGACGAATGCAAGGGCCGCTTGGTGAAGACCTTGGGGGACGGTTTGATGGCCGTCTTTGAAACCCCGAATGATGGCGTGCAGGCTGCCATTCGCATGCACGAAATGTTGGAGCGAGTCGTGGCACGGGGCAAGAGCCAATTCGCTTCGCCCGGCCTGCGCGCCTTGCGCATGCAGGTCGCCTTGGCACGCGGTGAGGTGGTCGAAATGAATGGTGACTGCTTCGGCGACGCAGTCAACGTCGCGGCCCGCTTGCTGAATCACGCCGGTGACAACGAAACCCTGATCACAGCCGAAGTCTTGAACGGCCTGCCCTCGGCAAAAAAACTTCGTTTTCGCAGCTTGGATTTGATCGCGATTCGTGGCCGGGCCGAACCGGTACATGTGCATGTGCTCGATCAGGCAACCCATGGCGATGTCGCCGCCACCCAGTTTGGCGAGGTCCAGCACGCCGTCGAACCCGACGGCATCCGGCTGGTCTGGCTGGATTTGGACCGTGTATTTGATGTCGACAATATGCCCATCATCCTGGGCCGCAGCGTGCAGGCGACTTACTGCATCACCGACGCGCGGGTCTCGCGCTCGCATGCCCGCATCGACTGGCACGCCGGCAGCTTCTCCATCACCGACCTCAGCTATAACGGCAGCTTTGTGCGCTTTGGCAGCAGCGGTGACGTGGTCAGCTTGAAGCGCGGCAGCTGCACCCTGCACGGTAGCGGTGTGATCGGCCTGGGCAGTCCGCCGGTCGATGCCACCTCGCCGATCGTCAAGTTCGAAGTCCTGCACTTCGCCGATACCGAACCGCACAGCTTTGGCCACACGCGCAGCCGCGGCTGAATCCACATGACCCGTTCCATCGAAAGAGAGTACTAGACCGAATGACGACGCGCCCCGAAGCCGCTTACAGCCACGGCAGTTCGCCGAAAACCGCCCTGCTCTACTGCAATCTCGGCACGCCCGACGCCCCCACGCCGGCGGCCCTGCGCCGCTACTTGGCACAATTTCTGAGTGACCCGCGCGTCGTAGAAATTCCTCGACTGATCTGGTTGGCCATCCTGCACGGCATCATCCTGCGCGTGCGCCCGGCCAAGTCGGCCGCCAAATACGCCAGCGTCTGGACTTCAGAAGGCTCCCCCCTGAAGGTCTGGACCGAAAAGCAGGCCAAGCTCTTGCAAGGCTATCTGGGCGAGCGCGGCCACGCTGTCACGGTGCGCTATGCGATGCGCTACGGCTCACCATCGATTGCCGACACGCTCAACAGCCTGCGCGCCGAGGGTGCGACCCGCATCCTGGTGCTGCCGGCCTATCCGCAGTACTCCGGCGCAACCACCGCGAGCGTGGTCGATGATGTGGCCAACTGGGCGCTGCGGACTCGTCACCTGCCGGAATTGCGCTTCGTCAACCGCTATCACGATGACCCGCTCTATATCGCCGCGCTGGCCGAGAGCGTGCGCGCGCATTGGGCCGTTAACGGGCGACCCGAGCGGCTGGTGATGAGCTTTCACGGCATGCCCGCACGCACCCTGGCCCTGGGCGACCCCTACCACTGCGAATGCCTGAAGACCGGCCGTCTGCTGGCCGAATCGCTGGGCCTGAGCAAGGCCGAGTACATCGTCACTTTCCAAAGCCGCTTCGGCAAGGCTAAGTGGCTGGAGCCCTACACCGAGCCGACGCTGAAGAAGCTCGCTGCGGACGGAGTCAAAAAAGTCGCCGTGATCTGCCCCGGTTTCAGCGCCGATTGCCTGGAAACTTTGGAAGAAATCAGCATGGAAGCGCGCGAGACCTTCCTGCACGCCGGCGGCGAGGCCTTCAGCTACATCCCCTGCCTGAATGACAGCCCTGCCGGCATGAGGGCGCTGACCACGCTGGCCGAGCGTCACTTGCAGGGCTGGCCAACTCTAGCTAGGCCCGATGCAGCTGCGCTGCAAATGCAGCGCGACTTGGCGCTGGCAGCCGGCGCCTCAAACTGAGGTGGTCAATGTGACGCAGCGTTATTTGCATTTCGCTGCGCCTTCAGCCTAACCTCACGCCAGCGCATCACCCACGGCCAGAGGCGCGGCAGCACCAGCACCAAGGCCACGAGGACCAGAAGCCCGAGCGACAACGGCCGCTGCAAGAAAACGCCCCAATGGCCCTCGCCGATGGACAGCGCATTGCGCAGCTGCGCCTCGGCGATCGGGCCAAGAATCATGCCCACCACCACCGGCGCCGTCGGAAAGTCGAAGCGGCGCATCAGCACGCCCACGAGGCCGATCACCAGCATCAGGAACAGGTCGAACGAGCTTTGCCGCATGCCGTAAACGCCAACGGTGGCAAAGATCAAAATTCCTGCATAGAGCTGCGGCTTGGGGATCTTCAAGAGCTTGACCCACAATCCCACCATCGGCAGGTTCAACACCAAGAGCATCACATTGCCGATATAAAGCGAGGCAATCAGCGCCCACACCAAAGTTGACGAGGTCTGGAACAACTGCGGACCGGCCTGGATGCCGTAGTTCTGCAAGGCGCTCAAGAGAATGGCGGCCGTCACCGAGGTCGGAATGCCCAAGGTCAGCAGCGGCACCAAGGTGGCAGTGACGGCGGCGTTATTGGCCGCCTCTGGCCCGGCCACGCCTTCAATTGCGCCGACGGTGCCGAATTCCTCCTTGTGCTTGGACAGCTTGCGCTCCGTCGCATAGCTCAAGAAGGTCGGGATCTCCGAGCCACCGGCCGGAATGGTGCCGAAGGGAAAGCCCAAGAAGGTACCTCGCAACCAGGCCGGCCAAGAGCGGCGCCACTCGGTCTTGGTCATATGAACCGAGCTGAGCTTGTTGATCTCTTGCTTGCAGCGCCCCTCATAGAGCGCGTTATAGAGCGTCTCACCAACAGCAAACAGCCCCACCGCAACCAGCACCACTTCGATGCCGTCCATGAATTCAGGGATGCCCGCCGTGTAGCGCACCTGCGCGGTGATCTGATCCAGCCCAACCAAGCCCATCGCCAGGCCAATGAACAGCGCCGTCATGCCGCGCAGCGTGCTCTTGCCCAGCACCGCGCTGACGGTGGTGAAAGCCAAAAGCATCAGGCAGAAATATTCAGGTGGGCCCAGCGTGACGGCGAACTCGGCCATCATCGGCGCGAACAAGGTGACCAAGATGGTGGCAATCGTGCCGGCCACAAAAGAGCCTATCGCCGAAGTGGCCAAGGCCGCGCCGGCGCGGCCGTTCTTGGCCATCTTGAAGCCCTCCAGCGCCGTCACCATGGTGCCGGTTTCGCCCGGGGTGTTGAGCAAGATCGAGGTGGTCGAGCCGCCATACATGGCGCCGTAATAGATGCCAGCAAAGAAGATCATCGACGCAGTCGGCTCGACCTGCGCGGTGATGGGCAAGAGCATCGCCACCGTCACCGCCGGCCCCAGGCCCGGCAAGACGCCGATGCCGGTGCCTATCACGCAGCCCAGAAAGGCCCACATCAGATTGATTGGTGTGCCGGCCGTGGCGAAGCCACCCAGCAGTTGGTTCCAGAGTTCCATATCTATCTCTGTTTAAAGCCAACCGCTGGCAGTCAAGCCAGGCAAATTGATGGCCAATACCTTGGTGAACAACCAGAACACCGGCGCCGCGATGATCAGCCCGGTCAGGCCATCAAGCAGACATTGGCGCGGGCCGCCGCCCGGCTTTCCCTCCGACATGCGCAGGCCGCGCACGGCCAGCGCAAAACACAGCGAGCAGGCCAGGATGAAGCCGATCACGGTGATCAAGGCCGCGTTCGCCACCACACCGCCGATCACAAAAGCGGCGGCGCGCCAGTCGCCTTGCTCCGCACCGGACGGCGCCTCCATCTCCCGGTAGCCGCCGCTGCGAGCCTCCCAGATCAGCCATCCGCCACACAGCATCAGCACCACCGCCACAAACCAAGGCAAGGCGTTGGGGCCAATGCCTGCATAGCCGGCGTCGGACGAAATGAAGCTGGCGCCGTAAGCCATCAACACCCCAATCAAGAGTGCGCCGACCCCCACCCAGGTTTGCTGACCCACCGAGGCCGTACCCGAAGATGCACTCACCTCAGACCATCCCCGACTTGACCATGATGGCGCGCAGCATGGCGAACTCTTGGTCTACAAAGTCGGCAAAGGCCTTGCCGGTCAACAGCGCGGGCGTCCAGTTGTTTGACTCCAGCGCCGCGATCCAGGCCTTGTTGCGGAACACCGCTGTGACCATGTCGGTCAAGGCCTTTTGCTGCTCCGGCGTGATGCCTGGAGGGGCGTACACACCGCGCCAGTTGCCGATCACCACATCTATCCCCAACTCGCGCAGGGTCGGCACTTTTACGCCGGGCAGGCGTTGGTCCGATGTGACTGCAATCGCGCGCATCTTGCCGCTGGCGATGTACTGGGCAAACTCGGAATAACCGCTACCACCGACGGTGACATTGCCGCCCAGGATCGCAGCCGTGGCCTCGCCGCCGCCGCGAAAGGGCACGTAATTGATCTTGGCCGCATCAACGCCGGCGTTGCGCGCAATCATCGCGGCCGCCACATGCTCGGTCGAGCCGCGTGAGCCACCGCCCCACTTGACGCTGCCGGGGTCCTTCTTCAACTGCTCGACGACATCCTTCATGTCCTTCAGCGGAGAGTTAGCTGGCAGCACGAAGACGTTGTATTCGGTCGTCAAGCGCGCAATCGGTGTCGCCTGCGACAAGCTGACCGGCGGCTTGCCCGTGATGATGCCGCCCAGCATCACCGCGCCCATCACCATCAGCGCATTCGGGTCGCCCTTGGACGCGTTAACGAATTGGGCCAGGCCCAAGGCGCCGGCCGCGCCACCTTTATTCTCAAACTGCACGGATGAGACTTGGCCGGCGTCCTGCAAGGCCTTGCCCAATGCGCGGCCGGTGCTGTCCCAGCCTCCGCCCGGATTGGCCGGAATCATCATCTTCAGATTGGCTGCGGCCTGGGTCGACAATGGCAGACCGGCGCTGGCGACCAAGGCGGCCATGGACTTCAAAAAGGTATCGCGACGCATGATGTTTGTCTCCTGTTATCTGTCTGTACTACTGCCTCGCCATCGTCGCCGTCAAGCCTGTCAGTTCGCTGTCGAATGGACTAGGGCAAACCCGCTAGAGCGAAGACCATGAAACTGCTGTTGATCGAAGACGACCCCGCCATGCTGCTCAGCCTGACACGCAGCTTTGAGCGGCGCGGCCTGCAAGTGGCGACCTGCAGTGACGGCGCCTTGGCAATCGGCCGCTGGCAAGCCTGCTTGCCGGATGTGGTGGTACTGGACCTGAGCCTGCCGGGCCTGGACGGCCTGGAAGTGCTGGCGCAAGCGCGCAAGGCAGGCTTGGCGGCGCCGGTGCTGATCCTGACCGCACGCGGCACCGTCGGTGACCGCATCCTGGGGCTCAATGTTGGCGCCGATGACTATCTGCCCAAGCCTTTCGATCTTGACGAGTTGATGGCGCGCGTACAGGCACTGGGCCGGCGCGCCGGTGCAGCGGTCAAGACCGGCGCCAGCAACGGCGCCTTCTGCGGCATGCGGGTGGACGCAGACAGCGGCGCTGTCTATCACGATGCTGTTTTGCTGGAGCTGACGCCGCGTGAAGGCGCGCTCTTGCGCGCCTTGCTGGCCCGTCCGGGTACGGCGATGGCCAAGGAGCGACTGTTCGACCTGGTCTTCCCTGGCGCGGCCGAGGTGCAGCTGGAGGCGATCGAGGTCGTCGCCTACCGCCTGCGCAAACGCATCGCGCACACCGGCGCGCAGCTGGTGACCTTGCGCGGCCTGGGCTATCTGCTGAAGGCGCAGGCATGACGCGGCGTTCGCTCGGTGCCAGTTCTTTGCGCCGCCAATTGATGGTGGGCATCTTGCTGCCGGTCATGCTCTTGATCGCCTTCAACACCGTCAGCCTCTACCATCAGGCCTTGCTGGCGGCTGACACCGCCTATGACCGCACCTTGTTGGCGACAGCCAAGTCCATCGGCGAGCTGCTGGAGATTGGCAGCGACGAGCTCGGGGCACCCAAGCTGCATGCCAAGCTCAGCTACTCCGCGCTAGAGGCCTTCGAGGCCGACAACCGCAGCCGCATCTATTACCGGGTCAGCGGTTTCGCGGGCGAAATGGTCTCCGGCTTTGAGGACCTGCCAACTTGGCGCGGCAAGCTGCCCGAACAGGGTCCCTATGCGGCACTGGTGACCTTTTACGATGCGCAGTTTCGCGGCGAGCCGGTGCGCATGGCCGTGCTCTTGCAGCCGGTGGCGGGCACTGCCGGCCAAGGCATGGCGACCATCCAGGTGGCCGAAACGCTTGAGCTGCGCCACACGCTGGCGCGCCAGATCCTGATCGCAACCGTCTGGCGCCAGGTCCTGTTGGTGCTGGTGATTGGCGTGGTGGTGGTGGTCGTGGTACAGCGCGCGACCGCGCCAGTGCGCCGCCTGAGCCAGCAGTTGCTGGAGCGCAGCGAAGGCGATCTGTCGCCGGTGCTGGCGCCAGACGCACCGCGCGAGTGGCGACCCTTGGTGGACGCCACCAACCAGGTGGTCGAGCGCTTGAGCCAGTTGCTCGAGTATCAAAAACGCTTCATCCGAGACGCCTCGCACCAGTTGAAGACGCCGCTGGCGGTACTGAAGGTACAGGTGCAGTCGGCGCTGCACGGCGATGTTGAACCGATGCAGGCCTTGAGCGAGATCGATCAGACAGTCAGCCGCGCCACGCAAGTTGCCAACCAGATGCTGGCGCTGGCCAAGGTCGAGCAGCTGCGCCAGGGCCTAGAGTCACTGCCGACGCAGGACTGGGCCGAGTTGACACGTGCCGTCGCGCTGGATTTGGCGCCGCTGATCGCCGAGCAACAACTGGACTTTGATATCGTGACCGAGCCCGCGGCGGTTGACAGCCATGCCTGGGCGCTGCGCGAACTGACCCGAAATCTTCTGCACAACGCGATTCTGCACACCCCCGCCGGCGGGCGCTTGAGCATTCAACTGGTGCGCGCCCAAAGCCAAGCCGTGCTGACGATTGCCGACTCGGGGCCGGGTCTGTCGGCCGGGCAACAGGCACAGCTCTTCCTGCCTTTTGCAGCCGGCAGCGCCAGCAAGGGCTCAGGCCTGGGGCTGGCGATTTGCCAGGGTATTGCACAGTCACTGGGCGGAGCCGTCACACTGGAGAATCGCATCCGCCAGGGCCAGATCGAAGGCTTGGACGCTGTCGTCCGACTGCCCCTGAGCGTATCCGTTCAGAGTTAAGTGAAAATACGGCCATGAAATCTGCGCTGCCTGCCTACGACAAACTCTCCTGCGGACTGCGGCTGGACAAATGGCTGTGGGCGGCGCGCTTCTTCAAAACTCGCTCACTGGCGGCCGAGGAGATTGGCCGTGGCCGCGTGCAGGTCAATGGCTTGGTGGCCAAGGCTTCACGGGAACTCAAAATTGGCGATCTGCTGAAGTTCCGCCAAGGCGTGGTGGAGCGCGAGGTGCAGGTGCGAGGCTTGAGCCATGTGCGCGGCCCGGCCCCGCAGGCACAAGCCCTGTATGAAGAAACACCTGACAGCGTCGCCCAGCGGGAGAAACTCAGCGAAGCCCGCCGACTGGCACCCGAACCGGCCCAAAGCATCACGCAAGGGCGGCCGACCAAGCAGGACCGTCGCCGGCTGGCGGACTGGGATCGCTGGTCCGCGTCAGACGGCAACTAGTTCCGGGATTCCCGCAACAACTGTCCCAAATACCCCTCTTGAAATCCTTGGAAAGGCGTCCATATAGACGCCATTGCTTATTTCCGCATCATGACGACACCTAACAATCCCCCCCAAGAACCTCTCAGCCAGGAAGAACTGATTGCCGCTGTCAACAGCGGCGACGACAGCAAAGTGGCTGAATTGGAAGCGCGTTTGGCCGAAATGTCGGACGCTTATCTGCGCGCCAAGGCCGAGGTGGAGAATATCCGCCGCCGCGCCGACGACGATGTCAGCAAGGCCCGCAAATTCGCGGTTGAGTCCTTTGCCGAATCGATGTTGCCAGTGATGGACAGCATGGAAGCCGCGATTGCTTTACCGGACGCCAAGGTTGAGACCGTGCTCGAAGGCGTGCACGCCACCAAGCGCCAACTGGCCGCCGCCCTTGAGCGCAACAAGGTGATCGAAGTGAACCCGGCCGCCGGCACCAAGTTCGACCCGCATCAGCACCAAGCCATCTCGGTGGTCCCCGCCGACCAGGAACCCAACACCGTGGTGATGGTCTTGCAAAAAGGCTATTCCATCGCCGATCGCACGCTGCGACCGGCTTTGGTGACGGTCACGGCCCCCAAATAAATATGACTTGCGGGGCTTGAAAGCCAGCAAGTTATCCACAGCTTATAAGCATCAGTTTTAAGGCAGCCGCTCAAGCAAAAACGCTTCGGCTCTCAACAAATCTTCAGGAGAAAAGACAATGGGAAAGATCATCGGTATTGACTTGGGCACCACGAATTCGTGCGTGGCCGTCATGGAAGGCAACACGACGCGCGTGATCGAGAACGCCGAAGGCGCTCGCACGACCCCGTCCATCATTGCTTACCAAGAAGATGGCGAAATCCTGGTCGGCGCCTCGGCCAAGCGCCAGGCCGTTACCAACCCCAAGAACACCATCTACGCCGTCAAGCGCCTGATCGGCCGCAAGTTCACCGAAAAGGAAGTGCAAAAGGACATCGACCTGATGCCTTACACCATCGCTGCCGCCGATAACGGCGACGCTTGGGTGGATGTGCGCGGCAAGAAGCTGGCCCCTCCGCAAGTCTCGGCCGAAATCCTGCGCAAGATGAAAAAAACCGCCGAGGACTATCTCGGTGAAGAAGTGACCGAAGCCGTCATCACGGTGCCGGCCTATTTCAATGACGCCCAGCGTCAAGCCACCAAGGACGCCGGCCGCATCGCCGGTCTGGACGTCAAGCGCATCATCAACGAGCCTACCGCTGCGGCGCTGGCTTTTGGTCTAGACAAGCATGGCAAGGGCGACCGCAAGATCGCTGTCTATGACTTGGGCGGCGGCACGTTTGACGTCTCCATCATCGAGATCGCCGACGTCGACGGCGAGATGCAATTCGAAGTGCTGTCGACCAACGGCGACACCTTCCTGGGCGGTGAAGACTTCGACCAGCGCGTGATTGACTACATCGTTTCCGAATTCAAGAAGGACCAAGGCGTTGACCTGACCAAGGACGTGCTGGCACTGCAGCGTCTGAAGGAATCCGCCGAGAAGGCCAAGATCGAGTTGTCCAACTCGGCCCAGACCGACGTCAACCTGCCTTACATCACCGCTGACGCGACCGGCCCCAAGCACTTGAACGTCAAGCTGACGCGCGCCAAGCTGGAGTCGCTGGTGGACGAGCTGATTGAGCGCACGATCGCGCCTTGCCGCATCGCCATGAAGGATGCCGGCATTGCCATCAGCGCGATCGACGACGTGATCCTGGTCGGCGGCATGACCCGCATGCCCAAGGTGCAGGACAAGGTCAAGGAATTCTTCGGCAAGGAGCCACGTCGCGACGTGAACCCGGACGAAGCCGTGGCCGTCGGTGCTGCGATTCAAGGCCAGGTCTTGGGTGGCGAGCGCAAGGACGTGCTGCTGCTGGACGTCACACCGCTGAGCCTGGGTATTGAAACCCTGGGTGGCGTGATGACCAAGATGATCGCCAAGAACACGACCATCCCGACCAAATTCAGCCAGACCTTCTCGACCGCCGACGACAACCAGCCGGCCGTGACCATCAAGGTCTACCAAGGTGAGCGCGAGTTGGCGGTGGGCAACAAGAGCCTGGGCGAGTTCAATCTGGAAGGCATCCCGCCAGCACCACGCGGCACGCCGCAGATCGAAGTGTCCTTCGACATCGACGCCAACGGCATCTTGCATGTGGGCGCCAAGGACAAGGGCACCGGCAAGGAAAACAAGATCACCATCAAGGCCAACTCTGGCCTGAGCGAAGCCGAGATCGAGAAGATGGTCAAGGACGCCGAGGCCAATGCCGGCGAAGACAAGAAGAAGGTCGAGCTGGTACATGCCCGCAACCAGGCCGATGGCATGGTGCATTCGGTCAAGAAGTCGCTGACCGAGCATGGCGACAAGCTCGAAGCGGCCGAGAAGGAAAAGATCGAAGCGGCACTCAAGGACGCCGAGGAAGCCATCAAGGGTGAGGACAAGGCCGATATCGAAGCCAAGACCGAAGCGCTGATGACAGCCAGCCAGAAGCTGGGCGAGAAGGTTTATGCGGAGTCTCAAGCAGCGCAAGCGGCTGCGGCTGGCGGCGCTGCTGAAGGTGCGGCCGAGCAGCCGCAAGCGCAGGCTTCCGCCAAACCGGCCGATGACAATGTCGTCGACGCCGAGTTCAAGGAAGTCAAAGACTCGAAGTGAAGTAACTGATGCGTCAAACTCGTTGCTGCAACGGGTTTGACCGTCACCGCCGCCGCGACGCAGCCCCAGGGTCTGACCCAAAAGCTCGTCGCGGCGCTGTTGTTTGAAATGTACGGATCTGGCTCATGGCAAAGCGTGACTATTACGAAGCTCTCGGCGTCGCAAAAAATGCGACCGAGGACGAAATCAAGAAGGCCTACCGCAAGCTGGCCATGAAGTACCACCCCGACCGCAATCAAGGCGAGGGGGCGAAGAAGGCCGAGGAGCAATTCAAGGAAGGCAAAGAAGCCTACGAGATGCTCTCCAACCCGCAAAAGCGGGCGGCCTATGACCAGCATGGCCATGCCGGTGTGGACCCCAATATGGGTGGTCGCGGCGCGGGCGGCGAAGGCTTTGGCGGATTCGCAGAAGCCTTTGGCGACATCTTCGGTGACATCTTCAATGGTGGCGCCGGTGGTGCAGGCAGGCGTGGCGGCGGCGGCCAACAGGTCTACCGCGGCAGCGACCTCTCCTACGCGATGGAAATCACGCTGGAAGAAGCGGCACGGGGCAAGGAATCCCAGATCCGCATTCCGAGCTGGGAAAGCTGCGAGACCTGCAGCGGAAGTGGCGCCAAACCCGGCACCAGCGCCAAGACTTGCGGCTCCTGCAATGGCGCCGGCACCGTGCACATGCGCCAGGGCTTCTTCTCGGTGCAGCAGACATGCCCGCATTGCCACGGCACCGGCAAGATCATTCCCGACCCGTGCACCGCCTGCAATGGCCAAGGCAAGGTCAAGAAGAGCAAGACCTTGGAGGTCAAGATTCCGGCCGGCATCAACGAAGGCATGCGCATTCGCTCGGCCGGCAATGGCGAGCCCGGCGTCAACGGCGGCCCCGCCGGCGATCTCTATATCGAGATTCGTCTGAAGCAGCATGAGATTTTCGAGCGTGACGGTGATGACCTTCACTGCACCATGCCGACGCCGCTGACCACGGCTACTCTGGGCGGCACCATAGAAGTGCCGACCTTGGGTGGCAAGGCAGAAATCGACCTGCCCGAAGGTACGCAGCATGGCAAGACCTTCCGTCTGCGCGGCAAGGGCATCAAGGGTGTGCGCTCGAGCTATCCGGGCGATCTGTACTGCCACATCAGCGTCGAGACACCGGTCAAGCTGACCGAGCATCAACGCAAGCTGATGAAGGAGTTGGACAAGTCATTCCGCGACGGCGGCGAGCGCCATTCGCCCAATACCAAGAGCTGGGCCGATCGGGTCAAGGACATCTTCAAGTAAGCAGGCTTGCTGCGATGAAGCCAAAGCGCCCCGCTGCCCTCGCCGGCCGGGGCGCTTTTTTTGTGTCATCCTGCACGGCCGGCGCCGAGTCGATTCAGTTTCTCCACAGTGCGGCCGATAAGCTCGGTGTGAGAAGCCCTGCACCCAAACCAAGCTCAATTCAACAGATGCCAAAGACCGCGAGCGGGAGTCCAGCATGGCGATGATGGACAGCGATATTCAGAATGCCTGCGCGCTGGTGATCGACAGCAATGCGACATCGCGCAGCCTGATGGCGTCCCAGTTGAGAGACCTGGGCGTGGCACAGGTTCGCCAAGCCACCCGCATCAACGATGCCCGCGTGATTCTTGAGCACAAAGCCTATGACATCGTGCTGTGCGACTACCATTTTGATGGCAGCGAAATGTCGGGGCAGGACTTGCTGGATGAGCTACGCCGCGAGCATCTGCTGCCCTATTCGACCGTGTTTGTGATGGTGACCGGCGAGGCCTCCTACAGCAAGGTGGCCGAGGCCGCAGAAGCAGCGCTGGACGCTTATCTGGTCAAGCCCTACACCATGGCCTCCTTGTCAGACCGTTTGGCCAATGCCAGGCATCGCAAGCGCGTCCTGAAAGATATTTTCGAAGCGATTGAACGGCAGGACTTCGAGGCCGCCGCCGGTCACTGCCTCAAGCGTTTTGAAGCGCGCGGGCAGTTTTGGCTCTATGCCGCACGCATTGGCGCCGAGTTGCTGCTGCGACTCAACCGTTTTGATGATGCACGCCAACTCTATGACGCCATCATTGCCGCCAAAACCGTCCCTTGGGCGCGCCTGGGCGTCGCCCGTACCGAGCTGGGCTCGGGCAATGTGGCGGCGGCTCGCCGCACCTTGGAAACCCTGATCGGCGACATCCCAGACCATGCCGACTCGCATGATGTGATGGGCCGGGTGCAGATGGATCTGGGCGAAATCGAAGGCGCTTTGGCCACCTATCGAACAGCTGCGAGATTGACACCGGGCTGCTTGCTGCGGGCACAGCGCTGCGGCTGCCTGGCTTTCTACGCCGGGCAGCGAGCCGAAGCCCTGAAGCAGCTGGAACAGACGATGGCGCAGGGCTTGCGCTCCAAGCTGTTCGACATGCTAACCCTGGCCTTGATCGGCTTGATGCGCTTTGACAACCGCGACAGCAAAGGCTTGAAATACGCCGCCGATGCGATGACCAGCGAGCTGGAACGCCACCCTAACTCCAAACGCCTGCAGCGTTTTGACGGGCTGTTCAAATGCCTGCGCTTCATGCTTGAAAAGCGCGTTGCCGACGCACTCGAGCTGGCGCGTGAACTGACCCGCCTATCCAGCGAACAAGAAGACTTTGATCTAGAGGCAGCGAGCCTCTTGCTGGCGCTGTGGGTGCGCTTGGCGACGATGATTGAACTCGATGAGATGGATCAACTGGTCACCCAGCTGGGCCTGCGTTTTTGCACCGCGAAGGCAGCCACCGAGGTGCTGGTGGCCATGAGTGAAGGTAATGAGCGGGTGGCCGAAGAGCTGCGCAGCAGCCATGCCAAGATTTTCAGCATCGCCGAAACCGCGATGCGCCACTCGATGCGCGGCTCGGCACGCGTTGGTGTTGCCCTGTTGATACAGCAGGGCGAAGTCACCCGCAACGCCAAGCTAATCGATATGGCCAGCCTCGTGCTCAAGCGTCACACCGAAAAGATCGAGGATGCCGAAGAGTTGACCGAAACGATTCAGCAGCTACACGCCAAGTATGTGCTGCCGCTGGGTGGCACGGCCAACCGCAAACGAGCGGCCGGCGGGCTGGCTCTGCGCACCTAAGGTCCGCGTACAAGCTCCTGCTGCTCGGGGCCGATCAGTACTCGTCGCCGCTCACGCCGACGTAGCCAGGTGCTAGATTTTCAAACTTGGTATGCATGCGCTGGAAGAACAGCTTGACGGTACCGACCGGGCCGTTACGCTGCTTGGCGATGATGATCTCGGCAATGCCCGGCTCCTTGGACTCTTCCTTCATGTAGTAGTCGTCGCGGTAGATGAACATGATGATGTCCGCGTCCTGCTCGATCGCACCCGACTCCCGCAAGTCACTCATCATCGGGCGTTTGTCGGGGCGTTGTTCAACGCTTCGGTTGAGCTGCGAGAGCGCAATCACCGGGCACTGCAACTCCTTGGCCAGCGCCTTCAGGCCGCGCGAGATTTCACCGATCACGGTCGCGCGGTTTTCCTCATTGCCGCCGTTGCCACTCATCAGCTGCAAGTAGTCGACGATGATCAAGCCCAATTTTCCGCAAATACGCGCTTGCCGACGCGCACGCGCGCGCACTTCAGAGGGGCTCAGGCCTGGGCTTTCATCGATGAAAATGCTGGCCTTGCCGAGCTTGTCGACGGCCTCAGACAATCGGCCCCACTCGTCATCGGCCAGGCGACCGGTGCGCAAGTGACTCTGGTCAATGCGACCGATCGAACCAACCATACGCATGGCAAGTTGAGCGGCGCCCATTTCCATGGAGTAAATAACGACCGGCAAGCCTTCGTTGATGGCCACGTTCTCGCCGATATTGATCGCGAACGCGGTTTTTCCCATCGACGGGCGGGCAGCCAAAATGATCAGATCACCGGGCTGAAAGCCGGCCGTCATGCGATCCAAATCAAAGAAGCCGGTGCGCACACCGGTGACGTCCTCGGCGCCGTTTTCGGCCAACTCATTGACCCGGTCGATCAGCGCCACCACCAGGTTGTCCATACTCTGGAAGCCCTGCTGACTGCGCGAGCCCTCCTCGCCGATGCGGAAAATTTTGCCCTCGGCTTCGTCAAGAATTTGCGCCACCGCCCGGCCCTGCGGGCTCAGCGCAGCGGTGGCGATTTCGTCACTCGCGCTGACCAGCTTGCGCAAAATGCCGCGCTCGCGCACGATCTCCGCATAACGGCGAATATTGGCGGCGCTCGGCACGCTCTGCGCCAGAGCATTCAGATAAGCCAGACCGCCGCACTCTTCGGCCTTGCCGTGTGAGGTCAATTCCTCGAACACGGTCACGACGTCGGCAGGCTTGCCGCCGTTGATCAACTTGCCGATGGCAACAAAGATCTGTTTGTGCTCGAAGCGGTAGAAGTCGGACTCGGTCAACAAGTCGCCGGCCCGGTCCCAAGCCGAGTTGTCAATCAGCAAGCCACCCAGCACGCTTTGCTCCGCCTCGATCGAATGCGGCGGCGTGCGCAGACGCGCCACTTCGTCGTCACGGCGATCAGCACCGGCAGATGAACCCGGTGAACCCGGAGAGCCAGGTAATGGCGTTGAAGAGAAAGTCGCGCTCATGGTGGTCCTACTCGCTGCTGCTCGGTAATTGCTAAACAGCCCTGCCCTGTGGACAAGCCTGTGGAAATGCAGGGGATGACTCTGTATAAATCAGCAGCCAAAAACGCAAAAAGCCGACGGCTATGACAGCTGTCGGCTTTTTTCAGCTGACCGGTTAGGGCCAGTTGCTCAAGACCTTAGTCGGCCTGACGAACCACCTGGACGCTGACTTCCACAACCACATCGGTGTGCGGAGCAACGTTGACGGAGAACTCGCCGACAGCCTTCAGCGCGCCCAAAGGCATGCGAACTTGTGTCTTGGTGATGGTAGCAAAGCCCAACTTGACGAGAGCTTCAGCCACGTCAGCATTGGTGACCGAACCGAACAAACGGCCATCCACGCCAGCCTTTTGGCTGATGCAGACGGTCTTGCCGGTCAAGCTTTCGCCCAGAGCTTGAGCGGTTGCCAGCTTTTCAGCAGCAATCTTCTCGAGCTCAGCGCGCTTGACTTCGAATTCCTTGATCGCTGCCTCGGTAGCACGACGTGCCTGGCGAGTTGGGATCAGGAAGTTGCGGGCGTAACCGTTCTTGACCGTGACGACATCGCCCAGGTTGCCGAGGTTGGCTACTTTTTCAAGCAGAATAATTTGCATGTTGTCCTACTCCTCAGACCTTGTGCTGATCGCTGTACGGCAGCATGGCGAGGAAACGCGCACGCTTGATCGCAACAGTCAGCTGACGCTGGAAGAATGCGCGCGTGCCGGTCAGGCGAGCGGGCGTGATCTTGCCGTTTTCGCCGACGAAATCGCGCAGCGTGTCGATGTCCTTGTAGTCGATCTGCTCAACACCGGTGACGGTGAAGCGGCAGAAGCGCTTACGACGGAACAGCAAGGATTGGGTATTGCGCTTGGGCTTCTTGTCTTTCGAGAAGCGACCTTTACCGCGTGGAGGAGCCATTTGATGACCTCATTAATTTCTATCCGGATTCGAACAATTTGGCGTCGTGACGGTATCGAGTGCAGTGATATGAAAAATTGTTCCACGACCATTGCGCTGGGCACTCAGGAAACCCGTAAATCGGGCCGTATTTCCAAGTCCCAAACTCTGTAAGCGCTTGGCCAGATCACCAATCACCACGGCTTTAATTTCCAAAGAAATCTTGCGTGGCCTGCCGGCTTCTTGCACCTGGGACTCATGCTTCAAGCAACAGTCCAGGGCCATCAAACCGGCCGGTGTGTACCTGACCAAACCTAACTCCAGAACTTGCGCCAGCAAGATCAGCTGATTCAACGAGGAACCCACCGATCATTTTGCTGCGCGCTGGAGCCAAGCACGCTCACTACCGTTTCAAACACCAAGCTAAAGCCAATTCAAAGAATTAGGCAGACGCGACTTGAGGAGCCTTGCGGGCTTCTTCGCGGTCCACAGACTTCATCATGACTGAAGGTGTGGTTTCGGCCTTGGACTTCAGCACCGTCAGGTGGCGAAGCACGGCGTCATTGAAGCGGAAGCCGGTCTCGAGCTCAACCAAGGTTTCCTTGCTGCACTCGATGTTCACGCACAGATAGTGGGCCTTGGCCAACTTCTGGATCAGGTAAGCCATTTGACGGCGGCCCCAATCTTCAACACGGTGAACAACGCCGCCACCAGTGGTGATCAGGCCTTTGTAGCGCTCCAGCATGGCTGGGACTTGTTCGCTTTGATCCGGATGGATCAGCAGAACGATTTCATAGTGACGCATAAATACTCCTTGTGGATTCCAGGCAAGGGACTCGGTCGAACCTTTTCGGCCAAGCCTTGCCTGAGGAAGCCGAGCCACAGCGTCAGTCACGTGGTCACGGCAAGGTGGAACCCGCGAGTATAGCGTCTATTCTTGCCTTCGACAAGACTCAGGCCATGGACCAGATAAACGCGGAGGTGTTTATCGCCTCAGCTAACCGGAGGGCGCCCGCATCCGCTCAAGCAGACTCTGTTGCTCGGGGCCGGGCGCGGGCGTCAGGCAGCTGACCAACCACACAGCCACAAAACCCGCCGGTACGCCGAACAGGCCGGCCGAGATTGGCTGAATGCCCCACCACAGGGACGCGGACCCAGGCACGCCCAAGACGGCACGCAGAGCCGGAGTTGCATGAACCATGTAGTAAGTGGTCAGTCCCAAGCCCACCAACATGCCAGCCACTGCCCCCCAGCGATTGGCTCGCCGCCAAAAAATACCCAGCACCAAGGCCGGGAAGAAAGCCGCACCAGCCACCGAAAACGCGGCCGCGACCAGATATAAGATGTCGGCCGGTCTATGGGCCGCTATAGCCGCTGCCGCAAGCGCCGTGGCAAGCAGCAAGGCCTTGGACATCGTCACGCGGCGCGTCATGCTCGCCCCCGGATTGAGCACCCGGTAGTAAACATCGTGGGACAAGGCCGAGGAAATCGTCAGCAGCAGCCCGTCAGCGGTGGACAAGGCCGCGGCCAAGCCGCCCGCCGCCACCATGCCCGACACGACATAGGGCAAGCCCGCCAACTCAGGCGTCATCAGCATGATGATGTCGCTGCTGATGCGCAATTCTCCAAGCTGCAAGATCCCGTCGCCATTGACATCGCTGACCGCGAGCAGCCCCGCGTCAACCCGAGCCCATTGCCCGATCCAGGCCGGCAGGCTGGCAATCGGCGTGCCGATCAACTCGGTGAAAATCTCGTACTTGACCATCACCGCCAGCGCCGGCGCCGTGAGGTAGAGCAGGCTGATGAAGATCAAGGACCAGGCCACCGATTCACGCGCCTCCCGCACCGAAGGCGTGGTGTAGTAGCGGGTCAGAATATGCGGCAGACCGGCCGTCCCCACCATCAGGCAAAAAACCAGCGCCATAAAGTTGCGGCGCGATTCATCAAACTGTTGGCGTTCTTGCGGCGTGCCGTCCGGGTCCCCAACGAACTGCTGCGCATGGGGCGGCATGCCGACCAAGGGCTGCGCCCTCGCCTCATTGAGGGCCAAAGCTCGCTGCCATTGATCGCGTGCTTCTGCAGGGGTGCGCGGCAGGGCAGCCTGGCTTTTTTCGGCAGCCTGAACCAAGGCCAGGGGCGTATCTGACTGACGCTTGAGCTCCGCCACCCGATGCGCGGCCTGGGCGCGCTCCAAGGCCAGGGACTCAGGCACGTCTTGCAACTTGCGCCCGAAACCATCGGCGCGCTGCTGAAACACGGCGCGCACCTCAAGTTCGGCCGGATCCGTCAGCAACTGCTGCTCCCGCTGCGTGAGCTTGGCCAGTTGATAGCCGTAAACAACTTGCGGCAGCGGGATGCCTGTTTGCTTAGCACTCAGCCAGACCACGGGCACCAAATAGGCAATCACCAAAACGATGTACTGCGCCACTTGCGTCCAGGTAACTGCACGCATACCTCCCAAGAAAGAGCACACCAAGACACCGCCAAGCCCCACAAACACACCCACCTCAAAGGCCAAGCCGGTCAAGCGTGAGGTAATGAGGCCAACGCCGTAAATCTGCGCGACCAAATAGATGAAAGAGACCAGAACAGCCGCAGTAGCTCCGATCAGGCGCGGCGCGCTGCCGCCGTAGCGAGCCCCCAAAAAGTCGGGAATAGTGAACTGGCCAAAGCGGCGCAGATAGGGCGCGAGGCACAGCGCAACCAGTACAAAACCGCCCGTCCAACCCAAGACAAAAGCCAAGCCGCCATAGCCGGACAAATAGAGCGTGCCGGCCAAGCCGATGAAAGAGGCCGCACTCATCCAATCAGCGCCGGCCGCCATGCCGTTGAAGATCGCCGGTACGCGCCGGCCCGCGACGTAATACTCATCGGCGTCGGTCGTGCGACTCAACAAGCCAATACAGGCATAGACGCCAACGGTCGCGGCCATAAAGCTGAAACCTATCCAGCTCTTGGCCAAGCCCCCCCGCTCCAGAATCGCCAGCAAGAGCACAAACACGACAAAACCGAGCGTATACCAAGCGTAGATGCGCCTGAGCTTGGAACCCAAGCCGGCGCTCAAGCCAGAACTGGCCGAGTCTTGAGAGTGGTCTGCTGGGGGCGAATTCATTGTTCCTGCTGTGGCGTTGGCCCGGCATCATGCAGGCCGGCGGTGCCGCTGCCTATTGTCAAGAACCCGAGGTTCGCTCAAGTCAGGGGCAGACAGAGGGAGACAGAGCCCGTAAAAGGCACGTAGGAGCCAAAGAAAACGGCCCCGCAGGGCCGTCGATACGGTGCTTGTAGGCGCCCGCCCCACAGGGCAAACGCCGCAGAGTTTCAGCGTTTGGCCAGACGCTGCCAGGTTTCGATCACCGAGTCGGGATTGAGCGAAATCGACGTGATGCCCTCACCGGCCAGCCAATCGGCAAAGTCAGGATGGTCACTTGGGCCTTGGCCGCAGATGCCAATGTACTTGCCGGTTGCCCGGCAAGCTGCAATGGCGCGCGAGATCAAGGCCTTGACGGCCGGATCGCGTTCGTCAAAGTCGCCCGCCAACTGTTCCAGGCCTGAATCGCGGTCCAGCCCCAAGGTCAACTGGGTCAGGTCATTCGAGCCGATCGACATGCCGTCAAAATGCTCCAGGAACTGCTCGGCCAGGATCGCGTTGCTCGGCACCTCGCACATCATGATGACGCGCAGGCCGTCTTGGCCACCCGCCGCCGCGCGCTTTAGCCCGCGCTCCGCCAACATCGCTACCACCCGCTCGGCCTGACGCACGGTACGCACGAAAGGCACCATGATTTCGATATTCGTCAGCCCCATCTCGTTGCGAGCCCGCTTGAGCGCCTCGCACTCCATCGCGAAGGCATCCGAGAACTCGCCGCTGATGTAGCGCGAAGCGCCACGGAAACCCAGCATCGGATTCTCTTCATCGGGCTCGTAGCGCGAGCCACCGATCAGCTTGCGGTACTCATTGCTCTTGAAGTCCGACAAACGCACGATCACCGGGCGCGGGAAGAAGGCCGCAGCAATCGTCGCCACGCCTTCGACCAATTTATCGACATAGAAAGCGCGTGGCGAAGCGTGGCCACGGGCCACCGACTCGACCGCCTTTTTCAGATCGGCGTCGATGTTCGGGTAGTCAAGAATCGCCTTCGGATGCACGCCGATATTGTTGTTGATGATGAACTCCAAGCGCGCCAAGCCGACTCCTGCGCTAGGCATCTGCGCAAAGTTGAAGGCCAACTGTGGGTTACCCACATTCATCATCATCTTGATCGGGCAATAGGGCAGCTCGCCACGATGCACCTCGGTAACCTCGGTTTCCAGCAGGCCGTCATAGATGAAGCCGGTGTCGCCTTCGGAGCAAACCACGGTCACCAACTGACCTTCTTTCAACTTCTCGGTCGCGTCGCCACAGCCCACCACGGCCGGGATGCCGAGTTCGCGCGCGATGATGGCGGCGTGGCAAGTGCGGCCGCCCCGGTTCGTCACGATCGCCGAGGCCCGCTTCATCACCGGCTCCCAGTTCGGGTCGGTCATATCGGTCACCAGCACGTCGCCGGGCTGGACCCGGTCCATCTCGCTGATATGGGTGACCAGGCGAACCGGGCCGGTGCCGATCTTCTGGCCGATCGCGCGACCCTCGACCAGCACCGCACTGTGGCCCTTGAGCTTGTAGCTGTGCTCGACCTGCCCTTCGGCCTGGCTCTTCACCGTCTCGGGGCGGGCCTGCAGAATGTAGATCTGGCCATCAATGCCGTCGCGCCCCCATTCGATGTCCATCGCGCGGCCGTAATGCTTTTCGATGATCAAGGCATAACGGGCCAACTCAATGACTTCGGCATCGTTCAGCGAATAGCGATTGCGCGCCTCGGGCAGCGTGTCCACGGTCTTGACCAATTTGCCGGACGCAGCCTTCTCGGCAGGCGAGGTGAACTCCATCCGGATCAGCTTGGATCCCAGGTTACGGCGGATGATGGGCAGCTTGCCTTTTTGCAAGGCCGGCTTGTGCACATAAAACTCGTCCGGGTTGACGGCGCCCTGCACCACGGTCTCACCCAGGCCGTAGCTAGAGGTGATGAAAACGACATCCTTGAAGCCGGACTCGGTGTCGATGGTGAACACCACACCGGCCGAGCCCAGATCGGAGCGCACCATGCGCTGCACGCCGGCCGACAAGGCCACGTCGGCATGGGCAAAGCCCTTGTGCACACGGTAGCTGATGGCACGGTCGTTATACAAAGAGGCGAAAACCTCCTTCATCTTGTGCAGCACTTCTTCAATGCCGATCACATTCAGGAAGGTCTCTTGCTGACCGGCAAACGAAGCGTCAGGCAAATCCTCTGCAGTGGCAGAAGAACGCACCGCGAAAGACACATCGGGGTGGTCGGCGGTCAGTTGCGCAAAAGACGCGCGAATCTGCGCCTCCAAATCGGCCGGAAAGGGCTGCGCCTCCAACCAGCCGCGAATCTCGGCGCCGGCCTCGGCCAATGCACGCACATCATCGGTGTTGAGCGTGGCCAGGCGCGCTTCAATACGCTTGTCCAAGCCTTGATGCTTGAGAAACTCGCGAAAGGCATGCGCGGTCGTGGCAAAGCCGCCAGGGACGCGAACGCCCGAGGAGGACAGCTCCGAGATCATCTCGCCGAGGCTGGCGTTCTTACCGCCAACGACCTCGACGTCGCTCATTCTCAGATTCTCAAATGGAACGACCAGGGCGGTCGGCTCATAGCGTGTGGACATGGGAAAACTCCGTAAGGTTGAAAATTCGGGGTTCCCGCCGAGGCGCCATGGGTGGCTCCTCCCATCACATCGACGCAGTGACTCAGCCCAAGAATTCTGGATTCTTGCTCTACCTCGGGCTTGAGTCTAGGAAAACTGCACATCGCTGTTGGCTGCTGGCGGCTAATTGCAGGGGATTCTACGGGTTACATGCTCGTATGATTCACAAACACTCTAGAGCTACACCACCATGCCCCATCGCACCGTGTATTTTGTCTCGGACGGCACCGGGATCACCGCTGAAACCTTCGGTAACTCGATCCTGGCCCAGTTTCCGAACAAGCCCCGCCATGTTCGCCGCCCCTTTGTGGATACTGCCGAGAAGGCCTATGCCGTCGTGCGCGAGATCAATGAGACCGGCGAGCGCGAAGGAAAACGCGCGATCGTGTTCGCTACCTTGGTCGACCGGGATGTGCTGAAGATCGTCCGTGACCATTGTCTGGGCCGGGTGCTCGACATGTTCGGCACCTTTATCGAGCCGCTCGAAGAAGAATTCGAGGTCAAGTCCAACCACCGCGTTGGCCGCTTCTCCGATGTGGCGCGCAGCCAGGAATATCACGATCGCATCGAAGCCATCAACTACTCGCTCGCCCATGATGACGGGCAGTCCTCGAAGAATCTGGACATTGCCGACGTCATCCTGGTCGGGGTATCGCGCAGCGGCAAGACCCCCACCTCGCTCTACCTCGCCCTGCAGCATGGCATCAAGGCGGCCAACTATCCATTGATCCCGGAGGACTTTGAGCGCGGCAAATTGCCGGCCTCCTTGGCGCCCTACAAACGCAAGTGCTTTGGCTTGACGATAGACCCGGAGCGCCTGTGTCAGATTCGCAATGAACGCCGGCCGGGCTCCAAGTACGCGGACTTGATGAACTGCCGCTACGAGGTCAACGAGGCCGAAACAATGATGAAGCGAGATGGGATTGCCTGGCTATCGTCCACCCACAAATCGATCGAAGAAATCGCCACGACGATTTTGCGAGACTTGCGACCGGATCGCCTGATTTATTGACTCACAAGACGCTGGCGGGCCGATTCGTACAAACAAATCGCCGCCGCGCTGCCCACATTGAGCGACTCCTCACCGCCGGGCTGAGGAATCCCCACGGTCAATGCACAGCGCTGCATCAAGTCGGGCTGCACGCCTTGGCCCTCATGGCCCATCACCCACGCACAAGGGCGAGGCAGCACGAGCTGATGGAGTTGCTGCTCCGCGTATGAACTGGTGGCCACCAGGTTGACTTGCAGGGCGTCAAGATCCGCCGGCGCCAGCCCTTCAATCAAACGCAGGCCGAAATGCGCGCCCATGCCGGCGCGCAAAACCTTGGGCGACCACAGCGCTGCAGTACCCTTGATCGCCAGTACCTGATGAAAGCCCATCGCAGCCGCATTGCGCAAAATCGTGCCGACATTGCCGGCGTCTTGCAGACGATCGAGCACCACCGTGTCCACACCGGGGGTCAAGACTTGCTCAGGGTCATAGGGGACTTCAAAACCGATCTGTGCTGGCGACTCCAATCCGCTGATCGACTTGAACAAGTCGGTCGGCACAATCAACTGCCGTGGCGCCGCATCCCCCAAGAGGCGCAGGACCGGATCGGCCGCAGCGGCCTCGGTCAGCACCGCCAGGCCAACCGGGTACTTGCGCTGCAGGCAGGCGCGCACCAAGTGATCGCCCTCCAACCAGATGGACCCGAGCTTGCGATAAGCGCCGCCGTCTTGGCTGAGCTTGCGCAGTCGCTGCAAAACGGGGTTATCTCGTGAGGTGATGTGTAGTACTTGACTCATTTGGACTCCAACACCGAGCGAACCGGGCCAAAGCTGCGCCGATGCCAAGGCGTCACGCCGTGCGCTTGCAGAGCCGCCAGATGTTCGGCGGTCGGATAGCCCTTGTGCTTGGCAAAGCCATAGTCGGGGTAAGCCTCGGCCATCTGCAGGCATTGGCGGTCGCGAGTCACTTTGGCCAAAATAGAGGCCGCCGAAATCGCCGGTACTTTGGCATCGCCCTTGACAATGGCCTCGGCCGCGATCTTCAGGATAGGCAGACGGTTGCCGTCAACCAGAACCATGGACGGCTTCAGCCGCAGGCCTTCAACGGCGCGGCGCATCGCCAGCATCGTGGCCTGCAAAATATTCAAGCGGTCGATCTCTTCAACGCTGGCCTCGGCGATGCAAAAGCACAGCGCCTTGGCGCGAATCTCGTCGAACAAGCGCTCACGCCGCTTCTCGGTCAGGACCTTGGAGTCGGCCAGGCCCAGCACCGGCTCGGCATCATTGAGCATCACGGCGGCAGCCACCACCGGCCCGGCCAGCGGGCCGCGCCCGGCCTCATCAACGCCGGCCATCAAGCCCTGACCATTCCAGTCCAAGCCCAACTGTTCAAAGGCCATCGATGACTTGTGCGATCGCATCGCTGGCCTTTAGCGCCGTATTGCAGCGCAGCGTTCTATGTTGTTCTTCAAAGCAGGCTTGCACCCGCGCATAGCGCGCAGGGTCATCCAGCCAAGCCAAACCTTCGCGGGCCAGGGCCTGCGGCGTGCAAGCATCCTGAATCAATTCCGGCACCAAGAATTCGCGTGCCAGCACATTCGGCAGGCCAATCCAGGGCTGGTAATTGCGACCTTTCATGCGCCACCAGTTGAGTGCGTGCATGCGGTAGGCAATCACCATGGGCCGCTTGAACAAGGCCGCCTCAAGTGTGGCCGTGCCGCTGGCGACCAGGCAGACATCGCAGGCGGCCAAGGCCTCATGCGAGCGCCCGTCCAGCAGCGCCAAGTCAAGCGCCGGTGCGTGCGTGGCCACCAGCGGCGCGATCAGCTCTCGCAGGCCCGGGGCCACCGGCATCACAAAGCGCAATTCAGGCCGGGCCTGCTGCATCAAGACGGCCGCCTTCAGCAGCGGCTCGGCGATATAGGCGATCTCGCTGCGCCGACTCCCCGGCAACAAGGCCACCACCAACGCCTGCTCGCCGAACGCCAACGCCGCCCTCGCCTCAGCCTTGGGCGGCGTCAGCGGAATGGCGTCGGCCAACGGATGGCCAACATAGCTCGCGGCAATGCCATGCCGATTCAGCAACTCGGGCTCGAAGGGGAACAAGCACAACACATGATCGGCCGAACGCTTGATCTTCTCGACCCGCTCGGCCCGCCAGGCCCAGATCGACGGGCAGACAAAGTGGACCGTCTTGGTGCCGCCTTCGCGCAGGCGCTGCTCCAGGCCAAAGTTGAAGTCCGGCGCGTCTATACCGATGAACACATCAGGCTTGGCTCTCAGCAAGCGGTCGCCCAGTTGCTTGCGTATGCTCAACAATTCCCGCAGATTCCAGAGCGCGTCCACATAGCCAAACACCGACAACTTGTCGAGCGGCCACCAGGGCTCGAAGCCCTGCGCCGCCATACGTGGCCCGCCTATGCCTTGTGCGGTCAACTCGGGCCAACGCGCGCGCAGACCCGCCAGCAGCAAACCGGCCAGCAAATCACCGGAAGCCTCGCCGGCCACCATGCCGAAACGAGGCGCGTTGTCCTTCATGTGTGATCGGTTCAGCGCACGATGCCGCGTGACGCGGCAGCGAGGAAGTTCAACATCAGCTCGATATCCGCAACTTCGGTTTGCTGTGATTTCAAATCAGCAATGGCTGCCACCGCCTGCTCCAGTGTCAACGAGGAGCGGTACAGCAGCTTGTGCATCTGCTTGATCAAGGCGATGCGCTCGGCAGAAAAATCACGCCGGCGCAGCCCCACCACGTTGACCGCGCGCGCGGTCAAGGGGTTGCCATCAGCAGTCATGAAGGGCGGCACGTCCTGGGCCACATGGGCCTGGAAGCCGATCATGGCGTGGGAGCCGACGCGCATGCGCTGCAGCATCCCCGTCAAGCCTCCGACGGTCACCCAATCCCCAATTTCCACATGGCCAGCCAGGGTCACACCATTGGCCAACACATTGTGATGGCCAAGCAGCACATCATGAGCGAGGTGCACATAGGCCATGATCCAGTTGTCATCGCCAAGTTGGGTCACGCCTTTGTCTTGCACCGTTCCAGTATTGAAAGTGCAGTACTCACGAATGGTGTTGCGGTCGCCGATCACCAAACGGGTCGGCTCTCCCGCGTACTTCATGTCTTGCGGTGCGGCGCCAATCGAGTTGAACTGGAATATCGTGTTGTCCCGCCCGATCGTGGTATGCCCTTCGATCACACAGTGCGGACCGATGGTGCTGCCCGCAGCGATGCGCACATCCGGCCCGATCACCGTATACGCGCCAACCTTGACCGAACTGTCCAGTTGAGCGGCAGGGTCGATCAGGGCGGTCGGGTGAATCAGGCTCATGCTCAAGTCCAATCGGCAAATTACTCAGCAATCCGGCGCATCGTGCAAATCAGCTGCGCCTCGGCGGCCAGTTGATCTCCGACCAAGACCTGGCCCGAGAACTTGAAGATACCCGCTTTGGCACGATCCAGCGTCACATCCAAAAAGAGCTGATCACCGGGCTCCACAGGCCGCTTGAAACGGGCGTTATCAATGCCGGCAAAGTAGACCACCGTGGAATCATCGAGCACGATGTCGGTGCTGGCCAACGCCAACAGCGTCGCGGCCTGCGCCATCGCCTCTAACATCAACACGCCAGGCATTACCGGACGATGCGGGAAATGGCCAACGAAATAAGGCTCATTGATGCTGACGTTCTTGAGCGCCCGAATGCGCTTACCCTTCTCGATCTCCAGCACCCGATCAACCAGCAGCAGCGGGTAGCGGTGGGGCAATCTCTTGAGGATTTCGTGGATGTCCATCATGATGAATTCTTCTTCTCTAGCGCGAGTACGCGCTGACGCAATGAATACAAATTACGCAGCGTGGCTGCGTTCTTTTCCCAACTGGCATTGTCGTCGAACGGGAACACCCCGCTGTACAAGCCCGGCTTCTGGATGCTGCGACTGATCAAGGTCGCCGCCGACACATGCACATGGTCGCCAATCTCAAGATGGCCGACGATATTGGCCGCGCCGGCGATGGTGCAATGCGCGCCTATCGTGGTGCTGCCGGCAATCGCTGTACACCCGGCAATCGCCGTGTGCTCACCGATGCGCACGTTGTGCGCTATCTGAATCAGATTGTCGAGCTTGACGCCATCGGCCAAGACGGTGTCATCGAGCGCACCCCGATCAATACAGGTGTTAGCACCAATTTCCACATCATTGCCGATCCGAACCGCACCGAGTTGCTCGATCTTTTCCCAGCGGCCCGCATTAGGTGCAAAGCCAAAACCATCGGCACCGATCACCACACCCGCATGCAAGATGCAGCGCTCGCCAATCTTGCAATCGAAACCGACGGTGACATGCGCTGCCAGGCGTGTAGCGGCGCCGATCACCGCGCCGCGCTCAATCACGCATTGGGCACCAATGATGGCGCCATCGCCGATTTGCACGTCGTCTTCAATGACCGCCAAGGCAGCAACGTCGACACCCTCACCCAAGCGGGCACTGGTGGCGACCACCGCGCTCGGGTGGATGCGGGGCACTGCTCGCACGCGCACGCGTCGCGCCCACCACTGCGTGAGGCGGGCGAAATACAGATAAGGGTCGGAGGTGACGATGACAGCACCTCGCGCTGAGGCGGCTTCGGCCAAAGCCGGCGCCACGATCACGCAGGCCGCTGCCGTACTCGCCAGCTGCGTTTGATAGCGCGGATTGGCCAAGAAACTGATGCTGGACGCATCGGCGCCTTGCAGCGTACCGATGCGCTCAATGCGGGTACTGGCCTCACCATGAAGATCGCCGCCCAAGGCGGCGATCACTTCGGCCAGCGTGACTGCTGCGGCCACCGACTACTTCTGAGCGTTCAGCGTATCGATCACTTTCTTGGTGATATCGACACGGGCGCTGACGTTCAGCGCATCCTGCAAAATGATGTCGTATTTTTCGGCATCAAATATCTGCTTGATGACGCGGTTAGCGCGTTCGACCACGGCGCCCAGTTCTTCGTTCTTGCGCTGTGTCAAGTCTTCTTGCCACTCTCGGCGCTTGCGCTGCAGGTCACGGTCAACTTCAACCAGATCGCGCTGGCGACGATTGCGCTCCGCTTCGGCCAGGGTCGGGGCATCTTTTTCAAGCTTTTCGGCGGCGCCGCGCAGCTTGGTTTCCTGATCCTTGAGCTCTTTCTCGCGCTTGCCGAATTCGGCTTCCAGCTTGAGTTGAGCCGTCTTGGCCAGATTGGCTTCGCGCAGCACGCGCTCGCTGTTGACATAGCCAATCTTTATTTCCTGTGCCACGCAGAAGGCCGACACAGACATCATGGCGGCCAAGGCCACCGACTTCAACAGTTTGCTCTTCATCAGAATGCGTTCCCGATCTGGAATTGGAATGGCTCAATTCTATCCGTGCGTTGCTTACTCATCGCCTTGCCATAGCTCAAGCGCAATGGACCCATAGGCGAGACCCAACTCAAACCGATACCGGCCGATGAACGGATGTCATCAAATCTGAGTTGTTCGAACGAGCCCCACACATTGCCGGCATCCACAAAAGTGTAGAGCCGGAATGTTTTATCGTTACCCGTACCTGGAACGGGCAAATACAGTTCTGCGTTGACGTTGGCACGGCGATTGCCGCCGGTACGCGTACCTGTCACGTCAACCGGTCCCAAGGAGCCGGCCTCAAACACCCGCACCGAGCCCAAGCCGCCAGCATAGAAGTTCTTGAAAATCGGGAATGGCCGGCTGCCCAAGCCCTGACCCCAGCCCAATTCGCTGTTCAACCCCAAGGTGATCTTGTTGGTGACCGGGATGTATTGCTGATACTGCAAATTGGCACGCGCATAACGCGCATCGCCCATGGGGCTCAACTCCAAATTGATGCGCGAATACTTACCAACGGTGGGCGAGATGATGCTGTCGCGGTTATCGCGCTGCCAGCCGATCGTGAACGGGAAGGCCACGCTGTCACGACCAAACTGGCGCCCATAGAGCAGATAGCTATTGGGCAGGCCCGAGTTGGTGGTCATCTTGGTGCGCTCATAGCCGAAGCCAAAGAACACCGTGTCCAACTCGGAGAACGGCACACCGAAGCGAATCGACGAACCCACCGTGACCAACTCGTAAGGCTCACCCAGCGAGTTATAGGGCTTTTGAGTCCGGTAGAAAACATCCAGGGCACGCGACACGCCGTCGACCGTGAAGTAAGGATTGACGGTACTGAGCACCAAGTTACGCCCGGTCGAAGCGGTCGCGACCTCGATGCCCAGGTAATGCCCGGAACCAAAAACGTTGTCTTGCCTGATCGAGCCGGTGAAGGACAGCTTTTGCTGGCTGGAGTATCCCGCGCCAACCTGGATATTGCCGGTCGGGCGCTCCACCACGGTCAGCAGCACATCAACCTGATCTTGCGCGCCCGGCACTTCCGAGGTATCAATCGTGACCTCTTTGAAGTAACCCAAACGCTCGACGCGGTCGCGCGAGGCCTTAATCTTTTGGCCGTCGTACCAAGCCGATTCGAGCTGACGGAACTCACGCCGAATCACTTCGTCACGGGTTCGCGTGTTGCCGGCGATGATGACATTGCGCACATAGACGCGGCGCTGTGGCTCGGCTGCCAAGGTCACGACCACTTGGCCGGTCGCCCGGTCGATCTCGGGGCGCGAATCGACCCGCGCAAAGGCGTAGCCGAAGGTGCCGTACAAATCCTGAAAAGCCCGCGTCGTCTGCGCCACGGCTTCGCCTTGATAGGGTTGGCCGGGCTTGAAGAAGATCAGGCGTTTGAAGTCCTCTTCACGACCCAGGAACTCACCCTCAAGCTTGACCCCGGTCACCGTGTACTGCTGGCCTTCACTGACGGTGATGGCAATATCGATACTTTGCTTGTCAGGCGAGATCGTGACCTGCGTCGAGGTCACCGCAAATTCGAGGTAGCCACGATTCAGGTAATAGGAGCGCAGCGTCTCCAGATCGGCATTGAGCTTGGCCCGCGAATAGCGGTCGGTCTTGGTGTACCAAGTCAACCAGCCGCTGCTGGTTTGCTCCAGCAGGCCCACCAAGGTGCTCTCCGAGAACACCGAACTGCCTTGAATTCGAACCACCCCAATCTTGGCCGGCTCACCCTCATTCACGGTAAAGCTGACGTTGACGCGATTGCGCTCGAGTGGCGTGATGGTGGTCGTCACCTCGGCGCCGTACAAGCTGCGCGTCAGGTATTGGCGCTTCAACTCCTGCTCGGCGCGATCCGCCAAGGCCTTGTCGAAGGGCTTGCCTTCGCCGATGCCGACTTCCTTCAGCGACTTGGTCAGCGCCTCGGTATCAAACTCCTTCAGGCCCGCGAAGCTAACGTTGGCGATGATGGGGCGCTCTTCGATCATCACCACCACGGCGTCGCCGTCGATGTTGATACGTACGTCCTTGAACAGCCCCGTGGCGAACAGTGCTCGCAATGCTGCCGCGCCCTTGTCCTCGCTATAGCTGTCGCCAATGCGGAAGGGCAGAGAAGCAAAGACGGTTCCGGGATCGGTCCGCTTCAAACCTTCAACGCGGATGTCCTTGAGAACAAAAGGATCCACCGCCCAGGCGACGCCTGACTGCAGTGTGGCCAACAAGGCCAAGGTCAGGATGGAGGGGCGCATACGAGCGCCCGTTCTTAGAGATGAGGACATGCAGATAGAGTCAATGCAGGCCCGTCAAGCGGACCACGTCGTTAGAAAGGGCTAGGGCCATCATCAGCATCAGGATCAACGCCCCTGCGCGTTGCAGTTGCGTTTGCCACCACTCCGAGACCGGGCGGCCGCTTAAACCCTCGAAAAGATAATACATCAGGTGTCCGCCATCGAGCATGGGCAGCGGCAGCAAGTTCAAGACGCCAAGGCTAACACTGACCAGCGCCAAAAATCCGAGGTACTGCGCCAGCCCCGAACGAGCCGACTGACCCGCATAGTCGGCAATCGTCAACGGCCCACTCAAATTTTTCAGCGAGGCCTCGCCTACCAACATGCGGCCGAACACCTTCAAGGTCATCCAGGAGACGCTCCAAGTGCGTTGGACACCCAGATTCAGCCCCTCAAAAAAGCCACGGCTAACCTTGACCATCTGCGGCGCCGCACCGACCATTGCTTCGATTCGCCCGATAATTTGCCCAGCATCGCTGACCGCGCGCGGACTTACCTCAATCTCTAGCCGCTGGCCACCGCGTTCGATCAACCATTGCGACTTCACCGGCCCATCGGCTTGCACCGAGCGCCGAATCAGCTCGCGCAAAGCAGCCGCATCACTGACCGGCAAGCCGTCCACTTGGCGGACCACATCCCCTTCAAGCAAACCGGCCTGCGCAGCCGCGCCGCCCGGGCTGACCTTGCCCAGGACAGCCTCACTCAGCGGCGACAAGCCCAGCTTGCGCAAGCTGGCCGCATCCATGCTGGCAGCATTCAAGCGACTGGTGTCGAGAGCCAAGCTGCGCCGCCCATGACCGCCGGCATCGGACACATCCAGATGGACCATCTCGCCAGTAGACACAGCCTCCAACAGGGTCGTCATCAACTCGGTATACGACGCCAGATCGCGCCACTCTTGGCCATCATGGGAAGTCGCGCGTACCCAGTCGCCGGCCCGCAGGCCAGCACGGGCCGCCACCGAATCGCTAGGAGGCGTGCCTAACAAGGCCTTGGGCTCGCTGGTGCCCACCCACATCGCGCCGGCAAACAGCAGCACAGCCAATAACAAGTTAGCCAAAGGCCCGGCCGCCACCACCGCCACGCGTTGCCCCAGCGGCCGGTTGTTGAACGCTTGCGAGCGCAGCGCAGGATCAACCGGCCCTTCGCGCTCATCCAGCATGCGCACATAGCCGCCCAAGGGCAAGGCACAGAGCGTGAATTCGGTGGCATCGGGGCCGCTTTGGCGGCGCCAAAGCACCTTGCCAAAGCCGACCGAGAAGCGCAGTACTTTGACGCCGCAGGCGCGGGCGACGCGGTAATGGCCGTACTCATGCACGACAACCAGCACGCCCAAGGTCAGCAGAAAAGCCAGCAAGGTGCTCATGCAGACAGGCCTGCAATCAAGCCTTGCGCATGCCGGCGCGTACGCGCGTCCAGCCCCAGCAGACCAGCCACATCGGCACATTCACCCGCTTCGGGCCGCACGGCCTCAAGGCTGGCGCAGTTGATCTGGTGAATCTGGTCAAAGCGCAGCCGCCGGCTCAAGAAGGCCTCGACAGCCACCTCGTTGGCCGCGTTCAAGACCGCTGTCGCGCCTTCAGGGCCGCGCAGGGCTTGCCAAGACAGGTACAAGCCCGGAAACCGCCGCTCGTCAGCTTCTTCAAAACTCAAAGAGGGTCCGCTGAGCAGATCCAGCCGGCTGGCCCCCGCCTCGATGCGCTCGGGGAAGGACAAGCCATAGGCGATTGGCACCCGCATATCGGGTGTTCCGAGCTGCGCCAACACCGATTTATCGCGGCAGACCACCATCGAATGGATGATGCTTTGCGGATGGATGATGACCTTGATTTGTTCCGGCGCCAGCCCGAACAACCAACGCGCCTCAATCACCTCCAAGGCCTTGTTCATCATCGTGGCCGAATCGACCGATATCTTGGCGCCCATCACCCAATTCGGGTGCGCACAAGCTTGCTCGGGCGTAACCTCGGCAAGCGTCGCCGGATCACGTTGACGGAACGGCCCGCCGGACGCCGTCAACACAATGTGATCGATGCGCTGGGCCCAGGTCTTGCGATCCTCGGGCAGGCATTGAAAGATCGCCGAATGCTCGCTGTCAATGGGCAGCAGCGTCCCCCCACCCTGGTCGACAGCCTGCATGAACAGCGCCCCGCCGACCACGATGGCTTCCTTGTTGGCCAGCAACAGGCGTTTGCCCGCACGCGCCGCCGCCAAGCATGGAGCCAACCCGGCTGCGCCGACGATGGCGCCCATGACCATATCCACATCGGGGTGCGCGGCGATTTCAGACAGGCCCTCAGCCCCGTCCAGCACCTCGGTCTTGCTGCCCTGCTCGCGCAGTTTGAGCCGTAATTCTTGCGCCAGGGCGCGGTCAGGCATCACCGCAAAGCGGGGTCGCCACTGCAGGCATTGCGCCAGCAAGGCGTCGACACGGCTCATCGCGCTGAGCGCAAAAACCTCGTAACGCTCGGGATGGCGAGACAACACATCCAGCGTATTGACGCCGATGGAGCCAGTTGAACCCAGCACCGTAATGCGCTGAAGACGGGCGTCACTACTCATGCCAACATACTCAAAGAACTCACAGCCAAGGCGACCGGAAACACCGGCAACAGCGCGTCAATGCGATCCAAAACACCACCGTGGCCCGGCAGCAGCTGACTGCTGTCTTTGGCGCCAACGGCCCGTTTCAACAAAGACTCGAACAAATCGCCCACCACACTCATCGCACTCAAAAACACCGAGGCCAGCAGACCAAGCGGCAATGACTGCCCCCTGAGTAGCAATTGATACAGGCTTGGTGAGTCCACCGCCACATGGGTATC
Organism: Roseateles albus; assembly: GCF_028595345.1. Classification (NCBI taxonomy): domain Bacteria; kingdom Pseudomonadati; phylum Pseudomonadota; class Betaproteobacteria; order Burkholderiales; family Sphaerotilaceae; genus Roseateles; species Roseateles albus. Next base: position 276,054 of record NZ_JAQQXT010000002.1, on the reverse strand, counting down.
GATATAAAAAGCCCACACAAAAGCGAGCAGGATCACCCCCAGCATGCCAGACCACACGCCTTCCCAGCTCTTGCCCGGGCTGATGGTCGGCGCCAATTTACGTTTGCCAAAGGCGCGGCCGCCAAAGTAGGCTGCGATATCCGCCATCCATACTAGGCAAAAAATGGACAGTAAAAAGTTGATGCCTGTGGCCTTGGCCTGCACCATCGCAGCCCAGGCAGCAACTAAGACCAAGGCGCCCAAGACCAAGCGCAGCAGTTTGGGCGCATGCGGCCATTGACTAGGCCCGCCGCGCAAAGCATAGGCACTGCCCAAGACCCACACCAAGCTTGCCAAGCACCAGGCCCAGGCCGGAGCGGCTTGCATACCCAGCGCCAAATAAGTAGTCCAAGCGGCCGCGGACACCGCCAAGCCAAAGCTGACGGCCGGCGCGCCGCCCAGGCCATTCAGACGCGCCCATTCCCAGCCGGCCGCGCCAATCATCAACAGCGTCAACAATGCAAAGGGCAGCGCCTGCGGCGCGAACAAGGCCGGCAGCAGCACCGCCAACAAGACCAGCGCCGTGATGATTCGAGTCTTCAGCATGGGGTTTAAACAGCGGCCACAGCCGGCGCCTCTTTGACGCCGCCGAAGCGCCGATCACGGTCACGGAAGGCCGCGATCGCAGCATCCAGTTGCTTCTCGCCAAATTCGGGCCAGAGGCAGTCGGAGAATACAAACTCGGTATAAGCCACTTGCCAGAGCATGAAGTTGCTGATGCGCACCTCACCGCCGGTGCGGATAAAGAGATCGGGGTCAGGCGCATAGCTCATCGCCATGAACTCCGACAGCCGCGCCTCGGTCAACTCTGCCGCCGGCACGCCGGCCGTGATGGCAGCCTTGCAGGCCTGCACGATGTCCCAGCGGCCGCCGTAATTGAAGGCCACCGACATCGTCAACTTGGTGTTGTGCGCGGTCGCCGACTCGGCCTCGTTCCAGGCATTGCGCAGCTTAGGCGAGACGGCGTCGCGGTCACCGACGATGCGAATGCGCACGCCCATCTGACCCATCTTGGCCAGATAACGTGACACCGCAGCCAACACCAGACCCATCAGGCCGGAGACCTCATCGCTGGGTCGCTTCCAGTTCTCGCTGGAGAAGGCGAACACCGTCAGGTACTCGACATCGCGGTCGATGCAGGACTGCACTATCTTGACCAAGCTGTCGACACCGGCCTTGTGCCCAAAGAAGCGCGGCAAAAACCGCTTCTTCGCCCAGCGGCCATTGCCATCCATCACGATGGCGATATGGCGCGGCCCCGCCGGCTTGTTGATGCCGCTTGAATCAATAGTCACTGAACTGACGCCACTCAAACGGCCAAAATTTCGGCTTCTTTGCCGGCGATCAGGCGATCAATTTCGGCAATCGTGCGGTCGGTCAGCTTTTGTGCGTCATCGAGGCTGCGACGCTCGTCGTCTTCGCTGATCAGCTTTTCTTTGGTCAGCTTCTTGGCCTGCTCATTGGCGTCGCGGCGCAGATTGCGCACTGCAATCTTGGCGTCTTCGCCGGCATTGCGAACGATCTTGGTCAGGTCGCGGCGGCGCTCTTCGTTCAGCGCAGGCATCGGCACACGGATCAGATCACCCTGGGAGGCCGGATTCAGACCCAGATCGGACTCGCGAATCGCTTTCTCGATCTTGGCGCCCATGCCTTTTTCCCAAGGCTGCACGCTGATCGTGCGCGAATCCAGCAAGGTCACATTGGCAACCTGAGTGATAGGCACCGGCGAGCCGTAATAGTCAACACTGACCTGATCAAGAATGCCCGGATGCGCGCGCCCGGTACGGATTTTGTGCAACTCACCCTTGAGGGCCTCGATGGACTTTGCCATCTTTGCTTCAGCGTTTTGCTTGATGTCTGCAATGCTCATGATTCTCGACCTTGATGTCCTGATTCACCCGTCACTTCGTAATTAACGCAGGCCCAACATTAAACGTGGACCAGCGTGCCTTCATCTTCACCTAATACCACCCGCTTCAAGGCACCCGGCTTGAGGATGCTGAAGACCCGGATCGGCAGCTTCTGGTCACGGCATAGCGCAAAAGCGGTGGCGTCCAGAACCTGCAGATTCTTGCTGATCGCGTCATCGAAGGAAATACGCGAATAACGCGTTGCCGACGGATCCTTCTTGGGATCAGCGGTGTAGACACCGTCTACCTTGGTTGCCTTCAACACGATCTCGGCGCCGATCTCGGCGCCGCGCAAGGCTGCAGCCGTATCGGTCGTGAAGAAGGGGTTGCCGGTGCCCGCTGCGAACACAACGACCTTGCCTTCTTCCAGATACTGCAAAGCCTTGGGGCGCACATAGGGCTCGACCACCTGTTCGATGCCGATCGCCGACATGACGCGCGCGACGATGCCTTCTTGGCGCATGGTGTCAGCCAGAGCGAGCGAATTCATCACCGTAGCCAGCATGCCCATATAGTCGGCCGTGGCGCGATCCATCCCGACCGAACCACCCGCCACACCGCGGAAAATATTGCCGCCACCGATCACTACCGCGACCTCAACGCCGGTTTGCGTGACTTCGCGAATTTCTTGCACCATGCGCACGATGGTGGCGCGATTGATACCGAAAGCGTCATCGCCCATCAGGGCTTCGCCGGAAAGCTTGAGCAAAATGCGTTTGTACGCGGGCATGGTCTTGACCTCTTGATGGTGGTTTGTTGCTGGGTACTGCTATTTTCTTGCTTGTGCCTTGATGCTCAAACCTTGTGAGCCGCTAGCACCGAGGCACAAGTGTAAAGGGCGCCAGTGGCGCCCTTTGTCTTGCGTCGGAGCTTATTGCCCCTTGGCGGCAGCCACTTGCGCGGCTACTTCGGCAGCAAAGTCATCGACCTTCTTCTCGATGCCTTCGCCCACCACGTAGAGCGTGAAGCTCTTGATCGTGGTGGCTTTTTCCTTCAGCATCGCTGCCACGGTCTGCTTGCCGTCGGCCGCCTTGACGAACACTTGGTCCAGCAAGGAGACTTCCTTCAAGAACTTCTGCACGGAACCTTCGACCATCTTGGCGACGATGTCAGCCGGCTTGCCGGATTCAGCGGCCTTCTCGGCAGCAATCTTGCGCTCTTTCTCGACCAGTTCGGCCGACACATCAGCGGAAGACAGCGCGGCAGGCTTCATCGCAGCCACATGCATGGCGACGTCCTTGGCGGCCACTTCGTCGCCGTCATACTCGACCAGCACGCCGATGCGGGTGCCGTGCAAGTAAGAAGCTACCTTGTTGCCAGCGGTGCTCAGCTTGACGCGGCGCAGGGTCATGTTCTCGCCGATCTTGCCGATCAGGCCGCGACGCACGTCTTCAACCGTTGGGCCAAAGCCTTCTTGCGACAGCGGCAATGCAGCCAGCTCAGCGACCTCACTGACGCCATGCTCGGCAGCCAACACGGCACAGGCGTTGACCAAGGCCAGGAATGCATCATTCTTGGTCACGAAGTCGGTTTCGCAGTTAACTTCCAGCAATGCGCCGGTCGAACCCACCACGGCAGCGGACACAACGCCTTCGGCGGTCACGCGCGAAGAAGCCTTGCCGGCCTTGTTGCCCAACTTGACGCGCAGGATCTCTTCACCACGGACCAAATCGCCCTCGGCTTCGACCAGCGCCTTTTTGCATTCCATCATTGGGGCATCGGTGCGGGCACGCAGTTCTGCCACCATGCTTGCGGTAATTGCAGCCATTTTCATATCTCCGTATTCAAGGGGCTTGCGAGTGAGGCCTAGACCGGCACGCTGACAAGCCCGAAAGCTATGCTTTGAAAAAAAGGGGACTGAATCAGCCCCCTCCTTGTTTGAGCGAAAGAAGCTTAAGCGCCTTCGCTGACTTCCACGAACTCGTCGCCTGCAGGAGCGGCGGCTTGCACGACGGTGTTGCCGGCGTTTGCACGACCCTCCAACACGGCGTCAGCCACGGCGCGGGCATACAAAGCCACGGCCTTGGCCGAGTCATCGTTACCTGGGATCACGTAGTCGATGCCGATTGGTGAGTGGTTGGTGTCAACCACGCCGATGACCGGGATGCCCAGCTTCTTGGCTTCAGCCACGGCGATCTTGTGGAAACCCACGTCGATCACGAAGATGGCGTCAGGCAGGCCGCCCATGTCGGAGATGCCGCCAATGTTCTTTTCCAGCTTGGCCAGATCGCGTTGGAACATCAAGGCTTCTTTCTTGATGGCTGGCTGTGTGCCGGCATCAACTTGAGCTTGCATGTCCTTCAGCGCCTTCAAGGAAACCTTGACGGTCTTGAAGTTGGTCATCATGCCACCCAACCAACGCTGGTCGACATAAGGCATGCCGCAACGCTGAGCTTCCAGAGCGATCACTTCACGCGCTTGACGCTTGGTGCCGATCATCATCACGCGGCCGCCCTTGGAGGACAGATTGCGGATGAAGGTCATCGCCTCTTCGAACGCAGGCAGCGTCTTCTCGAGGTTGATGATGTGAATCTTGTTGCGGTGGCCGTAGATGTACGGGGCCATCTTGGGGTGCCAAAAACGAGTTTGGTGACCAAAGTGAACGCCGGCTTCCAGCATTTCGCGCATTGTTACGGACATATTTTTTAACTCCGAAGGTTGTGTCTTAAATCCGGCCCGAATTGCTCTGCAGCGTGACGCTCATTCACCGCCGCCTAAACCAGCGACAAGCAAAGAGCTCAAATACAGCAGCAACACCTCTGTGTGGCCGGTTTGCGATTGACTTACAAGTGATTCGCCTGCTTTTTGAGCCGTGAAGCCCATCTTGCCCAGCAAAACCCAAGGAGTATACACGATCTAGGCTAGGGCTCGAGACGGCACGCGCAGCAAGCCGAACGAGCTGTCGACTCGGCAATAGCCGGCAGGGCACTACACTGATCACCTTTTGCCAAAACCCAATGCCAGCAGCCGCCTGAGCGCCGAATAGCGCCGCGTAAAGCCGAATAGCGCCGTATGGCACCGCAAAACGACCTTGAACCCAGGCGTATGCGATGACATAAAGCCGCATAGGACTGGCCCAGCATGTTTGAAACGCCTTGAGCAGAGACTATTGAGATGCGCATTGCCATCATCGGCGCCGGCATTGCCGGCGTCACCACCGCCTACGAATGCGCAGCAGACGGCCACCAAGTCACCGTGTTTGAGCGTCGCGGCAGCGTCGCCGCCGAGGGCAGTTTTGCCAACGCCGGCCTGACCGCCCCTGGCCTGAGCCTCGCTTGGGGACGCACTTCCTTGGCCGACCTTGCACGCGTCGGCAACTTGGCCTGGGGCTGGCGCCGTTGGCGCGCCGGGCGCAGCAAAGAGTTGGCCGAGCGACACGAACGCCTGCTTCATTTGAGCCTTTACAGCCACGCCAGGCTACAGGAGTTGCAGCGCAAGCTTCAAATGGATTACGAACGCGCCGAAGGCGTGCTGGTACTCTTGCGCGGCGAGCGCGAGCAACAGGCTGTTCTCGCCAGCCTGGCCTTGCTTGAGCACGCTGGTGTGAGCGCACAAGCACTGTCCGCCGAGCAATGCCTGAGCGTCGAGCCTGGGCTGAACCAAGCAACTCGCCTGCACGGCGGCGTTTATCTGAGTCAGGGCGAAGCAGGCAACTGCCGTCAGTTCAGCCATCTGATCCGCCTGGCTGCGCAGCGCCTGGGTGTGCAGTTTCGCTTCCACACCACGGTGCGCAAGCTGAAGCCCGGCACGCCGGCCACCTTGATTCACGAGTACACACCGCCCGACAGCTTGGCCGAACCCTCGCGTTTGAGTGAGGCCGGAGATAGCGCAGACGGCGGAGATACCAAGCCAGCAGCCCTGGGTCGCATGGAGGACAGCTTTGATGCCGTCGTCATTTGCGCAGGAGCAGGCGCGGCAAGCCTGCTGCGCGCACTGAAGCTCAAAGCAGCGCTGACCACCGTACACGGCTATTCGATCACCGCACCACTGCGCCAACTCGAGGCCTTCCCGGATCTCGGCCCCAAGGCCGGACTACTTGATCTGCGCGAGCAAGTCTCCATCAGCCGCATCGGACAGCGGATCCGGCTGGCTGGAGGCATCCAGCCAGGACAGGCTGATGAGCGTTTCGATGATGCAAGGCTTGCACAGATGCACCGGACTTTGGACGATTGGTTTCCGGGCGCGATGCTCAGCACACAGGTGCAGCGCTGGCAGGGCTCACAAGCCCTTGCGGCCGACGGCCTGCCCTTGCTCGGCGCGAGCGGCCGCGAAGGCGTCTGGTTGAATCTGGCGCAAGGCTCTCCATCTTTGCTGGGCTGGCCTTTAGCTTGTGGCGCCGCCAAGGTCTTGGTCGAGCAAATTTCAGGGCGCAAAGCAAGCAGCGAGACACCGGATACTGTGGGACTGGACATCTCACGCTTCAGCTGACAAGCTCGCAGCGTGCTCATCAAACTCCTCCCCACCCCCAAGAGCTGGCCCTTGTACGGCGCCGCCAGCAGCCGCAGCATAGAAGCCGCCGCGTTAGCGGCCGCCGGTCCGGCCAGCAGCCTGATGGAGCGGGCCGGCTTGGCCGCTGCGCGATTGACGCTGGCGCTGGCCCCTGCAGGCAGCGGGCCGATCTGGATTGTCTGCGGCCCGGGCAATAACGGCGGTGACGGACTGGTTGCAGCGCGGCTGCTACACCGCCATGGTTTGAAGGTGCAGGTCAGCCTGCTCGCCGCCAGCTCAGCAGCACCGGCCGACGCGGCAGCCGCCTTGGCTGCCGCTAGGCAAGCCGGGGTGCCTATCAACAACAGCGTGCTAGCACCTGCCGGAGTGCGAATGGCTCTGGATGCCCTGCTCGGCCTCGGCCTGAACCCAGACCGCGCACCGAACCCAGAAATGGCCGCCGCCTTCAAGTCACTCAACGCGCTCAATGCTTTGCGTGCATCGGTGCTGGCGCTAGACCTGCCCAGCGGCTTGCAATCAGACAGCGGCTCGGTGCAAGGAGGTTTGGCCGTACAAGCCCAACACACGCTGGCCTTGCTGGCACTCAAGCCTGGCATGTTTACCGCTCAGGGCCGCACGCTTTGCGGGCAGATTTGGCTCGATGATCTGAACAATTCCGCTGACAGGCCAGCAACTCCCCGGCCTGCAGATGCCCTGCTGCTGGGCGCTGATTGCTTGACGAATTGGCAAGTTCAGAATTCACCCCGACATGGCGCGCACAAAGGCAGCCAAGGCGACGTCTTGGTGGTGGGTGGCGCTGCAGGCATGCGTGGGGCCGCGCGCTTGGCCGCGCGCGCCGCCTTGGCCGCTGGAGCCGGCCGGGTCTACGTCTGCATGCTGGGCACTCAGGCCGATGACGTCGACCCCCAGCGGCCCGAGTTGATGCGCTTTGATTCAACCCATATCACGGCCACAGATGCGGCAAATGCCGATTGGCTGCAAAAGGTGATCGTCGGCGGCTGCGGTGGCGGCCAGGAGATTGGTGCATTCTTAGCCGCCCTGCTCACGCAAGCACGGCGCTTGGTGCTGGACGCGGATGGACTGAACGCGGTTGCGGCGCAAGTCTCTTTGCGCGCCTTGCTCAAAAAACGCCAAGCCTCGTGCCTAGCTACGATTTTGACGCCGCATCCATTGGAGGCCGCTCGCCTCTTAGGCAGCAGTGCCGCTGCCGTGCAAGCCGACCGACTCAGCGCAGCGCAAGCACTGGCCGATGAGTTCAGCTGCCAAGTCATCTTGAAAGGATCGGGCAGCATCATTGCCGGCCCGCAGCAGCGCCTGGCCATCAACTCAAGCGGAAATGCCGCGCTCGCTACCGCCGGCAGCGGCGATGTATTGGCAGGCTGGCTAGGCGGACTGTGGGCCCAGCAAAACGATGCTGACCCCTTCGACTTGGCCTGCTTGGCCTGCTATTGGCATGGCGCCGCAGCCGAAGCACAAACAGCCGGCCCGATGCGGGCGGCCGACTTGGTGGAGCGCATGCATGCCCTCCACCGCCCGGCGCCAACAATCTAGCGACGCTTGCGCGTACGCGGCTCGGCCGCACCGCCGGCAGCCGACTTGGCTTGCCGTGCTTGTTTGGGCTGCTTGGTCGACGACGACGCGCCGCGAGCTTCCTGACGCGCAGCCTTGACGGGATGCGCGATGGCCGAGCCACCACTGCGCGCCTGCCTGCTCTGACGTGCGTTCTTGGCGCCGCTCTTGACTTCGCGGTCGGTGCGGCGCACCTGCTCCAAGGCCTCGACCGAGTCACTCGGCTGGCGCTCGCTCACAGCCTGACCGGCCTTATCGCGCATCGCCCGCGCGAGCAACTTGGCCTCTTCCTTGTCAGTTACCAAACGGAAGTCGATCTTGCGAGCATCCAAGTCAACTCGGCTAACCTGCACCTGCACCCGCGCGCCGGTGGCATAGCGCATGCCACTGCGCTCTCCGCGCAACTCTTGGCGCACCTCATCAAAGCGGAAGTACTCGCCACCCAATTCGGTGATGTGAATCAGGCCTTCGACATAGAGCGCGTCGAGTTGCACGAACAGACCAAAACTGGTGACGGCACTGACGGTGCCGGCAAACTCCTCGCCCAAATGCTCGCGCATATAGCGGCATTTGAGCCAGGCCTCGACGTCGCGCGAAGCCTCGTCGGCACGCCGCTCGTTGGCGCTGCAATGCGCACCCACCACCTCCCAGCGTTCGGTCTCGGTGCTCGCCTTGGCGGGGTCGATGGGTGCCGCGCGGCCGGGGCGTTTGGTCGCCATCGGCACGTCCATCTTGCCTGCATCAAGGTGGTAACGCTTGTCGGCCAAGATGGCCTTGATGACACGGTGCACCAGCAAATCGGGATAACGCCGAATCGGACTGGTGAAGTGGGTGTAGGCCAGGTATGAGAGGCCAAAATGGCCCGCATTGGCCGAGGTGTACATCGCCTGCTGCATCGAACGCAAAAGCATGGCGTGGATCTGGGTCGAATCGACCCGGTCCTTGGTCGCCGCAGCAATGGCCTGGTACTCGCTCGGCTTGGGGTTGTCGCTGATCGACAGGCCCAGCCCCAAGGCGCGCAGATAGGCTTGCAAAGCAACGCGCTTCTCCGGCGTAGGCCCTTCATGGACGCGAAACAAAGAACCATGCTTGGAGTGCGCAATGAAGTCCGCCGCACAGACATTGGCCGCCAGCATCGCCTCTTCGATCAGCTTGTGCGCGTCGTTACGGGTGCGCGGAATGATCTTCTCGATGCGGCCGTTGTCATCGCAGACGATTTGCGTTTCGACCGTATCAAAGTCGATCGCGCCACGTCGGCCCCGCTCGGCCAATAGCGCGCGGTAGACCTCATGCAGGTGCAGCAGATGCGGCACCAACTCGCGTCGCTTGGCCGCCTCGGGACCATGGGTATTACCCAGCACCGCCGCCACCTCGTTGTAAGTGAAGCGGGCATGCGAGCGGATCACTGCCGGGTAAAACTGATAGGCCTGCACCTCGCCGGCCTCTGTAACCAACATATCGCAGACCATGGACAACCTATCCTCATTCGGATTCAAGGAGCACAGGCCGTTGGAAAGCTTCTCCGGCAGCATCGGGATGACCCGGCGTGGAAAGTAGACGGAAGTTGCGCGCTCATAGGCATCGCCGTCCAAAGGGTCGCCCGGCTTCACGTAGTGGCTGACGTCGGCGATGGCCACCAGCAAGCGCCAGCCGCTGAACGCAGTCTTGCCGCGACCCTGCTTATGGGGCTCGCAGTAAACCGCATCGTCGAAATCGCGGGCGTCTTCGCCATCTATCGTCACCAGCGCCACATCCCGCAAGTCGATCCGATGCTTTAGATCGACCGCCCGCAATTTTTCCGGCAACTTGCCCGCCTGCGCCAAAGTTTCGGCACTGAATCGATGCGGCACTTCGTACTTGCGCACCGCGATCTCGATCTCCATGCCAGAGTCATCGATCTCACCCAGGACTTCAACGATGCGCCCGACCGGCTTGGAGTAAAGGGAAGGCGGCTCGGTCAACTCCACCGCAACCACCTGCCCCGCCGTTGCGTTGGCCAGCCCACCCTTGGGGATCAAGATGTCTTGGCCCATGCGCTTGTCTTCAGGCGCCACCAGCCAGATACCCGACTCCAAGAGCAAGCGGCCAATGATGGGGCGCTTCTTGCGCTCCAAAATCTCCAACACGCGGCCCTCAGGGCGGCCGCGTTTGTCGGTGCGAACAATCCGCACGCGCAGCCTGTCGCCATGCATGACGGCCCGCATTTCCTGGACCGACAAATAGATATCCTGCACGCCGACATCCGGCATTAGGAAACCATGGCCATCGCGATGCCCTTGCACCACGCCCTCAACTTCACTCAGCAGCCCGGCACCGTCTTGCGGGGCCACACTTGCGCTCTTGATATTTTTGATGATAGAATCCTTGCTTTCCTGAGATGCCCAGGTGGCGGAATTGGTAGACGCACTAGTTTCAGGTACTAGCGGGTAACTCCGTGGAGGTTCGAGTCCTCTCCTGGGCACCAAGATTTATAAAGAATACGTTTAAGAAGATGGCTGCATGTTGAATGACATGCAGCCATTTTTCATTGCGCCTGCAGTTTGCCATGCTTTTCAAGGGAGCAATGACGCTTGCGGTGACCAAGGTCCCTTGCGCGCCCACCATGTTCAGCGCGCTCAAAAAACAAGCCGACTCGATTGCACCGGGTCGGCTTGTTGCTTGCATAAACTGAGTGAGGCGAGTCGCTGACTTAAACGACGAACTTCTTGGCCAGCGCATCCGGCCGCATATCGTCGTATTCCTCAAACGGCTGATGAATCCACGGACTGGTGTCTAGCATCTCGACAAAATAGTCCGGCGTGTAGCTCGACACACCCTTAGTCCAAATCACAGCCGAGCGCAGCTCGCTGATAGACGGCATGCCGCGCAGCCGCTCCACCACGGCTTTCAAGGTCACGCCGGAATCGGCCAGATCATCGACCAGCAACACCCGCCCGGCCAAATCGCCCTTGGGCATGGTGATGTACTTGGCCATGTCCAAGCGACCTTGGATGGTGCCGGCCTCGGCACGGTATGAACTGGTTGACATGATGCCCAGCGGCTTGTCGAACACACGCGACAAGACGTCGCCAGGCCGCATGCCGCCGCGCGCCAGGCACAGAATCTGATCAAACTCCCAGCCAGAAGCATGAATCTTCAGCGCCAAGCGCTCCGTCAACATGTGGTACTCGTCCCAGGACACGTACAGATGCTTGCCGTCATCGGTCAACATAGGGGGCAACTCCAGTTTGATGTGTTAGTCAGCAAGCGCTTCAAGCTTGGTAGGGATGACGCAACAAAATCGTGTGCTCACGATCCGGGCCGGTAGAGACCATGTCTATCGGCGCGCCGATGACTTCCTTGATGCGCTGCAGGTAGTTGCGTGCGTTTTGCGGCAGCGCGTCCCACTGCGTGACGCCGAAAGTCACCTCGGTCCAACCTGGGAAGGTTTCAAAAATAGGCTTGCAAGCCGCAATTTCGTCCCCGTCCAAAGGCAGGATGTCGACTTGACGGCCGTCGATTTCGTAACCCACACACATCTTGATCTCGGCCAAACCGTCCAGCACATCAAGCTTGGTGATGCACAGGCCGGTGATGCCATTGATGATGACCGAGCGCTTCAGCGCAGCGGCATCGAACCAACCGCAGCGGCGCGCCCGGCCAGTGACCGTGCCACGCTCTTGACCCACGGTAGCCAAGTGGTAACCGACGGTGCCTGGCACCTCCCAGTCCAACTCGGTTGGGAAGGGGCCTGAACCCACGCGGGTGGTGTAAGCCTTGGTGATGCCCAGCATGTAATGCAGCATCTGTGGGCCTACGCCCGCGCCAGCGGCCGCATTGCCCGCCACGCAATTGCTGGAAGTGACATAAGGGTAAGTGCCATGATCAATGTCCAGCAACGTGCCCTGCGCACCCTCGAACAAGATATTGGCGCCCGCCAGATGCGCTTTGTGGATCATGTAGCCCACGTCGGCCATCATCGGCTTGATGATCTCGGCCATCTTCATGGCCTGCTCGAAGATGGGCTCAAACTCCAGCGCCGTGGCATTCAGATAGCCGGTCAAAGCAAAGTTATGCAGCGCCAGCAACTCGCGCAGTTTTTTGGCAAAACGCTCCGGGTGCTTCAGATCCTGCACACGCAGGGCACGCCGAGCGACCTTGTCTTCATAGGCCGGGCCAATGCCCTTGCCGGTGGTGCCGATCTTGCCGGCGCCACTGCTTTCACGCAGAGCCTCACGGGCTTTGTCCACTTCCACATGGAAGGGCAAGATCAGGGGGCAGGATTCGCTGATGAACAAGCGCGAACGCACTTCAACGCCGGCTTTTTCCAGACGCTCGATTTCGCTCAAGAGATGAGTCGGATCGACCACCACACCGTTGCCGATATAGCAGGCCACGCCGTCGCGCATGATGCCCGAGGGAATCAGCTGCAGCGCTGTTTTGACGCCCTTGATGACCAGGGTATGGCCGGCGTTATGGCCGCCTTGAAAGCGCACCACGCCTTGCGCGTGATCGGTCATCCAGTCGACCACCTTGCCCTTGCCTTCGTCACCCCATTGGGTACCCACAACGACCACATTTCGGCCACGCGCAATTTCGCTATTCATTTTGATTACCCGTCGATCAAAAAATAAAATTCTCTGGTGTGGCGCGGCTCAAAGCGCGCGCAACACCCACTGAGTGTCAATCTGCACCAACTCACGGTCACAGTCGAATTCATCACCCTCATGCTCATGGCCCGGCAAAACGCAGACCACCGTCTCGCCGGCCGCACGCAAAGCACGCACCGCAGCGCGCAAGCCCGCCGCCTCGCCCCAAGGCGCTCTCACGGCAGCACGCAGCGGTGTCGGCGGACTCAAGGCTTCCAGCGCCTTCAAATCAAGGCTGAAACCCACAGCTGGGCGGCGCCGGCCAAACACGGCACCCACTTCGTCGTAACGGCCGCCGCGCAAGACCGCATCGCTGGAGCCTTCGGCATAGAGTGCAAAGCGCACACCACTGTAATAGGCATAGCCGGTCATGTCAGCCAAATCGAAGCCGAGCCGGATCTCCGGATGGGTCTGCTGCAAATGCTCAGCCAAGCACTGCAAATCATCCAGCGCGGCCGCAATCAAGGGGTGAGCCGGCAAGCGCTGCCGCGCTAGGCCCAAGACCTCGATGCCGCCGTAAAGGCCGAGCAGTTGCTGCAGACCGTCGCGCACCGCCGCAGGCAAGCTTTGGCTCAAGTCGCCCAAGGCAACGCCGTCTTTGGTCGCCAAGGCAGCGACCAATTCATCCATGACAGAGGCACTCAGCACCAAGTCACCGAGTACACCGCGTAACAAACGAGCATCACCCAAATCCAGGGTTGTATGCAGTAAACCGGCGCGCGCGACAACATCCAGCGCCAATTCTTGAACCTCAAGATCGGCCTCCAGCCCTGCATGGCCATAGATCTCGATACCGAACTGCAAGGGCTCGCGTGTCGACTGCAGGCCGGCCGGGCGCGTGTGCAGCACGGGTCCGCAATAGCAAAGCCTTGTCACGCCGGCGCGGTTCAACAAATGCGCATCAATGCGGGCCACCTGAGGTGTGGTGTCAGCCCGCAGACCCAAGCTGCGACCAGACAATTGATCCACCAGTTTGAAGGTCTGCAAATCAAGCGCATGGCCGGTGCCCGACAGCAACGACTCCAGATACTCAAGCAGCGGCGGCATGACCAACTCGCAGCCATAGCCGCGGGCCATATCGAGCAGTTCTCGGCGGAGTTCCTCGATGCGTCTGGCCTGAGAAGGCAGCACATCGGCAATATGCTCAGGCAGCAGCCAGGCAGAAGCCATGTTGATTTTGGGTCCGGTTAAAAACGGCATTGTACCGGGGGTAAATACTCCCTCGGAGCGAGAAGCGCTTTCTCCGCGTTTCATCGCCACAAAAACAAGAGGCCGAGCCCGCCCGCCAACATGCTGGACAAACCCACAAAGCGAATTTGACCATCACTCATGGCCAGCAAGCGCTCAAAAACCTGCCGCCAAGCGGCCGGGCTGACAAAGGGCAAGAAGCCCTCTATCACCAGCATCAAGGCGAGCGCCAACCAGACAGCATCGGGCAAAACAGGCCTCGATTCGGGTGAACTAGCTGCTTACTTGCGCGGTGCTGCCGGCGCGGCAGCAGGGCCAGAACCCGAACCGCGCATGGCCTTGAAAAAGTCGCTACTAGGGTCCAGCACCATCACGTCGGTCTTGCTGCGAAAGCTCGCGCGGTAAGCATCCAAGGAGCGATAGAACTGTGCGAACTGAGGATCGCGCCCGAAAGCATCGGCGTACAAGGCGGACGCTTTGGCGTCGCCCTCGCCCTTGATCTTCTGCGCATCCCGGTACGCTTCGGCCACGATCACTTCGCGCTGACGATCGGCGTCGGCGCGAATTTTCTCGCTTTCGGCCGCCCCGGTAGAGCGCAACTCACTGGCCACCCGCTTGCGCTCGGATTCCATCAAACGGTAGACCGAATCGGTGATGGAGGCGGCAAAGTCAACCCGTTTGACACGCACGTCAACGATCTCGATACCGAACTGCTTAGCCTCTTGTTCAAGCCGCTTGCGCACGCCAGTCATGACCGCTTCGCGTTCGGTCGACAACACGCCCTGGACGGTGCGCTGGGTCACTTCTTCGTTCAAGGCCGCCTGCACAATTGGGCTCAATCTGTTTTCAACATTGCGCATGTCGGCGCCGTTGTTACGGATGAACTGGCGCGGCTCGGCCACACGCCACTTGACCAACCAGTCGATGACCAAACTCTTCTTTTCAGCGGTGAAGATGGGCTTGGACTCGTTGCTGTCCAAGGTTTGCACCCGGCGATCAAGCAGGACCACGTTTTGCAGCGGCGGCGGCAGCTTGAACTTCAAGCCGGGCTCGGTGATGACTTCCTTAATTTCACCCAGCGCATAGACCACAGCGAATTGGCGTTGATCAATGATGAACAACATGGAGCTGGCCAACATGAAGGCGACCAGCAAGCCGACGACGATAGAAACAATACGGTTCATCTCTTAACTCCCTGATCTCAGCGGCCGTCGCGGCTACGCAGGCCGTCACGCGACCGGACATCATTGACCGGCGCGGGCGGCGCAGAACTCTCATTCGCAGCCGGTGCGGCAACTGGCGGGGTAGCCGTCACCGAACCCGCTGCCTGCATCAAGCGATCCAGAGGGAGATGAAGCAAGTTGCTGCCGTTACGACTTTCCACCATCACCTTGCTGACGTTGGAGTAGACCTGCTGCATGGTGTCGATATAGAGGCGATCCCGGGTCACGACCGGTGCCTTTTGATACTCGCTCAAGACGCTTTTGAAGCGCTGCGCATCACCCTCGGCTTGCGCCACGACGCGAGATTTATAACCCTCGGCTTCTTCCATCAGCCGGGCCGAGGCGCCGCGCGCCCTGGGAATCACGTCATTGGCGTAGGCCTGACCTTCGTTTTGCAAACGCTCGCCATCGGCGCGCGCCTTGAAGGCATCGTCAAACGCGGCCTGCACCTGCTCCGGTGGCGCAACGCTTTGCACATTGACGCTCTTGATTTGAATGCCGGCCTTGAGCCTGTCCAACTGGGCTTGCACCGACTTTGCCAGGTCGATACCGATGGCGTCACGCTGCTCATAGAGCACCGAATCCATGCGGCTCTTGCCGACGATTTCCCGCACAGCCGACTCCGCCGCCAAGGTCACCGCGTCATCGGGGCTGCGATTTTCAAACAAATAATCGCGTGCGTCTTTGAGCGTGTACTGCACGGTGAAGCGGATATCGACAATGGCTTCATCCAGGGTCAACATCGACGAATCGCGCAGACCCGTGGCCGCAACAACCGAATTGCGGCCCACTTCTACTTGGCGCAGCTGCGTCACAGCGACGATTTCATCCGCTTGAAACGGATAAGGCAAGCGCCACTGAAAGCCCG
Organism: Roseateles albus; assembly: GCF_028595345.1. Taxonomy (NCBI): domain Bacteria; kingdom Pseudomonadati; phylum Pseudomonadota; class Betaproteobacteria; order Burkholderiales; family Sphaerotilaceae; genus Roseateles; species Roseateles albus. The sequence continues at coordinate 260,180 of NZ_JAQQXT010000002.1, read as the reverse complement.
CCTCGACGGTCTTGCTGTATTTGCCAAAGGAGGTCACAACGCCTTGCTGACCTTCTTGCACGATGAAGAAGCCGCTGCCCAACCAACCCAGCAAAACGACGCCGCCGATCAGACCGGCGCCGATGCCGGCGCTCTTCATATCGGGCTGAAATCCGTTGTTACCGCCGCCTGCGCCACCCGAATCATTGTTTCCCGAGCCTTCGGGCTTGGCCCCGAACATGCCGGACAGCTTGCGATTGAAGTCGCGCCACAGCTCATCGAGATCGGGCGGCCCATCGTTGCGACCATTGCTCTCATGCCGGCCGGCGCGCCAACCTGCGGGCATCAAGCCTGCCAGCAGGGCCAGGGTGGCCGCAGCCAGGGGCTTCAATCGACCGGTGCTGCTTAGCTCTTGCCGCGGGCGGCTCACTGGCTCAAAGGTATTCATGCTCATGCCTGTGTAGGGTGGTTTGCGGCGGAATCCGGGTCGGCCTCCGCGCTTAAGTTTTCATCATCAAAGTCCACCCCGCTATCTGGGGCAGGCTCAGAAAAATTCAAGGCCGTCGCGGACTTCGCAGCCTCGCTTTGCATGGCCAGGACAATTTGCTCACGCAAAACATCAAGCCCACTGCCATCGAGCGCACTGACGAAGACTCGTGCAGCTCGGACGCCGGCGCCGCCGCCCTCACCCGGGCGTTCGATCCAGTCCAGCGGCTCGCGCGGGCGCTGGTCTTCTTCCAGCATGTCTTGCTTGTTGTAAACGATGATCTGCGGGATGGGCGATGCGCCGATTTCATCCAGCACGCTTTCGACTTCGAGCATTTGCTCATCCAACACCGGCGAAGCGGCATCGACGATGTGCAGCAGCAAGTCCGCATCGGCGGCCTCCTGCAAGGTAGCCCGAAACGCAACCACCAACTTGTGCGGCAGGTCGCGGATGAATCCGACCGTGTCCGACAGCGAAACGCTGGCCCCGGCCTGTTCCAGATAGAGCGAGCGCGTGGTGGTATCGAGCGTGGCGAACAGCTGATCAGCGGCGTAACTGCGCGCCTTCACCAGCGCGTTGAACAGGGTGGACTTGCCGGCATTGGTATAACCGACCAGCGACACACGAAATACGCTGTTACGTGCGCGGGCCCGCTGCTGCGTGCTGCGCTGGCGCTCGACCTTCTTGAGCTTTTCTTTGATGGTCTTGATGCGCTCGTCGATCATGCGCCGATCAAGCTCAATCTGCGCCTCGCCGGGGCCGCCGCGCATGCCGATGCCGCCGCTTTGACGCTCCAGATGGCTCCAGCGCCGCACCAGCCTGGTAGCCAGATATTGCAGCCGCGCCAGTTCGACCTGCATCTTGCCCTCGGCGCTCTTGGCGCGGGCGGCAAAAATCTCCAGGATCAAGGCGGTTCGGTCCGCCACCGGCACGCCCAGAACGCGTTCCAGATTGCGCTGCTGAGCGGGCGAGATGGCCTGATCAAACAGCACCGTATGTGCCTGGTGAGCCTGCACCAGCAGCTTGATCTCGTCGGCCTTGCCGGAGCCGACAAAGAGCGCAGCGTCGGGTGCTTGGCGGCGCGCGATCACGCGCGCTACCGGTGTATCGCCGGCCGATTCGGCCAGCAAGGCCAGTTCATCGAGCGTTGCGTCAAACGTTGATCCGGCCTTGGAGGAACGGCCGAAATCGACGCCGACCAGAATCGCGCGAGCTTCCTCAAGAGGCGGCTGCGCGGGGTGGGATGAAGGAGATGCCAAGGTGATGCTAGCGGACTCTGGAGGCTTAAGCCGCGCTGTCGTCGTCACCGCCGTCTGCGGCGGTGTGGAAGTTCACTGCACGGCCCGGCACCACGGTAGAGATGGCGTGTTTGTAAACCATTTGCGTCACGGTATTGCGCAGCAGGACCACGTATTGATCGAAGGATTCGATCTGGCCTTGCAATTTGATGCCGTTGACCAAGTAAATGGACACCGGTACATGCTCTTTACGGAGCAGATTCAGGAAGGGATCTTGCAAGAGTTGGCCTTTATTACTCACGATATGCTCCGTGTTGTGAGAGGGAGTTGAAATTTAGATTCGACCTTAACACAGGCAGGCCACGGCACTGAGCCATGCGGCCACTGCCGGTTTAGTCTTTGTCGCTGAACGGATTCTTGGACGAGCGCATTTCTATGCGCATCGGCGTGCCAACCAATTTGTAATGCGCGCGGATGCGGCCTTCCAGATAGCGCTTGTACACCTCGGTCACGCCTTCGAGCGAATTGCCATGCACGATCACCAGCGGCGGGTTCATGCCGCCTTGGTGGGCATAGCGCAGCTTGGGACGGAAGTGCCCGCTGCGTTTGGGTGTTTGGTGCTCGACCGCCTCTTGAATCAAGCGCGTCAGCACCGGCGTCGTCATCTTGCGGAAGGCCGAGGCATAGGCATCGGCAAATGCACCCCACAAGGGCGCAATACCTTGACGCTTCAAAGCCGAGATATTGTGGATAGGCGCGAACTTCAAGAAGCCCAGGCGTTGCACGATGGAGCGCTGCAAGATCTCGCGCTGATAGCTGTCGATCGCATCCCATTTATTGATGGCCAAGACCACCGCGCGGCCGCTCTCCAGGATGTAGCCGGCAATATGAGCATCTTGATCCGACACGCCTTGCGTCGCGTCCAGCAGCAGCAGCACCACATTGGCATCGGCAATCGCTTGCAGCGTCTTGACCACCGAGAACTTCTCGACCGCCTCAAACACCTTGCCTTTACGGCGCAGGCCGGCCGTGTCAATCAACTCGAACTTCTGACCGTTGCGCTCAAACGGCACGCTAATAGCGTCACGCGTGGTGCCGGGCATATCGAACGCAACCAAGCGCTCTTCACCCAGCCAGGTGTTGATCAAAGTGCTTTTGCCCACATTGGGGCGGCCGGCCACGGCCAGGCGGATTACACCGTCGGGCGCCTGTTCTTCCGCGCCCTCTTCTTCGTCCTCAAACTCGAAGGGCTCAAGCACTGCCTCCATCAGGCTGCGAATGCCTTGACCGTGGGAAGCTGAAATCGGATGCGGCTCGCCCATGCCGAGCTCGAAGAACTCGCCCAGCAGGGGCGACTCGCTCATGCCCTCGGCCTTGTTCACGCACAAGAAGATGCGCTTGCTGGCCTGGCGCAAATAGCGCGCGATGTCGGAGTCCTGGGCCGACAAACCCAGCCGCACGTCGACCACAAACACCACCGCGTCGGCCTCGGCCACCGCTTGGCGGGTTTGTTTGGCCATTTCCTTGACGATGCCGGTGGTGCTGTCGGGTTCGAAACCGCCGGTGTCGATCACCGTGAACTCTTGGTTGCCGATGCGTCCATCGCCGTAATGGCGATCACGGGTCAGGCCGGCAAAGTCCGCGACGATCGCGTCGCGCGTCTTGGTCAAACGGTTGAAGAGCGTGGACTTGCCCACATTGGGGCGGCCTACCAGGGCGATGACGGGTTTCATATTTTTGTTTTTCTCACTGCAAAGGATTCAAAGCCGACTCGTACAAGGACTCTGGCGCCGATTCTCGACCTTATTCGGGTCGCATGGCAAACAGGCCGCCGTTTCGAGTGGCAATCAAGATGGTGTTGCCCGACACCACTGGCGCCGCAACCACCGCCGAGCCGTCGGTTGCCAAGCGCAACTGCGTCTTGCCGGTGGCGGCGGAGATGAAGTGCACCTGGCCCTCAAAGTCACCCACGATCACCGTAGCGCCCAAAATCAGCGGCGTACTCAGCCGACGATTGAGGAATTGTTCGGCCGTCCAGAGGACATCACCATTGCTGATATTCCAAGCACTGAGACGATCGGAGGCATCCCCGCCCACGACTTGTTTGGCATCGGCGCCCACACCCAAGGTACCGCCGACATTGCGACTCCACATCAAGCTGCCCCGCTCGGCATTGACACAGCCCACGGCCGACTGAAAAGCGCGAGCGCACAGTGTTTCGCCGCTACGGGCCAGAGGCCCTACCAAATCGGCCAAACGCTCAACTTCATTGGTGCCGCGTGGGTTGGCCACGCTGGCCTCCCAGCGGATCGTGCCGCGCAGCGGATCAACGCCGGCCATGCGGGTGCCTTGCCCGACGATCAAGGTGTCCTTGAAGGCGGCTATCACACCCGGCTGCGCCAAGGTCAGGGGCTCGCCGGGACGCCTCAGAATCCAAATTTTGTCGCCATTTTTGACGTCGTAAGCATGGACTTGTCTGTCCACGGTCAGCACAAACACCCGTTCGCCGGCGACTAAAGGCGCCGCCACGACCGGCGTCGGCAATGTCTTGCGCCAGAGCACTTGGCCCACGTCCAAGGCCACAACCTCATTGCCGGTGGTGACAACCGCCGCAAAGCGGCCATCGCTACCCACGCCAGCAGCAAGCTTTTGGCCCACATTGGCACTCCACAAGGCGCGGCCATCACTGGCCTGCAGCGCTTGCACCGTACCGTCGCTGCCTGCCACGACAAACTGATCGCCAACCGAAGTCAGCGCGAGCGGGAATTTGACGGAATCAAGCCGCGCGGTCCAGACCACGCGCCCGGCTATCGCAGGCGTGATCTGCTCCAACTCGGCAGGCTTTATCGCTGTGGACGAGCTGAACACGGAGCAGCCGGCCAGCGCGCCAAAGGCCAAGGCCGCAGCGGCAAGATTTTTCAAACTCATTTGGCCGCTCCAGAAGCAGGCATGTCCGCCGAGGCCACACCCAGCGTCGCCAGCTTGGCTTCGATCAAACGGCGATAGTCTTGCTTGCTATTCATCGCCGCATAGGCCTTTTGATATTCAGCTCGCGCCAGCTCAGGCTTGGCTTGCAGCACAAACATATCGCCGCGGCGATCGGCTTGCAAGGCTGTGAATTCGGGCAGCTTGATCGCATCCAGCGTCTTGGCGGCTTCCGCGAACTGCTTGGCTTCCATTTGCAAGCCGGCCAGGCGCAGGCGCGCGAGTTCACGGTACTCGTCGTCGGCCGCGTTATCTGCCGCCCAAGCCAAGCTGGCGCGCGCCGCCTCGGCCTGACCCTTGTCGTATTGCAACTTGGCCGCTTGCATCGCAGCCTGCGCCGTGTAGGTCGTTTTCGGGTAGCGCTCTTTCAAATCGCCAAAGACGCGCCCCGCCTTGTCGGCGTCGCCAGCCTGCACGGCACGGTCCAGCTCTTCATACATGGCCGCAGCCTTGACGGCCTGGTCACGCTGCCACCAGGTCCAGCCATTCCAGGCCGCGAAACCGGCCAGCACCAGGGTGATGACCCAGGTGATCAGGTTGCCATATTGCTTCCAAAAAGCCTTCAGCTGATCCAGCTGTTCTTGTTCTTCGAGATCGAGATGCGTCGCCATGGATGAAAGGTGCTCGGAATTTATTGGAATTGAAATGGGCGAAATTAGCCCGCGATTATGCGTTGAGCAGCTCGGAGGCCCAATCAGCGACACAAGAAATACTGCGCATCACTTGCTCGCCACCTTCGCGGCGCAGCGGCTTGAGCGCCACCAAACCCTGCGCCAACTCGTCTTCGCCGAAGATCAGCGCGTAGGTGGCGCCGCTCGCATCGGCCTTCTTGAACTGCGACTTCATGCTGCTCTGCCCCGGATGGAGTTGCACCGATACACCCGCGCCGCGCAGCGCCTCCAGCGCCACCATCACCTGGGGCAGGCCAAGGCTTGAGGGCACGATGGCATAGGCGTGCAGGGTCGGCACCTCAGCCACGACACCCACCTCCTCCAGCAACAAAAGCATGCGCTCAAGGCCCATGCCGAAGCCCACCGCCGGCGCGGCCTTGCCGCCCAACTGCTCGATCAAGCCGTCGTAACGCCCACCGCCACAGACCGTGCCTTGCGAGCCAAGCTTGTCTGTCACCCATTCGAACACGGTCAGGTTGTAATAGTCGAGGCCACGCACCAAGCGCGGATTGATGCGATAGGCAATGCCGGCTGCGTCAAGAATCGCCCGCACACCATTGAAATGCGCCAGCGAAGCTTCGCCCAGGAAGTCCAACAACTTCGGCGCCGCGTTGGCCATTTCTTGCAGGGCAGGATTCTTGGTGTCCAGCACGCGCAGCGGGTTGCTGTACATGCGCCGCTGACCTTCTTCATCCAATAACTCTTTGTGCCGCTCCAAGTGAGCAATCAGCGCTGCACGGTGGGCACTGCGCTCGGCGGCCTCGCCCAGACAGTTCAGCTCCAGGCTGAAATGCTCGCCGTCGACCAGCCCCAGCTCGCGCAAGAGTCGGCTGCCCATCAGGATCACTTCGGCATCGACATCGGGCCCGGCAAAGCCCAGCGCCTCGACACCCATCTGATGAAATTGGCGGTAACGGCCTTTTTGTGGCCGCTCGTGGCGGAACATGGCGCCAAAGTAATAGAGCCGTTTGCCACCATCGCGCAGGAATGAATGCTCGGTCATGGCGCGCACCACGCCAGCCGTCATCTCCGGGCGCAGCGCCAACTGGTCGCCGTTCATGCGGTCCTCGAAGGCATACATCTCCTTCTCGACGATGTCGGTGACCTCGCCGATGCCGCGCACAAACAAGGCGGTCGGTTCGACGATGGGCGTGCGCACATTCTGGTAGCCATAGCGCTGCAGCACGCTGCGCATCTTCTCCTCCAGCCACTCCCAGCGCGCCGACTCGGGCGGCAAGATGTCGTTCATGCCCTTCACAGCACGCAAGGGCTCGACCTTAGCAGTCATTTTCTTATCGTCAACAGCAGTCATTCGTTTATCCAGCTCTGGCACTTGCTTCTGTCAGTCGTTTTAGGCAGCCGTTTCGGCAGCACACGCGCCACCAAAGCGCTTCTCAATATAGTTTTCAACCAGCACCTGGAATTCATCGGCAATGCCGGCGCCGCGCAGGGTCAAGGCCTTCTCGCCGTCGATGAAGACGGGTGCGGCCGGCGCCTCGCCGGTGCCCGGCAGGCTGATGCCGATGTCGGCATGTTTGCTCTCGCCGGGGCCGTTGACGATGCAGCCCATCACGGCCACCTTCATGTTCTCGACACCCGGATACTTGGCGCGCCAGATCGGCATCTGCGCACGCAGGAAGTCATCGATCTGCTTGGCCAACTCCTGGAAGGTGGTGCTGGTCGTGCGCCCGCAACCCGGGCAGGCGGTCACGCTGGGATTGAACGCCCGCAGGCCCAGTGACTGCAAAATCTCCAGGCCCACGACCACTTCTTGGGTGCGCGCTTCACCGGGCTGCGGCGTCAGCGAGACGCGGATGGTGTCGCCAATGCCCTCTTGCAGCAGGATGGACAAGGCAGTCGCCGAGGCCACCGTACCCTTGGTGCCCATGCCGGCTTCGGTCAGACCCAGATGCAGCGCGTAGTCGCAGCGCTTGGCCAAGGCCCGGTAAACCGAGATCAAATCCTGCACGCCGCTGACCTTGCAGCTGATGACGATGTTGTCGGGGTTCAGCCCCAATTCGCGTGCGTAAGCGGCTGAGCTGAGTGCCGATTGGATCAGCGCCTGATACATCACCTGTTGTGCATCCCAGGGCTCCGCGCGGGCGGCGTTCTCGTCCATCATCTGCGCCAGCAACTCGGAGTCCAGGCTGCCCCAGTTGACACCAATCCGCACAACCTTGTCGTAACGGGCGGCCGCTTCGATCATCTGGCCGAATTGGCGGTCGCGCTTGTCGCCCTTGCCGACATTGCCGGGATTGATGCGGTACTTGGACAGCGCCTGCGCCATGGCGGGGAAGTCGGTCAACAAGCGGTGACCATTGAAATGGAAGTCGCCAACCAAGGGCACATCAATGCCCATGCGGTCAAGCTGCTCGCGGATATGCGGCACGGCCTCGGCGGCCTCGGGCGTGTTGACGGTGATGCGCACCATCTCGGAGCCGGCAATCGCCAGCTCCTTGACCTGAATTGCGGTGCCGATCACATCGACGGTGTCGGTATTGGTCATCGACTGAATGCGCACCGGCGCATCGCCGCCCACCGTGACGACGCGGCTACCCCAGACCACCCGCGCTTGGCGCGAGCGGCGTGGAGCTGGCCGAGCGGCCGCGATGGCCTCTTCCAAAGAGCTGCTGGTGTCAATCAATGTTGCGCTCATAGTCTTCACTCAATCAATCAATTCAATTCCAAGCGGGCGACATTGTTCTGTGCCTGCCCGGCAAGATCAACTTTGCTGCCGCGCAAATGCAGCTCGGTGCCCGCCACATTGCCAACCTTGACTTTCAGCGGCGGCAAACCGGCCAGCGCCTGATCCTCGCCAACGCGCAAGGTCTTGGACAGCAAGACCTGACCCCGTGCATCGACCACCTCAACCCAAGACTCCGCCGTGATCTTGATGCTCAAGGGCACTGCACCCTCCGGCGCCCCTTGGGGCTGAACCGTTGCAGCGGCCTTGAGCGGCGCGGCGGCCACGGGAATCACCGGAGAAGACGCAGCAGAAGCAGCAAGAGGCGCACTAGCCACGACGCCTGGACCGATTGCCAGCAGTGGCGCCGAGGCGACCGGCTCAATCAATGTGGGTTCCACGACAGCGGGATTGGCTGGAGGGGCAGTCGCCACCTCGGGCGCTTTGCCCTCGTTCTGCCCCAGCCGTTCAACCCAACCTGCTGGCATCAAATAGACCCCCGCAGCTGCCGCTAACAAAACCACGGCACCCAGCACCAGGGGGCGCTGAAACACGGTCAGCGACAAGCCCTCGGAGCGGCCATCATGCTCGCGATAGGGCTGATTCAAGCCGCGCGACACCATCAATTCGGGCTCATTGCCTTTAGGCAACAAGGCCAGCACCGCTTGCGCGTCAACCTTCAAGACCCGGCACATGGCCTTGGCCAGAGCGCGTGCGAAGGTCGCGTCCGGCAAGTCCTTCCAGCGGTCGGCCTCCAGCGCCTCCAACTTCGCTTGCGGCACCTTCAACATTGCGGCCATGGCGCCTATGTGCAAACCTTGCTTGCTGCGCAAGTCGCGCAACATAGCGCCCGCACTCGCCGCCGGCAAAGGCTGAGCCAGCAGAGGCTCCGCCCCGCTCACGTCTGAAGACATGCCTTCCCCCTCATTCATCAAATCGCCCATCGTCCAAGGCCAGCCGCTCCGGTGAGTCCGGATATTTGTTTCGCAGGGCTTGGCTCAATTCATCCACTGATTTTGTGTTGCCCAGTCTGCGCTCGATGCGCAGAGCCAACCAAAGGCTTTGCGCATTGCTGTAATCAGGCTGAGCATTGACGCGCTTGATATAGAACTGAGCCCGCACATATTGCCTGTTACGGAACAGCACTTCTGCAAAGTTGACCGCGACCGCAGGGCTGGCCGGGTCATATTCAAAGGCCTTGGCCAAGCTGCGCTCGGCCTCGCTCATGCGGCCAGAGCGGGCTTCGCAAACGCCCTTGGCCATCAGCGTGCGCGACGGCGCGCGGTAACTGGTCTGGGCCAGGGCTGCATCAAACTGCACATCAGCCTCGGCCCATCTTTGCTCTTGGCAGAGCAGCCAGCCGTAGTTGTGCAAGGTATCCGGGTCACGCGGATAGAGCTGCAGGGCACGCTTGAAGCTGTCTTCCGCCAATTTGGTTTCACCCATGGCGGCATAGATCAAACCACGCAGATTGACCGCTTCACGCAAGTCGGGCTTGAGGCTCAGCGCCAGCTTGACGTCATCCAATGCAGTGTTGTACTGGCCTCGGCCAAAATAGGCGGCGGCCATCTCCATGCGCACGCTGGCGCGGCGATCCGCATCGGTCTGATCCGAGGCGGTGCGCGGTTCTTCTGCCTTGGGCTCTCCCGGAGTGCCGCAGCCACTCAAGCTCAAGGCCACTAGACCCGTCATCCCCGCCAACAGGCATGCGCTCAGCCCTCGGCCGATACCGCGGCGAAAAGCCGGCGAGAGGATTTCCATACGATTGATGCGATTCATTCGACTCAAACTCGTGGTTGGCATTCAGGAAAGATCCGCGCCTTTTACCATCATTGGCGCCCTCACCATACGCACCTGAACCTGGGTGCGGTCCTGCACCTCGCCAGCCAACTGACCGCATGCGGCATCAATGTCGTCACCGCGGGTCTTGCGCACGGTAGTGACCAGCCCGGACTGGATCAAGATTTCGGCAAATGCCATCACCCGTTCGCGCGAACTGCGCTTGAGCCCCGAGGCCGGGAAAGGGTTGAAGGGGATCAGATTGATCTTGCAAGACACATGACCGCGCAACAACTCGACCAGCGCGTGCGCCTGCTCGGGCGTGTCGTTGACGCCGTCCAGCATGCAGTACTCGAACGTAATGAAGTCGCGCGGTGCCTTGTCCAGATACCGATTGCAGGCCTCCAGCAGCTCAGCAATCGGGTACTTCTTGTTCAGCGGCACCAACTGATCGCGCAGTGGGTCGGTCGGCGCATGCAGGGACACGGCCAAGGCCACCGGGCAGTCATCGCGCAGGCGGTCAATCATCGGCACCACGCCGGAGGTCGATACCGTCACGCGCCGGCGCGAAAGGCCGTAGCCATGGTCGTCCAGCATCATGCGCAGGGCCGGAACTAGGGCGTTGTAGTTCTGCAGCGGCTCGCCCATGCCCATCATGACCACGTTGGAGATGATGCGCTCGCTCTTGCCCAAGCGCTTGCGTAGGCTGTGCTCGGCATACCAGAGCTGAGCAATGATCTCGCCGGTATCCAGATTGCGGCTGAAGCCCTGATGTCCGGTCGAGCAAAAACGGCAGCCGACGGCGCAACCCGCCTGGCTGGAAATGCACAGCGTGCCGCGGTCGGTTTCGGGGATGAACACCGCCTCGACCGCATCGCCTGCGCCAACGTCAAACAGCCATTTGACCGTGCCGTCGGCAGAAAGATGCTCGGAAATCACCGGCAACGCCGTGATGTGCGCCCGGGAAGCCAATTTATCGCGCAGCGACTTGGCCAGGTCAGACATCTGATCAAAATCAGACGCGCCTTTTTGATGAATCCAACGAAACAACTGGGTGGCGCGAAAGCGCTTTTCACCCAGCTGCTCGCAGTACTCGGTCAAGCCTGCCAGATCGAGTCCAAGTAGGTTGACCGGGTTCATTTCATTCTCCTCTACACAAATTCACGATCCCATCAAGTAGAGCCCGTTGAGCTGGCTCTGCCAGTCCACTGGGCTCGCCCCCATCTAGTAAAGATGCGGGGGGCGCGCGAAGCGCGTAGGGGGTGGTTCTATTTAACGGCTGTAAACGTTCATGCCGGGGAAGAAGAACGCGATCTCGGCGGCGGCCGTTTCAGCAGCGTCGGAACCGTGCACGGCATTGGCGTCGATGCTATCGGCGAAGTCGGCGCGGATCGTGCCCTTCTCAGCCTTCTTAGGATCGGTAGCGCCCATCAGGTCACGGTGCTTCAGGATCGCGTTCTCGCCTTCCAGAGCCTGGATGATCACGGGACCGGAGATCATGAAGTTCACCAGGTCGTTGAAGAATGGACGTGCCTTGTGCACACCATAGAACGCTTCGGCTTCGCCGCGCGACAGGTGGGCCATGCGGGCCGCAACGATCTTCAGGCCAGCGCCTTCGAAGCGTGCATAGATTTGGCCGATGACATTCTTAGCGACTGCGTCGGGCTTGATGATGGAAAGAGTACGTTCGATAGCCATGGGTATTCTCCTGAAATCTTAGGGCTTGGCAAAACCAAGAATTGTACTGTGTGATGGTGTCAGCCAAGGTGTCAGGCAGCTCAGGGCAGAGCCACCTGACAACCGGACTCAACGGTTGCGACCGCCATAGCCGCCACCCGAGCGGCCGCCGCCACCGCTATTGCCGCCTTGGCCGCCCTGACCGCCACGGCCACCGCCGCCGCCACGGCCGCTGCGGCGCACAAAGGCATCGGCGCCGATATAGCCGACCGAAGTCTGCAGCGGATCGGGCTGACGTGGGCCGTCACCGCGATTGCCATCACCTCGGCCACCGCCTTGTCGGCCACCACGATCGGGGGCGCTGCCGCCGGCACCAAAGCCGGAAGGAATACCACGACCCTTGCCGGCAAAGCGGCGATCGAAGGTCTGCTCTAGCGGATTGATATTGCGCGGAATGGCTTCTTCAAAGTCGTCGTCACCACGGTCGGGGCCGCGCTCATTGCTGCGCTCCGACGGCCGCTCGCTGAAACGCTCGGCCGGCCTGTCGTAGCCGCCGCCGTCACGGCCACGGCCTTGAGGACGATCACCGCGATCACCACGGTCATTGCCCGGCCCGCGCTCGGGCTGCTCTGCGACCCGACTTGGGCGCGGACCGACACCGGCATGGCGCCCATCGGCGCGACGGCCGCGCGTATTCGCATTGCCGCGCTCGGCGTTGCGGTCACCGCCGCGCTCACCACCGCGATCAGGGCCGCGCTCGGCGCGCTGTTCATTGCCACGCTCGCCGCCGCGCGGAGCGTTGCGCTCACCGCGCTCGCCCCGCCCACCACGATCGCCACGATCGCCTCGGTCACCACGCTCCTCGCGGCCACCGCGCGCCTGATCGCCGCCAGCTAGGCGACGAATCACCTGCACATCATCCTCGCCCAACTCGATCCAGACGCAGCGTTTCAGGCCACGCGGCAGCACCACCGTGCCATAGCGAATCCGGATCAAACGGCTCACCGTCAGGCCCATGGAATCAAACAGCTTGCGCACTTCGCGGTTGCGGCCTTCGGTGATGACGACACGGTACCAGCGGTTGATACCTTCGCCGCCGCCGTCTTCGATGCTCTTGAAGGCCGCCTTCTGGCCCTCAATGATCACACCCTCCAGCAAACGCGCGCGCTGATCATTGTTCAAGGTACCCAGGACGCGAACCGCGTATTCGCGCTCAACGCCAAAACGTGGGTGCATCAACTGATTCGCCAACTCGCCGGAGTTGGTGAACAAGAGCAGGCCTTCCGTATTCATGTCAAGCCGGCCGACAGCCTGCCATTTGCCCTGCTGCAAACGCGGCAGATGACGGAACACGGTCGGACGACCTTCGGGGTCATTGAAGGTGACGACCTCACCGGCCGGCTTGTGATAGGCCAGGATGCGCGGCGGCGGCGGTGAAATACGGATGCGGATCGCCTTGCCAGCCACCCGCACATTGTCACCAAAGGAGATGCGCTGGCCGATATGGGCCACTTCGCCATTCACCTCGATCTTGCCATCGGCAATCATGTCTTCGATGTCGCGGCGCGAACCGATGCCGGCCTGTGCCAAGACCTTTTGCAGCTTGGGCGCGTCCGCCTCGGCAGCCAAGACGCGCTTGCTTTCGACTTCCTCTTCTTCCTGAACTTCGGGCAGCTCATCGACCTCGTCGTCGGCCTCGCCAAATTCACCAGCCAGGACCTGGGCGAAACGCTCGCCCACCGCCGCCAGCACCTCGGGCGCCGGCTCGGCTTGAACTGCATCGGGCCTTGGCGCACGCGGCTCAAAACCCTCTGCACCATCCTTGCGGCCGCGCCGACGATTGCGGTTGCGCCCACCGCGCTCTCCGCCTTCACCCTGCTCAACGCCCTCGTTGGCTGCTTCGCTCGCACCGGATTCGGCGGCGCTGCTGCTTGTGATGATGGGCACTGCTTCCGGCGCCAGGGTAAACAGCGGCTTGGGCTCTGGCACTACCGACTCTGCCACTGCAGTCTCCACCGGAGCGGCCTTGCTGACTGTTTTGCGGGGTGCGCGACGTTTGGGCGCCTCTTCATCGGCAACTTGCGGCGCTACGACCGCCGTCGGCAGATCAACCGGCACAGCGACTGCCACTTCAACCGCCACCTCAGCATCCGCCTTCTTGGCAGCCGTCTTGCGGGCCGCACGCGGCTTGCTCACTGCGGCCGCCTCGGCGGCTGTGGGCTCGGCAGTCGAGGCCGGAGCCGCTTCGACAGCCTGCACCGCTTCTGCCTTGGGTTTGGCCGGGCTGCGCTTGCGCTTAGGTGCAGCAACTTCGCCTGCCTCACTGGAGGCGGCGCCGAGGGCTTCGGGCTGGGCTTTGGGGTCGATATCGTTTGAATTCATGCGTCGGTATGCACCTGATCGGCGGCGTCAGACTGTGGATCCGGCTGGGCCGGAACGGATGCGCCTGTATCGCTGACGATAGGCGCGGTGGGGAAACTGGGGGGAAATTGCGAGCCCGCTGCGGGCTCCACTACATCGGTGGCCGGCTTTTCTAAAAGCTCAGCCAACTCGATCACTTCATTCATTTCATTTACTTCACTAATCAACTGACCTTGAATGCCGGCCGCGTCGGCCAAGGCCTCAGCCGGCGCCACGCCAAAGTCCAAGGTCGGCAACTGCTCAAGGCTGTTGAGGCCCAGATCGTCGAGGAACTGACGCGTGGTGGCGTACAGCGCCGGTCGTCCGGGCGCCTCGCGATAACCAATCACATCAATCCAGCCACGATCTTCCAACTGTTTGACAATCTGCGTCGAGACCACCACGCCTCGAATGTCTTCAATATCGCCCCGGGTCACCGGCTGCCGGTAAGCAATGATGGCCAGAGTCTCCATCACCGCCCTGGAGTAACGTTGCGGCTTTTCGGGATGCAGGCGATCCAAGTATTCGCGCAATTCGGGCCGACTCTGAAATCGCCAACCCGAAGCCACCGCCACCAACTCGACGCCGCGCCCCTCCCAGTCCTGCGTCAACTCGTCCAAGACGCTGCGCAAGGTATCCGGGCCGACGGCGTCGGCAAACAAGCTGCGCATTTCGCGCAGAGTCAACGGTTGCTGAGCACAAATCAGCGCGGTCTCGAGGACGCGCTTAGCATCCTGTGTATTCATTGACTTTCGTCATTTGTCCCGATTCATGCGGGGAATTTTTCTAAGTCCAGCCCTCTGGCGCTGAGCTTGCCTGCAAACGAACTGGCTTGCGGCCTATGGCTCACCCGAAACTTGAAAGGCGGAGGAATTGCGGTTGGCTTGAAAACTCAAGCCATCAAGCAAGGTACACGCAAAGACAGAGGAGAGCAAACTGCGCCGCTGGAGCTGAAACGCTCTTGCGCGGCATTGCCCCACTTCTTGCCGCACCGATTGTAACGCCCTCAGGACGTCGTACTTGGCCATTCGGGTTCTGCAAGCCCGAGTAAAGCCCATGCAGATGCCAAATCTTGTGGCAAAGGCGCATCAAATTGCAAGGCCTCACCGCTGACGGGGTGGGTAAACCCGAGCCTGGCCGCGTGCAAAGCCTGCCTTGTCATACCCAAAGCCGGCACGCCACCGTACAAGGCATCCGCCACCAGCGGATAACCCTTGTAGGCCAAGTGCACGCGAATCTGATGCGTGCGCCCGCTGTGCAGCACGCAATGAACCGCAGTGATGCTGCGCACCCCCTCCTCGCCCACACCCAAGGCATAGACGTCGGTGCGCGAGGGTTTTCCGGTGGCCAACACCGCCATCTTGACGCGTGAGATCAGGTCGCGGCGAATCGGCGCATTGATTTCCATTTGCTCGGGCACTCGGCCAAACACCAGCGCCAAATATTCCCGGTGCACCTCGCGTGCAGCGATCATCCTTGTCAAGGCCGTCACCGCTTCGCGACTCTTGCCCACCATCATCAAGCCGGTTGTGTCTTTGTCCAAACGGTGCACGATGCCGGCGCGCGGCAAGGCAGCTGCAGCGGGGTGATGGGCCAACAAGCCATTCATGACCGTGCCGGACCAATTGCCAGAGGCCGGATGGACCACCATGCCAGCGGCCTTGTTAAGCACCAGCACATGCTCGTCCTCATAGACGATGTCCAAGGGCAGCGCTTCCGCCTTGAAGGCGCGGCTCTCGGCCGTTGGCTGCAACTCGATGCGCACGTTTTGGCCGGCGTGCAGCTTGCGCGAAGCGCTGCTGGCCGCCAAACCGTTGATCTTGACGCAGCCCACATCAATCAAGCTTTGCAGGTGATTGCGTGAAAACTCGGGAGCGATTTGCACCAGAAAACGATCCAGTCTTTGGTTGTGCCAAGTGGCATCAACTTGCGCCTCGCGCGCTTCGACCTCATCCGCAATGCCGGTTTGTTCGGCATCCCATTCGTCCTCGCCGGCCGTCAGGGCGGTGGGCTCACTTGCAGGCAGGGCCTGAACCATATAATCAAAGCTCCGTCTTCAGAGTAAGGGCTGGTGATCTGCACCGCCCTGTAGGGATCATGATAGAAAATTGCGTGGAAAGCCACCCGTCACAGCTGTCAAAGCTGGCACAGTTGCAAGGGTCGGCTGCCTCAGCCTCGACCCCGGGTTCGCCCAACAAGGCTTCGCACCGCCCCTCCGGCTGGCTGCTTTGTGCGGCCGGTCTGTTGGCGATGACGCTCGCAGCCTGCTCCTCGGACCCGAAAGATGATCCGAACTCGCAAGCCAATTTGGACAAATTGTACGCAGAGGCCAAGGAAGACATGGCCTCGGGCAGTTTTGACCGCGCGATCAAGACACTGGAAAAGGTCGAGGGACGCGCCGCAGGCACCTTGCTCGGCCAGCAAGCGCAGCTCGATTTGGCCTGGGCCTACCACCGCTCAGGCGAGCGTGCGCAGGCTGTCACCACGCTGGAGCGTTTCATCAAACTCAACCCCTCCAGCCCGGCGCTGGACTATGCGATCTACATGAAGGGCCTGGTCAACTTCAATGAAGATCTGGGCCTGTTTGGTCGCATCGCAAGCCAGGACATTTCGGAGCGCGATCAACAAGCCGCCCGCGATGCCTTGCTCGCTTTCCGGCAGGTGATCGAGCAGTTCCCCGACTCCAAGTACGCGCCCGACTCACGCGTCCGGGTGGACTACATCACCAATACCTTGGCCAAATACGAAGTACATGTCGCACGCTATTACTTCAACCGCGGCGCCTATGTCGCAGCGGCCAATCGGGCGCAGCGCGCGGTGCAGGAATTCCAGACCGCACCTGCCGTTGAAGAAGCGCTCTATCTGATGACCCAGAGCTACGACAAGCTCGGCCTGCGCCCACTGCGCGATGACGCCCAACGGGTCTTGCAACAGAGTTTTCCGAACGGCATCTACGCCACCGGCGGCGCCAATGCCGACAAGGCCTGGTGGAAACTTTGGTGAACGCCGGCAACTGAGAGCTGCCAGCTGACTTAAAAGCGCGTGTTCAACACGCGCTTTTTTTTGGCCTGATCTAGCCCTAGCTTCGCTCCTCGGCCAGCAGGGTCAACCACGCCAGCGCCTCGGCCTCTTCGGCCAAGCGTGTCATGGGCGGCAGCGCCTCACGCAAACGCCGACCGTAGTTCATGCCCGCCATACGCGGGTCACAAACAACCAGCAAACCCTTGTCTTGCTCGGTGCGAATCAGACGCCCGCCGCCTTGCTTGAGCGCAATCGCGGCCTCGGCAATGAAGTAATGTGCAAAGGCATTGCGCCCGGCCGCCTCCAGCCGTTTGACCCGCGCTTCAACCAGCGGATCATTGGGTGGCGGGAACGGCAATTTATCGATCAACACGCATTGCAGCGTGTCGCCGGGCACGTCGATGCCCTCCCAAAAACTGGCCGATCCGACCAAGACCGCACGCGGATCATCGATGAACTGCTGCAAGAGCACGCGCTTGGGTGCGGCACCTTGCTGCAAAACCATCAAGCTGTCACCACCGGCTTCGAACTCGCGGCGCAAGCCGTCACCAATGTTTTGCAATGCGCGCAAAGTGGTCGTTAGCACAAATGTCCGCCCACCCAAGGCTCTTGCGCAGCGGGCCGCCAAAGCGGCGACCTCGGCGCCGTGCTCGGGCTCACTCGGCTTGGGGAAGTTGCGCGGGATGTAGAGCCTGGCGTTGTCCGTGTAGTTGAACGGACTGCCAACCCGCAGCACGGTCGCATCATCCAGCCCGGCCGGCTCGGTGAACCAAGTGAGGCGCTCGTCGTCCCCGAGCGTGGCCGAGGTGAAGATCCAGGCCTTGGGCGCTCGAGCCAATTGCTCAATCATCGCTTCGCGAATGTCCAAGGGCGACTCGATCAAGCGAGCCTGATGGGGCGTCAGGTCTATCCAGCGCACATCAGCCGCCTCGGGTTCGGAGGCGAAAACCTCGGCCAAAGAGCGCAACTCAACCGCGCGCTCGTGTAAGCGCACAAAGTCGGGCGAGCTGTCCATGACTGACGCCAGCATCTCGATGGCCAACTCGGCCGCTGCGCTGACGTCGGCCAGCGCTACATCAAAGCCCGGCCGGCCGGCGCGCTCGACCCAAGCGAGCTTGAGCATGCCGCGGACTTCGCGGCCATTGGCCGCCAAGGGTCCCGCGCAAACCAAGCGTAACTCACGCGCCGCGCGCTCGACGCGCAACTGCAAGCCCTGCCAATCCTGCAAGCCACGTGCTTGGGCAAGCCCCAGGCCCAGAACATCACGGCCGAAATCGAGCAACTGTGCCGTGCCCAACATCTGACCCAGAAACTGCACACCGGCCTCAGCCAGTTGGTGCGCCTCGTCAAACACCGCCAGGTCAACGCTGGGCAAGAGCTCGGCCACACCGGTGTCGCGCAAGGTCATGTCGGCGAAGAACAGATGGTGATTGACGACCACCACATCGGCCTCCATCGCCTCGCGCCGCGCTTTCACCACATAGCAAGCACGAAACTCCGGGCACTCGCTGCCCAGGCAATTTTCGCGTGTGGAACTCACGAGCGGAATCACCGGCGAGCGCTCGTCCATGCCGTCCATTTCGGCCAAGTCGCCGCTCTTGGTTTGCTGCGCCCAGATCTCGATCCTTGAGAGCGCCATGACCGCGCGCCGATCCGGCAGTTCGCTGCTGTAGCGTGCCTGGTTCATGCGGTGAATGCACAGATAGCTGCTGCGCCCTTTCAGCAGCGCAATTCGCACCGGCATCTGCAAGGCCTCGCACAGGCGCGGCAGATCGCGCATAAAGAGTTGGTCCTGCAAATTCTTGGTCGCAGTGCTAATCAAGGCGCGCCCGCCCGACAGCAGCGCCGGCACCAGGTACGCAAAGGTCTTGCCGACGCCGGTGCCGGCCTCCACCACCAAGGTTTCGCGGCGAGCAATCGCGCGGGCGACCGCCTGACTCATCGCCAGTTGCTGTTCGCGCGGCTTGTAGCCGGCATCACTGCGCGCCAGCGGCCCACCCTCATCAAAGGCGGCGGCTACCCATTGCTCCAACTCGCTGACGGCGGGCGTTTGCACCTCCTCCTCGGGCTCGTGGATGGCATCGCCAAAGGCCTCATCAAAGGAGTCGTCTAGCGTGGGCGGGGAAGGTCGCGTCAAAGCAGCGTCAAATCAAACGAAATCAAAAGAAGGAACTCGTCAAGCCAGCTCATCGGGATCGCAAGCCTGCTCAATGCGCACGATCAAGTCACGCAGGCCGAGACGGCGCTTTTTCAGGCGCCGCAAACTCAACTCATCCAAAGGCTGCTCCAAAGCCACACGGTCTATCAAAACATCCAAATCGGCATGCTCCATGCGCAATTCGATCAGACGTCGCGACAGAGAGTGAAGTTGTTCATCCATAAGGGCCCGGCTAGGCAGATGTGCAGTTGATTAGCGATTATAGTTTTGAGGAACTTCAGGCCTCGCCATGACTCGCACCCTCCCGGGCTTTCGCCTGAGCGCCGCCACCGGTACCCACCGGGGCGACCGTCAATACCAACAAGACCAAGTCGAGGTGATCCTCCACCCTCACAACAGCGCCTGCCTGCTCGCGGTCGTCGCTGACGGCATGGGGGGCAAAAGCGGCGGGCGAAAAGCTGCCGACCAGGTATTGCTGACCAGCCAGCAATTGTTCGAGCGTTTCGTACCCGGCCAGGAGTCAGAGGAAGAATTGCTCAAGCAAATCCTCTCCGAGGCCCACCTGATGATCAAGCTGACCGCCCTATCGGCCGAGGAGGAGCCGCACAGCACTCTTGCAGCCTTCATGATCACGGCGGATCGGCGCTGCCACTGGATTCACTCCGGCGACTCGCGCATCTATCTGTTCCGCGGCCCCAATCTGCTCAAGCGCACGCTTGACCATTCATTTGTGCAGGGTCTGGTTGATAAAGGCGAAATCACTGAGGCCGAGGCTTCGGTGCATCCACAGTCGAATCTGCTGACCGGCTGCCTGGGCACCGTGCAAGACCCCGTCGGCAGCAGCGAGTGTATTGAGGGGCTCGAGGATGGCGACACGCTTGTGTGCTGCAGCGATGGTCTCTGGCACTTCTTCACGCCCAGCGAATTGGGTGTCGTGCTGCACACCCTGCCGCCACGCGAGGCGGCGGAGTTGCTGATCAGCAAAGCTAGGCAACGCGCCCGTGGCGGCGGCGACAACTTATCGCTGGCAATCGTGCGGGTTCAGGCGCTGAGCTGATCAACGTTTGATTGGGGGCGGCGCGCTGGACGCGGCCTCGATCTCGGCGGCGCTGGGGATTGGCAAGGCTATCGGTTGCTTCTTGCCCTTGAGCTTCTCGTCCCTGAGCACTTGCCGCCGTTCAGCGGCCTTTTGCCTGGCCTCTTGCTCCGCCAAATAATCAGCCTTTTGCAGCTGCCGACGCTGCGCCGCTTCACGCTCAAGCGCCTGCTTGGCCTGCTGCGTCGTGGCCGGGCTTTGTGCACCGGGCTTGGCCGGGCTTGCTGCTTTGGCCTTGGCGGCAGGCGGTGCGGGTGCGACTTGCGGCGCCAAGAGCTGCTCGGTTCGGTGGCGCCCTTCGGCAGCAGCAAATTCACGCTCGCGCTCGGCCACGCGCACGCGCTGTGCCTCTGCCCGCGCACGCCGCTCATTGGCGTCCAGCACCGCTTCGCGGTCTTGCAGGGGCTTCAAGCCGGCACTGCGGCGCAGCTTGGCATCATCTAGGCAGGCGTTGACGAAAAAGCGGCCTGCGCATCTTTCACTCTCAGCCTTGAACTGCGCTTCGATGACGGCGCGTT
Organism: Roseateles albus; assembly: GCF_028595345.1. Lineage (NCBI taxonomy): Bacteria > Pseudomonadati > Pseudomonadota > Betaproteobacteria > Burkholderiales > Sphaerotilaceae > Roseateles > Roseateles albus. The sequence goes on along the minus strand of NZ_JAQQXT010000002.1, from coordinate 239,488 downwards.
GCTCGTTCAGTGTGATCAGCTCGGCGCGATCATCCTGGGCCGCCGCCGATCCCATCAGCAAAAAGAACGCCCATGATGAATAGCCGCGCATAAGTCGGTGGCCCATCACGTCAAGCTGGTGTCGACATCGCGTCGCGCCAGCGCCAAATATTCGGACGACTGCATCTCCTGCAAACGCGAAACGGTGCGCGGAAACTCATGCGCCAAAGGCCCTTCGGTATAGAGCGCCTCGGGCGCCACGGCAGCCGACATCACCAGCTTGACCCGCCTGTCATAGAGCACGTCGATCAGCCAAGTGAAGCGGCGCGCCTCGCTTGACAAACGCGGCGGCATCTCCGGCACATTGCTGAGAAGAAGCGTGTGAAACTGGGTCGCCAACTCCAGGTAGTCGTTCTGCGAGCGCGGCCCGCCGCATAGGGTGGAGAAATCAAACCACACCACCCCGCCGGCGCGGCGCCTAGCGCGCAGCAGCCGCTGCTCGATATGCAGATCGGGGTCTTCGTCGCGCGCCTCGGCTAAGGCCTCAAACGCCGTGTTCAAGGCCTTGTCGGCCGTCTCGTCGAGGGGGCAGTGATACAGCTCCACCTGATCGAGCGTGCGGCTGCGGTAATCGAAGCCGTTGTCGACATTGATGACTTCGAGTTTCTCGTTGAGCAGCGCGATCGCCGGCAAGATGCGGTCGCGGTGCAGGCCGTTGGGATAGAGCCCATCCGGCATGAAGTTGGAGGTCGTGACGATGCTGACGCGATTGCGGAACAGAGCGTCCAGCAAGCGATGCAGAATCATCGCGTCGGTCACATCCGACACATGGAATTCATCAAAGCAGATCAGCCGGAAGCGCTTGGCGATACGTTTGCCCAATTCATCCAGTGGGTCCGCAATGCCCTTAAGTTCATGCAACTCGCGGTGCACCTCACGCATGAACTCATGGAAGTGCAGCCGGGTCTTGCGCGTCAGCGGCACGGCCTGGAAAAAGCAGTCCATCAGAAAGCTTTTTCCCCGCCCGACGCCGCCGTACATATAGACGCCGCGTGGCAAGGGCGGGCGCACCAGCATTTTGGTCACGACATTGCCGCGACGAGCCTTGTAATCGGCCCATTCGTTCTGGCAGCGCTGCAAAGCAGCGACCGCACGCAGCTGCGCCGGGTCGGCTTTGAAGCCGCGTTCGGCGAGGGTCTGCTGGTAAAGCTCGGTAACGGTGGTCTCGGAGGACGTCATGCCTAATTTCCAATGAAAAGGGGCGACACCCGCCGCCCCTTCTCGTTCAACACATCAAACTCGAATCAGAAATTCAGCGTGCGCTTGTCAACCGCCAGCGCCGCCTCTTTGGTCGCTTCGGACAGCGATGGATGGGCGTGGCAGATGCGGGCGATGTCCTCGGCCGAAGCCTTGAACTCCATCGCCACGACGGCCTCCGAGATCAGCTCGGAAGCGAAAGGGCCGATGATGTGCACACCCAGGATTTCGTCGGTCGTGGCATCGGCAAGGAACTTGACGAAACCATTGGTGTCACCCAAAGCACGCGCGCGGCCATTGGCCATGAAGGGGAACTGCCCCGCTTTGTAGGCCACGCCGTCTGCTTTGAGCTGCTGCTCGGTGCGGCCCACCCAGGCAATCTCGGGGCTGGTGTAGATCACCCAAGGGATGGTGTTGAAGTTGACATGGCCGTGTTGGCCGGCAATACGCTCGGCCACGGCAACGCCCTCTTCTTCGGCCTTGTGCGCCAGCATCGGGCCACGCACCACATCACCGACTGCCCAGACATTGGCCAGATTGGTTTTGCAGTCACCGTCCACCTCGATGGCGCCGCGCTCGTCCAGCTTCAGGCCAACAGCCTCAGCATTCAGACCGATGGTGTTGGCGACACGGCCGATCGAGATGATCAGCTTGTCGAACTCGGCCTTCTGCTCGGCGCCCTTGGCGTCCGTGTAGGAAACGCTAACGCTCTTCTTGCTCGCCTTGACCTCGCCGATCTTGACGCCCAGCTCAATCTTGAGGCCTTGCTTCTTGAACAGCTTGGCGGCTTCCTTGGCCACGCCTTCGTCGACCGCGCCGAGGAAGGTCGGCAGACCTTCCAAGACCGTCACGTCGGCGCCCAGACGACGCCAGACCGAACCCATCTCCAGGCCGATCACGCCGGAGCCGATAACGCCCAACTTCTTCGGCACCGCGCCGATGCGCAGCGCGCCATCGTTGGAGAGAATCATCTCTTCATCGAAAGCCGCACCCGGCAACTGACGGGCATTCGAGCCAGTGGCCAGAATCACATGCTTGGCCAGCACAGTTTCCTCGCCGGCCTTGAGCTCATACAAGCCGTCCTTGGCGCCGACAAAAGAGCCGCGACCGTGGAAGAAGGTGACCTTGTTCTTCTTGAACAGATACAAGATACCGTCGTTGTTCTGCTTGACGACCATGTCCTTGCGCGCCAGCATCTTGGCCACGTCCATCTTGACGTTGTCGGCCGAAATACCGTGCTCGGCAAAGTGATGGTTGGCGTGGTCGAAATGCTCGGAGGACTGCAGCAGCGCCTTGGAAGGAATGCAGCCCACATTGGTGCAAGTGCCGCCGGGCGCAGGGCCGCCCTTCTCGTTCTTCCACTCATCAACGCAGGCCACATTAAAGCCGAGTTGCGCCGCGCGGATCGCCGCGATATAGCCGCCGGGGCCGCCGCCGATGACGAGGACGTCGAATTGTTTGGTGGTCATAGGTGTTCCTGAAATCTCTGTGAGGTCGCCAAGGCGTAGCGAGCGGCCTCAGGGCAAGGCGCGGGTGCCGACCGACCGGAACGTAGCGGCGCTACGTGAGGATCGGGAGGACGGGACCCGCAACGCTGCCATGAGGTCGCGCAGTAGCCGTTTAGATGTCAAACAGCAAACGGCTTGGATCTTCCAGCGCATCCTTCATCGTGACCAAGCCCAAGACGGCTTCGCGGCCGTCAATGATGCGGTGGTCATAAGACATGGCCAGGTAGTTGATCGGGCGCACCACCACTTGACCATTCTCGACCACGGCGCGGTCCTTGGTCGCATGCACGCCCAGAATGGCCGACTGAGGCGGGTTGATGATGGGGGTCGACAGCATCGAGCCGAAGGTGCCGCCGTTGGAGATCGAGAAGGTGCCGCCGGTCAGATCGTCCAGCGAGATCTTGCCTTCCTTGGCCTTCTGGCCGAACTCGGCGATCTTCTTCTCGATGTCGGCAAAGCTCATCTGGTCCGCATTGCGGATCACCGGCACGACCAAGCCGCGCGGCGAGCCGACAGCGATGCCGATGTCGAAATAGCCGTGATAGACGATGTCATTGCCGTCCACCGAGGCGTTCAGGACCGGGAACTTCTTCAAGGCGGCGACCGCGGCCTTGACGAAGAAGCTCATGAAGCCGAGCTTGACGCCATGCTCTTTCTCGAACTTTTCCTGGAACTTCTTGCGCATCTCCATCAGCGGCGCCATGTTCACTTCGTTGAACGTGGTCAGGATGGCGTTGGTGGCTTGCGATTGCAGCAGGCGCTCGGCCACGCGCGCGCGCAGGCGGCTCATGGGCACGCGCTGCTCGGGGCGATCGCCCAAGTTGATGGCGGCAGGCGCTGCCACGGCCGGCAGCGGCTTGGCCACAGCTGCAGCTACGGCAACGGCCACCGGTGCAGGCACCGCAGTCTTGGCGGCCAACACATCACCCTTGGTGACGCGGCCATCCTTGCCGGTGCCGGCAACGGCGCTGGCGCTCATGCCGGCTTCGGCCAGCAGCTTGGCAGCGGCGGGCATGGCGACGTCGCCCTTGCCGGCGGCTACAGCAGCCACAGCAGCAGGAGCAGCAGCAACTGGGGCGGCGGCAGCGGCAGGAGCGGCGGCGCCGGCCTTGCCTTCGGAGTCGATGCGTGCAATGACTTCTTCGCTGACGACGCTGGAGCCGTCATTGCGGACGATTTCGGCCATCACGCCGGCGCTAGGCGCTGGCACTTCCAACACGACCTTATCGGTCTCGATTTCAACCAGGATTTCGTCAATGGCGACGGCTTCGCCGGGCTTCTTCTTCCAGGTCAGCAAGGTACCGTCAGCGACGGATTCGGACAGCTGGGGGACTTTGACTTCTACGATGGCCATGATTTTGTCTTTCGTGTTTTTTGTATACATCCGGCTGTTGAGCGGCTCTATGAGTCCGCTCCAACAGCCGGAGCTATGACGGCGCCACAGGCGACCGGCATAGCCTTACTTGGTGAGGATGAAGCCCTTGAGCTTGCCGAAGGCCTGATCCAGCAGCGCCTTTTGCTGCTCCTGATGCAGGTGCGCATAACCGCAGGCCGGCGAAGCCGAGGCCGGGCGACCGGCGTAGCCAAGCTTCTGGCCATCGACCATGTTCTCGTGCACATAGTGCTGGACAAAGAACCATGAGCCCTGGTTTTGCGGCTCATCCTGGCACCAGACGATCTCGGCCAAGTTGGGGTACTTCTTCAGCTCAGCGGCAAAGGCCTTGTGCGGGAAGGGGTAGAGCTGCTCAACGCGAATCAAAGCAACGTCCGTCGCCTTGCGGTCGGCGCGTGACTTGACCAGGTCGTAATAGACCTTGCCCGAGCAAGCGACCACGCGCTTGACCTTGGCTGCGTCGATCGTGGTGTCGCGCTCACCGATGACGGTCTTGAAATCACCCTTGGTGAATTCGGTGATCGGCGAAGTCGCGTCCTTGTTGCGCAGCAGCGACTTGGGCGTCAAGATGATCAGCGGCTTGCGGAACATGCGCAGTTGCTGGCGACGCAAAACATGGAAGATCTGCGAGGCCGAAGTCGGCTGCACGATCTGCATATTGTTGTCGGCGGCCAATTGCATGAAGCGCTCCAAGCGGGCCGAGCTGTGCTCAGGACCTTGGCCTTCATAGCCATGCGGCAACATCAAGGTCAGGCCGTTGGAGCGGCCCCACTTGACTTCACCGGAGGCGATGAACTGGTCGATCACGACTTGCGCGCCATTGACGAAGTCGCCGAACTGGGCTTCCCAGATCGTCAAGGTGACGGGGTCGGCCGAAGCGTAACCGTACTCAAAGCCTAGCACCGCTTCTTCGGACAAGAGCGAGTCGATGACGACAAACGGCGCCTGACCTTCGCCTACGTTTTGCAGCGGCACATAGGTGCCCGAATCCCACTTCTCGCGATTCTGGTCGTGCAGCACGGCGTGACGGTGCACAAAAGTGCCACGGCCGCAATCTTCGCCCGACAAACGCACCGGGTAGCCGCTGGCCACCAGCGACGCGAAAGCCATGTGCTCGCCCATGCCCCAGTCGACATTGATCTCGCCGCGGCCCATTGCGGCGCGATCAGCCAAGACCTTCTCGACCAGCGAGTGCACCTTGAAGGTCTCGGGCACCGTGGTGATGCGCTCGGCCAGACGCTTGAACTCAGCCATAGGCAGCGCGGTGTCGCAGCTGTCGGTCCACTTCTTGCCCAGGTACGGTGACCAGTCGGTCGCGTACTTACTCTTGAAGTTGGTCAGGACCGGGTCAACCGTGTGACGGCCTTCGTCCATCGCAGCGCGGTAGGCCTTGAACATATCGTCCGGGCCGCTCGCGGTCAGCACGCCTTGGGCGATCAGCTTGTCGCCGTAGAGCTTGCGGGTACCGGGATGTTGAGCAATCTTCTTGTACATCAGCGGCTGTGTCAGCGCCGGTGTATCTTGCTCGTTATGGCCCAGCTTGCGGTAGCAGATGATGTCAACGACAACATCTTTCTTGAACTGCTGGCGATACTCCAGCGCCAGCTGCGTACACAGCACCACGGCTTCTGGATCATCGGCGTTCACGTGCAAGACCGGCGCCTCGATCATCTTGACGACGTCGGTGCAATACAGCGTTGAGCGGCTGTCGCGTGGGTCGGAAGTGGTGAAACCGATCTGGTTGTTGATGACGATGTGCACCGTGCCGCCGGTGTAATAACCGCGCGTTTGTGCCAGCGCCAGCGTTTCCATCACGACGCCCTGACCGGCAAAAGCCGCGTCGCCGTGCACCAGCACCGGCAACACTTGCGCGCCGGTCTTGTCGCCACGGCGGTCCATACGGGCCTTGACCGAACCCTCGACCACCGGGTTGACGATCTCCAGGTGCGACGGGTTGAAGGACAGCGTCAGGTGAATCGGGCCGCCGGGGCTGGTCACATCGCTGGAGAAGCCTTGGTGGTACTTGACGTCACCGGCGGGCAGGTCTTCAGGGGCCTTGTGCTCGAACTCGTCGAACAAGTCCTTAGGCATCTTGCCCAGCGTGTTGACCAGCACATTGAGGCGGCCACGGTGGGCCATGCCGATGACGATTTCTTGCACGCCGGACGCACCGCCACCTTGCACCAACTCGTCCATCGCCGCGATGAAGCTCTCGCCGCCTTCGAGCGAGAAGCGCTTCTGGCCGACGTACTTGGTGTGCAGGTAACGCTCCAGTCCTTCGGCGGCGGTCAGACGGCCGAGGATATGCTTCTTCTTCTCGGGCGTGAAACTGGGCTTGGAGCGGATCGCTTCCAAGCGCTCTTGCCACCAGCGCTTCTCGGTCTGGTCGGTGGTGTGCATGTACTCGGCGCCGATTGAGCCGCAGTAGGTTTCACGCAAAGCCTGCACGATCTGACGCAAGGTCATGTTCTCGGCCGTGGAGAAATAGGTGTTCGTGGCGCTGAACGGGATGTCCATATCGGACTCGGTCAGGTCATAGAACGATGTTTCCAGTTCCGGAATGCGCGGGCGCTCGGTGCGCTGCAGCGGATCCAGATCGGCCCAGCGCGAACCGACATTGCGGTAGGCGGCAATCAGCGACTGCACATGGACCTGCTTGCGGGCGACGGCCAGATCGGCGCTGGAGGCCTTGTTGCCGAAGGCGTTGGCCTTGGCGCGTTGCGCGAAGGATTCGATCACCGGTGCATGCGCAACATCCCGGGCATCGCTGCCGTCGGTGGCGGGCACATGCTGGAGCGCATCAAAATAGGTGCGCCAGGTGTCGGACACCGAGGCCGGGTTGTCGAGGTAGGCCTCGTACATCTCTTCTACATAGGGCGCATTGCCCCCGAACAGGTAGGAATTGGACCTGTGTTGCTGCATCATCTCGCTCACCTCTAACCCGGCTTCCGGGAATCTGGCTGGTTAAAAAAAACCTTCCGCGGCACGGCTCTACCGGTTGGCGGATTGCGACCCACCGAAGCTGTTGCCAGCCAAGGGGACGGGAAGGACCATTAGTCTCAAGGGGCGGACTTTATCACCGTTGCTGCTGATGACAATGCAAAGTCAAGGCCTCGGACTCCAGCCCTTATCGGTAAATAGTCTCAGCATCTGAAGCCTGTCATGCCAATTCAAGCCAGAGCGCGGTTTTCCAAGCGGCCAATGCAAACGTTTGCGAAGTCGCCCCGCTTGCCCTAGACTTGCGGCCGAACGCCCTGCCCCGCGATTGAATGGCTCGGCGTCGGGACACACAGGAGATCCCATGCAAGTACAGGTTGTCGACTACCGGGCCGCCGATGCGGCCGAGCAATTCACCCGCTCGCTGCACGAGACTGGCTTCGGCGTCCTCGTCAATCACCCGATTCAGCAAGCACTGGTCGAAAAAATCTATGCCGATTGGCTAAGCTTTTTCAACTCCAATGAAAAACAGCAGTTCGCTTTTTCAAAGGAAACGCAGGATGGATACTTCTCCACCGACACGTCGGAGACCGCCAAGGGCGCAGCGCTGAAGGACATCAAGGAGTACTTCCACTACTACCCCTGGGGCAGGGCGCCGTCGGAATTGCGGGCGCAGGCTCAGGCCTACTTCGAGCAGGCCAATGGTCTGGCGCAAGAACTCTTGTCTTGGGTCGAGCGCTTTACCCCGGCAGAGATTGCCCAACATTACCGCGAGCCGCTGTCCGACATGATCAAGGACAGCAAGCTGACCCTTTTGCGCGTGCTGCGCTACCCGCCTCTGACGGGCCAAGAGCCGGCGGGCGCCTTGCGGGCGGCAGCGCATGGCGACATCAATCTGCTGACGATTCTGCCGGCAGCCAATGAGCCTGGTTTGCAGGTGCAGGGACGAGACGGCGCCTGGTTCGACGTGCCCTGCGATTTCGGCATGCTGATCATCAATATCGGCGACATGCTGGAAGAAGCCTCACAAGGCTATTACCCCTCCACCCAGCACCGCGTGGTCAACCCCAGCGGCGAAGGCGCCAAGCGCAGCCGCATTTCCCTGCCGCTGTTCCTGCATCCGCGCAACGAGGTGGTGCTGTCCGACCGCTACACCGCAGACGAGTATTTGCAAGAGCGGCTGCGCGAACTCGGCGTCAAGACCTGAGCCCAGAGCGCTACAGTGGACGGATGCCTGAGCAGCCACATCAAGTCATTCATATCCACCCGGCCGCCCCACCCAAGCCGGCCGAAGGCGCGCCTTGCAATGGCTGCGGCGTTTGCTGCCTGAGTGCGCCCTGCCCGATCGGCATGCTGGTCAGCCGACGCTTGCGCGGAGCCTGCAGCGCCTTGCAATGGTCAGACTCCGAACGGCGTTATGTCTGCGGCATGCTGATTGCGCCGCTGCAGGTACTGGGTTGGCGCGGTGCCGCGACGGGCCGTTTGTCCATGCTGCTGACTCGAATCAGCGCGCGCTGGATCGCGGCCGGCATCGGTTGTGACTCGAACCTGCAAGTTAGCGGCCAGCCGCAACTCGGGCAAGCCACTAGAGTCGAAGGCGAATCAGAGGGCTAGCATCACTCCCATTCATAACTTATGAGTGGAATCAAGATGCTTAAGTTCAAACTGAAGTCTTTGGCCGCGACGGCGGTAGCGCTTGGCTTGGCTGCCAGCACAGCGCATGCCGTACCGCTGCGCTGGGCCGCTCAGAATGACATCCAGACGCTGGACCCTCATTCGCAGAACCACGCGACCACCAATGGCATCAATGCCTATGCCTACGAAGGACTGACGCGTTACAACGAAAAATTCCAGCCCGAGCCCTCACTGGCGACCAAGTGGACCGCTATCAGCCCAACGCAAATTCGTTTTGATCTGCGCCGCGGCGTTAAGTTTCACGACGGCACGCCCTTCACTGCCGACGATGTGGTGTTCTCCTTCGGCCGCATCAAGCAGCCGCAGGCCAATAACCAGATTTTTGTGGCCGGCATCAAGGAGATCAAAAAGGTCGATGACTACACGGTCGACCTGATACTCGACGGCCCTAGCCCGGTGCTGCTGCGCAACCTGACCGACTTCCGCATCATGAGCAAGGCTTGGGCGGAGAAGAATAAATCAGTCAATCCGCAGGACTACAAGGCCAAGGAAGACACTTTTGCTTCCCGCAATGCGATGGGCACCGGACCCTACAAAATCACGAGCTGGCAGCCCGATCAAAAGATCAGCATGGTCGCCAACAAGGATTGGTGGGACACCAACAAGGGCAATGTGACCGAGATCAGTTATACGCCGATCAAGAGCGACGCCACCCGCGTGGCGGCCCTGCTGAGCGGTGATGTGGACCTGCTGACCGATCTGCCGACGCAGGATGTGGCCAAACTCAAGGCCGACCCCAAGCTCAAGGTGCTGGACGGCCTCGAGAATCGCACCATTTTCTTCGCCATGGACGAGGGCAGCGACGAGTTGCGCGGCGCCAGCGTCAAGGGCAAGAACCCGTTCAAGGACAAACGCGTGCGTGAAGCGATGAGCACCGCCATCGACCGCGAAGCCATCAAGCGCAGCCTGATGCGCGGCCTGTCCATGCCGGCCGGCATCATGGTGGCGCCCGGCGTCAACGGCAACACGCCCGACATCGACGTGCCGCCCAAGGTCGACCTTGAGAAGGCCAAGAAGCTGATGGCCGAAGCCGGCTATCCGGATGGTTTTGAAGTGCCGCTGAACTGCCCGAATGACCGCTACGTCAACGACGAAGAAATCTGCCAGGCCGTGGTGGCGATGTGGGCCAAGATCGGCATCAAGGCCAAATTGAGCGCGCTGCCCATGTCCCAGCATTCGGTGCTCTTGCAGAAGATGGAGTCCCCGCTCTACCTCTACGGCTGGGGCGTGACGACTTTTGACGCCCAATACACCTTGCAAGACGTGATCCACAGTCGCACGACCGGCGTCGACGGCAAAGGCAACTACTCACGCGTCAGCGACGCCAAGGTGGACGCCTTGGTGCAAGCGATGAAGACGGAGACCGATATCACCAAGCGCAACGCCATGATCCGAGAGGCTCTTTTGCGCGTGCGCGACGAGTACTTGTTCATTCCCGTGCACCACCAAGTGCGCCCCTGGGCGATGCGCAGCAATGTCGAAACCCTGCACCGGGCGGACGACAAACCACAGGCTCGCTTCACCACGCTGAAGTAACCCGACGCTTCAATGCAATTTCCAGAAACCACCCCTGCGGTGGTTTCTCTCATTCACGCGAAGGAATCTCTATGTACAAGATCAAACTCACGGCACTGGCCCTCACTTTGGGCTTGGCCCTTAGCAGCGCTGGCGCTGTGACACTGCGCTGGGCGGCTCAGAATGACATTCTGACCATGGACCCGCACTCGCAGAATCACACCACCACCATTGCCATCCTGATGCACGCCTACGAGGGCCTGACGCGCTACAACGACAAGTTCCAGGTCGAGCCGGCGCTGGCAACCAAATGGACATATATCTCGCCGACGCAGGTACGTTTTGATTTGCGCAAGGGCGTCAAATTCCATGACGGATCGCCCTTCACCGCCGATGACGTGATCTTCACCTTCGGGCGCATCAGCCAGCCGCAAGGCACGATGCAGACCTATGTGGCCGGCATCAAAGAGATCAAGAAGATCGACGATCACACCATCGATGTGATGCTGAACGCGCCCACGCCCATCCTGCTGCGCAACATCATCGACTTCCGCATCATGAGCAAGGCCTGGGCCGAGAAGAACAAGACCACCAATGTTCAGGACTACAAGGCCAAGGAAGACAACTACGCCTCGCGCAACGCCATGGGTACCGGCGCTTACAAGATCACCGGCTGGCAGCCCGATCAGAAAATCACCATGGTGGCCAACAAGGACTGGTGGGATGCCAAAAACGCCAGCAACGTCAGTGAGGTCATCTACACACCGATCAAATCGGACCCGACCCGGGTGGCAGCGCTCTTGTCCGGTGATGTCGACCTGCTGACCGACCTGCCCACACAAGACGTCGCCAAGCTCAAACTTGACGCCAAGCTCAAGGTGGTCGAGGGCCCGGAGGTGCGCACCATCTTCTTCGCGATGGACCAAGGCAGCGAGGAGTTGGCCGGCGCCAGCGTCAAGGGCAAGAACCCCTTCAAGGATAAAAGAGTTCGCGAGGCGATGAGCGTGGCGATTGACCGCGAGGCGATCAAGCGCACCATCATGCGCGGCCTGTCGATTCCGGCCGGCATCATGGTGGCGCCGGGCGTCAACGGCAACACGCCCGATATCGATGTGCCGCACAAGGTCGACATCGAAAGATCCAAAAAGCTGTTGGCCGAGGCCGGCTACGCGAGCGGCTTTGAGGTGCCGCTGAACTGCCCGAACAACCGCTACGTCAATGACGAAGAGGTCTGCCAGGCCGTGGTGGCGATGTGGGCCAAGATCGGCATCAAGGCGCGCCTGGCCGCCCTGCCCTTCTCGCAACATAGCCAGACCTTCCAGCGCTTTGAGGCGCCGCTCTATATGCTGGGCTGGGGGGTGGCCACCTTCGACGCGCAGTTCACCCTACAAAGCCTGGCCCACACCCGCACCAGCGGCGCCGATGGCAATTTCAATTACTCAAGATTGAGCGACGCGCAGTTGGATCAGCTGATCGCCAGCATGAAGACGGAAACCGATGTAGCCAAGCGAAATGCCCTGATCCGAGAGGCCTTGCTGCGCGTGCGGGACGAATCCTTCTTCATTCCGCTGCACCATCAGATGCGGCCCTGGGCCATGCGAGCTAACGTTGAAACCGTACACCGCTCGGACGACCGGCCCGAAGCGCGCTTCACCCATATCAAGTAAAGACCAAGATGCTTGCGGTCCTGAACGGTTCAGGCCCGCAAGCGCTCGCGCAGGCCGGACGGCGTCTGCCCGAACCAGCGTCGCACGGTACGGCTGAAGTTGGATGTGTCTTCAAAGCCGAGCTGGGCGGCAATTTCTTCGACCGAGTTCTGGGTGTGTCGCAGCTGCCAAAGCGCTTGCTCCTGCCGCACGCCGTCCAGCAAGGCCTGGTAGCTGCTGCCTTCGGCGCGCAAACGGCGTATCAGCGTGCGCACCGAAACATGGCAAGCCTCGGCCAAGGCCAGCGCCGTGGGATAGGGCTCCGGCGCGCGCCGCTGCAGCAGGAGCTGACGCAGGCGCTGCGACCAGGGGCCTATGCCTCCTGCCGTCAGTGCCAGCTCGCGCTCGCAATCGTCACGCGCCGCCTCGAAGGCGCGCGAATTCGCCGTGATGCATGGCGCCTCCAGCATGGCAGCATCGAGGTGAAAAGCCAGCGAAGGCGCGTCGAACACCAGGGCACCGCCTTCGACCAAACGCTCGTATCGATCGCACCAGACCGGAGGCGCAAAAGGCAGCTCGACGCGAAGCCCGCGCAGGCGGTGGCCCACCACGGTCTCCATCAAACGCAGCGCGGTGCCGAACACCATGTCGAGCACAAAGCCGCGCGCGGCGCCGAGGTCGGCACTTTCATGCGCACGCAGCACGGCGCCTTCCGGGTGCTCGGTCAATTCAAAACGCAGCAAATCATTGCGCAGACTGGAGAAGCGGGCCACCGTAGCCAGCGCCTGGCGCAAGTCGCGACTAGCCACCACCGCCGAGCCCACGCCGCCATGGGTCGAGATATGCGCCATCTGCCCCAACTCGATGCCCAGCCAAGGTCGACCACTGGATGCAATTGCCGCTTGCGCCAACAGCTGCACGACAGCAAAGTCCAGCATCTTCTCTTCGGTCGCAAGCCCCTCCCAGCTCAATCCAGCCTCGGCCAAAGCCAGCTCCATGTCCGCCCCCAGGCCGCGCAGCAACATGCATAAGAGCCGCGCATAGGTCGGATGCACTCTGGCTGCTTGGGTGGGGTTCGGCTGCGGGCTCATTGTTTGTCACTTTAGGACGATCACTTGCCACTTGCCACGGTGTTTGCACGGGGGCGAGCCAGCCACACTGACACAAACAACAGGAGACAGACAATGACCCTCAGCGTGCCCGACCTCATGCAAGGAGACCCGGCCTCAACGCCGCCCGCCAGCCCTTATGTGGACCGTAAACGTTATGCCTGGCTGATGAGCCTGCTGGTGCCGGCCTCGGTCACCTTGGGGCCGGCCCTGCTGCTTTGGAGCGGCGACGCGCGCCTGCTGTGGCTGCCGGTGGCCTTTCTTTACGGCGTGGTGCCGCTGATCGACTGGCTCCTGGGCAGCGACCGCAGCAACCCGCCCGAGTCTGCCGTGCCGGCGCTGGACGCCGACCTGTTCTATCGCCGCATCACCTATGCGCTGGTGCCAATTCTTTGGCTGGCCTTCACCTTCTGCGTCTGGTTCGTGGCTACACACGACCTACCTTGGCACGGCATGCTCGCAATGGTGATCATCACCGGTTCCGTCGGCGGCTTTTGCATCAACCTGGGCCATGAGCTGGGCCACAAGCAAACCAAGCTCGAGCGCTGGCTGGCCAAGCTGGTGCTATCCACCACTGCCTATGGTCATTTCTATATCGAACATAACCGCGGGCATCACCGGGATGTAGCCACGCCACTGGACCCGGCTTCCTCGCGCATGGGCGAGTCGATTTATAGCTTCGTGCTGCGCGAAATGCCTGGCGCCTTCAAGCGCGCCTGGACCCTAGAGAGCGAGCGTCTGCGCAAGGCGAATCTGCCGGTCTGGTCGCTGCACAACGAGATCTTGCAGCCGGCGCTGATTACCTTGGCGCTCTGGGGCGCCTTGACAGTCTGGCTGGGGCCACAAGTGCTGCCTTTCATCCTGGCCACCGCCTTCTGGGCCAACTTCCAGCTGAGTTCCGCCAACTACATCGAGCATTACGGGTTGCTGCGCCAAAAGCTTGCCAATGGCCGCTACGAGCCCTGCCAGCCCCATCACTCCTGGAACAGCAATCACATATTTTCCAACTGGGCGGTGTTCCACTTGCAGCGCCATTCGGACCACCACGCTCATCCGCTGCGCCGCTATCAGTCGCTGCGCCACTTCGAGAATCTGCCGCAATTGCCCAGCGGCTACTTCGGCATGTTCAGCATTGCCTACATCCCGCCGCTATGGTTTCGGGTGATGGATGAGCGGCTCTTGGCCGTGGTCGGCCGCGACCCGGCGCGCATCAATTTTGAGCCGGCAAGGCGAACCGGCTTGATGGCCAAATACCGGCTGGGCTGAAATTCGCCGGCTGTTGCCCTGTATGTAAATCCCCTCATATCCAGACCAGCACGCCGGACGCAAGATGCCGCACAGTCGACATCGGAGAGTCCATCGTGCAAACCAGACCACCCATTTACAAATCACTCTACGCCCAGGTCATCACAGCCATCGTCTTGGGCGTGTTGCTGGGCCACTTCTACCCGGAGAGTGGTGCGGCGATGAAGCCGCTCGGCGACGGCTTCATCAAGCTGATCAAGATGATCATCGCGCCCATCATCTTCTGCACCGTGGTGGTCGGCATCGCCGGCATGGAGGACATGAAAAAGGTCGGCAAGACCGGTGGCCTGGCCCTGCTGTACTTTGAGATCGTCTCCAGCCTGGCCCTGGTGATTGGCTTGATCGTTGTCAACGTGCTGCAGCCCGGCGCCGGCATGAATGTGGACCCAGCCGCACTAGACACCAAGAGCATTGCCCCCTACACCGCGCCCGGCAAGATGCAGACCACCACCGAGTTCTTGCTGGCCATCATCCCCACCACCGTGGTCGATGCCTTCGCCAAGGGCGAGATGCTGCAAGTACTCTTGATCGCCCTGCTGTTCGGCTTTGCTCTGCACCGCTTTGGCGGCCGCGGCACCATGGTGTTCGACCTGATCGAGAAAAGCTCGCATGTGCTGTTCGTGATCGTCGGCTACATCATGAAGCTGGCCCCGATCGGCGCGTTTGGGGCAATGGCCTTCACCATCGGCAAATACGGTCTGGGCTCGCTGCTGCAGCTGGCCAAGCTGATGGGCAGCTTCTACCTGACCTGCCTGCTGTTCATCGTCATCGTGCTGGGCAGCATCGCACGCGCGCATGGTTTCTCGATCTTCAAATTCATCCGCTACATCAAGGAAGAACTGCTGATCGTGCTGGGCACCTCTTCATCCGAGTCGGTGCTGCCGCGCATGATGGCCAAGATGGAAAACCTCGGCGCCAAGAAATCCACTGTCGGCCTGGTGATTCCGACCGGCTACTCCTTCAATCTGGACGGCACCTCGATCTACCTGACCATGGCAGCGGTCTTCATCGCGCAGGCCACCAACACGCCGATGACGCTGACGCAACAACTGACCCTGTTGGCCGTGCTGCTGTTGACCTCAAAGGGCGCAGCTGGCGTGACCGGCAGCGGCTTCATCGTGCTGGCCGCCACGCTCAGCGCCGTCGGCGGCATCCCGGTCGCGGGACTGGCTTTGATCCTGGGCATTGACCGCTTCATGAGCGAGGCGCGCGCGCTGACCAATTTGATCGGTAACGGCGTGGCCACCCTGGTGGTCGCGAAATGGACCGGCGACCTGGATGTTGAGCGCATGAACCGACACCTGAACAACGAGACCGATCTGGAGGCCGACGCGCCCGAGCAGGTGCTGGACCGCGTCAACCTGCACCTCAAGACCTGATCAGCCCAAAGCTAAACGCGCCCTGGCGGCCTGATATTCGGCCGCCAGGCGCGCGACCAGCTGACCGGCCGGCAACACCTCGCGCACCGCGCCAATGCCCTGGCCGCAGCCCCAGATTTCCTTCCAGGCCTTGGCGGAGCTGCCGCCGAAGTTCATCGCACTGGGGTCACTCTCGGGCAGTTTGTCAGGGTCCATGCCGGCATTGACGATAGAGCCACGCAGGTAGTTGCCGTGCACGCCGGTGAACAGATTGCTGTAAACGATGTCATCGCTATTGCTGTCCACAATCATCTGCTTGTAGGCGTCTGCCGCGCGCGCTTCATCGGTGGCGATGAAGGCCGAGCCGATATAGGCGAAGTCCGCCCCCATCGCTTGGGCCGCTAACACCGCATCGCCACTGGCAATCGAGCCCGACAAGGCGACTGGGCCGTCGAACCATTCACGGATTTCCTGGATCAGCGCGAACGGGCTTTTCACGCCGGCATGCCCTCCTGCCCCGGCTGCCACCGCGATCAGACCATCGGCACCTTTTTCGATCGCCTTCTTGGCGAACTTGTTGTTGATGATGTCGTGCAGCACGATGCCGCCCCAGGCGTGAACCGCCTGGTTGACGTCTTCACGCGCGCCCAGCGAGGTGATGATGATGGGCACCTTGTACTTGGCGCAGACCGCCATGTCATGCTCAAGTCGGTCGTTACTCTTGTGCACGATCTGGTTGATCGCAAACGGGGCGGCCGGCTTATCCGGGTTGGCCAGGTTGTAGGCGGCCAGTTCGGTGGTGATCTCGTTCAACCACTCGTCGAGCAATTCGGCCGGGCGGGCATTCAGCGCCGGCATCGAGCCGACCACGCCGGCCTTGCACTGGGCAATCACCAGTTTGGGGTTGCTGATGATGAACAGTGGCGAGCCGATGATGGGCAGCGGCAGGTTTTGCAGAATCGGGGGCAAGGACATTGAGAATTTCTCCGTTCAGAAAGCTTCAAGCGACATCGCGGTGACGCTGTCGGCGCCCTCGACGATGGCATCGCGCAGGCCGCCAGCGCGACTCAGAATATGCTCGGCATAAAAGCGCGCGGTGGCGATCTTGGCGGACATGAAGGCGGCGTCATTGCCCGCCGCCAAATGGTCCTCAGCCACCATCAGCGAGCGCGCCAATTGCCAGCCAGCGACCAGATTGCCGGCCAACATTAGATAGGGCACCGAGCCGGCGTAAGCCGCGTTCGGATTGCTGCGTGAATTGGCCGCGATGAAGTCCACCACATCCAGATAAGCCAGACGGGCAGCCGACAAGCGCTTGAGCACCGAGCGCGCGGCGGCGCTGTCACGCGCGGCCAGCTGCGCCTCGGTCGCTTCGACCAAGCCGGCCACCGAGCGGGCAAAAGCGCCGCCGTCGCGGCCGGTCTTGCGGCCGACCAAGTCATTCGCCTGGATCGCGGTCGTGCCTTCATAAATGGTCAAAATCTTGGCGTCGCGGTAATGCTGAGCCGCGCCGGTCTCCTCGATAAAGCCCATGCCGCCATGCACTTGCACGCCCAGGTCGGTGACCTCCAAGCTCATCTCGGTGCTATAGCCCTTGACAAGAGGAACCAGGAATTCATAGAAGGTCTGCGCCTGTTTGGCGATCGCCGCATCAGCGTGGTGATGCGCCGTGTCATAGGCGCTGGCGGCGACGCTGGACATGGCTCGGCAACCTTCAGTCAGCGCGCGCATCGTCATCAGCATGCGGCGCACATCGGGGTGGTGCAGGATGGGCGCGGCGCCACCACCGGCTGCGGTGGAGCCATCAACCGGGCGCGACTGCACACGGTCACGGGCGAAACTCGCTGCCTTTTGGTAGGAGCGCTCGGCCACCGCAATGCCCTGCACGCCGACGCCGAAACGGGCCGCGTTCATCATGATGAACATGTACTCAAGGCCACGGTTTTCCTCGCCAATGAGCGTCCCAACGGCACCGCCATGATCACCGAACTGCAGCACGGCGGTCGGGCTGGCCTTGATGCCCATCTTGTGCTCGATCGACACGCAATGCGCATCGTTGCGGGCGCCCAGAGTGCCGTCGGCATTGACCATGAACTTGGGCACCAGGAACAAGCTGATGCCCTTGACGCCCTCGGGCGCGCCGACCACGCGGGCCAGCACCAGATGGACGATGTTCTCGGCCATATCGTGTTCGCCGTAGGTGATGAAGATCTTGGTGCCGAAGATCTTGTAAGTGCCGTCTGCCTGCGGCTCGGCGCGGGTGCGCACCTGCGCCAAGTCGGAGCCGGCTTGCGGCTCGGTCAGATTCATCGTGCCGGTCCAGCTGCCATCGACCAGCTTGGGGATGAAGATGTTCTTTTGCTCTTCGGACCCAGCGGTCAGCAAGGCTTCGATCGCGCCGTCGGTCAAGAGCGGACACAGCGCAAAGCTGACGTTAGCGCTATTGATCATCTCGCCGCAGGCCGCACCAATGGTCTTAGGCAAGCCCTGGCCGCCAAACTCGTCCGGGTGCTGCAGGCCTTGCCAGCCGCCTTCGGCAAACTGCTTGAACGCTTCTTTGAAACCGGGTGTGGTGAAAACCTGGCCGTCTTTCCAGAAGGACGGGTTCTTGTCGCCTACCCAGTTCAGCGGGGCGATCACGTCTTCGCACAGCTTCGCGCATTCCTCCAGCACGGCTTGCGCGGTGTCGAGGTCAAAGTCGGCAAAGGCGGGAATCTTGTTCAGGGCGGGCAGGTCGGCCAGCGCCTGCATATTGAACATCAGGTCTTTAACGGGGGCGCGATAAGTCATTTTCTAGTCTCCGAATCAAAAAAAGGCGCCGCGACCATGCAGTCGGGCGCCTTCAGGCTTGTTTGTCAAACGCGTGAAATCAAAGCGACTTGACCAGTTCCGGCACAGCCACGAACAGGTCGGCTTCCAGGCCGTAATCGGCGACCGAGAAGATCGGTGCCTCGGCATCCTTGTTGATCGCGACGATCACCTTGGAGTCCTTCATGCCGGCCAGATGCTGGATCGCACCCGAGATGCCACAAGCGATATAGAGCTGGGGCGCCACGATCTTGCCGGTCTGACCGACCTGCCAATCGTTAGGCGCATAACCGGCATCCACAGCGGCGCGCGAGGCGCCGAGTGCCGCGCCGAGCTTGTCGGCCAGCGGTGTCAGCACTTCCATGAACTTGTCGTTCGAGCCCAGAGCGCGGCCACCGGAGACGATCACCTTGGCTGCCGTCAGCTCGGGTCTGTCGTTCTTGGTCACTTCACGGCCGGCGAAGCTGCTCTTGCCACTGTCGGCGGCGGCTGCAATCACTTCAACGGCGGCGCTGCCACCGGTGGCGGCGGCCGCGTCAAAGCCGGTCGTGCGCACGGTCAGGATCTTGACAGCGTCGCCGCTTTGGACGGTGGCGATCGCATTGCCGGCGTAGATCGGGCGCTCGAAGGTGTCGGCGCTGATGACCTTGGTGACGTCGGACAGTTGGGCCATGTCCAGCAAGGCGGCGACGCGCGGCGCCACGTTCTTGCCCGAAGCGGTGGCTGGGAACAGGATGTGGGTGTAGCCGGACGCAATCGCCAGCACTTGGGCGGCGAGGTTTTCGGCCAGGCCGTTTTCCAGCGCGCTAGCGTCGGCGTGCAAGACCTTGGCCACACCGGCGATTTGAGCAGCGGCAGCGGCGGCAGCGGTGGCATTGAAGCCGGCCACCAGCACATGCACGTCGGCACCGGTCGCCAAAGCGGCGGTGACGGTATTCAAGGTTGCGCCCTTGATATGGGCGTTGTCGTGTTCAGCAATAACGAGAGCAGTCATTGGGGATTCTCCGAATTCTTCTGATCAGGTTTAGCCAATGACCTTGGCTTCGTTCTTCAACTTGTCGACCAGGGCGGCCACATCGGCCACCTTGATGCCGGCGCTGCGCTTAGGCGGCTCCTCGACCTTCAAGGTCTTGATGCGCGGCGCGACGTCCACACCCAGATCGGCCGGCTTGATCACGTCCATCTGCTTCTTCTTAGCCTTCATGATGTTGGGCAGCGTCACATAACGCGGCTCATTCAGGCGAAGGTCGGTGGTGATGACGGCGGGCAGCGACAGCTTGACCGTCTCCAGGCCACCGTCGACTTCACGCGTCACGGCCACCGAATCCGCGGTCAGCTCGACCTTGCTGGCGAACGTGCCTTGCGGCATGCCGGTCAGCGCGGCCAGCATCTGGCCGGTCTGGTTGCAGTCATCATCGATCGCCTGCTTGCCCAGGATCACCAGGCCGGGCTGCTCTTTATCGACCAGGGCCTTGAGCAGCTTGGCAACCGCCAGCGGCTGCAACTCGGCATCGGTTTCGATCAAGATGGCGCGGTCGGCGCCAATCGCCATCGCGGTGCGCAGGGTTTCCTGGCACTGCGTGACGCCGCAAGACACGGCGATCACTTCGGTGACGATGCCCTTCTCTTTCAGTCGTACCGCCTCTTCGATGGCGATTTCATCAAAAGGGTTCATCGACATTTTCACGTTGGCGATATCCACGCCGCTGCCGTCGCTCTTGACGCGCACCTTGACGTTGTAGTCGACCACGCGTTTGACTGGGACCAGGACTTTCATCGATTACTCCAAGACTAATTGACGTTAACGTTAACCAGATTCTACGGGGGCGGCCCAGCAGCCCGGCAGCTTCTTTGCCGCAAAGCAGTAAAAAAGCACGATCGTTCTATTCTAGCCACTATGCCGGAGCTGCCCGACGACAAAAGCTAGACTGCCGCACTTAATGATCTCGACCATTCCTTCCAACCCGGCTTGCCTGGGTGTTTTTGACTCCGGCGTCGGCGGCCTCACCGTCTTGCGCGAGCTGCACCGCCTGCTGCCCGAGGTGCCCATGCTTTATGTCGCCGACGCAGCACATGCGCCCTATGGCCAGCGCGAACCCGACTACATCATTCAGCGCAGCCTGATCGTGGCCGAGCACTTGATAGACCAAGGCGCGCGGGTCTTGGTGGTGGCTTGCAATACCGCCACCGCACACGCGATCGGCGCGCTCAGGCAGCGCTGGCCTGAGCTGCCCATCGTCGGTACCGAGCCCGGCATCAAGCCGGCGGTGGCGGCCAGTCGCAACGGCCGCATCGGTGTGATGGCCACGCCGTCCACCATTGCCAGCGCCCGCTTTGCCGATTTGATTGCCCGCCACGCTGGCGCTGCACAGGTCTTCAGCCAGCCCTGCCCGGGCCTGGTCGCCTTGATTGAGCGCGGAGAGTTGGAAACACCGGCCTTGCATCAATTACTCGCCCAGCTGTGCCAGCCCTTGGTCGACGCCCAGGTTGACACCGTCTTGATGGGCTGCACCCATTACCCCCTGGTGCAGCCGGCTTTACAGCGAGTGCTGGGCGAGCAAGTCAAGCTGCTCAATATCGAATCGGCGGTGGCGCAGCAAGCGGCCAAACAATGGCAAGGCTTGGACTTGGCGGCAGCCACAGCGGCGCCAATGCTGCTGACGACGGGCAGCGCCGACGCACTGACGCAGTTCGTCCAGCAAGCGCTGGCTTGGCCGCTACAAGCCCAGGCCTTGCGCCTTTAGACACTCACCTCACTTCACCTCGCGCGCCAGCTTGAGCATCTGCGAGCTCAGCACCAGCCCGCGCCGCTTGGCCTCGGTGTGATTGATGCGAAAAGCCAGGCCGTTGGGTTCGGCGACCAGCGCGATCACCGCGCCATTGCGAAAGGCCTCAGCGCTGTCGCCGACCACCAAGACCGGCTCAGCGGCCAGCGCTGCCGTCCAGCGCTGCAGCTCGGCCCGCTCATCGAAGCCCAAGAGCAGCAGCTGGCATTGCGCCGCTTGTTGCGGCTCGGTCAACACGCGCAGGCGGCTACTGGCCTCGCCATGGGCTTTGGCCGTTAGTGCCTGCAGCGAGGCCTGCATGGCGGCATTGCCGGCCACACAATAAGTGAATTCGCGCATCGGGGGCGGCGGCCACTGCGTGAACTGCGCAAAGCGATAAATAAAAGCAGCGCGCAGCTGGGCATCATCCAAGGCCGGCGCTGCGCTGACGCTCAACACCGCGCTCATACCGAGCAAGGCGGCCGCGAGGCGGCTGAGCAGGCGCGCGCGCTTCATGAACCAAACCTCCAGCTCAGCGCAAGCTGCACCGAGCGGCCCGGCTGCTGCGAGGCGGACTGGTCCACCCGGGGTCGGTCAATCACGCGGGTATTGCCGAGGTTGTAAAAACCCAGGCTCAGGTCAACGTCCAGCCGGGGGCGCCACAGCAAATTGACATTATTCAGCCAATATCCGGGCAGGCTTTGGGCCGCCGTCTGGCGCTGGCTCATCGCGAATGACTGCCAAGACAGTTGCAAGGCGTCGCCCCAAATGGGCTGGCTATAAAACAACTTGAACAGGGCAGCCGGCGAGTTGCTAAGACCCGCACCTTGCTCGTCCCGGCTGCGCTGCAAAGACAGGCCCATGCGCAAGCGCGCGCCCTGGTCCCAGCGCCGCTCCAGCTCCAGCTCGCTGCCATAGTTACGCAAGGGCCGGCTGTTCTCGTACACCGGCAAATCGACTTGATTCAGTTCGATCAAATCCAAGAGCCTTGATGCGAAGACCGACACGCGGTACTGCAACTGCGGAGTCAGCGCTTGGTCCCAGGCTGCCTCCAGGGTTCGCACCCGCTCAGGTTTTGGCAGAGCCACCTCCCATGAGGAATTCAAGGCAAACTCATTCAGATTCGGGGCTCGAAAGGCACTGCCGTACATCAGCCGCAGCGTCGCGTCGCTCACGCCACTCCAAACCCAAGCCAATCGCGGGTTGATGCTGGGGTCGGCCACCTTGGAGCTGTCGCGGCGCAGGCCCAGAATCAGTTGCTGCTTGTCGGCGATTTGCCATTCATCCTGGACAAATATGCCGACCCGTCGGTTATCGCCAAAAAACTCCTGCAAAGCCGGCTCGCCTTCCAAGCCGGTGAGAATTCTCATCTCGGCATCGTTTTGAAGTTCCAGCCCAGCCATCAAGCGGTGATTGGCCCAGCGCCGCGTGCTCAGTCTAAGATCCCAGTTAGACCAGCGGCCCCGCGAGGTGGTGCCGAAGAGTCGTTGCTGGCCAGACTGCGGATCCATAGAGGGAAAGCGATCCCGGTAATTGCTGCGCTTAGCCGAGACGCTGGCGAACAAATCCCAGTCCGGGCCTAGGCTGCGCTCATGGTTCAGCGCTACAAAGCTATTGTCCGAGAGGATGTAAGCCTGATCGAATTGGGCAGGCATGCTCTCGGCCCGGTAGCTCGGCGCACCAAGCTTGGCCTCGCTGTAACCCGCTCGAAGCGCCCAGTCGCCCGCATTGAAGCTGCCAAACAGCCGCTTGCTGTTCGTCCAAAGAAGTTCGCGCTGCGCGTTCACGGCCTCGGGCGGCGTTTCGTAGGGCAAGGCGATGTGGTCTTGCCTGGCTTCGCTCGCTGCCAACCAGCCCTCCCAACCCGCTTCGGAGCGATGCCCGAGGCTGATCCTGGCCTGCTGCAGGCCCAGTGAATCCCGGCTGGCACGCAGCTCCGCCCCGCCGAGCTTGTCGGCCCGCTTGCTCATCACATTGACCACACCGAGGAAGGCGTTATTGCCATACAGCGCCGAACCCGGCCCGGGCGTGAACTCCACCCGCTCGATCAGTTCGGCATCGAGGAAAAAATCACCTCCCAGCAGCGCCGCGTCATAGACGTTTTCATTCACTCGCATGCCGTCGATCAAGAACAACAAGCGAGTATTGAGGTCGCCCGGGCGGCCCAGGCCGCGTGCGCCGACATAGCTAAAAAATCCGTCACTGGTGGTGTAAAGCCCGGGCAGTGCACGCAAGATATCGCTGATGTTGCGAAAGCCAAAACGGGCAATTTCGTTGGCGGTGATGACGTAAGTCGTCGAGGGCGCCTGCGCCGCGCTTTGGGTAAAGCGTGAAGCGGTACTGACCTCCACATCCCGCGGCACCTCTTTCAGGGGCTGACGCAAGAGTTCCTCCAGCCCCATTTCTTGATCCGGGTCGGCAGGCGCAGGGGCGGCCGAAGATGCAGCGGATGACGCGCCGATGGCCAAGAGCAGCAAGGCCGCTGCGGCCAATTTAGCTCGAAGCAGCATGGTTCGCCCTTCTGAAGGTGTTCTTGCCGGCACGCTTGGCCGCGTACATTGCCACATCGGCCGCACTCAAAAGCTGCGAAGCCTCGACCTCATCGGTGGGACAAAAAGCCAAGCCCACCGTGGCGCCTATCGGCATCAAATGCCCACCAAGCACCATGGGCTCGCGGATCGCGGCGATCAAGCGTAGCGCCAATTGCTCGGCGGCGGCCTCGTCGGGCACGACCGGGAGAATCAATCCGAACTCATCGCCGCCCAAGCGGCACAAGACATCACCGGATCGCAGCACCCGGCTCATGCGAGCGGCTACCTCACACAGCACGGCGTCGCCGGCATCATGACCATGCCTGTCATTGACCAACTTGAAGCTATCCAGGTCGATGAACATCAAGGCCATCAGCACGGCGTTCTGGCAGCTGTGAGCGATATGCCGCTGCAAGGCTGACTGGAAATACAAGCGATTGGGCAGCTTGGTCAGGCTGTCTTGATGCGCGAGTTGCTCGAACTGTTGGCCGGCAATTTGCTCGCGTTGGAGTCGCTGATTCAGCTCGGTCTGGCTGATCTCGACCCGCTTGAGCATCTGGTTGAAGCGCTCGCTCAAACGCCCGACTTCATCGGCGCCATGGATCTGCGCGCGCTGGCTGAAGTCTTGGCTGGTCGCGATATTTTCTGCCAGCCTGGAAAGCTCCACGATGGGCGCCAAGGCACGTTTTTGCACCCAGCGCAAAAGTCGCCCAGCGATCAAAATCGCCAAGCCGATAAAAACGGCCGCCACACCGACCATGCGAAGCACGGTGTGTTGCAAAGACTTCAAGCTTTCGTGCACGGTCAGCGAACCTATCAACTCGCCCTTGAGATGAATAGGCACCCAGACATCAAGTGAACTCAGATGCATCTCCACGACAGCGGACGTTCCGGCCAAGTCGGCCGGTGCACGCTCTAGATGGTGGTCGGTCTGACCCACATCCAACCAATGCGCAAAGGTGGAATGATCAAGCCGCGACACCTGCACTTCCAGCACGCCGCCACGACGGGCAAAAGCAGTCAGCTCCAACTGCGCTGCACTGACATCCTCAAACACCAGCATCGGCGCAAGATTGTTGGCCAGCAATTGCGCGTCATGCTTGGCCGATTGAGCTTGGTACTCGCGCGCCACCAGCAAGGAGGCCGTGGCGATCAAAGCAAAGGTCAACAGCATGGTGACCGCCAGCACCTGCAGGTTCAAGCGGGTCAAGCGCCGAACCAAGGACTGAGGTCTTGCAGTCTTCCTAATTGCGGATGAAGTCATGCCAGAGGAATTGATGTGCCGCACTGGGTGCGAGTTTTAACACCAAGGGCAGCCTCCTCATCGCCGGAAAAACAAGGCCTGCCGGCCGCAGCTCAGCTTGCCACTAAACCGTTGCGAATAGCGTACACCGTCAATTCGGAGTTATTCGCCAAGCCCAATTTCTCAAGCACGCGGGCCCGGTAGACGCTGACCGTCTTCGGGCTCAGCGTCAGCTCCTCGGCGATATCGGACAAACGCTTGCCCGAAGCAATCATCACCAAAGTCTGCAGCTCACGGTCCGAGAGCTTCTGATGCGCCTGCTCATTGACCGGCGCGGTCAAGCTCTCTACCAACATTTGCGCGATCTCGGGCGTCACATACTTGCGCCCCTGCGCCACCGTGCGCACTGCCTGCACCAGCACCTGCGGGTCACCGCCCTTGTTGACATAGCCGTAGGCACCCGCACGCAGCGCGCGGATCGCGTATTGATCTTCCGGGTACATCGACACGATCAAGGTACGGATCGAGGTGCCCTCGTCCTTCATCACATGCAATACATCCAGACCGCTGCGCCCGGGCATATTGATGTCGAGCACCAACACGTCAATGGCCGAATTCGGCCCCAAGTCCCGCAGCAAACTGCGCAGCTCGCCGTAGTCGGAGGCCTCGCCGATGACCTCGATATCGGCCACATCGGACAAGGTGTCACGGATGCCGCGCCGGATCAAGGCATGGTCATCGCAAAGAATAACCTTGATCATGGCTGCACCCAACCGGCGGATGCGGCAGTCGCTTCAGCTACAGGCTGTACCGGAGTTTGCCCCTCGTCGACGCCGGCGAAGTCCAGCGACTCCATCTGCAGCGGCACCGAAAGTATCAGGCTCACGCCCTTGTTATTGCTGCTCAAGTCCACCCATCCCCCTACGGTTGCGGCGCGTTCGTGCAGGCCGCGAATACCAAAGCTGCGCGCCTTGGCCAATGCGCCGGGCGCAATGCCCACCCCATTGTCGCTAACTTCGAGCGTCAAGACCCCGGAGTCCACGCTCAGATCAATATCGACCCGGCTGGCATTCGCATGCTTGGAGACATTGGTCAGCGCCTCTTGCGCCGTGCGGTAAGCCACCAAGGGCACACCGGCCGGCAGCTGCATCTCGTTTTCACTGCTGCAACGCAATGTCACCACGATGCCGGTGCGGCGCTCAAAGCGCGCGGCCATCCATTGCACGGCGGCAACAAGGCCCTGCTCCAGAATGGCCGGCCGCAAATTTTGCATGATGCGCTGGCTGGCCTCGATGGCACCGGTGACGGTCTCCAAGGCCGACTCGACCCGCTGCAAAACCCCGGCGTCCTTGGCATGACGCTGAATCCAGGCCAGATCGAACTTCAGCGCGGTCAGGGAGCCGCCGACATCATCATGAATCTCGCGAGCAATCGCGGCCCGCTCCATCTCGACGCTGGTCTGCAGATGACCCGCCAATTCATGCAGACGCTGTTTGGATTTGATCAACTCGCGATCCGCTTCAATGCGAGCACGTTCAGACTCGCAGGCCTCGATCGCATGCAGCAAGGCCGGCGCCAGGCGGGCCAAATCCTTTTTGAGCAAATAGTCAGAGGCACCGGTGCGCATCGCCGCCACGGCGGTGTCTTCGCCGATCTCGCCCGACACCAAAATGAAAGGCAGCAGCAGCTTGCTGGCTTTCAACATATCCAACACCACCAGACCCGAAAAACCCGGCAGGTTGTAGTCCGAGATCAGCGCGTCCCAGGGTTGTGTGAGTGCGCGGCTAACTTCGGCCAGGCTGTCTATCCGTTCGAGTTCAATATTCAATCCGGCACGGCGCAGCTGCGCCATGATCAGCTGATGATCAAGCTCTGAATCTTCTATATGGAGTACGCGCAGGTGGCGCTCGGCAGTTGGCATCGACATGGTGGCGAAGTATGCAGGCAATGCGTGAAGGATTGACCCAGGGGAACCCGTTGCTACAACTAGTTTGCAACTGCCCGGCATCACAACAAAGGGTAAACCCTTGCATCAAATGCAGAGCCTGTGTAGATTGCGAAGAAATAGCCTGCTTCTGTGGCTATTGTCCTGTCGACAGATGCGCCAGAAATGCCGAAGATGCGTTCAAGCAACGGGTCGCCGTGGGTTGCTTGAGTTGACCTCCTTCTTTTGAGGCGGCTTTGGCCCCGCAAGGACCCATAAGCATGGAGCAAAGATGCCGATGAATGAATCAAGCGATCCCTTCGACCCAGGGATGACCCCTTTGCTGGCGGCCGCCGAGCTGCAAGATCACCTGATGACGGTCACCCATGATCTGGAGCGCCTGCAACGCTTGCTGGACGATGCGGGAGAAGCGCTCTCCATGCATTTCTACAGCGCCTCTAGCCATGTTCATGGCTTGATCCAGCAGTCCGGCGAACAGACCGACAGTACCCACCACCCCGTCTTGAAGAAAGTCATCGAAGACATTGCTGGCGCCATCACGGCCTTGCAATTTCAAGACATGGCCACGCAGTTGATTGCACATACCAGCCAGCGCCTGCGCAACTGCGCCGATCAGCTGGCCCGCGATACCTTTGGCGACGACGAAGACGGCGAATCCGTCGTTGAACTAGCACCCTTGCGACCCAACCCAGTCACACAAGACGAGATGGACGCGGGTTCGATCGAATTGTTCTAAAGAAACCTGTTCAGTTACCGAAATCAGCTTGATACCCCGGAGAGACAACAATGCACTCAATCCTTGCCGTGGACGATTCGGCCTCGATGCGCCAAATGGTCGCCTTCACACTCAAAAACGCTGGCTTCAACGTCGTTGAAGCAGTGGATGGGCAAGACGCGCTCGAAAAGTCGACAACACGCGACTTCGACTTGGTCCTGACCGATCAAAACATGCCGCGCATGGACGGGATTAGCCTGACCAAGAAATTGCGTGATAACCCCAAGTTCAAGACCACCCCGATCCTGATCTTGACGACCGAGTCCAGCGACCAGATGAAACAAGCCGGCCGCGCCGCAGGCGCCACCGGCTGGCTGGTGAAGCCCTTCGACCCAGCCAAGCTGATCGAAGTCATTGGCAAGGTCATTCGCTAAACCGTCGTCAAATTGGAGTAAAGCATGGGAGAAATGACTTCCGAGGGCGCCAGCCTGAGCGCTGGAATCGACCTCAGCCAGTTTTACCAAGTCTTCTTCGAGGAGGCGGGCGAGAATCTCGACAATATGGAGCAGATGCTGCTCAACCTGAATATCGAGACCGCTGACGACGAAGAGCTCAATGCCATCTTCCGCTGCGCCCACTCGATCAAGGGCGGCGCAGCTACCTTCGGCTTCAGCGATGTGGCTGAACTGACGCACCAAATGGAGACCTTGCTGGACAAGCTACGTCGCCATGAGCTGCAGCCTACCTCGCCGATGGTCGACACCTTGCTGCAATCGGGTGATGCCTTGCGCGCCCAATTGGGGCGCCATCAGGGCTCCGGCGCAGCGGCCGTTGACACCACCGATCTCCTGAACAGCATTCGCGGCTTTGTGGAGAGCGAACAAGCCGACTTCGACGCGCCGGTCGCCGCAGCACCCGCACCCGCCGCTGTCGCGGCGCCGAAAGCCCCCAAGGCAGCCCCCGTCAAGCCTGGCGTGCGTGAATTGGAAATGCGGGTCGGCCCTCTGACCGATCTGAGTCTGGCCGACAACCTGGTCGACCTGTTCAAAGAGATCACCGACCTCGGCACGATTGAGCCTTTGGACGGCGGTGTGGCGGCCGACGGCGTACGTCGCTTCAAAGTGCTAACCAGTAGCTCGGACGGTGATTTGCTCGACTTGTTCACCTTCCATGTGGCGCGCGAGCAAGTCAATTTGCTGCCCTTTGGCCCAGGTTTTGGTTTCCACGAGGGCTCGCCCGGCTCGCCAGCCGCAGCAGCGCCCGCAAGTTCAGCGGCGGCTCAAGAGGCCGAGCTGGGCTATGGCTTTTTTGACAATGCGCCCGGTGTTCCCGAACCAACCCCCGCCAGCGAGCTGAAAGTACAAGTCGAAGCGGCCAAGCCCGCCGTCGTGGCGCCCGCAGCAGCGGCACGCCCTGCGGGCGGACCAGCGGCCGGCATGGAACAGTCAACGCTGCGCGTCTCGATCGAAAAGGTGGACCAACTGATCAACCTGGTCGGTGAATTGGTCATTACGCAGGCCATGCTGGCGCAGAACAGCCGCGATGTGGCGCCGGGCCTGTACCAACAGCTGACCTCCGGTCTGGCCGATCTGGAGCGCAACACGCGCGACTTGCAAGAGTCGGTGATGTCGATCCGGATGATCCCGATGTCCATCGTGTTCAACCGCTTCCCGCGCATGTTGCGCGACTTGGCTGCCAAGCTGGGCAAGAAGGTCGAGTTGGTGACGCAGGGGGAAGCAACCGAGCTGGACAAGAGCTTGGTGGAGAAGATCACCGATCCGCTGACGCACTTGGTTAGAAACAGCTGCGACCACGGCATCGAAATGCCCGCCGACCGTCTTGCCAAGGGCAAGCCCGAGCATGGCACCATCACCCTGGTCGCTTCGCACCAAGGCGGCTCCATCGTCATTGAGGTACGCGATGACGGCAACGGCTTGAACCGCAACCGCTTGATCAAGAAGGCACGCGAGAAAGGCATCGACGCGCCTGATTCGATGAGCGACTCGGACGTCTGGAACTTGATCTTCGCGCCGGGCTTCTCGACCGCCGATCAGGTCACCGATGTGTCTGGACGCGGCGTCGGCATGGACGTGGTGAAGCGAAACATTACTTCCTTGGGCGGCACGGTGGAGATCGACTCCGCTGAAGGCTACGGCATGAAGGTTTCGGTGCGCCTGCCGCTGACCCTGGCCATCATGGACGGCATGAGCGTAGGCGTCGGCGAAGAGGTCTACATCTTGCCGCTGTCCTCGGTGATCGAGTCCTTCCAAGTGCAGGCCGACACCATCAAGACCGTCGCCGGCTCGGGCCGGGTAGTCGAGGTGCGCGATGAATACATGCCGGTGATTGGTCTTGAAACCATCTTCCAAGTGCCTCGCTTTGACTTCGAACATGTCAGCACCATCATGGTGGTCGTCGAAGCCGAAGGCGGTCGCGTTGCATTGCTGGTGGATGAACTGCTGGGCCAGCAACAAGTGGTGGTGAAGAACCTCGAAGCCAATTACCGCAAGGTGCCCGATGTATCGGGCGCCACCATCATGGGTGATGGTCGGGTGGCCTTGATTCTCGACGTCGGCAGCTTGGTGCGGCGTTCGCGTCATTGACGCCCTCCCTTTTTCACGCATCACTTCTTCAGAAAGCCTCCAAAAAATATGAGCGCATTGATCCGGCAATTCAGCATTCGCACCCGCATGATCGGAGCGATCGCGATGGTTTTGGGCCTGCTGCTGCTGGTAGGTGGCGTCGGCTATATGGGCATGAATACGCTGCGGGATCACAACCAGCAGATCGTTGAGAACTCATCCGCACTCGCCAAGCAGGCAACTGCATTGACTCAAT
The DNA here is from genome assembly GCF_028595345.1 of Roseateles albus. Classification (NCBI taxonomy): domain Bacteria; kingdom Pseudomonadati; phylum Pseudomonadota; class Betaproteobacteria; order Burkholderiales; family Sphaerotilaceae; genus Roseateles; species Roseateles albus. Next base: position 208,941 of record NZ_JAQQXT010000002.1, on the reverse strand, counting down.
TCATGGAGTCCGGCGCTGGCAAAGAAGGCGGCGCCCAGCAAGAAAAGCTGCTGAGTGAAATCAAGGCCTCGCTGAAGCAGAACGCGGATTTTGCGCAAGCCCATGGCAAGGGCGCCCGGGACAATAGCTTGATGACCTTCATCATCGTGCTCAGTCTTGGCGCCATCATCGTCGTGCCCTTGACCTTGCTGAATATGCAAAGCATCTGCACGCCCTTGGCACAAGCCGACGCCTTGGCCAACGCCATCGCGAATGGAGACTTGACCGGTTCCTCCGAAGCTATTGAAGGCCAGGACGAAGCTTCCCACCTGATGCGTTCGCTGCAGAACATGCAGCAAGCCCTGCAGGGATTGGTGAGCCAATTGCGCACGTCGGCAGACAGCATTCGCACTGCCTCGGTGGAGATCGCCTCGGGCAACCAAGACTTGTCCAACCGCACCGAACAGACTGCCTCCAACCTGCAACAAGCCGCATCGTCCATGGTGCAGCTGACCGGCACGGTTCGTCAGACCGCCGATTCGGCCCGCACCGCCAACCAGCTCGCCACCTCGGCCTCGCATGCTGCGGCCAAGGGCGGCGAAGTGGTCGGCCAAGTGGTGTCAACCATGGACGACATCAACACCAGCTCAAAGAAGATCAGTGACATCATCGGTGTGATCGACAGCATTGCCTTCCAAACCAATATCTTGGCCTTGAACGCTGCGGTGGAAGCGGCCCGAGCCGGGGAACAAGGCCGCGGCTTTGCCGTCGTGGCCAGCGAAGTGCGCTCCTTGGCGCAGCGTAGCGCCGAAGCGGCGCGCGAGATCAAAACCTTGATTGGCGCAAGCGTTGAGCGGGTCGAGGTGGGTTCGCGCTTGGTACAAGAAGCCGGCTCCTCGATGACCGACATCGTTTCCAGCGTGCAGCGCGTATCCGACATCATCGGCGAGATCACGGCGGCCGCGAGTGAGCAGAGCGACGGCATTGAGCAGGTCAACCAGTCGGTTGTGCAGTTGGACCAGATGACCCAACAAAACGCCGCGCTGGTGGAGGAATCTGCCGCAGCTGCCGAAAGTCTTAAAGACCAAGCCGAACAACTGGCCGAGGCTGTGGGTAAATTCCGCACCAGCAACGAGGCCAAGCCGCTGCACCGGGCGCCCAAGGCCAACGCGAAAACGCCCGTCAAGAGCAGTCCGCCCAAAGCAGCCCCAGCGCACATGGTCCATAAAGCGGCGATGAGCAGCAGCCCGAGCCCCGCGCCGCGGCCCGCAGCGCCGTCAATTTCAGCGTCACCGGCCCCAAAAGCCAAGGCGCCTGCTCCGTCCAGCCAGAGCGAGAGCGAGTGGGAATCCTTTTAAGTTCTCTTCCTTACGTCACCCATCCATCCCGTACAGATAACGAGGTAAGCCATGGAAACCACCCGAGATAATGTTCCGGCCTTGCGCCAAGAAGCCGGCAGCCTGGCAATGAAGAACCGCGGACCGTCCAGCGGCGAGTTTTTGACCTTCCGCCTGGGCGCTGAAGAGTACGGCATCGATATCCTGAAGGTTCAGGAAATCCGCTCCTACGAGCCGCCCACCCGCATCGCCAACGCGCCCGACTTCATCAAGGGCGTTGTCAATCTGCGTGGCGTGATTGTGCCCATCGTTGACTTGCGCTTGAAGCTGGGATGTCCTTCCGCCGAATACAACAGCTTCACCGTGGTGATTGTGCTGAACGTCAGAAACCGTGTGGTTGGCGCGGTTGTCGATTCGGTGTCCGACGTGTTGGAGTTGAACCGCGACGCAATTCGCCCCGCGCCTGAACTCAACTCCACTTCGGTGGACACCAGTTTCATCACAGGCATTGGCACCGTCAATGACCGCATGTTGATTTTGATGGACATCGAAGGCCTGATGAGCAGCTCGGACATGGGTCTGATGGACTCCCTGACGGTTTAAGGGTTTAAAGACCCTAAGGCCCGAAAGCCTGAAGGTTTGATTTCCTCATCGACCCCGTCAGTACCGAATAAGCTTGTGAGGCCGGCTCCATGCCCGCTGGCGATGCGGCCCGCAAGAAACCCACTGAGCGGAGTTTTGATATGAAGAGCAAAACCACTTCGATCGCACGCCGCGTATCGACCATAGGCGGGATCACCTTGGCGGTGGTTCTGCTCGCCGTCAGTGGCATTGTCAGCGTGATGCTGACGCGGGTCGCCAATGAACGCGTGCAGATCTGGGTCGGTGACAAGGCGCAATCGCTGGTTGACTCCATGCATGCGATGGACGAGTCCTCGCGCATCTTGGTTGAGCGAAATTTTGGCTCTTTACGCCAGGAGTTCGGACCCAGCTTCAGCTTGGACGAAGCCACAGGGGACCTGCGGGACTGGGGTCCCAAGCTGAACGGCAACTTCACGCAGGTCGACAAATTTGCCGGCGCCACCGGCGGCGTGGCGACTGTTTTCGCAGCCAAGGGTGATGACTTCGAACGTATCACCACTTCGCTCAAAAACGCCAAAGGCGAACGCGCGATGGGCACGATGCTGGGCAAGGCCCACCCAGCTTACGCCACCGTGCGAGCCGGCAAGCCCTACTCTGGCCGTGCCGTCTTGTTCGGCCGCGCTTACATGACGCATTACTCGCCCATCAAGAACGACGACGGCAAGCTCATCGGCCTGCTCTTTGTGGGCTTTGATCTGGACGCCTTTGAGGTGGCGATGGCAGGCCTGAGCGCCAACGCCAAGTTTTTTGAAAGCGGCGGCACGTTCTTGGTCGCCGCTGGCCAAGATATGTCCAAGGCCACATTTGCGGCGCACCCCACCGCAAAAGGAAAATTGGTCGCCGATTTCATGCCGGGCCTGGACAAAGCATTGACCGATTTGGGCGCCAGCAGTGACGGCTATATCTCCAGCTTCCCCAATGTGCTGGCCAGCCCAAGAGATGACAATTTCGCCGTCGTACGCAAGAGTGACAAGACGGGACTATGGGTGGTCGCGCAAGTCTCCCGCAGCGAAGCAATGGCCTCGCATTGGGCCACCTTGGTGCCGTTTTGGATCATGCTGACCTTGACCACCATAGGCCTCGGCCTGGGGCTGTTCTGGATGATGCGCAACTGGGTCGCGCGTCCGCTGGGAGCGCTGACCAACGCGGTAAGCGCGATCGCGCAAGGGGATCTGACACAGTCGGTCATCAGCACCCGTGATGACGAAATCGGCTTATTGATTCAACAAACCGAGGCCATGCGCGAGCGCTTGGCCGACACCATTGGCACGGTACGCATGTCGGTCGACTCGATCGGCCACGCCAGCGCCGAGATCGCCACCGGCAACCAAGACTTGAGCCAGCGCACCGAGCAGACCGCTTCGAATCTGCAACTGGCCTCCTCGTCGATGACGGAGCTGACCGGCACGGTCAAGCAAACCGCCGATTCCGCCCGCACCGCCAATCAATTGGTGATGTCGGCAGCCAGCGCCGCGGCCAAGGGCGGCCAGGTTGTGGGTCAAGTCGTGGCCACCATGGACGACATCAACACCAGCTCACGCAAGATCAATGACATCATCGGCGTCATCGACGGCATCGCATTCCAAACCAATATCTTGGCCTTGAATGCTGCGGTGGAAGCCGCCCGGGCCGGCGAGCAAGGCCGTGGCTTTGCGGTAGTGGCCAGCGAGGTGCGCTCCTTGGCACAGCGCAGCGCGGCGGCGGCCAAAGAGATCAAAACCCTCATCGGGGCCAGTGTGGAACGGGTCGAAATGGGCTCCCGCTTGGTGCAAGACGCCGGGACTTCGATGACTGAAATCGTCTCGAGTGTGCAGCGTGTGCAAGACATCATCGGCGAGATCACGGCCGCTGCCAGCGAGCAAAGCGACGGTATCGGCCAAGTCAACCAGTCGGTGACGCAGTTGGATCAGATGACGCAGCAAAACGCCGCCCTGGTGGAAGAGTCAGCCGCGGCAGCCGAAAGCCTGAAGGATCAAGCCCATAAGCTGATCGAGGCAGTGTCCGTCTTTCAAGTGGCCCAGTCCGCCAACGCCAGACCTGCGGCCCATAAGCCCGCTGCCTCGCAGGCGCACAAGCCCAGCACGGCAGCGCCCGCATTTGCACCAAAGCCAGCCAAGCCGAGCACAGCTGTCAAAAAGGCAGCCACAGCGCCGCCCGCAGCCTCGATATCCGCAAGACCGGCCGCCCCTGCGGTGCCCGCAAAACCGGCTGCAGCGCCGCCCTCTAGCTCCAATGAGAGCGAGTGGGAAAGTTTCTGACCGATTGGCCTTTTCATCAGACTACATCTGAGGAGCATTCATGTTTGATTCCATCAAGACCCGCTTGATCGGGCTCTGCATTGCTTTATTGGTCTTGGGGCTGTGCATTGCCACCGCCGCAAACTACGTCGTGGTGCGCAACCATTCGCAGAGCCAAGTCCTGCGAGACCTTGACACCCTTGCCGCCAATCAAGCAGCAACCATCAGTCAGTGGATGCGCTTTCAGCGCGATATCGTGGTTTCGCTGGTGCCGGTAGCGCAGCAAGCGGAACCTGTCCCTTTTCTGGTGCAAGCGGCCAAATCCGGCGGATTGGAGGCTGCTTATATTGCGCATGCCGACAAGCAAATTTTCTTCAACTCACCTCAGAATCTGCCGCCCGGCTATGACCCCACAGGGCGGCCGTGGTTCACCCAGGCCGCAGCAGCCAGCGGCACCATCCTGACCGAGCCCTATATGGACGCCGCTCGCAAGCTTCTGGTGGTGACCTTCGCACAAGCGGTCAAGGAAGGCGGCCAAGTCAAAGCCGTGGTGGCCTCCGATGTGTTTTTGAACGAGGTATCCAACACCGTCAAAGGCATCAAGCCGACGCCGAACGGCTTCGCATTTTTGGTCTCCACCAAAGGCGTCATCGTCGCCCATCCGGACACCAATCTTGCGCTCAAGCCCTTGTTGACTCTGTCCTCACAACTCGATGACAAAGCAATGAAGCAGATCCGCGAGGCCGGCGCCGACTGGGTCAGCGCACGCTTCGGGGAGCAAGACTTTCTGCTGCGCGGCGTGGCCATTCCCGATACCGACTGGATTTTGGTCGCTGCAGCGGACAAAAGCGAAGCACTTGCCTCACTGAATGCACTGCTAAGAGCTTCAGCACTTGTTCTGCTGCTGGTGATTGCCGCGGCTGGCGCGCTGATGGCAACCATGATCACCACCATGCTTCGAGGCATCAGCCGCGTGCAAGCGGCGCTGGACGAAATCAGCGCGGGCGGCGGTGATTTGACGCAGCGCCTGCCCGAGGGCGGAAACGACGAAATCGCCCGCATTGCTGGCGCCTTCAATCTGTTCGCCAAGAAGATTCAAGACATTCTTCTGGATGTCAGGCAAGCCAGCAACTCCATCACAACGGCGTCGAGCGAGATCGCACTGGGCGCGCAAGACCTGTCGCAACGCACCGAGCAAACGGCGGCCAATCTGGAGGAAGCGGCATCATCGATGGAGACGCTGACCAGCACCGTGCGCCAAACCGCCGATGCCGCGCAGACCGCCAATCAACTCGCTTCTTCAGCCTCGGCAGCGGCTGCCAAGGGCGGCACCGTGGTCAGCCAAGTGGTCACGACCATGGACGAGATCAACACCAGTTCCAAGAAGATCAGCGACATCATCGGCGTGATCGACGGCATCGCCTTCCAGACCAATATCTTGGCGCTGAATGCTGCCGTTGAAGCGGCGCGAGCCGGGGAACAGGGCCGCGGTTTTGCCGTTGTCGCCAGCGAGGTTCGCTCGCTCGCCCAGCGCAGCGCCGAAGCCGCCAAGGAGATCAAAGGCTTGATCGGCGCCAGTGTCGATCGGGTGGAGGTCGGCACGCGTCTGGTCGAAGAGGCCGGCAACTCGATGAACGATATTGTGTCCAGCGTTCAGCGCGTGACCGACATCATCGGCGAGATCACGGCTGCGTCGACCGAACAAAGTGACGGCATCGGCCAAGTCAATGGCGCGGTGGTCCAGCTCGACAAGATGACGCAGCAAAACGCGGCCTTGGTTGAAGAATCAGCGGCCGCCGCCGAAAGCCTGAAGGATCAGGCTCAACGCCTGACCGAGGTGGTGTCCGTCTTCAAGCTCAGCAGCAACGAAGGCCAACGCGCACATGCCTACACGCCTGCGGCAGCGCCCAAGAATCACCAAGCCTCGTCATCGTCATCCAGCGCCTCCTTCAAATCGGGCGCCAAGACCATGGCTCAAAAGCCAGCCCCGAAGGCTGCGTACAGTCCCACGCCCGCCCCTGCCCCTAAGCAAGCGGCAAAAGCTGCCGCACCTAGCCCCAAACCCGCAGCCGCTCCAGCCCCCTCGCCTGCTTCAAGCAACGACGACAGCGGAGACTGGCAGTCTTTCTGAATCGAGCGCACCGGCAGCAATAACTGCCAGCGCTAACCAGCATGATCAACGGGCCCTAGAGGCCCGTTTTCTATTGGGCAAGCTTAGACGGGCTATTGGGTGTCAGCTTCCCGCAGCGTCTGAGTGACCGGACGGGTGAGCACACCGCGCAAGCTCCACCAACCCGCCGTCAGCGCTAGCATTGCCCCGGCAGCCATGGTGATCAACGGCACCCAAAAATTGATGCTCCAATTGAAACCGAACACATAGTGCGCCAGCAGGCCGCTCAATATCAGGGCCACCACGCCCGCTAAGAAGCCCGCCAATGAACCCACGCCCAGCAACTCCGCTCTTTGCACCTGACCCAGCAAGCTAGAGCTGGCGCCCAGCGCTCGCATCAAGGCAAATTCGCGCGTGCGCGCGTCACGGGTGCTGTTCACGCTGGCCAACAAGACCACCAAGCCGGTGGCCAAGGAAAAGGCGAACAAATACTGCACCGCTTGAATCACCTGGTTCAACACCGATTGCACCTGATTGAGTTGAGCCGACACATCCACCACGGTCAAATTCGGAAACTCGCGCGTGATTCCCCGGTCAAACTCGGCGCCAGCAGGCGCCCTGAACGCCGCTACAAAGCTGCGCGGCAGCTCAGGCATCTCCGCCCGCGGGAACATCACAAAGAAATTCACCCGCATCGAAGCCCAGTCCACCTTGCGCACGCTGTTGATGCGGCCCTGCACCACCACGCCCGCAACATCAAACTTCAATTGGTCACCGAGCTTCAAGCCCAGCGACTTGGCCAGGCCCTCCTCCACGCTCAGCCCCTCGGCATCATCATCCAGCCAAGTGCCTGCGACCACTTGATTGCGCGCCGGCAATTGCTTGGAGTGGCTCAGATTGAACTCGCGCTCGGCCAAACGCTGTGCGCGCTCATCCGCGAACTTCTGCGCCTGCACCGGCTTGTCATTGACGCTCAACAAGCGGCCGCGGATCATCGGATAGAAGTCGTACTGCTGTACACCGCTTGCCTTCAGCCGGGATTGAAACGCGTCGGCTTGATCGGGCTGTATATTGATCACAAAGCGGTCCGGCCCATTGGCAGGCGTGGCCTGGCGCCAGCTGTCGATCAGGTCGGTACGCAACAGCACCAGCAAGGCCAGCGCCAGCAAGCCCACCGCCAGTGAGGACACCTGCACCACCGCAAAGCCGGGGCGCGCGGCCACTTGACGCGTCGCCAACAGCAACCAGCGTGGTGCTTGCCGCCCACTCACACTCAGCGGTACCAGCCGACGCAAGAGGATCACGGCCAGCCAGGAAAGCAAGGCAAACAGCCCCACCGCTGCCCCGAAACCACCGGCCGCGATGGACCCCAAAACCAAGTCACCCGACAGCGCCATCAGGATCGCCGCGAAACCCAGCACCCCCGCCACCAAGACCACCATAGAGCCCGCATTCAGACTCCCCAGATCACGTCGGATCACCCGCAGCGCCGGCACGGCCGCCAGTTGCAGCACCGGGGGCAAGCCAAAGCCCAACAGCAGGCTCAGGCCCAGACCCAGCCCCAAGGCCACTGGCCACCAGCTCGGATTGGGCAGATTCACATCCAGCAGCCCCGCCAACAGGCTGACAAAACCATGGTGCACCGCCCAACCCAGCAAGACGCCCAAGGCACTGCCGACCAAGCCGGCCACCCCAAACTCCAGCCCATAGGTCCAGGCGATGCGACGCTGCGACTGTCCCAACACCCGCAACATCGCACAATCATCCATATGCCGCGCGGCGAAGTCCCGTGCCGCCAGGGCCACCGCCACCGCAGCCAACAGCGCCGCCAGCATCGCCACCAGGCTCAAAAACTTGCTCGCCCGGTCCAGGGTTTGGCGCATCTCGGGACGGCCGTTCTCCAGGGAATCGAGGCGCACGCCGCGCCAGCCCGAACGTTCAATCAAAACAGAGGCTCGCGCCACAAAACTGGCCACCGCCTTGGCGTCGCCGCTATTGGATGCCAAGGCCAGACGGTAGGTGACGCGGCTGGCGGCCTGCACCAAACCGGTCGCCGCCAAGTCGGCCTCGGCCAACATCAGGCGCGGCGCGAAATTGAGAAAGCCCGCACCTCGGTCGGGCTCGGTCGCAATCACCCCGGCGATACGCAAGCTCAACTCCCCCAGCAGCAAGTTGTCCCCTTGCTTGAGCGACAGGGCCGTTAACACCGGCTCGTCCACCCACACCTCACCCCGCGCCGGCGCCTGCACCGAGCGGCCATCTTGCAGGAGCAAGCGCCCCCGCAAGGGGTAAGCACTGCCCACGGCCTTCACCGCCACCAGCCGGCTCGCCCCGCCCTGGGCCTCGCTGGCCCGCGCCATGCTGGGGAAGTTGACACTGACCAGCTGCGTCAGCTTGAGCTCCTCGGCCAGCGCCAGCAATGGCGCCGGTGTGGGTTGGTCACTCAGCAGCACCGCGTCACCGCCCATCAATTGAGCGGCGTCGCGGCGCAAGCCCTGATCCAGCCGGTCCGACAAAAAACTCACCGCGCACAGCGCCCCCACGGCCAAGGCCACGGCCAGCATCAACAAACGCAACTCGCCGGCCCGCCAGTCGCGCCAGAGCTGGCGCCAAGCCATTTGCAAGACCGTCGGCGGCGTCAAGGTTTGAGCCCGTGTTGCTTCTATTGAGGTAGTCATGCCCTGCACTGTAGCGACAGTCCAAGTCGCGATGTCGCTGGGCGTGCAAAAGCCCTGAACGGCGGATTCAATCGGCCGCCACCCCGGCCGAGCCCGGCTCGGGTTCAATCAAGTCCATGACGAACAGCAAACCATTCCCTGCCCTGTTTCTCTCACACGGCTCACCGATGACCGCTCTGGAGCCGCGCGAAGCGGGCGCCTTCATGCACAAGTTGGGTCTTGTGCTGGACGCCAACTACGCGCGCCCCCGGGCGATCCTGATGGTGTCGGCCCACACCAGCGCTCGCCAGCCCTTTTTGCTGGCCGGCCAAGGCCATCAAGCGATCTACGACTTTGGCGGCTTTGATGATCGACTGCTCAAGCTGCGCTATGACGCGCCCGGCGCACCCGACTTGGCCGAAGAAGTCCTGGGCCTGGCCCAGAAAGCTGGGCAGGTCATCGCGCTGACAGGGCAAACTGGCTTGGATCATGGCGCGTGGACGCCGCTACGCTATCTCTACCCCGACGCCGATGTGCCCGTCTTGCCGCTGGCCTTTGTCGCCAGCGACAGCCCGTCACAGCAATTCGCACTGGGGCAGATGCTGGCGCCGCTGGCGCAAAGAGGCGTGCTGATCATTGCTAGCGGCAGCATCACGCACAATCTCGGCCTGGTCTTCGGGCAAGGCCGCCCACCGGCGATCGACGCGCCGGAAATTGAAGCCTCACGCGTTTTTCGTAGCTGGTGGCTTGAGCGCAGTGCGGCCCGAGACTGGCCGGCCCTACTCGACTACCGCAGGCAAGCGCCCTATGGCGTGGCGATGCATCCGAGCGACGAGCACCTGCTGCCCTGGTTTATCGCCGCCGGCGCCGGAGGCACTCACGCGGCGCCGCAGCGCCTGCACGCCAGCCTGACTTTTGGCTCGCTGGGCATGGACGCTTATGCCTTTGGGTCCGAAGCGCGACAACTCGCCCAGGCTTTGGTCTGAAGCCGGCAAAAGCAGCCGCTATACTGCGCGCCATGCGGGTGTAGTTCAATGGTAGAACTCTTGCTTCCCAAGCAAATCACGTGGGTTCGATTCCCATCACCCGCTCATTCCGCTAACACTCAAACGTTCCGAAGCTCCGGCTCAAGGCTTGCGCAACAAGAACTCCAGCGGAATTTCTAGCCTCTCGGCCCAGGCCTTCTCGTTGTGACCGCTGCCGTCAAAAACGCGTGTTTCGAAATTGACGCCGTCCACATAGCCGCGTTCTCGCGCCAGATCGTTCACCATCACCTGATAGGGCGCATACAGCGCGTCTAGCTCGGTCGTGCCGTGATCTTGGTAGAGCCGGTGGGTTTCGGGCGCGGCCAAATGGGCGCGCAGGTAGTTGAAGCCCGCCAGAGGAATCGCAGCGTTGGGCTTGTGTTGCCCGATCCAGTGGGTAGACAGGCCGGCCGCGCCGCCGAAGACTTGCGGGTATTCGTTCATGGCGTAGACCGAGATCAGTCCGCCCATGCTGGAGCCCATCAAAAAGCTGCTGGCAGCCTCAGGTCGCGTGGCGTACCGGGCATCAATCGCGGGCTTGAGCTCTTCAACGATGAAGCGCAAATAGGCATCGGACTGCGGCTTGTTCTGTAGCGCGGCCTGGAGCAAACGCTCGCGCTGCGGCTGTGGCATCAGCGGCAAAAACTTCTGCGGGAAATACTCGCTGTGACGGTACTTGCCGTTATTCCAAATACCGACGATCAAAGTATCCGGAATGCGCCCCGCTGCGACCAGGCGAGCCACGCTCAGGTGCACATCCCAGGCTTGCTGGTTCCAGCTCTTGCTGGCGTCGAACAGCATCTGCCCGTCGTGCATGTACAGCACTTGATAGCGTTTGCCGGCAGAGTAGCCTTCGGGCAGCCAGACGTCTACATGGCGCGCGTCCACCCATTTCGAGGAGAAGTTGGCCAAGCGCTCAATACGGCCGACGCTCACCTCCGGCAGCGTCTGGACATCTGAAGTGCCGCCAGCCTCGACAGCCCCCGACGCCGCCACCGCCACCATGCTCATCGCGGCCAGCACATGCTTGAAATTAGTCGCCATGAATGGCCTTTTGGGTCGACTTGTGAATGGGTGCGCTCATTGCGCGCTCTTGACCACCGCGTAGCGCGCCAAGGTGGCCTGGCGCGCTTCATCATGATTGACGATGGGCAGCGGGTAGTCTTGCCCCAAGTTCACACCGCAAGCTTGAACCGCCAAAGGCTTGGCGGTCCAAGGTGCGTGGATCAACTTCGGCGGCAGTTTGGCCAGTTGCGGCAGATAGCGTTTGATGAACTTACCCTCGGCATCAAACTTCTCGCTCTGCGTGACCGGGTTGAAGATGCGGAAATAGGGCTGCGCGTCGCAGCCGCTGGAAGACGCCCATTGCCAGCCGCCGTTGTTGGCGGCAAGGTCGAAGTCCAACAACCTCTCGGCAAAATAGGCCTCGCCCCGGCGCCAGTCCAGCCCCAGGTCTTTGATCAGGAAGCAAGCGCTGACCATGCGCAAGCGATTGTGCATATAGCCGGTTTGATTGAGCTGCAACACCGCCGCATCAACCAAGGGATATCCGGTCGCTCCGGTACACCAGGCTTCAAACAGTCGGTCCGCATCCGCGCCGGTCTCCCAGCGGATCGCGTCATAAGCTGGCCGGAAAGCGCTGCGCATCGCATGCGGGTGGTGATGCATGATCTGGTGATAAAAATCGCGCCAGATCAGCTCCGACAGCCACACCTCGGCGCCATGCTGTCCAGCCTGCATGCGCTGCCAGGCTTCGCTTGCCAACTGACGAATCGACACGGTGCCAAAGCGCAGGTGCACGCTCAAGTAACTCGGCCCTTTGACGGCAGGAAAGTTGCGACTGTCGTCATAGCGGTCAATGCGCTGCAAAAAATCATCGAGCAGCTCTTGCGCGCCGGCACTGCCCACACCCAGATGCGGGCTTAAGTCGGTGGCCTCAAAGCCGATCTCGGCCAAGCTCGGCACACCTCGCCTCAATGGGCTGGAGGCCAAAGCATCGGCATAAGGCAGCACCGGATAGGCGCGCAGATAAAAAGGTTCAAGCTTGCGCAGCCAGGCGTTTTTGTAGGGCGTAAACACGCTGTACGGCTTGCCTACCGCCGTCAGTACCTCGCTGCGCTCGAAGACGACGTGGTCCTTGAAGCTCTTGAATTGACAGCCAAAGCTGGCGAGGCGCTCGCCCACCAGCGCGTCCCGGGCGAGCGCAGCCGGCTCATCGTCATGGTTGCAAAAGACCGCCTGAACCTGCAGTTCGGCGGCCAGCTGAGGCAGCACATCCTTGGCCGAGCCATGGCGCACGATCAGGCCAGCGCCTGGCTTCAGCGCACCCAGATCGGCATCCAGCGCGCCCAGCGCGGACCAGATGAACACCACCCGGCGATCGCTGCGGGGCAGCTCACTGAGGATGTCGCTGTCGAACACAAAGACGCAAAACACCTGCTCGGCCGACTTCAAAGCGTGGTGCAAAGCGGCCTGATCGCTGGCACGCAGATCGCGCCTGAACCAGATCAGCGCGCGTTTGAATGTCTTTTCCATGCGCCTAGTGTCGCTGGTCGCTGGCGGGCGAATAAAATGCCTGCATGTCGCAAACCCGGATCGTCCTCACCAATCAATTTTTGATCGCCATGCCCGGCATGCTTGATGAAGGCTTCAAAGGTGCCGTGATCTTCATCTGCGAGCACAACGAGAACGGCGCCCTGGGCCTGGTGATCAACCGGCCCATGGCCATGACGCTGGGCAATCTGTTCGAGAAGGTCGACCTCAGCCCACCCAAGGACGCACTGGCCGACAGGCCGGTTTTTTACGGTGGCCCGGTGCAGCCCGAGCGCGGCTTCGTGCTGCATGCGCCGCTGGACGCGGCAGGCAACCATTACAACGCCACCATGATCGTGCCCGGCGGCTTGGAAATGACGACCAGCCGCGATGTGCTGGAAGCGCTGTCCAACGGCGCCGGCCCCAAACGGGTCTTTGTCACGCTGGGCTATAGCGGCTGGGCGGCGGGTCAGCTGGAAGAAGAAATCGGCCGCAATGGCTGGCTGACCGTTGAAGCGACGCAAGAGATTATTTTCGACACGCCGGTTGAGTTGCGTTACGAGCGCGCTTTGGGCTTGCTCGGCGTTGACCCCCGCATGCTGAGCCAAGAGGCCGGCCACGCATGATCACGACGGCGAGCTCCGCACAATCTCTGCTGGCCTTTGATTTCGGCACCAAACGCGTCGGCGTTGCCAACGGCAGCCGTTTTATCGGCCGGGGCGAGCCACTCAAAGCGATTGCCTTGGAGGGCGAGCCGCGCTTTTTGGCGATCGCCAAGCTGATCAAGGAATGGCAGCCCGATGCGCTGGTGATAGGCGTGCCCTTCCACCCCGACGGTGCCGAGCACGAGATCACCCAGCGCGCGCGCCGCTTTGGCCGGCAGCTGAAGGGCCGCTTCAAGCTGCCGGTGTTTGAGGTCGATGAGCGCTACACCAGCGTCGAGGCCGAGAGTTACGGCGTGCGCGATGTCGACTCCACCGCCGCTGCCTTGATTCTTGAACAATTTTTCCGTGAAAGCACAGCATGAGCACACTCCTACTTGATGCCGAGGCGATCTACGCAGATCTGCTGCAGGGCGTCCGCAAACTGATGCGCCCGGACAGCGCGCTGGTCGGCATCTGGTCCGGCGGCGCCTGGCTCGCCGAGCGCTTGCAGACCGATTTGGGCCTGGCCGGCAGCGCCGGTGTGATCTCCAGCTCACTGCATCGCGACGACTTCGGCTCGCGCGGCATGTCCGCCAGCGCCGACCATACCAAGCTGCCGTTTGACGTCAGCGGCCGACACATCGTGCTGATTGACGATGTGCTGTTCACCGGCCGCACCACCCGCGCGGTGATCAACGAGCTGTTCGACTTTGGTCGCCCGGCCAGCGTGACGCTGGCAGTGCTGGTGGACCGCGGCGGGCGAGAGCTGCCGATCGAGCCTGCGTTTTCCGCCGCCCGCATCCATCTCGCGGCCGAGCAACGGCTGCGCTTGGCGAAAGACGACGATGGCCGCTTCAGCTTTGACCTCAAAGGAGATTGACCGATGCTCTCCAAGCGCAACCCCCAACTGAATAAGCACGGCGAGCTGGTCCACCTGCTTTCCATCGAAGGCCTGCCGCAGGCCAATATCCACCAGATTCTGGACACCGCCGGCAGCTTTTTGTCGGTCAATGACCGCGAGGTCAAAAAAGTGCCACTGCTGCGCGGCAAGTCGGTGTTCAATCTGTTCTTCGAGAACAGCACGCGCACCCGCACGACTTTTGAGATCGCGGCCAAGCGGCTGTCGGCCGACGTCTTGAACCTGGACATCGCGCGCAGCTCGACGGCCAAGGGCGAAACCCTGCTCGACACCGTGGCCAATCTGTCGGCCATGCACGCCGATATGTTTGTGGTGCGCCACAGCGAGAGCGGTGCGCCCTATCTGATCGCCCAGCATTGCGCGCCGCATGTGCATGTGGTCAACGCCGGTGACGGCCGCCACGCTCACCCGACGCAAGGCCTGCTGGACATGTACACGATTCGGCATTTCAAAAAGGACTTCCGCAATCTGACGGTGGCCATCGTCGGCGACATCGTGCATTCGCGCGTGGCCCGCTCCGACATCCATGCGCTGAACATCCTCGGCGTGCCCGAGATTCGCGCAGTCGGCCCCAAGACCTTGGTGCCCGGCGACCTGCGCGAGATGGGCGTCAGGGTCTGCCATGACATGGCCGAGGGCGTGCGCGGTGCCGATGTGATCATCATGCTGCGCCTGCAAAACGAACGCATGAATGGCGGCATGCTGCCCAGCGCCGGCGAGTTCTTCAAGAACTTTGGCCTGACGCCGGAGAAGCTGGCACTGGCCAAGCCCGACGCGATCGTGATGCACCCAGGGCCGATCAACCGCGGCGTGGAAATCTCATCCACCGTGGCCGACGGCGCGCAAAGCGTGATCCTGCCGCAAGTGACCTTCGGCATCGCGGTTCGCATGGCCGTGATGTCCATACTCGCTGGAAACGAAGCATGAAGATTTTGATCAAGGGTGGTCGCCTGATAGACCCCGCCTCGGGCCTGGACCGCATCGGCGATCTGGCGATCGCCAATGGCCGCATTGTGAGCTTGGGTGAGCCTAGCGACTTCGCCGCCGAGCGCATCATCGACGCGAGCGGCCTGATCGTCGCACCCGGCTTGGTCGACCTCGCGGCACGCCTGCGCGAACCCGGCCATGAGCACGAAGGCATGCTGGACAGCGAGCTGGCTGCGGCCGCGGCAGGCGGCGTCACCAGCCTGGTCTGCCCGCCCGACACCGAGCCGGTGCTGGACGAGCCGGGCCTGGTGGAGATGCTGAAGTTCCGAGCCCGCAAGCTGAGCCGCTGCCGACTGTTTCCGCTGGGCGCACTAACCCAGGGTTTGAGCGGGCAAGCCTTGACCGAGATGGCCGAGCTGACCGAGGCCGGCTGCATCGGTTTCTCGCAAGCCGAAGTGCCGGTGCGTGACACCTTGGTGCTGGCCCGCGCCCTGCTCTATGCCGCCACTTATGACTACCAGGTCTGGTTGCGCCCACAAGACGCGTACCTGGGCGGCGGCGTCGCGGCCAGTGGCGCGATGGCGACACGACTGGGCCTGAGCGGGGTGCCGGTGATGGCCGAGACCGTCGCCCTGCACACGATTTTTGAGCTGATGCGCTCGACCGGCGCGCGCGTGCACCTATGCCGGATTTCGAGCGCGGCCGGGGTCGAGCTGGTACGCGCGGCCAAGCGCGAAGGCCTGAAGCTGACGGCCGATGTGTCGATCAACTCGCTGCACCTGACCGATGTGGATATCGGTTACTTCAACCCCGCGATGCGGCTGACGCCGCCGCTGCGCCAAGGCCGTGACCGCGACGCGTTGCGCGCCGGCTTGGCCGACGGGACGCTGGACGCCTTGGTCAGCGACCATATGCCAGTCACCGCCGACGAAAAGAATGTGCCCTTTGCCGAAGCGACGCCGGGCGCCACCGGCCTGGAGCTGCTGTTGAGCCTGGCCTTGCGCTGGGCCGCCAATGAGGGCTTGGGCGTGGCGCGGGCCTTGGAGGTCGTGACCGCCAAGCCGGTGCAAGTCTTGGGTACGGCGCTGGGCTCGCTGGGTGCCAGCGCCGGCCGCTTGGTGGCCGGCGGTGTGGCCGATATTTGCGTGTTCGACCCGGCTGCCAGCTGGGCCGTCACGCCCGAGAAGTTAAGCAGCCAAGGCAAACACTCACCGTTTGCGTTTGAAACCAGCGGCTTCGAGTTGCCGGCACAGGTGCGCTACACCTTGGTGGCGGGGCATATCGCGTTTGAAAATGCGCAGCAAGCAAGTCAAGAGGCGGCCGGCGCCTGATGCGACATCTGTTAGCGGTTTACCGGCTGCTCCGTTTCAGCCTGCATGTGCTGTGGGGCCTGGCGCTGATCAAGCTGCGCTTTGGCAGCTTGGATGCTGCGGCCCGGCAGGCGCATATCAAGCGCTGGTCCGCCAAGATGCTGCGCATTTTTGGAGTTAGCCTGGAGGTATCAGGTCTTGCCGCAAGACCTGGCGCCAAGCTCTTGGTCGCCAATCACATTTCCTGGCTGGACATTGCCGCTGTACATGCGGTGATCCCAGAAGCGCGTTTTGTCTCCAAGGCCGACGTCAAGCATTGGCCGGTTGTGGGCCTGTTGGTGGCGGGCGTGGGCACGCTCTTCATCGAGCGGGCCAGCAAGCGCGACGCGCTGCGGGTGGTGCACCAGACGGCCGAGGCGCTCAAGACTGGCGACACAGTGGCGGTCTTCCCCGAGGGCACAACCAGCGCCGGGCCTGAGTTGCTGCCCTTTCACGGCAATTTGCTGCAAGCAGCCATCTCAACCGAAACGCCGATTCAGCCTTTGCTGCTGCGCTGGTTCGAGCCGGGCGAGCGCTTCAGCTCCTCCGCCCGCTTCATTGGCGACACCACCCTGGCGCAAAGCCTTTGGAGCGTGTTGACTGCCAAGGGCCTGGGCGTCAAGGTTGAGGTGCTGCCGGCGATGGCCACCGCACATGCCGACCGGCGCTTGCTGGCCGAACATGTGCGGGATGAGATTCAGCAGGCTTTGAATCGAAGCTGAGCAAGCATCTGCTGATGCGCCCTCATTCGCTTCGCTCAACGATGCGACGACCGCCGTCCACATAGCGCTGCTGCAAATCGCCCAGGCTCTCGCTCATACGCTGCGCGACCTCATCCGTCAGATGCCGGCCATGGTGGCTCAAGGTGGCCTGCGCCAGCTTGATGATGCGCGCATTCAAGCTGCGTCCGGCCAATTCCAACAAGGCCTCCAAGGTACGTTGGTGCTGCTTGCTGACCAGATGCGTCATGGCGTCACGGGCGGCTTCGTTGATGGCGCCGGCCGCATTGCGTACCACCGTTTCCAGCGAAGGCAGCTGCCCTGTCGCCATTTCCAGCAAGCGTGTTCTTGGCTTGGAGATCGCAAAGCGCTGCGCCGCCAGCTCGGCCCACCGCATCGCACCCGGCACGCGCTGGTTACGGGCGCAACGGGCCAAGAGTTGCAATAGATTGCAAGCCATCTCGAAGCTGAACTCGGTCTGGTCGAGTTGTGCGGCCATCTGCCCCAAGCCGGCCAGACTCGCCTCTTGGCGGCGCGACAACATATCCATCGCGGTCTCCAAGGCCATGGACAGCATTTGCAAGCGAAAGCTGTAGGTCGGATAGCGGGCGATGGCGTCCTGCAGGCATTGCTGCGCGCGGGCGCAACCCTCCTCATCACCGATGTCCAGGCAAGCAATGCCCAGCGCCACCACGCCTTGAAAATCAAGCGCACGCGAATGCAAGCCAATGGTCAGCGCCGCCCCCAAATGCCGAGCCGCACTCTCGCTGTCCCCGAGGAAAAGCTGCAATGAGCCCAGTTTTTGCAGCCTCGCCACATTGCCTGGCGTGATCTGCACCGCCTTGGCAAGCATCTCGACAGCGGCCTCGAACTTCATTTCCTCCAGCAAGGCACGGCCGTAAACATCGTAGGCGTCCACATAGGCCGGGTTGTCGGCCAGCAGGGTTTCAAGGGTCCGGCAGGCGGTCGCCGAGTCCGCATTGGCCAGCTCGATTTTCGCCAGACCCAAGCGCGCCCAGGGCACCGCCTTGGTCGCCAGCAAGGCCTCGAACATGCGCTTTGCGGCATCGATTTGGCCCAGGCGCAGATACAGCTCGGACCCTATCCGCGCGGCATAAACACGGTAGGTCGCGCTGGCCGCGAACATGGCCTCGCACAGGCTGGCGGCCTGACCAAACTCGCCCGCATCGATGGCGGCGAAGACCTCACGCAAGGCATATTTGCGCTCAAGAATCACCCGCAAACGTTCATCAAATTGCCGTGCGTTGAAGGGCTTGAGCAGATAGTCATCGAGCGCGCCCTCGACCGCATCGGCCACATGCTGGTAGCGCGCCTCGTCGGTCACCATGATGAAGGCAGTTTGCATCGGCAGGCCGCGCGCCTGGCGCAGCTCGTCGAGCAAATCTTGGCCGGTCAAATCATGCGAGCTTTGCGGCGTGAAATGAAAGTCGGTGATGATGATGTCATAGGCGGGCGAGGCATTCTTGATCATGCTGCGCGCGGACTCCGGCCGGCGCGCGGAGTGCACGGTCGGCACACCCATATCTCGCAGCATATTGCTGAGCACCGAGCGCGACAGCTCGCCCTCATCAATGATCAAGGCCTTCATCCGGCTTGGATCCAAGCCGCCGGACAAGCCATGCAGCCGCTTGCTCTCCAACATCCCACCCCTTGCGTTGACGCCCCACGGCACAGCCGCTAGCGTAACGCTTGTTTCAGGGCTTGAAGGCCCGAGCGGCCATATAAGCAGCCGCCTATTCGCGGCGGATACGGCCTGGCGCGATGTGCATGACTGCGTCGGGATTTTCCGTCAGCAATTCGATCATGGCGTCAATATCGACACCCACACTGACCCGCTCCGTACCTTGGCGCAGCACGCTCTGCCCATCGCCGCCCTCGGCCATGAAGTTATTCACCACCAGGCGGTACTTGCGCTGATCATCCAGCGGCAGCCCGCCCAGGCTGACCGCGCCAAGCTGGGCAACACCATCGGCGCCGATGCGATATTGATAGCGCAAGCTGCTGGACACCTGCAGCAGGCGCGGCGGCCCGTCACCCTTGGGCAGTTGCCGCTGCAAAAGCTCGCGCAGCTGCGCGCCGCTGACTGTCATCACCACCAACTCGTTCGCGAAAGGTTGAATTGCGAACAAATCGCTCATGGTTGCCGGCCGGCCGGGCTCCACAGTCAGATCGGCTCGGATACCACCGGTGTTCATCAAGGCCAGATCGGCGGGCCCGCGCTTCTTGGCGTATGCCAGTTGGGAGTCAGCGATCAAATTGCCCAGCGTCGAATCCCCAAAAGGCGCTTGCACGCTGCGCTGCGCGCCCTGCTTCAAATCGGCCACCGGCTTGTTGCGCACGGCTGCCGTCAAGGCGGCCGCCCGCTGCACCAAGGCCACAAAAGCCGGGTTGGGCGTGTAGACCGACTGCAAGACAGGGTGATTCACCGACTGCGCGTCCAGTACCTTGCCGCTGGCATCCAAGGTCAGCCGACTCTCCGTCACCCAGCCTCCATAACTGCCAGCCTGCACGAGCAAGCGTCCATTGATCTTGCAGGTATAGGCTTGATGGGTGTGGCCGCTGATGATGATGGCGTAAGCCGGGTCGAGCCGGCGGGCAATGTCCACACCGCGCCCCTGCAGGCCCGGGCATTCATAGCTCGGGTCATTGGCCGCGCCGTTGAAACTCGCACCTTCATGCATCACGGCGACCAAAATCTGTGCGCCCTCGGCCCGCAATTGGGGCAGCAAGGCGTTGAGCGTGTCTGCCTCGTCCGCAAAGCGCAGGCCGACGATGGATTTCGGGATCACCACCATCGGCGTGTCGCGCGTCACCGCGCCCACGAAAGCGACCTTGAAGCCGGCTACTTCCTTGATGATGTGCGTGCCCAGCACAGGCTTGCCGGTCTGCGCATCCAACATATTGGCCGCCAGGTAAGGGAAGCCGGGGCCTTTGTACTCAGGCCAAGCACAGCCAAGCGCTGGGCACTCGCCATTGGCCTTGCGCTTGAGCTCCATCAGGCCGGCGTCCAGCTCATGATTGCCTAAAGCGCTGGCGACCAAGTCAAGCTCGCCTAAAGCAGCCAGACTCGGCTCGTCCTTGAGCAAAGCGGAATAAAGCGGCGACGCGCCGATCAAGTCGCCCGCCGCCACAAAGACCGAGTGTTCGCGGCCGCTGCGCAGCTTGCTCATCGCCGACGCCAAGTAAGCAATACCACCGGCCGCTTGGGGCTTAAGCTCGCCGGTCTGCGCGTCGGGCAAGCGCGGCATCAAGGGCGTCGGTGACTTGGGCTGGATATGGCCGTGAAAGTCATTGATCGAAAAAATACTCAGCTCGCGCGGCGAAGCGCTGGCGTCAAGCTTCGATGCCGGCTTTGCTGCCCGGGTCTCCCCAGGCTCGGCCTGCCTGGGCAAGACGCCAGTGCAGGCCGCCAGCATCGCGGCGACCGCCAGGGCGGCCAGCGCATTCAAGGTGGATCTCGCGCCGCCCTGGTTTGAGGCTCGCGCGCATGAATGCGCCGGGCTGGTGGAATGAATGGACGGCATCAGGACAGACTCCAGAAAGCGGAAATTGACAGAGCGAAAATTGGCAAAGCGGAAAATCGAAAATCGGCAGGCTGAACGGGTTCAGGGCGGCGGATCTTAACGCCGGCCGGACTCCGCACTCGGCCACCACGCGCAGGAACAAGGACAAGGCCCAGACCTGCATCCCCTGTCGCACTGACGCTACAAAATCCAAATCCATCCACAACTGTCACAGAGCATGCATATTGGGCCGGCACACTGACGCCCGTATTTGGTGGATTTCGGTTTGTATGCGTGTGGCGTTTTTTACGCCTATCGCGGCCGCTTGATGCGCAAGCGGCTTGGTGGGTTTCGATTGGAGTCAGCAGTCCAATCGGCATCCAATGGCAGCAACAGGCACAAAACTTGCTGAAATCGGCTTGCGCAAACGTTTACTACTTCCGCTGCCTGCGTTTAAGCAGCATCTGATCTGGCAGGCACAAGACCCGGGTTTTGGCAAGGCGGGCTTTCTTCAATGTGGCGGGAGCGCGCATTTGAAAAGCAAGTAAACGTTTGCGCACTGCTCCGGTGTACAGTTTTATCAATGGATTTTTTCGCGTATTTGCGGTTTTTTTAGGAGTTTTCGATGAGCAACAGGGCTTGGTCAGAGTTTTCCCGGACGGCGGTCTGCGTCGCCATATCCACGATTGCCATCGTGGCAACAGCGCCAGCCATGGCGCAAAACACCAGCTCAGCCGTCAGCGGCCGCGTTACGACAGCAGAAGGTAAACCGGTCGCCGGCGCAAACGTTGTCATCGCGCACCAAGAGTCCGGCTCGGTCAACAATTTAGTCACCGATGCCGATGGCCGCTACTCGGTCCGCGGCCTGCGCGTGGGTGGCCCCTACACCATCACCGTGATCAAAGGCGAGGACAAGGTCGTCCGCGAAGCGATCTATCTGCAACTGGCCGAAAACCAAGCCATTGACCTGACGCTGGGCGCGCAGCAGCTGAGCACCGTGGTGGTCGCCGGCACAGCCGCTTCCAGCCGCTTCAACTCGGCCTCCATGGGTGCCGGCACCAGCATCGGCCGCAAAGAGTTGGAAGCGCAAGCTTCGATCGCGCGCAATCTGCAGGACTATGCCCGCTCCGATCCACGCGTGGCACAGACGGACAAAGAGCGCGGTGAAATCTCGGCCCTGGGCCAGAACACCCGCTTCAACTCGCTGACCATCGACGGTGTGCGCACCAACGACACCTTCGGTTTGGAAGCCAACAATATGCCGACGGCCAAGCAGCCGATCTCGATCGATGCGATCCAGGCGGTGCAGGTCAACATCTCTAACTACGATGTCACGCAGCAGGGTTACACCGGCGCCAACATCAATGCGGTCACCAAGTCCGGCACCAACGAGTTCAAGGGCAGCGTCTATTACGTCTACCGTGATGACAATATGGCCGGCAAGCGCTATGACCGCGTCAAGGACACCTTCTTTGACCCGCCAACCTTCAAGGAAGACACCAAGGGCTTCACGCTCGGCGGCCCCATCATCAAGGACACGCTGTTCTTCTTCGGCAGCTATGAAGAGCTGAAGAGCACCCGCGCTGCGCCGGCCTATGGCCCGGTCGGCAGTGCTATGACCAATGTGGGCATCACGCCTGCGCAGATCGCATCGGCTCAAAAGGTGGCCAAGGACACCTACGGCATCGATATCGGCAGCTCCGACATCCCTGCCGGCACCGAGCTGGCGGTCAAGGACTATTTACTGAAGCTGGACTGGAATATCAACGCCCAGCACCGCGCCAGCTTGCGTTACGCCAAGACCGAGCAAGCCGAGCCGACCTTTGCCGGCTTCGGCTCGACGGCGCTGTCGATGAGCAGCTACTGGTGGAGCCAGAAGAAGGAGATCGAGACCGTCGTCGGCCAATGGTTCGCCGACTGGACGCCGGACTTCTCGACCGAGTTCAAGCTGTCCAACCGCAAGTACGACAGCACGCCGACCAATAACGCGAATCTTCCGCAGATCGCCCTGGTCTACCCGGGTGATCCAAAGGCAGGCGGCATCTACCAAAACGATCGCACGCTGTTCTTTGGTACCGAGAACAGCCGCCATTTCAACGAGTTGCACACCAAGACGCTGGACGCCTATCTGGCCGGCAACTGGGTCAAGGGCGACCATGAAATGAAGTTCGGCGGCGACTACTCGTCCAACGACACTTTTAACGCCTTCTTGCAAAACACCAAGGGTACTTACAGCTTCCGTGGCACCGATCCGGCTGCTTTGTGGAGCGCCGGTGTGCCCTCGTCCTACAGCGTGCAGCTGCCTTTGAACGGCAACACGATCGACAGCGGCGCGGCCAACTGGACGCTGCAAAACATCGGCCTGTTCGCACAGGACACCTGGACGGTCACCGATCAGCTGACCGTCACCGGCGGCGTACGCTTGGACATGGCCAAGACTGGCGACAGCCCGCTATTCAATCAGGCCGCGTTGACCAAGTTTGGCTATGACAACCGCCAGACCATTGATGGGCAAACCCTGTTCCAGCCACGTGTCGGCTTCAACTACGCCTTTGCCGGCCTGGAGAAGAAGAAGGCGCAACTGCGTGGCGGCTTCGGCTTGTTCCAGGGTGCGGCAGCCAATGTCTGGCTGTCCAACCCCTTCTCGAACACCGGAATGGCGACGGCCAGCTTCAGCTGCGGCGCGACCACCGTGCCTTGCAACACGGTCAAGTTCAATGCCGACCCGGCCAAGCAGCAAGAGATCAACGGTGTGCCACCGGCGGCCAATATCGACTTCATCTCCAGCGAGTTGAAGCAGCCTTCGGTCTGGAAGATGAATCTGGCCCTGGACACCGAGCTGCCTTGGGCTGGCCTGGTGGCTGGCGCCGAGTGGCTGCACACCAAGACGCAAGATGCCATTTTCTACAAGCATCTGAATCTGGGTGCGCCAAGTGCCGTCAAGGGTGTCGATGGCCGCGAGCTGTATTACGACGCCAAGGGCTTGAGCACCGGCTGCTGGACGGCCGGTGGTTCCACCGTGACGACCGGTTGCGGCGCTAACGCCAAGGCTTTGCGTGACACCAAGTGGGGCAATGTCTTGCTGGCCGAGCGCACATCGCAAGGCGGCGGCGACGCCCTGACCTTGAGCTTGTCGCAGCAGAATCTGGGCTGGGGCTGGCAGGCTGCCTACACCCGCACCAACGCCAAGGAAGTCAGCCCGCTGACCTCCTCGACTTCGGGCTCGAACTACTCCAACCGTGCGGTCTTCAATCCGAACGAAGAAGTCAACTCGACCTCTTCGTCCCTGATCAAAGACCGTTTCAACGGCTCCTTGAACTGGTCGCAGGCCCTGGTTGGCAAGTACCGCACGACCTTCGGCGTGTTCTATGAAGGGCGTGCCGGCAAGCCCTACAGCTGGACCTTCAAGAACGATATGAACGGCGACGGCTACAGCGGCAATGACCTGATGTACATCCCCAAGGCCCCGGGTTCGGGTGAGGTGCTGTTCCGCCTGCCTGGCCAAACCGTGGCCGCGTCCGGCGCTGCTGCCGAAGCCAAGTTCTGGGAAGTTGTGGACAGCAATTCGGACCTCAGCTCGGCCAAGGGCGGCGTGATCGGCCGCAACACCGCCAAGTCCAAGTTCGCCAACACCTTTGACTTGCGCCTGAGCCAGGAAGTGCCTGGTTTCTTCGGCAACCAGAAGGGTGTGTTCACCGTCGACATGCTCAACTTCGGCAATATGCTGAACAAGAAGTGGGGCCATATCGACGAGATCCCCTTCACTGCCGGTGGCGGCGCAGGCGGCAATCGTCGCGGTTTCGTGAACTTCGCCGGTATGGAAAACGGCAAGTATGTCTACAGCGTTCTCAACGTCGACGACTACGAAACCCGCCAGACCAAGGGCGAATCGCAGTGGGCCGTTCAAGTCACGCTGCGCTACGAGTTCTGAGGTCGCACACGAGTACCGGAAGGTACTCGTGGCTACCGAAGGCCCCGGCGCGATACAAGCGACTGGGCTAACGCAGCAAGTAAGCCACCATCCAGGTGGCTAGCGCACATGAAAGAGGCCCCTCGCGGGGCCTCTTTTTCGTTCAACGATCAATCAAGCATTACTTGTTGATATCGCCCAGGCAGAGGTACTTGATCTCCACATAGTCATCCACACCCTGGTGCGCGCCCTCGCGACCCAAACCGCTTTGCTTGACGCCGCCAAATGGCACTTCCGCCGTGGCGATTAGCCCTGTGTTGATGCCCACCATGCCGTATTCCAGCGCCTCGCCGACGCGGAACACCCGGCCAATGTCGCGGCTATAAAAGTAACTGGCCAGTCCGAACTCGGTGTTGTTGGCCAAGGCCACCACTTCCGCCTCGGTCGTGAACTTGAACACCGGCGCCACCGGGCCGAAGGTTTCTTCACGCGAGCACAACATTGCCGGCGTGACGTCGGCGAGCAGGGTCGGCTCAAAGAATTGCGCACCCTGAGTGACAGAGCGCTGCCCACCCGCCACCAAGCGAGCACCCAGCGCCAGCGCGTCGGCCACATGGGACTCAACCTTGGCCATTGCCGCCTCATCGATCAAAGGGCCGACATTGACGCCGGCCTCGAAGCCATTGCCCAGCTTCAAGCCGCCCACCTTGGCGGCCAGTTTCTCAATGAAAGCGTCATACACGCCAGCCTGCACGTAGAAGCGATTGGCGCAGACACAGGTCTGGCCGGCATTGCGGTATTTGCTGGCAATGGCGCCCTCGACCGCGCTGTCCAGGTCGGCATCATCGAACACGATGAAGGGCGCATTACCGCCCAACTCCAGGGACAGCTTTTTGACCGTTTGCGCGCATTGCCGGGCCAGGATGCGTCCGACCTCGGTCGAGCCGGTGAAGGACAAATGCCGCACCACATCGCTGTCGCACAGCACATGGCCGATGGCCACCGAGTTGTCGGCATCGGCCGTCAGCACATTCAAGACCCCGGCCGGCATGCCAGCGCGCTGAGCCAACTCGGCCACGGCCAGCGCCGACAGCGGCGTTGCCTCGGCCGGCTTGATCACCACCGTGCAGCCGGCCGCCAAAGCCGGAGCCACCTTGCGCGTGATCATTGCGACAGGGAAGTTCCAGGGCGTGATCGCCGCGCAGACGCCCATGGCCTGCTTGATGACGAGGTAGCGTTTGTTGTTGTCAGTGGTCGGGATGGTTTCGCCGTAGATGCGCTTGCCTTCCTCGGCAAACCATTCGATGAAGCTGGCGCCGTAGACCACCTCGCCGCGCGCTTCGGCCAGGGGCTTGCCCTGCTCGGCCGTCATGATGCGGGCCAGGTCGTCGGCATGCTTGATCAGCAGTTGTTGCCAACGCATCAGAATGGCGCCGCGCTCCTTGGCCGTCTTGGCGCGCCAGGGGCCAAGTGCATTATTGGCGGCGGCAATCGCTGCTTCGGCCTCGGCCGCGCCGAGATTGGCCACCTCGGCCAGCAGGGCACCGGTGGCCGGGTCGGTGACGCCGAACTGCGCGCTGCCGGCCACCCATTCGCCATTGATCAGCGCCTGCGTACGCAAAAGGCTGGCGTCATCCAGGGCGGCCAACGGGGAGCTGTTGTTGTTTGTCATCTGTCTATCTCCTAAATCGAAGGTCTTGAGTTCGCACTCTAACCGCTCTTGGGCGCCGCCTCTTCGCGGCAAGGGCGACCCCCGCCCTTATAATCAAAAGCTCCAAAAATCAAGCATTTACTGCGCCCAAAAGTGCAGTCACAGCAGAAAGCCCCCCGGGAATGAAAGCAGCAGAAATCCGTTCGACCTTTCTGAAGTTCTTCGAGAGCAAGGGTCACCAGATCGTCGCCTCCAGCCCGGTCGTGCCCGGCGATGATCCGACGCTGCTGTTCACCAACGCCGGCATGAACCAGTTCAAGGACGTGTTCCTGGGCTTTGACAAGCGCGCCTACAGCCGCGCCACCACCAGCCAGAAATGCATACGCGCCGGCGGCAAACACAACGACCTCGACAACGTCGGCTACACCGCGCGCCACCACACCTTCTTCGAGATGCTGGGTAACTTCAGCTTCGGCGACTATTTCAAGGAAGACGCGATTGCTTACGCCTGGGAATTGCTGACCGAGCACTTCCATCTGCCGGCCGAGAAGCTCTGGGTGACGGTCTACGCCGAGGACGACGAGGCTTATGAGATCTGGAACAAGAAGGTCGGCATCCCCGCCGAGCGCATCGTGCGCATCGGCGACAACAAGGGCGGCCGCTACCTGAGCGACAACTTCTGGATGATGGGCGACACCGGCCCTTGTGGCCCTTGCACCGAGATCTTCTTCGACCATGGCCCCGAAGTGGCCGGCGGCCCACCCGGCAGCCCGGACGAAAACGGCGACCGCTATATCGAGATCTGGAACAACGTCTTCATGCAGTTCAACCGCACCGAAGACGGTGTGATGCACAAGCTGCCAAAGCCCTCGGTCGATACCGGCATGGGCCTGGAGCGCTTGGCGGCGGTGTTGCAACATGTGCACTCGAACTATTCGATCGACACCTTCTCCGCGCTGCTCGAAGCGGCCAAGAAGGCCGTGGACGAAGCCGGTGCCTTGGACTGCGACAAAGACAGCGCCTCGCTGAAGGTCATCGCCGACCATATCCGCGCTTGTTCCTTCACCATCGTTGACGGCATCATTCCGGGCAATGAAGGTCGCGGTTATGTGCTGCGCCGCATCGCCCGCCGCGCCATCCGCCATGGCTACAAGCTCGGTGCCCGCACCACCTTCTTCCACAAGATCGTGCCCGAGTTGGTCAACCAGATGGGCGACGCCTACCCTGAGTTACGCCAGGCACAAGCCCGCGTGACCGAAGTGTTGCGCCAGGAAGAAGAGCGCTTCTTCCAGACCATCGCCAACGGCATGGAAATCTTGGAAGGTGCTTTGACGCCCGAACTGAAGCAACTCGACGGCGAGTTGGCCTTCAAACTGCATGACACTTTTGGCTTCCCCGTCGACCTGACCGCCGACGTCTGCCGCGAGCGTGACGTCACGGTCGACCAGGCCGGTTTCGATGCCGCGATGGCACGCCAGCGCACGCAGGCCCGCGCCGCCGGTAAGTTCAAGATGGCGCAAGGCCTGGCCT
The DNA here is from genome assembly GCF_028595345.1 of Roseateles albus. Lineage (NCBI taxonomy): Bacteria > Pseudomonadati > Pseudomonadota > Betaproteobacteria > Burkholderiales > Sphaerotilaceae > Roseateles > Roseateles albus. Next base: position 181,249 of record NZ_JAQQXT010000002.1, on the reverse strand, counting down.
ATGCCGGCGTGCCGACTGCCTTCCACGGCTACGAGCACCTGGTCTGCGAGACCTCCAAGGTCACGGCGGTCTACATCGACGGCGCAAGCGTCACTTCGGCCAAGGCCGGTGACGATGCGGTGGTGGTGCTGGATCACACGCCTTTCTATGCCGAGAGCGGCGGCCAGGCCGGTGACGCGGGCGAGCTGCGCAACCCGTCAAGCCGCTTCGCCGTGGAAGACACGCTGAAGATCCAAGCCGATGTGTTCGGCCACCATGGCCGCGTGTTGGAAGGCACGGTCACGGTCGGCGATGTATTCACCGCCAAGGTCAACGCAGAGTTGCGGATCAAGAGCGTACGCAACCACAGCGCCACCCACCTGATGCACAAGGCCTTGCGCGAAGTGCTGGGCAGCCATGTGCAGCAAAAGGGTTCACTGGTGAATGCCGAGCGCACCCGCTTTGACTTTGCGCACAACTCACCCGTGACGGCCGAGGAGATCGCCAAGATCGAAGCGATAGTCAACGCCGAGGTGCTTGCCAACGCGGCGGCCTCCGCCGAAGTGATGGCGCTGGACGACGCGCAAAAGAGCGGCGCGATGATGCTGTTCGGCGAAAAGTACGGCGAGACCGTGCGCGTGCTGACGATTGGCAGCTCCAAAGAGCTATGCGGCGGCACCCATGTCAAGGCGAGCGGCGATATCGGTCTGTTCAAGATCGTCAGCGAAGGCGGCGTGGCCGCCGGCGTGCGCCGGATTGAAGCCGTCACCGGCGACAACGCCTTGGCCTATTGCCAGGAACTGGAAAACACCGTCGGACGCGCCGCGCAGGCCTTGAAGACCGCGCCGGCCGAGTTGGAAACACGTCTGCACGCGGTGCTGGATCAGGTCAAGTCGCTGGAGAAAGACCTAGCCGCCGCGAAGAGCCGGCTGGCCTCGGCCCAAAGCAATGAGCTGCTGAGCCAGGCCGTGGATGTGCAAGGCGTGAAAGTGTTGACGGCGACCTTGAGCGGCGCCGACGCCAAGACCTTGCGCGAAACCATCGACAAGCTGCGCGACAAGATGCAGTCGGCCGTGATCGTGCTCGGTGCGGTCGATGGCGATAAGGTCAACTTGGCGGCCGGCGTCACGGCCGACCATATGGCCCGCGGCTTCAAGGCCGGTGAGCTGGTCAATTTTGTCGCCCAGCAATGCGGCGGCAAGGGCGGCGGCAAGGCCGATCTGGCGATGGCCGGCGGCACGCAGCCGGCAGCGCTGCCGGCTGCATTGGCCAGCGTCACCACCTGGGTGGCAGGCAAACTCTGATTTAAGTACCATGCATCTGACAAGGGCCCTCGGGAACAACCCCAAGGGCCCTTTTTCTTCTTGTTCCCTTTCCCCTTCTTCAGGAGTCCGCCATGAGCGACACCACGATTGACCACGCCAACGCCGAACGCCTGGCCGCCCTCTTGCAAATGCTGGCCGCCAACACGCCCGAAGACGAGGACGCGGTGCCGATCGATACGCTGGACGGCTACCTGACCGCCTTGATCGTCGGACCCACCGATGCCGGCCCGCTGGAGGCGATGGACGCCTTGTTCGGTGATGACTGGGCGGACGAACTCGACGAGCAAGACGTCACCGAAGAGTTCATGACCGTGCTGCATGAGCGTTGGAACGAGATCACCCTGAGCCTGGAGCCGGTCGCACTCGGCGCCGACCCGGAAGCGCTGCTGATCGAGCCGCTGATCACCGAGTTTGACGAAGCCACCAAGGCCGGCCTCTTGAGCCAAGGTGTGCTGACGGCCGAACAAATTGAGCAATTGCCATCGAACGGTCTGATGTGGGTCGAGGGCTTTATGCAGGCGGTTGAGGACAACGAAGCCGACTGGTACATCTTCGACGAAGACAGCGACGATGGCCAGATGCTGGACGCGATGTTGATGGGTGTGGCCGCGGTGGCGATGCCGCCGGGCGATCAACTCGAAGCCTATATCGATGAGCAGTACGACGAAGACGAAGAAGTCGACGAAGACGTGCTGCTCGACGACGCGCTTTTCTCGGTGCAGGATCTGCGCACCTTCTGGCTGCAGCAAAAGCTGGCGCAACAAGCGCCGAACCTGGCGTCCTGATTCACGCCAAGGCGTTCAGAGTTTGCCGCTGCAGTTCGCTGCACCGCAGCGGCAGCTGAGCCGCCCCTCATGGTGGCTTTCGCCGTAATGGCAGGTCAGCTCTTCGCCGGGCTCAATATCGCGCAAGGCGTAGAACTCGACCCGCCCTTGGCTGATGCGTAAGACCGCATTGGGCGCGCAGCAATGGTTGATATTGCGCAGCGCGGTGACCGAGTCGGTCGCGTCGACCGCGCGGGTTTCCGACACTTCAACGATGTGGATACGCGCCCTGCCCTTGGCCCGGCGCCGTGCTTCGCGCACCGAGATCGATTCGCCGCGCAATTCACCGATCTTGCGCCGCACGGGGATTGCCTCTTCGGCAAACACACCCAGACCGTCGATAGTGCTTGCGCCCACCCGCAGCGCAAAGCGCTCGGCCGGCTGCAATTCGCGTTTTTTGGACTGGCTTTGGGTGCTTGCGCTCTGCGCCGCCTCATCGGGTTGGGGCGCTAGGCTGGTGGGTGCAGGGATAGGGCTGAGTCTTGGCATGATGGGGCGATTGTCGTTGGCACGCCGCAAATTTCAATAGTGCTTGACCGAGCCTTGCCGCCCCCCGCATACTGGCCCGATGCAAGCCGCCCGCCAATCTCTAACTGCAAACATCAGCATGCTGATGTGCGTTGCGCTGGACGGTCTATTTATGGCCCGTCAAGAACCCGAGCTTGGTCAACAGCGGCAGACCTAGGCTCTAGAAGTCAAAGTATTCCCCCTCCCTGTCAAAGCCCGCTGATCCAGCGGGCTTTTTTGTTTTACCAACGGCTGCAACCCAACCCAGGAGAACTCCGATGCAGATCACCATCCGCCGCGCCCAAATCAGCGACGCCGCTGGCTTCGCCGAATTGATGACCCACCCTGAGGTGTTCGCGAGCCTGCTGCAAAACCCCTACTCCTCGGAAGACCAATGGAAGGCTCGTCTACAAGAAGGCGCAACCCCGGGCAAGGTCGATCTGAGTCTGGTGGCCCTGAACGCCGAGGGCAAGTTGGCCGCCAGCGCCGGTTTGTTCGCTGTCGGCCCGGCGCTGCGGCGCCGTCATGCAATGGGTTTGGGCATTTCGGTCGCGCCCTGGGCGCAAGGTCAGGGCGTGGGCAAAGCGATGATGGCGGCGCTGCTGGACTATGCCGACAACTGGGGTCAGGTCTTGCGGATCGAGTTGACCGTCTACGCTGACAACCAGCGTGCGATCAAGCTGTATCAGAGTTTTGGCTTCGAGCAAGAGGGCCGCATGAAGGCCTATGCGCTGCGCGCCGGCGCCTATGTGGACACCTTGGCGATGGCCAGGCTGCACCCGAAGCCACCGAGCTGGGGCTAAAGCCTATGGATCGGCCTCAGGCCGATCCCTTCAGATGGGCTGGAATTGCGCCCGTCTGCTTTCGGGAACACGCAAAAGCACGACTTGCTTATCGCTCTGCTGCCCTTCGCTCTGACCTTGCACCACCACACGTGGCAGTTGCTCGGCCACCGCCCGATGCTGCGGCATGGCACTGAGGCGCTTGCCGGTGATCACCAAGCGAGCCAACTTGACAACTTCGCTGGCCTCGGCCGGGGCGGCCGGCGCCAGGCAAGCCCCCAGCGCCGCCAGGGTCAGGCACAAGGAAGATGCACCAAAGCGGCGCGTTTGTCGGCTGGCTTTTTTGCTGAACAACATCTGCGAACTCCCCGCCCCTGTGGAGCAAAATTTGTGATCGGAGTATCGCCAGATCGCCGTCGCTGCTCCAGCCCCGAGTGACGAACTGCAGTTTTCGGCGCTCCAAACGCGGCGCCCGGGGGTGGGCCTCGCCTTTTGCTGCACCGCTACCTGCGGTTTCAAGCGTATTTCAGCTCCCCCGACTTGCCCCAAAACACCCGGTAGGCAAACACCGTGTAGATCAGAATGGCCGGCACCGTGCCCGCCACGCCCCACAGGATGAACTGCAAGGACTTGGGCGCCGCAGCCGCCTGCCAGACCGTCATCTGCTCGACCACCACAAAGGGATAGAGGCTGTAGGCCAGGCCGATGAAGCTCATCAACATCACCACCACCATCAGCGCAAACGGCAACCAGCACAGCTTGCCCAGCACGCGGTGTGAGTTGAGCAAGGCGCGCAGGGCCAGCAGCGCCAGCGCCGTCGACAAAGGAATGGGCAGCAGCGCAATCAACTCGGGCATCCGGAACCAGCGATCGCTGACGGTCTGGCTGAGCATCGGTGTGGTGATGGACACCAGCGCCAGCCCCAGCACCACCGCTGGCCAAGCCAGTTTGGCGCGCCGCACCGCCAGCGCCTGCAAGCTGCCCTCACCCTTCATGATCAACCAGGCCGCACCCAGCAAGGCATAGGCGGCGGCCAGCGCCAGCGCGATCAAGAGGGCAAACAAGGTATAGCCCCAGCCCTGCGCAAAGCCGGTGATGTAGCGCGCCAGCATCCAGCCCTGCGACAGCGCGGCCAGCGCCGACCCGGCCATGAAGGCGCGGTTCCACAGCGGCTGCCAACGAGTTTGCGCCTTGACGCGGAAGTCAAACGCCACACCGCGCAGCGTCAGGCCCAAGAGCATCAGCGCCACCGGCAAGTACAGCGCTTGCAGGATCACGCCATGCGCCTTCGGGAAGGCCACCAGCAAGATGCCCACGCCCAGCACCAGCCAGGTTTCGTTGGCATCCCAAAACGGGCCAATCGAGGCGACCATCTGGTCCTTGTGCTCGCTACTCGCCCCCAGCATCAAGAGCCCGACACCGAGGTCATAACCATCCAGCACCACATACACCAGCAGCGCCAGACCCATCAGGCCCATGAAGACCAAGGGCAACCAGGTTTCGGTATTCATGCTGCACTCCCGTGGGTGATTTCTGTTTTCTCGGCCATGTACTTGATCACCGACACGTAGGCGATGATCAGCCCAAGGTAAAGCACGATATAGCCAACCAAGGTCGCCACGATCATCGGCGCCGGCACGGCGGAGGCCACATCGGCGGTACGCAAGAGGCCATAGACGATGAAGGGCTGACGGCCGATTTCGGTCACATACCAGCCGGCAATCGTGGCCAGCCAGCCGGAGAAAGTCATCCAGGACAGGCCGATCAAGAAAGCTCTAGGCAGGCTTTCAGCAGCCCAGCGCCGGCGCCGGTACAGCCACAAACCGCCCCAGCTGAACGCCAACATCAACAGCCCTGTGCCGACCATGATGCGAAAGCCGAAGAACAAGGGCGCGACAGGAGGGTGGGCACCCTTGAACTCATCCAGCCCCTTGATTTCGCCGTCGGCATGATGCGTCAGCACCAGGCTGGCCAGCTTGGGGATGCCGATCTCGAAATCATTGCTGCGCGTCTGCGCGTTCGGCCAGGCGAACAGCAGCAGCGGCGCGCCACGTTCGGTCTGCCACACCCCTTCCATCGCCGCGATCTTGGCCGGCTGGTGTTTCAAGGTGTTGAGCCCATGCATATCGCCGACCAGAATCTGCAGCGGGATCAGTACGGCACCCAGCGTCAGGCCGACCCGCAAGACCCGCGCCGTGTGCGGCTGCACCTTGCCCTTGAGCAATTGCCAGGCACTGACGCCGGCCAGCAAAAAGCTGACGGTCAAACCCGAGGCCAATAACTTGTGCGTCAAACGGTAGGGGAAGGACGGGTTGAAAACCACCGCCCACCAATCCAGCGCATGGAACTCGCCATTGATGATCTCGAAGCCCTGCGGCGTATGCATCCAGGAGTTCAGGCTCAAGATCCAGAAGGCGCTCAGCGTCGTGCCAAAGGCCACCATCACGGTCGCGGCCAAGTGCACACGCTCGCTGACCCGGCCATGGCCGAACAGCATCACGCCCAGGAAGCTGGCTTCCAAAAAGAAGGCCGTCAGCACCTCGTAACCCAGCAAGGGGCCGGCGATATTGCCGGCTTTCTCCATGAAACCCGGCCAGTTGGTGCCAAACTGAAAACTCATCGTGATGCCGCTGACGACGCCCAGCGCGAAGCTCAAAGCAAACACCTTGGTCCAGAAACGATAGGCGCTCAGCCAGGCCGCGTCATGCGTCAACAACCAGCGCGCGCGGAAGAACAAAAGCACCCAGGCCAAGGCAATATTGATGGTCGGGAACAGGATGTGAAAAGTGATGTTGGCGGCAAACTGCATGCGGGCCAGAACGACGGCGTCCATCTCATTCGCCTTCCGCAAGGTTTGACTTGCCACTGACCGCGCGGCCGATGCGCCCCGGCAGCTCCAGCATCTTCTGCACCTTGGAGCCCATCTTCATCAGCTGACCCAAAGTCTGCGAATCCATCTTCTGGATGTCGTCAAACCAGGTCGTCATCAGCTCGATCAGATCGTGCATGCCGCGCATGCGCTCTTGCGCCACGCGGTCTTCCTCGCAGGTCGGCGTCTCCAGCAGCGCATTGCGCAGCATGGACAGCGTCGGCTCGATCTCGCGCCGGCGGCGCTCCTCGGCCAGCGTGCGGAAAATCTCCCAGGCGTCACTGGGTGCTTCGAAATACTCGCGCCTGTCACCGCTCATGTGTCGCAGCTTGACCAAGCGCCAGGCCTGCAACTCCTTCAGACCCATGGACACATTGGAGCGGCTGAACTCCAGGTTCTCGGCAATTTCATCGGCGTTGAGCGCCTGCGGCGAAACGAATATCAGCGCATAAATTTGCCCCACCGTGCGATTGATGCCCCAGCGGCTGCCCATCTCACCAAAGTGAGCGACAAAGCTGCGGACCAACGGGCTCATTGCATTCATCAGTAGAACTCCTTGCCTTGGCTCAAACAAAAGCGACTGCGCTTTTGACGTGACGCAAAGTTTATCCAACTTTCAGTAATTACTGAAAGTTCAGTTAAATAAAGACTTACGAAGAGGGCTTTGCTGGCGGCAGGCGTGAGCTGCTGTGGCCGAGCGGAACTGGGCCGGGTCGGTTCGGGCCAATAATCGCGCCCATGCAATTGCTTCACACACCTCCTACCTTTCCCCTTTCAAGCCGAGGGCGCTCCCGGTGGCTCGGTCTGCTGATGCTGCTCTGCGCCTGCAGCGCGCAGGCAGAAAAGGTCCAAATCGCCAGCTTTGATCAAGCGCAGGGCCAAGCCATCAACTTGCTAGGCCACTGGTTCCCCAGCAAGGCCGCCGCGCAAGCGCCCGCACCCGCCGTCGTGCTGCTGCATGGCTGCGGCGGCCCCTATGACAAAAAAGGCGCGTTGTCCGAGCGCATGCTGAATTACATCGACGTACTCAATGCCGAGGGCTGGCATGCATTGGTGCTGGATTCGCTGACGCCACGCGGCGAGAAAGAGCTGTGCACCCAGAAAATCGGCACACGCAGCGTCACCATGACCGAACGCCGGCGCGACACCTTTGGCGCCTTGCACTGGTTGGCTGCGCGCGCGGATGTCGACCCCGCCCGCCTGGCCTTGCTGGGCTGGTCCAACGGCGGCAGCACCGTCCTGGCCAGCAGCAATAAGCGCCATGCCGAAGTCCAAGCTGCGGCAGGACTTGGCATCAAGCTGCGCGCCGCCGTGGCCTTTTACCCGGGATGCGAGGCCGATTTGAAACGCGGCTATGCGCCCCTGGCACCCTTGCTGATCCTCAGCGGCGGCAGCGATGACTGGACAGCTGCCGCCCCTTGCGAAGCCTTGGTCAAAGCGTCTGAGCCCCAAGGCATGGCCAAGCCGCAGATCAAGGTCTACCCCGGCGCCTTTCACGGCTTTGACGCCTTGGCGCCGGTGCGGCTGCGTGCCGATGTACCTAACGGCGTCACGCCCGGTGCGGGCGTTCATGTGGGCGGCCAAGCCGCCGCGCGCGAGGCCTCCCGGCAAGACCTGCTGAGCTTTCTACGGGAGCATTTGAATTGATGAGCGCCGTCCCCTTGCAACTGCACACCGAGCGCCTGCTGCTGCGCGCCGCATCTGCCGCACTGGCGCCGGCGGTCAACGGCTTTCAGATGCGCAATCTGGCCCATTTCGCACCTTGGGACCCGCCTTATGCGGCCGACTATTTCGAGCCCGAAGGTGTCAGCGCTCGCTTGGACAAGGCCGAACAGGACTTTGCCGCCGGCAGCGCCTTCGGCTTCTGGTTCAGCCGCCTGGATGCACCGGCCGACCTGATCGGCAAGGTCAACGTGACCCAAGTCAGCCGCGGCCCCTTTCAAAGCGCCTCGCTCGGCTATGCCATCGATGCTCAGGCGCAGGGCCAAGGTCTGATGCATGAAGCCTTGCAAGCGGTGATTGCGCTGATGTTTGCTCCGCCGGTGCGCCTGCACCGCTTGCAAGCCGCGGTACGACCAGAGAACCGCGCCAGCTTGGCGGTGATGAAACGCCTGGGATTTGCACATGAAGGCCTCAGCCGGCGCTACCTATTCATCGCCGGCGCTTGGCGCGATCACGAGACTTTCGCGCTGATCAATCCAGATTGGGGTCTTGACGAGTCCCCCTGAATCCATGGGCGCCAGCTATTTACAATAATTTATTATTGTTTTACAGTAAACAATTATTGAATTTAGCTAAACATGCTCATGGACTCAAGGCCTTCTCAAGACAGTGACAAGCTTGCCCGCGTGCGCAGGCTGAGCTGGTGGGTGCGGCTTTTTTGCCTGCTGGGCGCGGTGGCCCTGGTGTTGGCCCCGGCGCTGCTGTGGAGCCAGCCAGAATGGCTGGAGTCGGTCGCGCGCACCAGTTGGGTCAGCAAGACTGCGCCTTTGCAACTCGACGCCGGCAGTCGCTTTTGGGGCTGGCTGGGTAGCTGCTTGCCGAGCGCCGTCTTGCTTTTTGCGCTCTGGCAGATTTGGTCCTTGTTCGGCTACTACCGGCGCGGCGAGATTTTCAAAGCCGGCCCGGCCACTCATTTGCGTCGCCTCGGCGCGGCGCTGATGGTGAACGCCGTTGCCCAGCCCATGTCCACCACCTTGGGCGTGCTGGCGCTGACCATGGGCAATCCGCCTGGCCAACGCCAACTGATGCTCGGCCTAGGGTTCGAGCATTTCACCAGCTTCGGCTTTGGCCTCGCCGTCTTGGTCATCGGCATCGTGATGCAAGAAGCAGCGCGGGTGGCACAAGAGAATGCGGAGTTCGTCTGATGCCGATTCAAGTCACGCTGGATGTGATGCTGGCCAAGCGCAAGATGCGTTCGCGCGAGTTGGCCGAAGCGGTGGGCATCACCGAGGCGAATCTGTCGCTGCTCAAGTCGGGCAAGGTACGTGGCGTGCGCTTCGACACGCTGGCCGCCATTTGCAAGGTGCTGCATTGCCAGCCCGGCGAACTGCTTTGTTATTTAGACGGGCCTGAATTGCCCTCGGACAACTTGCCGCCGCAAGCATGAGCAGTTTCAATACTGGTACACAGCGGCGCTGGGCACTCTTGCCTTTGTTGGCCCTGCTACACCTGGGTGTTGGGCTGCTGCTGGTAGCACAGGGGCGCCACGCTTCACCGAAGCCCAACACGACCGAGCGCATTGAAGTGCGTCTGCTGACGCAAGCGGCGACTCGCAAGCCTGTACCGCTAGACAATCTCCGCCCTGCACAGGCAATAGTTCAGGAAATAGCGCCAGCAAGGAACCGCAGCCACAGCATCACAAGCACGCTAGCTGGATCACCCATTCCCCCTCCTGCAGACCTCATCGCTAGCCCAGCAGCGCAGGCAATGGAGCCAGCGCCGCCCGCAGCACCTAGCAGCGACAAGGCCGCACCGCCACTTTTGATCAACTCCGACGCCACGCGCCGAGCCATACGTCAGGCCACTCGCGCGCCCCTGTTATCAGAGCGTGCGGCCCAAGCCATGGGCGACGGCCCGCCGCTTGAACAGTCGGCTCGTTTGGGTCAGGAGATCCAGAAAGCCGGCAATGGCGACTGCCTTAAGGGCGAATTTGCCGGCGGCGGTGCGGGCATTTTGAGCCTGCCGTTTTGGCTGCTGGCCGAGGCGCGCGGCAAATGCGCCCGTTGATATTGAACTTTTAGTCTTCTTCCACTGCCCTCTATGAAAATCAAACACCAACTGCTCTCTCTGGCTTGTGCACTCGCTTGCGCCACAAACCTCGTCCATGCGCAAGACGCACCCGAGGTGCTGGAATCGGTCTCCGTCAATATGAAGCGCGACGGCAGCATCCGCCCTTACCGGCAGATGAACGAGGTCTTGAGCATGGTGCAACGCTATGGCCAAGGCCTGTTCCGCTTGGAGTTCAAGTTAGAGGCCAAAGACCCCAAAGTGCCGCTGCCGAAAGTGCCCAAGCTGGCCGTGATGCATGCCGACGCATACGTCCCCATCGCCATGCAGGCCGATGGCAGCTTCGAGTTGCCGGTGCTGCCCAAAGAGCAGGCCCAGGACGCCGAAATCGCCAGCAATCTGGTCAAGGGCACGGCCAAGATGAGTGGTAGGCTGTTGTTGACCATCAAGCCCGAGCAGCTCGATATGGCCATGGTGCGAAAAATCGTCGGCACCGCGACAAGCATGCGCAGCGAGATCTTGCCCTGGTACTTGCGCTGGGCCTTCCCGCAGGCCGAGGGCGTACGAATTTGCAGCGCACAGGCCAACTGGGAGCTGGAATGGCCCGATCCTGCCGCCAACAAAGCCAACAACACAGCCGGCCAGTTGCTGTCGATTGCCTTGAGCGCCGAGCCCAAACAACTCGACCCCCATGAAAGCGGCGCTGCCAAAAAATCAGCTTCTGAGCGCCGGCAGTGCACGACGCTCACCGGTCAGGAACGCTGGCCCGACAAGGCCCACTTGCTGGCGCCAGCCGACGCAAGCTTGAGCCTGCGAGTTAGCGGAGAGTCTTGAGTCTTGCCTTCAAGCCGCAAGGGCTTGAGACTTGAGGCGCGGCACAAGGCGCTGCTGTTTGCCACCGCTCGTCAAGCAGTGCAGGGCCTGGCCTTGGACTGCGCGCTCGCTTGATTTGCTCCGATCGCCGCAGCGCCCCGCATAGAAAAAATAGCCGTCGGCGTCCAGGCGCGCCCGAACTCCGGTGCGGCACCAACTGTCAGCAGGGTCGACAGCAAACTGGGCCTGCGTGGCAAGCTGATCACCCCAATAGCCGAGAAAGAAGGCCGGGTCTGGCGCGCCCCGCATATCGCACCTGTGCACCGCCACTTCACCGCTGACGCCCGAGGCGCAGATCTGGCCCGCCTCATCAATCACGGCCACACGGTGGCCCGGCAAGGCCCGCCCCATGCTGCCCGGCCGTGCCGGCCAGAGCCGGCTGCAATTGCCCAGCACATGGTTCATCTCGGCTGGCCCGAAAACCTCATTGACCGCCACGCCGAGCTGGCTCTGACAGTAGGCGAACACCTCCTCGCCAAGCGCGCAGACTGGGTCAGGCGCCTCACCCCACTCACTCGCACTGACGATGGCCTGCAGCTTGAGCGCATAGCGTTTGGCCGGCTGGGGCAGCGCCTTGCGCATGGCCTCCAAGTCCGCCGGGGCCAGGACGGTATGGGTGACGCCGTGGCGCTGCATCAGCTCAAAAGCCTTTCCCGGCGCAAAGCGGCCTTGGTGCGCGACGATAGGCCGGCCGAAATACAGGGTCGGTAACAAGGCATTCATCAGGCCACCTGCGCTGGCCCAATCGGCCGGGCTCCAGAACAGCGCGTCTGACTTCTTGCCGGCATCGGCCGGGTCAAAGCCAAACCAGTTCTGGCTGGTGACAAAACCGCTCAAATTGCCGATCAAGGCACGCTGCGGGATCAACACGCCCTTGGCGGCGCCGCTTGCGTCAATCGTGCCGCTGCTGTAGATCAGGAGCGCCGGCTCGTCTGCCCGCGTCTGCACCGCTGCGAAGCGCGCCGGCTCGGCCTGCAAGGCATGCATCCAGCACGCCTCTCGCTCGCCCTGCGGCTGGCCACCCACCGCGATCAGCTCACGCAGCGCGGGGCAACTGGGCTGCAAGGCCTGCAAGAGCGGCATGCCGGACTCATCAGCAATCGCGAGCACGGCGCCGCTGTCACGCAGCCTAAAGCCCAGCGCAGGCGCACCCAACATATGCGACAAAGGCAGGGCCACGGCACCGAGCTGGTTAATGGCGATGTGCGCGACCACCGTTTCAAAACGCTGTGGCAACAAAATGGCCACCCGGTGACCGCGCTGCACACCGCGGCGCTGCAAGGCATTGCTCAAGCGATTGGCGGCGCGTTGCAACTGGCCGAAGCTGTACTGGGCACGGCAGCCACCGTCGCCCTCAAAAATAATGGCCAGGGCGTCCGGCGTGCTGCGGACCCAACGGGCGCAACAGGCTTCGGCAAGGCTGAAGTACTCGGGCACGGCCCACGAAAAACCGGCGTACAGCGCGGCATACGCATCCGCTGCAGCACCCAAAAGTTTCTTCATCTACCGCCCTCTCTGTGACGCCAGCAAGTCGGGCATGGTAGCCAAGGCGGGCCGAATGGCTCTCATGGAATGCCCTTGGTCGACTTAAACTCCGCCCATGACCATCCAGTTGATTCACAACCCCCGTTGCTCCAAGTCGCGCGAAGCGCTGAGCCTGCTGCAAGCCGGCGGCCACACCGTGGAAGTGATTGAGTACTTGAAAGCCTCGCTGTCCTTGGCTGAACTGAGCGAGCTGCAGCGCAAGCTCGGCCTGCCAGCGCGCGACATGCTGCGCAGCAATGAGGACGAATACGCGGCGCTGGGCCTAGCCCGCCCCGACCTGAGCGAGGCCGAGCTCTTGGCCGCCCTCGCGGCTCACCCCCAACTGCTGCAACGGCCTATCGTGGTGGCCGGCGAAAAGGCCTTGATCGCACGGCCGCCCGAGCAGCTAGCAGCCTGGTTGCTTCAGGCCCTGTAGCGCGTCAAGGCATCGCCGCTGAGCCGGCAGATGCGCCAGTCGGGCATGACGCTGGCACCCATGTTCTCGTAAAAGCGGATGGCGTCCTCGTTCCAGTCGAGCACGCTCCACTCGAACCGGCCGTAATCGCGCTCATTGGCGATCTGTGCCAGACGGGTCAGCAAGCCCTTGCCCAAGCCGGTGCGCCGGTGCGCCTGGCGCACATAGAGGTCTTCCAGATACAGGCCGGGCTTGGCCAAAAAGGTGCTGAAGTTGGTGAAGAACAAGGCGAAGCCCACCACCTCCCATTGACCGTCAATCTCGATCTCACCCACCAAGGCCTCGATCACCGGTTTAGGGCCGAACAGGAAAGGCTCCAGTTTGTCGGCCGTCAGCGCCAGCATATGAGTGAGTTGTTCGAACTCGGCCAACTCGCCAATCAGGCCGACGATGGCCGGCACATCGCGTGCTTCAGCGGGGCGTATGGTGTGAGAAATCATGGGCGCGATTCTGCCCGCAAAAAAAATGGGGTGAGCTCGCAGAGATGCGAACCCAAGGACCGCGGCCTGTCGCAAAGCCGACAGCCAAAGCCAATGGGCTGAGGCTACAGTGCGCCGCATGACTGCTACCGCCTACCTTGCCCGCCGCCCGCACCAAAGCCGCTTTATCGACCTGCGCGGCCTGCGCCACCATGTTTTGCAATGGGGTGAGCAGCCAGGCGCCAACTTGCCCCTTTTGGTGATGCTGCACGGTTGGATGGATGTGGGCGCGTCCTTTCAGTTCGTTGTCGATGCGCTGCATGCGGCCGATGGGCCGGCGCGCCAAATCATCAGCATCGACTGGCGCGGCTTCGGCCTGACACAGAGCAGCGGCGCCGATGCCTATTGGTTCCCCGACTACCTGGGCGACCTCGACGCCTTGCTCGACGCGGTCAGCCCCGACCGCCCGGTGGACCTCTTGGGCCACAGCATGGGTGGCAACGTGGTGATGAGTTATGCCGGCGTGCGCCCTGCTCGCGTGCGCCGCCTGATCAATCTGGAAGGCTTCGGCCTGCCCGAAACGCAGGCCGCACAAGCGCCAGGTCGGCTGGGCAAATGGCTGGATGATTTGAAGACGCCCCAAGCACTGAAAAGCTATCCCGACCTGGCGGCCGTGGCGGCCCGATTGATGAAGACCAACCCACGCTTGTGCGCAGCCAAAGCGGCCTGGCTGGCGCCGCACTGGGCCCGCGAGGAGGACGGCGCCTGGCACATCCTGGCGGACGCGGCGCATAAACGCGCCAACCCCATGCTGTACCGCAAGGATGAAATCCTCGCCACCTGGGCGCGCATAGAAGCCCCCTTGCTCTGGGTCGAGGGCGCTTGCACCGATTTAGCCAAATTCTGGGGCAATCGCTACCCGCGCAGCGAGTTTGAGAGCCGCCTGAGCGTCGTGCCGACGGTGCAACGCCAAGTCTTGGAGGATGCCGGCCATATGCTGCACCACGATCAACCCGAGGCACTGGCGGCCGCGCTAGCGGCCTTTTTGGACTGATCAAGACAGGCCGCCTCAAGCTTGCGCATGGCCCGGGCGTAATAGGCAATCAAGGCGCAATACAGCAGCAACAGCCCTTGGGCGGCCACCCAAAAACTGAAAGGCCAGCCGAAAAAACTGAAGCTCAGCTCGCGCGCAAAAAATATGCCGCCAAAGGTGGCCAGCGCCCAGATCAGCAAGAGCGCAAAGCTCAAATTGCGGCAGCGCCGCCAGTAGCTGGCAGCGCGCTCACCGGCTTGGTCTTGCAAGAATTGCTGGCGCGTGGATGGATTCATGGCGGACTCTGGACGGATCTGAACAGCTCTGATTGGATCTGATGTGTGGGCTTCACTGACAAAGCGCCACGCCCACGCTCAAACAATGGCGCAGCTTGAGCCCGGTCGCGAGCAGCCACAACAAGGCCAGGGCCGCGGCCAGCAGCCAGCGCTGGCACGGCTCTGGGGCCTCAGGCAGCAGCCGGCGCACAGGAGCCAGCAAGGGCGCGATCAGCCATTGCAGCAACTGGTACACAGGGTTGCGCGCCAGCAGCTGGGGCACCAGCAAGGCCAACAAGGCCTGCGCAGCCAAGACCATCAAGGCGATCTCGGCCCACATTTTCACGGTGGTGATGAGCATCAACATGGGCGCCAGTGTGCCGCAAGCCCGGCCGATGCAACAGCTTGAAAGCCCTGATGCGCCGGCCGTGTGAAAATAGCGAACTCTGGACGGTCGAGAATTGCTGCACTTCAGCGCATTCAGTCGACCGGTGCCGCAAGGAAAAGAACATGGACATCGAACACATCAACGCCATTGGCGTCTCCCTGAACGATCTGACAGCGCGGACCGCCGCGCTAAGGGGGTATCTTTGACTACGACCGCAAAGCCCTGCGCCTGAACGAAGTCAATGCTGCGTTAGAAAACCCCAGCGTCTGGAACGAACCCAAGCGCGCCCAGGAACTGGGCAAGGAAAAGCGCACGCTGGAGAACGTGGTTGAGACCATCAATCACCTGGAAAGCAATCTCGCCGACAACCTCGAATTGTTCGAGATGAGCAAGGCCGAGGAAGACTTTGACGGTTTGACGGCCATCGAAGGCGACGCGGCCAAACTGCAGGAAACCGTCGAGCAGATGGAATTCCGCCGCATGTTCAACAACCCGGCCGACCCGCTGAACTGCTTTGTCGACATCCAGGCCGGAGCCGGCGGCACCGAGGCCTGCGACTGGGCCAGCATGCTCTTGCGCCAGTACCTGAAGTACGCCGAGCGCAAAGGCTTCAAGACCACGCTGGAAGACGAAACCCCGGGTGATGTGGCCGGCATCAAGAGCGCCACCATCAAGGTCGAGGGCGAGTACGCCTTTGGCCTGTTGCGCACCGAAACCGGCGTGCACCGCTTGGTACGCAAGAGCCCCTTCGACAGCTCGGGCGGGCGCCACACCAGCTTTGCCTCGCTGTTTGTCTACCCCGAAGTCGATGACTCGATCGAGATCGACATCAACCCGGCCGATGTGCGCACCGACACCTTCCGCGCTTCCGGCGCCGGCGGTCAGCACATCAACAAGACCGATTCGGCCGTGCGCCTGACCCACATCCCGACCGGTATCGTCGTGCAATGCCAGGACGGTCGCAGCCAGCATGGCAACCGCGATGTGGCCTGGAAGCGCCTGCGCTCGCGCCTGTACGATTTCGAGATGCGCAAGCGCATGGAAGAGCAGCAAAAGCTCGAAGACACCAAGACCGATGTAGGCTGGGGCCATCAGATTCGCAGTTATGTGCTGGATCAGAGCCGCATCAAGGATTTGCGCACCAATTACGAGACCTCGGCCACGCAGAAAGTGCTGGACGGCGACCTCGACCCTTTCATCTCTGAAAGCCTGAAGCAAGGCGTCTGAGCCTAGGACTCAAGTACTTCGCTCTGAACCCCTCAATGACCCCGCGCTGTTTGCGGGGTTTTCATTCCATCAAGCCACCCCAAGGATGCCCGCCATGCGTGAAGGCACTGCCAACCTGATTCGCCGCGAAGACTACCAAGCTCCCGCGTTCTGGATTCGCACCATAGACCTGACCTTTGATCTGGACCCCGCCAAGACCCTGGTGACGGCCAAGATGGCGCTGGAGCGCAACCGCGACGTCGCCCATGGCCCGCTGCGCCTGCACGGCGAGGCGCTGAATGTGCTGCGTGTGTTGATCGACGGCGAAAGTGTCTCCTTCCGCCAGGACGGTGATCAGTTGGTGATCGACAACGCGCCCGACGCCGATTTCGCCTTGGAGTTGCGCAACACCTGCGCGCCCGACAAGAACACCACGCTGAACGGCCTCTACACTTCGGGCGGCAGTTTCTTCACGCAGTGCGAGGCCGAGGGCTTCCGCCGCATCACCTACTTCCTGGACCGCCCCGATGTGATGGCCGTCTACACCGTGCTGCTGCGCGCCGACAAGGCCAAGTACCCGGTGCTGCTGTCGAACGGCAATCTGCTGGAAAGCGGCGACCTGCCGAATGGCCGCCACTTCGCCAAATGGCATGACCCCTTCCCGAAGCCGAGCTATTTGTTCGCGCTGGTGGCGGGTGACTTGGTGGCGCGTGAACAGCGCGTGCGCACGCGCGCCGGCAAAGATCATTTGCTGCAGGTCTATGTGCGTCGCGGCGACCTGGAGAAGACCGAGCACGCGATGAACTCGCTGATCGCCTCCATCGTCTGGGACGAAGCGCGCTTCAATTTGCCGCTGGATCTGGAGCGCTTCATGATTGTCGGCGTGTCCGACTTCAATATGGGCGCGATGGAAAACAAGGGCCTGAACATCTTCAACACCTCGGCGCTCCTGGCCTCGGCGGCTACTGCTACCGACGCCGACTTCGGCCGCATCGAGTCCATCGTCGCGCATGAATACTTCCACAACTGGACCGGCAACCGCGTCACCTGCCGCGACTGGTTCCAGCTCTCGCTGAAAGAAGGCCTGACCGTCTTCCGCGACCAGGAATTCAGCATGGACATGGCCGGCAGCGCCTCGGCCCGCGCAGTTTGCCGCATCCAGGACGTGCGCAATCTGCGCGCCGCGCAATTCCCCGAGGACTCCGGCGCCATGGCCCATGCTGTGCGGCCAGACAGTTATGTGGAAATCAACAATTTCTACACGACGACGATTTACGAAAAGGGCTCGGAAGTCGTGCGCATGTACCAGACCCTGGTCGGGCGCGCTGGCTTCGAGGCCGGCCTCAAGCTCTACTTCGAGCGCCATGACGGCCAGGCCGTCACTTGCGATGAGTTTGCCGCTGCGATCGCCGATGCCAACCCTGGCTCGGCTCTGACGACGCGGCTGGGTGCCTTCAAGCGCTGGTACTCGCAGGCCGGCACGCCTCATGTGCAAGCGCGCGGTGTCTACGACGCTGCCGCCCAGACCTACACCTTGACGCTGACGCAGCACTCACGCGCCACGCCGGGTCAGCCCGAGAAACTGCCGCAGGTGATTCCGGTCGCCATGGGCCTGCTGAGTGCCGAGGGTCAAGCCTTGCCTCTGCAGTTGCAGGGCGAAGCCGCCGCTGTCGGCAGCGACCATGTGTTGGTGCTGGAGCAGGCCGAGCAAAGCTTTGTCTTCATCAACGTCAGCACAGCGCCGGTGCCCTCGCTGCTGCGCGACTTCTCCGCCCCGGTGATTCTGGACGACGGCCTCAGTGACGCTGATCTGCTGGTGCTGCTGCAGCATGACAGCGACGCTTTCAATCGCTGGGAAGCCGGCCAGCGCTTGGGGCTGAACCGCATCCTCGCCGCGCTGCACAGCGGCACCGCGCTGCAACTCGATCAGGCCTACTTGGATGCGATGCGCGCCCTGCTGCGCCATCCACAGCTGGACGCCGCCTTCAAGGAACTGGTGCTGACCTTGCCGGGTGAAGGCTACATCGCCGAACAGCTCGACATCGTTGACCCGCAGGCCATTCACGCGGTGGTCGATTCCGCCCAAATGCAATTGGCCGCCGCGCTGCGCGATGACTGGATCGGCGCCTTCGAGGCCAACCAGGTCAAGGGCGGCTACTCGCCGGACCCGGTCTCCAGCGGCAAGCGCGCGCTGGCCAATCTGGCCTTGAGTATGTTGGTGATGGACGCTCCGCGAGTGCAAGACACGGTCTGGCCCGGCCGCGCCTATCAGCGCTTCAAGGATGCCGGCAATATGACCGACCGCCTGGGTGCCCTGACCGCCTTGGTCAATGCACACGCCGAGCTGGCCGACAGCGCGCTGGAGCGCTTCCACGAGCTATTCAAGGACGACCCGCTGGTGGTGGACAAATGGTTTGCACTGCAAGGCCGCGCGCCCGAGCAAGACGGCAAGACCTTTGCCCGCGTCAAGCAACTCGCCAAGCATGCCGACTTCACGCTGAAGAACCCGAACCGCGCGCGCAGCCTGATCTTCTCGCTGTGCATGTACAACCCGGCCGCATTCCACCGCGCTGATGCAGCGGGTTATGTGTTCTGGGCCGAGCAGGTCTTGGCACTGGACGCGATCAACCCGCAAATCGCCAGCCGCCTGGCCCGCGTGATGGACCGCTGGAACAGTTTGGCGCCCGCCTACCGCAGCGCCGCGCTGGAGGCGATCCGCCGCGTCGCGGCCAAGGCCGATTTGTCCAATGATGTGCGCGAGGTCATCAGCCGTGCGCTGGCTTCGGTGACCGCTGCTTGAAGCGCCGCTTGCTAAGCTGTTCAAGTACCTAACTCTGGATTTACCCTCATCATGACCCGACGCATCAGCCTGACCCAATACCTGATCGAACAGCAGCGCCAACATGGCCAAATCCCCCAAGAGCTGCGGCTCTTGATCGAGGTGGTGGCGCGCGCCTGCAAGCGCATCTCCATCAGCGTCACCAAGGGCGCTTTGGGCGAGGTGCTGGGCACGGCGGGCAGCGAAAATGTGCAGGGCGAGATCCAGAAAAAGCTCGACATCATCGCCAACGAGGTATTGATCGAAGCAAATGAATGGGGCGGCCATCTGGCGGCGATGGCTTCCGAGGAGATGGAAGGCATCCACATCGTGCCCAACCGTTATCCGCAGGGCGAATACCTGTTGATGTTCGATCCATTGGACGGATCCAGCAATATCGACGTCAATGTCTCCATCGGCACGATCTTTTCGGTGATGAAAAAGGTCGAAGGCGGAAAAGGCGTATCGGAAGACGACTTTCTGCAGCCCGGCACCGCGCAGGTCGCAGCCGGCTACTGCGTCTACGGCCCGCAGACCACGCTGGTCTTGACCTTCGGCCAAGGTGTCGCAATGTTCACCTTGGACCGCGAGCAAGGCTCCTTCGTGCTGACCAGCGAAGACGTCAAGATCCCCGAGGACACCAAGGAATTCGCCATCAATATGTCGAATATGCGCCACTGGGACGCCCCTGTAACGCGTTACATCGACGAAGCGCTGGCCGGCAGCACCGGGCCGCGCGCCAAAGACTTCAATATGCGCTGGATCGCGTCCATGGTGGCCGATGTACACCGCATCCTGACGCGTGGTGGCGTGTTCCTCTACCCTTGGGACAAGCGCGAGCCGAACAAGGCCGGCAAGCTGCGCCTGATGTACGAAGCCAACCCGATGGCCTTCCTGGTCGAGCAAGCCGGTGGTGCAGCCACCAACGCCCGCCAGCGCATCATGGACCTGCAGCCAACGCAGTTGCATGAGCGCGTTGCCGTGGTGCTGGGTTCCAAGAAAGAAGTCGAGCGCGTCACCGCCTATCACCTGGAAGCTGACCAGAACCGAGGTTAGAATCTTGGGCTTGATGCCGGTGTAGCTCAGTCGGTAGAGCAGCTCATTCGTAATGAGAAGGTCGGGTGTTCGATTCATCTCTCCGGCACCAGAATAGACAAGGGTTAGCAGGTAAGTGACTGCTAACCCTTTTGTTTTTTCTGAACACGATGTAACGGCGGATGTAAGACGATTTTCAGAATCCGGCCACGGTTTTGGCTTGGTGCAGCGTGTCACTATTTGCCTTTTTGGGGTCATGCGGCGGCCGCCTCTCAGACGGAATCTCATCTCTGCCGTGAGACTTCTCAAGCGCAGGACTAAGACAGCGACCTCGCGCCGCTTGCGCCAAGTCGATGCAAATTGCTTATGCCCTGCCCGGTCGGCCGCATCTTTCCGTGTCGCAATTCACATGCGGCCGATTCCGCCCCCCGACATGAGTGGTATCAAAGTGGTTTGAGTCCTTCGACAATTCAACCCATGCCATCCAAACGGTTGTGGGTGGCCCGCTTGACCAAGCCCTTCCTCAATCGGCCATTCAATCCCCAGGTATCTCATGACGTTTAAGCCTTCCCCCTCTGCCGCCCTTTTTGTAAATCACCCAAAGGGCCGCAAGACAGCGAAGACTCGTCTGAGCGGGCAAATCGCCCTTGCGATGGCTACTATTGCCTTCAGCAATTTTGCTGCGGCTGCGTCTTACAAAGCGACTCTGCTGGACACTCTTGGCGGGTTGGCTAGCTCCGCCAACGCCATCAACAATGCGGGCCAAGTGGTGGGTGCTGTCCAATTAAATGCCGTTCATGGCACTCACGCCATGCTCTGGAATGGCACGACTGCAACCGATTTGGGCACCCTTGGCGGAAAAGATAGCTGGGCCAACGCCATCAACAATGCGGGCCAAATTGTCGGTTATGCCTACTTGGAAAATGGGGCTAAACACGCCACGCTCTGGAATGGCACGACAGCAACCGATTTGGGCACCCTCGGCGGAAATGGGAGCGTCGCCAACGCCATCAACAATGCTGGCCAAGTGGTCGGTTCTGCCAGCTCTGAAATTTACTCTCACGCTACGCTCTGGAATGGCACGATGGCGACCGCATTGAGCACAAATAGCTCCGCCAACGCCGTCAACGATGCGGGCCATGTGGTAGGTCGCGGCCCACACTTTTTTGACTTGGGGTATCCAACAGCCACGCTCTGGAAGGGCACGACAGAATACGATTTGGGCACTCTTGGCGGACCATATAGCTCGGCCAACGCCATCAACAATGCGGGCCAAGTGGTGGGATGGTCATCTATGGACAATGGGTCTTATCGCGCCACGCTCTGGAATGGCACGACTGCAACCGATTTGGGCACCCTTGGCGGACAAGATAGCTGGGCCAACGCCATCAACAATGCGGGCCAAATTGTCGGTTATGCCTACTTGGAAAATGGGGCTAAACACGCCACGCTCTGGAATGGCACGACTGCAACCGACTTGAATGCTTACCTCGATGCAAGCGTGGTGGCTGAGGGTTGGGTACTCGTTGAAGCCAAAGGAATCAATGACACGGGTTCTATTGTGGCCAATGGGTTTAACCCCAAAACCTATGAGTCCCGTGGCTTCCTGATGACAGTAACCGCAGTCCCTGAGCCACAAACCTATGCGATGCTCCTCGCCGGTCTTGGCCTCGTCGCTGGCGTTGCCCGTCGGCGCAGCAAGCAGCAGTAATCGCAGGCTTCGGCCTCACGACAGAACCGGCTCAAGTGGCCGGTTTCTTCGTTTATGGGCGGGTGTGCTTGGCGGAGACGGTCTCAGCCGAGTTCACCTATGACAGCATGGTCTGAATATTCGCCAACCCCACATAGAACCCCACAAACGGCAAGCATCGCGGGACGTTCCGGGTGAGCACCATTCCGGCGAATTGCCAAGTGTTTTGCCACGGCGCCTATTCAGCGTGGGGGCAACATTGGGGGCAACTAAGTCCAGAATTGCAGTGCCGTCATAGTTGAATGTGTGTGAGCGTGGCTCACTCGCTAGGCTGTTTAGCCTCGCGCACGCGTGCGGAACGGCGAGGGTCGGCCACCAGCGCCAGCCAGAAACGACAAACCCGGCGCGGTGGCCGGGTCATTGAGGGGCGATGCCGTCAGGCATCAACCGGCACGGAGAAGGGCGCCGGGTAAAGGTCGCAATAGTCTGAGAGAACTTTGTCGAGCGCCAGGACAGATTCGGCCGCCGAATAATCATGGCCGTCTAGTTTGAGTTCAACGCCAACAAGGGCCAATAGAGCGCGGTCGGCGTCGGTCTGCGAGTCGGCCCTTATGCGTCCGGCCATCGCGTGCAACGCCGGCTCATAGGGGGACCCTGGGTCGTCAACCACTTCTACTATTGCGTGCGAGTAATGCGGGCTTGGCTCCATGTGATATTGCCGCAGCCGATGGCCGAGCCCATGCAACAAAACTTGGTGGTATTTGGCGCCGTCGGCGCTGGTTCGGCGGCGCACTGCAACTTGCCGGGCCTCTTGCGCCTCCAGGCGCTTGCGAATGCTCTGCTTCATGGCTGCCCCCTGCCCGATGCGTCGCGAGCCTCCAGGGCGGCCATGCGGCGGTCGATTTCGTCAGCCTCGGTCAACTTCGCCAATGCACCCAGCGACCCCAGCAGCGCGGCCCCTTGACCCGGCGCAAGCTCGCCGGCAGCGACGGCGGCCACCACGGCGCGGCCTTGCTCGGTCAGCGTGCCATCGGGCAGATTGACCGGCGCGGCTTCCTCGGCGGGCTTGATGGCCGGAATCACTCGCTCCAGCAGCAGGCGGGCGGCGCTCACATCGCCGGCCAGGGCGGCAGTGGTCAAGGTCTTGATGATGGCCGGCACATGCTCGGCAATGCCGGCGCGGAACTTGGCAATTTCACCAGCGCCAGCAGGCCGGCCCTTTGGATTGCCAGATTGACCCGGCTTCCAGGCTTGCGGCGGCGCTTTCTTCTTGGTCGTCATAGTCTCTTCTTTCTTTGCTCAAACAGGCGTGGTTGTCGCCACATTGCTGACGCTGGAATTTTGCGAACCCTTACACAGGTAAAGGGTTCGGTCATTCAAACCCTTATAGGGTTCGTCACTTTCCGGCTTTTGGCTTCCCTTGCCCTTGCTTGTGAAAATGGCCGTCATAGAACGCAGTTTCTTGGGCTTGCTGGCGCTGATGGCCTCCAGTCCCAAAAGCTCGGCAAACGGGCCAGGAGTGGCCTCGATGCGGTCACGCAGGAGCGGCCAAAGCGCACTTGTCAGAACCGGGTCATTGCGGCGTTTCACTTCAGCCAGGACGGCGGCGAAAGTGGCGGTCTTGCTTGTGCCTACCAACCGGCGCGGATAACGCTTCAACCCGAACGGCACGCAGACCGCTTCGAAAAACTCCTTTTGCAACGTCATCCACTGCGGCGGCGCGACGGCATCGCTACCGGCCATGCGACCACCGATAAGCGGCAGCACCAGCACATGCAGATGCGGCGCGGCCTCGTCACGGTGAACGTCAGCGCTAAGGATGTTGTCGGCTCCGAACTTGTCGGCCAGCCAATGGGCGGCAGCGGCGAAGAATCCGCGCTCGTCGGCGCATTGCCCCGGCGCAAGACTCGCGACAAACTCAAGCGCCCGGACGGCATCCTTCCGCAGCTTGCCGACGCCAGCGCCAGCCATTCGAGCGCGAGCGCGGTCGGCCACATCATCAGGCTTCAGGGGCCCGGCCAGCACCTCATTCAAGCCGGTCAAGCGAGCGTCAATGCTGCCGCCAGCGCCAAGCTCGGCTTGAATGGTGCGCTTGTTGTGCGCGGCGGCAGTGCGGACGATTCCCGAGCCGGTCAGCTTCTTGAAACGCAGTATTGCTCCGACACTCACGAGAGTCCCTCCTTTGCACGCTCGCGCATCCACGCAGTCAACTTGCGGCGGTCAGAATGGGTCAAGTGATAGACGCCCGGAAAGCAATCGAACAGGTCGCGGTCTTTCTTCTTGGCGCGCGTGCAAGGGATGCTTAAACCACGGCGGCGGAGTTCTGCAATCAACTCCGGGCCATTGCTGCAACCGGCCACCGAGTCGACATGCTCGCGGGGCATCGGGCGGGTCAAGAGCGCTTGAATAACGCGCAAGTGACGCTGGTTATCCGTGCCCAGAAACTTGCCGGGCTTAGAATTGCCTTGTTCACAGGCGCTCGTCTTTCCATTCTTGGGGAGGCGGGCGTTCTTCATTACGCCACCCCCAAGATTGACTTGATGCCAGCCACAGGCCACAGCAAGCGGCCAGCATGGCGAACGGGCTTCAGGCGCGGGTCGTAGGACTCATTGCAGGCCATGGCACGCAAGGTCTGCTGTTGGAGCGAGACATGCCATGCGGTAATGCCGGTCGAGACATGCGTACGAGTCTCAAGGTGAAGCGGTACAAAGTCAGCGGGTGCGACCTTGGCGGGGCGGGTTACGTTCATTGCATTTCCAGGTTGCCCCCGCCGAACTGGCAGGGCTGGAAACGCAGAATTAACAGCGGCATTTCTTGCCGCTATGGTGCCGCTATGAGAATCTAGATTCCATGCGGGTTCGCGGGCAAATGCCGCTATGAAATGCCGCTATTGAATGCCGTAGTAGACCGGCATTCCTGAGGGTGGACTACATGCCAAACGCGTTGGGCTCTCTGTTCGCTTCTTGCCATGTGCGTAGAAAAGGCTTCAGAACCGCTTGATAGAGGAACAGGTTATTCAATGTTTGGTATGTGATGCCCCTCTCATTCATCATCATCTTGGCAAAGGCGACCGGGTTCCACTCGTGCTCGATTGGCGCTTCGCGGCGAGCCACCAAAATATGCGGCTTGCCAAGCCACTTCGGCACATCGCTGAATCCCTGCTTCGGCACACCAGGAAGATGCCCGAAAACAGCACGCATTGCGCCACTGCCTAACACCGGCTCGCGCTTCGCTGGCGCAGATTTCATCGGCAAATCAGCGTCAACCTCGGGGGGCTGCGATTCCGGCGCGGTGTCGCAGTGGTATTCAAGTATTTGCTCCAGCGTCCATTTCGTCGCGTATACCGTGTCGCGTGTTACCCGCACCGGCTTGGTGAAAAACCAGCGTTCAATCTGGCTGCCGACGAAATCAGCGCCTTGTTTCAAAAGCTCTTCGGTCGGGCCATTCACCCCCGAATCATTGACGGCGCTTTGAGTTTCAGCTTCCCCGGTCATCCATAGAATTTGAACATCGGAAGGATGCACCACGGCCATGCGCCAGCCCATGCTTGGGAAATACCCAATTCCAAAGTCTTTCTCAATAACCCCTTCTCCGTTCACACACTCGTGAACTTTTGTCTTGGCGTCCCTCGGTGGCGCTGCGCGCAGCGTCAGGTGCAATTTGCAAACAACCTCAAATAGTTCCGAGTCGCTCCATTCGCGGCCAGTCTTGTCACTCAACCACACCAGCGCTTCGGGTAATTTGAAAACGGATTTCATTGGCACCCCTTCAGGTGTCAGCCTTCAAACAGGAGCCCCAGCAAGTCGGTGAAGGAGTCCGACGATTCGACCCGGCTTCGAGGCGGGTCTAGCTGGGGCAAAACCAATATCAGGCCGATGCGACCAGCTTCAAGCCACCAGCGCCAGCGCCAGCGGCGGCAGGGTCAAAGGTAATCCCGGCCTTCTCCAAAATGAACGCCTCTATCAAGGCCAGATAGGGGCGCAGCGCGTCAATCGAGCGCGGGCGGTAGCCTTCAGCCGTGGCGCTCGGCTTGTGGCCCATCACTTGAGCAATCGCGCCGGCAGGAGCCCCGGCAGCTTCGCCTAACAGCGAGAAGGTACGGCGCAGGCCGTGAATCGTCATGTGAGGAATGCCCGCATCCTTCAGCACATCCTCAAGCGGTGCGCGTGGCTCTGTGATGCGGCCGGATGCGCTAAGCGCCGATGCAAACACGAACGGGTTGGCCTTGCCATTCTTCAGCGTGCCGGTGCGTGGCAGGCCGGCCAGCAGCGAAGCCACATAGGGTGACAGCGGAATGGTGCGGGTGTTGTCCACCTTGTCGGCAATGGTCAGCTTCGACCATTGAAAATCCACATCAGCCCAGCGCAGGCCGGCCATTTCTTCGCGGCGCGCACCAGTGAGAACCAAGCATTGCAAATAGGCGGCAGCGGCGCGGCTACGCAACTTGTCGGTGCCGGAAAACCATGCGGGCAATTGGTCAATCTCGATACAGTCGGTGCGCCTGTTCACCTCGGGCAGCACATCGCCTAGTTCACTAGCGCGGGCGGCGGTCTTGTCCACTAGGGCGCGGTAGTCCTTCTTGGTGGCGCACCAGCCAAGAAAGCCCGAGAACATCGCCATTGCGCGACTCGCTTGGTAGGGGCCGGTCTTGGCCTCTTTGGCATACCAGTCACGAATCAGGTCTTGGTCAATCGACGCCAGCGGCAACGCCATCAAGGCACTGAGCCGCCCCGGCTTGGTCAAGCCCTGCCCGCGCTTCTTCGGCACACCGCCCATAGACGCAACGGCCTCAAGGTCGGCGCGATAACCCGGCTTCCAAGCGGTACGGCGCTTGGGCTTGCCCTCGGCCAAGTAGCGCGGCCAAACCTCGGCGACGGTCACGCCCTGCCCCCGGTCGGCTTCGCGCTTCGCAACATCGGCGGCAGTGATGGCGGCCTTCACTTCGCGGGGGTCGCGGCCTTCGTCGATTTGGCGCTGGAGTTCGCGGGTTTTGGCTTGAGCTTCTGGAATGCTCCAGGCGTCAGGGCTCCCGATGGTCACCCGGATGGTCTTTTCCTCATAGCGCCCTTGAAACACATAGGACGGCTTGCCCGCAGGCGTGACCCGCAAGCCAAGCCCCGGCGCGGTCGAGTCCCACATGAAAGCCTGAGCCTTATCGGCGCTGCACTTGAACGCGGCCACCTTCGGAGCCGTGAATTTCACTTTTGCCATGTTGAACCCCCTATTGCTTACATCGGCCAGGATGTAACGACGGATGTAAGCAAATTTCCCATGAACCCATCTGCGTCAATCAACACATGCCCAACCAAAAAACAAGTTAAACCGTTGATTTACATAGATTTCATGGTTAGTGTATCAACAAAGCGAAATACGGGTAAACGCCAATTTTTTGCCATTCGTAATGAGAAGGTCGGGTGTTCGATTCATCTCTCCGGCACCAAAAAACAAAACAAAGCCCAGTTCGAAAGACTGGGCTTTGCTGTTTCTAGCGGCCTTGGGGCTTCAATTCCCCACCGTCACCCAAGCCAACTCAAGCCAGTTGTCGGCCCGGTGCACCATATTGACATTGCTGCGCGCGGCCCAGGGGATCATCTGCCGGTGCAGAGGCAGCACATGGAATTGCTCTTTGTATTCGGTCAGCGCGGCCTTGATCAACTGCTCGCGCTTGGCCACATCGGCCTCTACCGATGACTGAGCCGCCAATGCGTCGAACTTGTCGTTATGCACATTGCCATAGTTGTACAGGCCGACGCCCTTCTCACCGCGGTTGCGAAACACCGGCGTCATGATGGACTCGGCGTCATTGATGGCGCCACCCCAGCCATAAAGGAACAAGCTGGTGTCGAGCTTCTCTAGCTTGGGAAAGAAGGTCACCCGCGGCATCGCCGAAACGCGCACCTTGACCTTGAGCTGCGCCCACATCGCCGCCAAGGCCTGGCAGATTTCTTCATCATTGATGTATCGATTGTTCGGGCAATCAAGCGTGACTTCGAAGCCTTCCGGGTAGCCGGCGTCCGCCATCAGCTTGCGCGCAGCAGCAATGTCAAAGGGGTAGCGTGCTTCCAGCGCTGCATCATTGAAACTCGCTGCCGCCGAAGGCGTCGGGCTGCCGGTCGGTTGGCTCAGGCCATTCATCAGCTTGATGCGCATCGCCTCCACATCGACCGCCTGGTAAAGCGCCTTGCGCACCCGGACATCTTTGAACGGGTTTTTATCCCCGGCCACATTGGCGTAAAGCAGCTTGTCACGGGCCTGATCCATGCCGATGAAGATGATGCGGTTTTCAGGGCCGTCGATCACCTTGACACCGCTGGTATTGCGCAGTCGCGGCACATCGCGGGGCGCCGGGTCGAGCACGAAGTCGATCTCGCCCGAGACGAGCGCCGCCAGCCTTGTCGCGTCGTTACTGATCGGCGTAAACACCACCTCCTGCACATTACCCTCAAACTTGCCCCACCAAGCCGGGTTGCGCTTGTAGACCGTTTTGACGCCGGGTTGGCGCGTTAGCAGTTGATAAGGGCCGGTGCCATTGGCGTTCATGCTGGTGAAGCTTTCCTCCTTGTTCTTGAAGTCCAGCGGTCGCACGGCTCGGTTGGCCTCGGCCCAGGGCTTGCTCATAATCCAGAGCAGGTCCAAATGCTGCAAGAAGATGGGGTTGTAGCTGCTCAACTGAAACTCGACCG
Source organism: Roseateles albus (assembly GCF_028595345.1). Classification (NCBI taxonomy): domain Bacteria; kingdom Pseudomonadati; phylum Pseudomonadota; class Betaproteobacteria; order Burkholderiales; family Sphaerotilaceae; genus Roseateles; species Roseateles albus. The sequence continues at coordinate 152,815 of NZ_JAQQXT010000002.1, read as the reverse complement.
TCAGCTCATCAACCTTGCGCGCGGTGCCGACCGCATTGGCGTAAACAGACAGTTGCGAGGTCGGCGCCTTGGCGCGCTGAATCGAAAACACCACATCGTCGGCCGTAAAGGGCCGACCATCATGGAACTTGACGCCCGGGCGCAGCTTGAAGCGCCACAACAGGGGTGAGACTTGCGTCCATTCGGTGGCCAGACCTGGCGCGATATTCAGTTTGCGGTCACGCCGGGTCAGGCGCTCATAGACCTGACCGTTGACCATATTGGTCATGCTTTCGTTTTGCGAATGCGGGTCCATGGTCTGCGGGTCACCCTGGCTGGCCCAACGCAAAGTCTGCGCCTGGGCAGGGCTCAGCTGAACCGCAGACAGCAGAACAAGTGCCGCTATTTTCTTCAACATTTCCGATATCTCCCGCCGATGAGTGCTGCGCTGAGTTTAGGCAGGCTGCACAGGCAAGGGGCTCGGGGTAAACCTATGGGAGGCGGCGCTATGTCAAGCCTTGCGCCAAATCTCATCCAGATGTGTAAAGCCCCAGTCCTGCGGGGACTCGCGCCCGATGACTCGGTCACTCACGGCCGCATCGGAAAGATCAAGCGTTTGCACCGAGATGGGCAGCTTGGAGCGGGTGGAGTAGAACACGCGCACCACGGGTGCGGCCAAGTTCTGAGAGTTCAAATCCAGCACCACCGCCAGCCGGCCCGACTCCAGCTTGACCAAACTGCCGACCGGGTAGATACCCACGCACATCACGAAAGCTTTGAACACCACAGGATCAAACTGCCCCGTCCATTGCGCCATGCGCTGGATCGACCCGGCCGGGTCCCAGGCCGCCTTATAGGGCCGGGTCGAGGTGATCGCGTCATAGACATCGCAGACCGAACCCATACGCGCCAGCAAGCTGATCTGCTCGCCCTTGAGCTTTTGCGGGTAACCGGTGCCGTCCATCTTTTCATGATGGTGCAAGCAGACATCAAGCGCTGCGGCGGACACACCGCCGCTCTCCTTGAGCATTTGATAGCCCCGCACCGGGTGCGAGCGAATCACGGTGAACTCGGCGTCACTCAAAGCGCCGGTCTTGTTCAAAATCTCCAGCGGCATGGCCATCTTGCCAATGTCATGCAAGAGCCCGGCCAGGCCCGCCTCACGGGCCTGATCCTCATCCAAGCCGAGTTGCCGACTCAAGGACACCATCAAGGCGCAAACGGCAACCGAGTGCATATAGGTGTAGTCGTCCTTGGTCTTGAGCCGCGCCAAGCTGATCAAGGCCGAAGGGTTGCGAGCAACCGAATCGGCAATCTCCACCACCAAGGGCTGGCATTCCTCGCTATTGATCGCGTTGCCCATGCGCGCCTCGCCGAACAGGGCCGTGATCTGCTCGCGCGAGCGGTTCATCACCTGCGTGGCCTGCTCCATCTCCGCGCCCATGCTGGCGCGAGCCGGTCGCGCTTGCTGCTTGGGCGCGACTATCGTTGGAGGGCCGGGCGGCTCGGGCTCTGGCTCGGGTTCTGGCACCTGCTCTGCGGATAAGTCCACCGGCGCAGAGACCGCTGCAGCCGCCGGCTCAGGCGAGCCCGGCTCAGCGAGCAGATCCGTCCCCTTGCTGACATCGATCCATACCGCCGGCACGCCGCTCCTCAGCAAGGCATCCAAATCGGCCTGGTCCCGCAACACAAACTTCGTCTTCCAAAAAGGATGCGATAGCCAGGAGCCCTCCATCGACTGGAGAAACATGCCCAACTCGACCTGCTGGGTGGGTATCTTTTTTAGCATCTCTGGCCCAAACGACTCATTGAGGAGTCAACGCTTGAGTATCTGCCCTGCGCGGCATTTTGCACTTGGCAATATGCATAAAAAAAGCCGCCATTTAGGCGACTTCTTTGCGTTTTGGCCCTGCGCAGTCGGCGGGCCAAAAGGAGTTTGAGCTCGCTTAATTCAGCGGAACTTGTTCTGTGGCACGGTGCGCAGTTCGCTCGGTAAAGAAGCCAGGTAATTGGCCATGGCCTTCAACTCGGCATGGCTGAATTGCTTGACTTGGCCCGCCATGATGGCGTTGCCGCGACCATACACTGCCTTGCCTTCGACCTGGTAGGACTTCAGGGCCACATACAGATAGTCAGCATGCTGACCAGCCAGCTTCGGGTAAGCGCCGTCGATAGGCTTGCTGAAGTTAGCACCGTGGCAAGACGCGCAGGCGCCCTTGCTCAGCAGCTCGGCTACTTGCGCGCTCGGCGGTATGACGGCCTCTGGCACTGCGGCCACGCCGGCTTGCTTTTCGTAAAAAGCGGCGACTTCAGCCATGTCGCGCTCGCTCATGCGCTGAGCGATGCCGCGCATCGTGGGGTGCTTGCGCTCGCCCTTGTTGTAGGCATTCAAAGCGGAGACGATGTACTGCGCATTTTGCCCAGCAATCATTGGCACCTTGTGAATCTCTGGAAAACTGGCTTGGTAACCAGGAATGCCGTGGCAGCCGATGCACATGGCTACCTTGGTTTGCACGGAGACTTTGCCGTCAGTCTTGGCTTGGGCATCGGCCGGGGCCTGAGCTTGGGCCTGGGCATGAACGGAGGCGCTCGCGCAAAGGGAAGCGGCCAAGGCGATCGAAATCTGCAGCAGTTTTTTCATAGTCCCAGGTGTCGTGTTCTGAATCCGATCGGCATTATAGAGGCCGCCTCTATACTCATTCGACCCAATCTACTGTTTGATTTAAACCATGAAATTTGCAGGTTCGGACCAATACGTTGCAACCGCCGACTTGATGTTGGCCGTCAACGCCGCCGCCACGCTGCAGCGCCCGCTGCTCGTCAAGGGCGAACCCGGCACCGGCAAGACCATGCTGGCCGAAGAAGTGGCCGCCGCTTTGGGCATGCCCTTGCTGCAATGGCATATCAAATCGACCACCAAGGCGCAGCAAGGCCTGTACGAGTACGACGCTGTCAGCCGCTTGCGCGACAGCCAACTCTCCGGCATTGAAGGCGCCGAGAAGGTCAAGAACATCGAGAACTACATCGTCAAAGGCGTGCTCTGGCAGGCTTTTGAGTCCGATCGGCCGGTCGCGCTCTTGATCGACGAGATCGACAAGGCCGACATCGAATTCCCCAACGACTTGCTTCGAGAGATCGACCGGATGGAGTTCTATGTCTACGAAACCCGTCAGCTGATCAAGGCCAAGCATCGCCCCTTGGTCTTCATCACCTCCAACAACGAAAAAGAACTGCCCGACGCGTTTTTGCGCCGCTGCTTTTTTCACTACATCAAGTTCCCTGACCCGGCGACGATGCAAGCCATCGTGGATGTGCATTTCCCCGGCCTCAAGAAGGAACTGCTTGCGGCCGCACTGAAGACCTTCTTCGAGGTGCGCAATCTGCCGGGCCTGAAGAAAAAGCCCTCTACGTCGGAGCTGCTGGACTGGCTGAAGCTGCTACTGGCCGAGGACATCCCCGTCTCTGCGCTGCAAAGCCAGGACGAAAAAATCAGCATCCCGCCGCTGGTCGGAGCCTTGCTCAAAAACGAGCAAGACCTGACCCTGTTCGAGAAGCTGCTGCAAATGCAGCGCCATAACCGCTAAACCAAGCGGCCCATTCACCAGCCATAACTGACCATGACCTCACCCCTCAAACGCGCTGCTTTCGAAGGTCTTGCCGACGCAGCCGGCTTCGTGCTCGGCGCCTTGGCCGGCTGGCAAGTCGGCATCGCTTTCGGCTATGACTTCATCAACACACCCGGCTGGGGGCTGCCGCAATTGACAGGCCTGCTCTTCATCGTGCTGGGCTGTGGCGTCGGACGCATGGCCTTTCGTCACCTTTTGGCCAAATTCTTACGCTCGGACGCACCATGAGCAAAACCCGTAAATTTGATGTTGACGCACTCTGGCAAATCGAGCGGGTCGGCGCGCCCAGCCTGTCGCCCGATGGTGCCCAAGCGGTGGCCAGCCTGTCGCAGTTCGATATGGCAGAGAACAAGAGTCGCTCCAGCCTGTATCTGCTGTCTACGCTGGGCGGCGAGCCGCGCCGCTTGACCAGCGCCGGCGACAAAGACGGCGCGCCGCAGTGGAGCCCGAGCGGCGAGCAGATCGCATTCGTGGCCAAGCGCGAGCAGGATGGGGTCAAGGACGACGAGCCACAGCTCTATCTGATCGCCCCCGATGGCGGCGAAGCGCGCCGCCTGGGTCAAATCGCCACCGGCGTTGAGGCCTTCAAATGGTTCCCCGACGGCCGCCGCATCGCCTTCATCTCCTGGGTCTGGCCCGAGCTCGAAGGCGCCAAAGCACAGGCCAAGGCGCACAAAGAATTCAAGGCGCGCAAGCAAACCGGCTATGTCACCAGCGAGGCGTTTTACCGCTACTGGGATCACAGCATCCCGATGGGCCGGGTCGCTCATTTGCATGTCATCGACGTCAAAACCGGCAAAACCCAGGACCTGTTCGAGGGCAGCGGCTTTGAGCTCAGCCGCGCCGACGCAGGCAGCGAATGCTTCGGCATCGCGCCCGATGGCCGCAGCATCGTATTTGCCTTTGATCCGGCGCCCGAGAAGAAGGTCGGCAATTGCTTTGCGCTGGCCGAGCTAACGCTTAAATCGGGCGGGAAGTCAGGCGAATTTCGCACCCTCTTGCAAGACGCCGCTTGGGACTTTGGCGCGCCACGCTATAGCCACGGCGGCCAGCATCTCGCCTTTTTGGCCAGCAACCAAGGGCTCAAGCACACGATGCCGGCGCAGCTGGCGGTGCTGGATACCCACGGCCAATGGGCAGTGGTGTCGGCCGACTGGGACCGTGAAGTCGCCGCGCCGCTGAATTGGGCCGAAGATGATTTGTCGCTGCTGTTCTGCGCCGAGCAGGCCGGCCGTCGCCATCTTTGGCGCTTCGACCTGCCCACCGCCTCGGCCGCAATCGAGTTCGAAGGCGGCCACGCAACAAGCTTCGCGGCCGCTGCGGGCGTGATCGTCGTCAACCACGACAGCATTCACTTCCCTCCGCGCTTGTCCGTGTTGGATGAAGAGAAGAAAGCGCAGCGCATCGAGTCCTTCAACATCGACTTGCTGGCGGCGCACAAATTCTCCAAGATCGAAGAAGTCTTCTATGCCGGCGCGCAGGGCGAGCAGGTGCAGATGTGGCTGGCCTACCCGCCCGGCTTCGACGCCAAAAAGAAATACCCGGTCATGCATCTGATCCACGGCGGCCCGCACACCGCCATGGGTGACAGCTGGCATTGGCGCTGGAACCATCAGTTATTCGCCGCCGAGGGTTATGTGGTCGCCGCCGTGAATTACCACGGCAGTTCCAGCTTCGGTCATGCATTTCTCGACTCGATCACGCACCGCTGGGGCGAGCTGGAGTTGCAAGACATCGAGGCCGGCACCGATTGGATCTTGAAGAAGCCTTGGGCCGACAAAGGCCGCATTTACGCCACCGGCGGCAGCTACGGCGGCTTTATGGTTGCATGGATGAATGGGCATGTGGAGCCTGGGCGTTACCAAGCCTATATCTGCCACGCCGGCTGCTTCGACTGGCAAGCCATGTATGCCGACGATTGCTACACCTGGCATGTCAAAGAGCTGGGCGCCAACTACTGGGTCGACCCGGCCAAAATTGCCGCCCAAAGCCCGGTCAACTTCGCCCAGCATATGCGCACGCCCACGCTGGTCATCCACGGTGCGCTGGACTACCGCGTGCCCGACGCGCAGGGCCTGGCCTACTACAACACGCTCAAGGCGCGCGGTGTCGATGCACGCCTGCTGTGGTTCCCGGATGAAAACCATTGGGTGCTGAAGCCCCAGAACAGCAAGCTTTGGTACGGCGAGTTTTTTGATTGGCTCAAGCGTCACGGCGGCAAAGGTGGGCGCGTCCACAAGGGCTGAGCGCACCACGCCTTCTCACGCACATACCCAGCGCGCCCTTCCCCCATCGCCCTGCCCCGCAATTTGCGGCGCAGGGCGTTTTTTTTGCGTTGCAGGCCATAGTGCGGACTCAGCAAGGGCGAAAAAGGATCAAGAAGACGCCCCAATATCGCCGCTCAAGTGCCTTGCTGCGCGGCGACGATATGGTGATGCACGAATAGCCTCGGCGCGACTTAATTCAGCCCGGGGCGAGTCGACCGAACCCTCAGATTTCACTGCCAGGACAAGGCGCCCATGCCAGCTTCGCACCGCACATCAGTCGTCTTCCAGCGCCCTCGCTCTCAAGAAACAGAGCGCCGGGCCGCTCCCAAGTTGTTTCTTCTCCCCCTCGCGGGGCCTGGCGCGCAGCGACAGGTCTGGGGGCGCTCACGAGCAGGTCAACCCGCCCACTTCTGCTGGGTTCGCCCCTTGCATCTGGCTGCCATGCTGGCCTTGCTACCCAGTTCGCTATGGGCGCAAACCCCACCCGACGCTGGCAGCCTGCTGCAACAACAACGACAAATAACTCCGCCCCAGCCGCAGCGCGGCGATAGCCCGCGCCTGAACCAGCCGCAAGAGCTGCACCTGGATGGCGGGCGACAGGTCCAAGTCGCCCGTTTCGAGTTGCGCGGCAATCAGTTGCTTGACAGTGCCACACTGCAAGCTGCTCTCAGTCAATACCAGGGCCGCACCCTTGGCTTAGCCGACCTGCAGCGCGCCGCCGCCGCCGTTGCCGAGGCCTACGCGCGGGCGGGTTGGCTGGCTCGTGTCTACCTGCCGCCGCAAGACATCACCGAAGGCGTGATCCTCTTGCAAGTCGATGAAGCCCACTTCGGCAAGGTGCTCCTCGACAAGCCCGCCAGCGGCCTGCGCTTTGACACCGACCGCGCCACGGCCATGATCGCTGCGCAGCAGGCCAGCGGCGCGCCGCTGCGCCTGCCGGCGCTTGACCGGGGCCTGCTGCTCTTGAGCGACCTCCCCGGCATCAGCAGCACCGGCAGTTTGGTCGCTGGCAGCCAGCCGGGCGAGACCGATTTGCTGATCAAGCTTGCCGATGGGCCGCTTCTTTTGGGAGACGCCAGCGCCGACAACAGCGGCAGCCGCTCCACTGGTGCCGAGCGCGTCAATGCCGGACTGAGCCTGAACGGACCGCTGGGGCTAGGCGACGCCTTGAACGGCCAACTCAGCCACACTCGGGGCAGCGACTACGCCCGCCTGGCAGGTTCCGCCCCCCTGGGCCTGCAGGGCTGGCGCGCCGGCGCCAACGCCTCGACCTTGCGCTACCGTTTGGTCGGGACCGACTTCGAAGCGCTGAACGCCAAGGGCAAGTCCAGCACCTGGTCGCTGGACGCCAGCTTTGCGGCGCTGCGCAGCCGGGAGCGCAATCTGTCAGTGCAGTTCAGCTTCGAGCACAAAGACTTTCGCAACGAAGCCAATGGCAGCGTCGGCAACGACTACCGCTCTCGCCTTGCCTCCGCCGGCGTGAGCGGCAATTTGTTCGACGACTGGGGTGGCGGCGGAGCCAATGGCGGCGGCCTGTTGCTCAGCCAAGGGCGCCTGAATCTGCAAGGCTCACCCAACTTTGCCGCCGACGCGAATGGCCCCAAGACCCATGGCAGCTTCACCAAGCTGCGCTACAGCTTCAGCCGCCAGCAAGCGCTCAGCTCCAGGCTGACCGTCTTTGCAGCAATTGCCGGACAAACCAGCGACCGCAACCTCGATTCGTCCGAGAAGTTCTACCTCGGCGGTGCGCAAGGCGTGCGTGCCTACCCCAGCAGTGAGGCCGGCGGCGCGCGCGGCCACATCATCAATTTAGAGCTGCGCGGGCAGCTGCCCGCGGATCTGCGCGGTGTGCTGTTCTATGACCGCGGGCAAGTGCAGATCAACGTTGATAACAGCTTTGCTGGTGCACCCAAGGTCAATCGGGCGACGCTACAAGGCGCCGGCCTGGGCCTAGCTTGGACGGGCCCGCGTGCGCTCGACCTTAGGTTCACCGTGGCGAGCCGTATCGGCAGCAACCCGCTGGCCAACGCGGCCGGCCTAGACCAAGACGGCACGCACAAGCGCACACGCGTCTGGCTGCAGGCCAGCCTTCCCTTCTGACGCACTCCCAGCCTTTGCCCAGCGCCCATCCAAGTTTTTTTGCAGAGAATATTCCATGAACGAGCATGCCAGCATCAACCGTCTCTATCGCCTGGTCTGGAACGAGAACGCAGGCACTTGGGTCGCGGTCAGCGAACTCAGCCGCGGTCGCGGCAAGCGCAACATCGCCGGCGGGCGTGGCTTCGGCGCGCTGATCGCGGTGCTACGCAGCTTGCCGGCCCTGCTGGCGCTGGGCTTTGGGTGCGCCCAAGCCGCTCCAGCCGTCAACACCCTGCCGCAAGGCGGCCAAGTGGTGGCAGGGCAAGCCGTCATTGGCAGCAACAGCGCCCGCATGGACGTGAACCAAAGCAGCCAGCGTGCCGCCATCGACTGGCAAAGCTTCAATCTCGGTGCCAATGCACAGGTCAACTTCAAACAACCGAACAGCGCCAGCGTGACCCTGAACCGGGTGCTGGACGCTCAGCCCAGCCAGATCTTTGGCCGCATCAGCTCGAATGGCCAGGTCTTTTTGAGCAACCCGGCCGGCATCTATTTCAGCCCTAGCGCCAGCGCCGATGTTGGCGCACTGACGGCCACCACGCACGGCATATCAACCGCCGACTTCATGGCCGGCAAGACCCGCTTCGACCGCAACGGTGCCACCGGCAGCGTCATCAACGAAGGCCAGCTGACGGCCCATTTGGGCGGCTATATCGCGCTGCTGGCGCCCGAGGTGCGCAATAGCGGCGTGATCATGGCGCAGGCCGGCACGGTGGCGCTGGCTGCTGGCGAGATGATCGAGCTGCAGCTCGAAGGGCAACGCTTGACCAAGCTGCTGGTCAGCCCGTCGGACGTGGCGGCGCTGGTGGACAACCGCCAGGCCGTGCTGGCACCGGACGGCCTCATCCTGCTGTCGGCCAGGGCCGCCCAAGAGTTGCAAGGCGGCGTCATCAAACACAGCGGCAGCTTGCAGGCTAACAGCCTGACCGAGCGGGGTGGCCGCATCGTGCTGGAGGCCGACCAGATTTCCCTGGCCAGCGCTTCGCGCATCGAGGCCGCCGGCGCCCAAGGCGGCGGCACGGTGCTGGTGGGGGGCGATTGGCAGGGCAGCGGCGCAATGCACCAGGCCAGCCAGGTGACGATGGACGCCAGTGCCAGCATCGATGCCAGTGCCACGCACCAGGGTGATGGTGGCAAGGTGGTGCTGTGGTCGGACATTCATAACCCCAACGCGGTCACCCGCGCACAGGGAAGCATTCTGGCCCAGGGTGGCGCGCAAGGCGGCAAGGGCGGGCAGGTGGAAACCTCCGGCTACAAGCTGGTGGTCGACGGCGTGCGGGTTTCTACGGCGGCACCTCTAGGAGTTGCGGGAGACTGGCTGCTGGACCCCTACAACATCACCATTGGCAGCAGCACCAGTGGCACCAGCTACTCCCCCCCGGATTTCACCTCCGCCGCCACCAGCACGATATTGGCCAGTGATGTTTCCAACGCCTTGACCAGCAATAACGTCACCATTCAAACGGGTGGCACTGCGGGCGATGGACAAGGCAACGGCGACATTACGGTGGCGACCAACATTGCAAAAACCGGCGCTACCACCACCACGCTGACGCTAAAGGCGCACAACGACATCATCGTTAACGGGGGGGTCCGCATTTCCGCGACGGGCGGCGCATTGAATGTGACACTCAACAGCGACAGCGACGGCATCGGTGGTGGTGGCATCGCATTCACTGGCAGCGGCAGCGTCGGCGGCATCACGAGCAACGGCGGCAACATCGTGATGGGCGGTGGTGCTGACCCGACAACCACGGCTGCTTTCGCCAATCGTGGCGTGGATTTGAGCGACAACGTCGCTATCAATGCAGGCGCTGGCAATGTATCGATTCGCGGAACCAGCAATCGCAGCACGGCGGACACCGGCATTGGCGTGCGCTTGTTTAACGAAGCCTCAATTGCCGGCGCCAATGTCACCGTCATTGGAACGGGCTCCGCCAATGCTGGGAGCTCACAACGCAACTGGGGGGTATCGCTTGAGAGCTCGTCAGTGATAACCGGGTCTGGCACCACGGTCATTACCGGCTCGGGCGGTGCCGGAAGCGGTGCCGCAGGCGGCAACAACAACCACGGTATTTTTCTGGACTCTAACTCGTCGATTACAGCAAGTGGCAGCAATGCCATGACGCTGACCGGCACCGGTGGCGGCACCGGGTCTTCCACACCCAATTTTGGTATTTATCTTGCGGGCAACAGTTTGGTTAAAACAACCGGCAGTGGCGCACTGGCCCTGATCGGCACCGGGGGCATGGGTAGCGGTGCTCAGTCCGGCATCAACATTAGCGGCTCTATCGTGTCTGCCGAGGGAGCCGGCGCGGGATCTACCGTGGCCATCACCGGCACAGGCGGGGTGGGCGCGTCCGGCAGCGACAACTACGGTGTGATTGTGCAAAGCGGCGGCACGGTCAAATCGGCCGGTGGTGCGATCAGCTTTTCCGGTACCGGTGGAGCCAATGGCAGTGGCAGCAGCAACTTCGGGATCGTGACCCTGAGCCCAAGCACTATCGGCGACAACAATTCAGGCGCCATCACCTTGCAGGCCACGGGTGCCAGCGGCAGTGATGACTTAAGCATGACGGGTAGCACTTTCGGCGGCACGACTTACGCCGGCAACATCGCTATCAACGCCGACACGTTTAGCTATTCTGCGTCCACACTTCAAACCACTGGCGCGCTCACCATTGCGCCCAGAAATTCGTTTGCTTCGACCTTCACGTGGAGTGGTTCAAATGCGGGGTCGCTGGCCGGTTTGACGGTCAACAGTTTGTCCTCGCTTGGCGGGTTGACCCTCGGCAAGGCGGGCAATACGGCTGACATTAACGTTGGCAGCAGCACCAGCATTGCCGGGCCTATCAGCATTTATGGACGCAATGTCACGTTGAATGCGGGGCTTGCCTCCACAGCGTCCAATGCTGCCTTGCTCATCAAAGCAGCAGGCGACATTCTTCAGCAGAGCAGCTTAGCGGTCAGCAGCAATGGCGGCACCATCACCTACAACAGCGATAGCGATGCCTCTGCTGCAGGCGCCATTCGGCTGCAGCCCGGCGCGAGCGTGAGCTCTAGCGGTGGCAACATTGTTTTTGGCGGTGGCGCCAATCCGCTGACCACTGCAGCGTTTTCCTCTAACAACGGGCTGGGCAACGGTGTCGAGCTGCAAGGTGCCAGCGTGAATGCGGGCGCGGGCAATGTCAGCATGCGTGGTCATGGTGCCGACACCGGCGGCTACTCAGATGGCGTTCGCATCATCGGGACCAGCGCATCGGTGACCGGCGGCGACATCACCCTCGTGGGCCAGGGCTCCAGCGTGGGCGGAGGCAACGCGCGTGGTGTGATGATTGAAAACGGCGCCAGCGTGACGGGCGCTGGCGCCGTCAGCGTGACCGGCACCGGGGGCGCGGCAAACAATAATGGCAATGTGGGTGTTGCCATCTACGGCACAAACCCTCCAAGCATCCGCGCAACCGGTACAGGTACGGTGACCCTGGTAGGCGCAGGCGGCGGAACTGGCGGCAGCAACAACAATGACGGCATCTACATCGGCGGAGCTAGCACGGTCCGCACCGAGAGCGGTGCGCTGAACCTCACTGGCACTGCGGGTGTGGGCGGCGGTAGCCAGGGGTTTGAATTTGCAGGTGTAGCGCTGGGGAACGCCACGCAGTCGGGCAACACCACACTCACGGCCAACTCCCTGTTGACCAGTGGCAGCAACTCGGTTTTGGGCAGTGGTACGGTGCTCATCCAATCGCTTGCCAACTCTTTTGACAGCGCAGTGAGCACCGCCAACTGGAGCTATGCCAACACCTTGACCGGGCTGACCATTGGCAAGACAAGCAATACCGCTGACATCACGGTGAGCAACGCGGCCAGCATTGCAGGCCCCATTAGCATTTATGGCGGCAATATCGGCATTGACGCCGCACTGACCGCCACGGGGACAAGCACCACCACGCTCACTGCCACCGGCAGTATCAACGGCAGTGGGTTGATGACGTCCAGCACGGTGGATCTCAACGCCGTCACAGGCATTGGCGCCACCACGCCGCTGAATCTGGCCGCCAGCAGCATCTCCGCCGACACAACCGGGGGCAGGATCGCACTCAATAACGCGCTCGCAACGGCTACGACGGTCACTTCGCTCACATCGGCTTCTTCCACGGATCAGGGCTTCCTCATCACCTTCAATCAGACCGGAGGCGGCGCGGTCAACTTCACCAATGTGTCGACCGTAGGCAGCACTGGCGGGTTTGGCGACATTCGCCTCTCCAACACAGGTGCGAATCTGACCATCGGTACGGCGGCAACCACTTCCGGCGATTCCCGGCTTTTCCTGACCACCACCACGAGCGGCAATATCGTTCTTACCGGCAGCACCGGTTCGGCAAGTCCCGGCGATGGCGGGCTCAATTTCAACTCGGCCGGCAACATCAGTGGCGCCGGGCTCGTTACCGGAAGCTCTTTTGCTACCCTGCGCGCCCAGACGGGTATTTCCTTGAATACCAATTTGGGGGATATCTATCAGGAGATCGTCACCGCTGCCGGCGACATCACTATCAACAATACGCTCGGCTTCAGTCTGCCATCGATCACGGCGCCAGGAAATCTAACCCTAATCTCCAACGGGGGCTTGATCAGGCAGTATGAAGACTACTTCAGTCTTGCTGTGGCGGGCACTACCAACCTGACAGCCGGTTCTGGCAATGACATCACATTGACGAATGCCACCAACAACTTCACCGGTGGTGTGCGGGTGGTCAGCGGTAGAAACGTCAGCCTCAACGATACCGATGCGCTGGTGCTGGGTAATGCCAACGGCAGCAGCACCATCAGCGGAACACTGACGGCAACAGCCTCTGGCGCAATCACGCAGGCTGGGGCCCTGGCAGTGACGGGTGCCAGCAATCTGACAGCCGGTTCAGGGAACAACATCACGCTGACGAATGCCGCCAACAACTTCACCGGTGGCGTGCGGGTGGTCAGTGGCAACAACGTCAGCCTTACCGACACCAATGCCTTAGTGCTGGGCAATGCGAACGGAGTCAGCACCATCAGCGGAACGTTGACCGCAACAGCCTCTGGCGCGATCACTCAGGCGGGTGCGCTGGCAGTGGCGGGCGCCAGCAATCTGACCCCCGGTTCCAGCAATAGCATTACGCTGACCAATAGCAATAACGACTTTGCCGGTGATGTGTCGATTGTGTCTGGCGCCGCCGTGTCGATCAAAGATGTCAATGGCTTGAACTTAGGCACGAGCGCCGTTAGCGGTAATTTGACTGCAGAGGCATTGAGCGGAAACTTGAATGTCAACGGCAATCTGAATAACTCAACGTCCGGTGCGACAGTCGTCTTGAAGGCCAGCGGCGACATCACACAGGCATCCGCCGCTGCCGTCAGCACCAACAATGGCGCAGTCACCTATTGGGCGAACAGTGATGCCAGCGGCAGCGGTGCCATCCTGTTGAGCAATGGCAGCAGCCTCAGCAGCAATGGCGGGAACATCGTCATGGGTGGCGGGGCCAGCCCCGCCACGACTGCGGCGATCGGCAGCGCCAGCAATGCCGATGGCATCAAGATCGACGGCGCCACCGTGAGTTCGGGCAGTGGAACCATCACGCTGACCGGGCAAGGCGCCAACACCGGTGGCAACGGGGTGTTGATCCAAGGCACAGGCTCGGCTCAGACATCGGTTGTGCAAAGCAGCAGTGGTGACATCAGCATCAGCGGCACCGGCACCGGCACAGGGGGCGCGCGCACAGGGGTTTACCTGCTCAGCGGCGGCACCACCCGCACGACAGGCGGCGGCAATCTGACCCTCACTGGACAGGGCTCCTTGGCCGGCACAAGCAACAACAACGAAGGCGTCAAGCTTCAAGCCAACGCCCTGGCGGAGATCCAGACAGGCAGCAATCGCACCCTCAGCATCACGGGAACCGGCGGATCGGGTACCTCCTACAACATCGGCGTGAACGCACTCGCCAGCGTCGTGCGCATGGGTGCAACAGCAACAGGCCAGATGGTGGTCACAGGCACTGGCGGCACCTGCAGCAACACCGGTTGCTGGGGCGTGCTGGCTGAAAACACCAGTGCGTATGAAAGCCTGGGGGCCGCCAACATCAGCATCATTGGCACCGGGGGCACGGGCAGTGACAACCAGGGTTTCAAGCACACCGATGGAAGCAATCGCATCGGTGCCGACGGCATGACTGGGGCCATCACCATGGAAGCCGACCGCATGGACTTGACGGGGGTCGGCGGACTAATGACCCTCCGATCCGCAGGCGCACTCTCCATCCGACCGAAAACCGCTGGCACCACCATCGGCATCGCTGGCGGCAGCGGGACCCTGGCCTTGACGGCCTCACACTTCGCCAACAATTTTTCCGATGGTTTCTCCAGCATCACGATCGGCGGCGCGACGATGGGCAATATCACCGTGGGTGGTGCCGTCACATTGCGCGACAGCACCACGCTACGCACTGACGGTCTGCTGTCCTTGAACGGGGCGATCACCGCCAATGAAAACCTGACCCTCGAGGCCGGCACCATCAACCAGAGTTCGGCATTGAGCGTCGCGGGCAACCTAAACCTGGCGGCAGATGGAGGCAGCACGACTTACGCCGGGAGTCACAACGCCTCATCCATAGCTTCCGCCATCACGGTGGCCACACCCAATACAAGCCCACTGACCTATCGGGGACAGAACGGCAATGTCTATGCCATCGCCGTCAGTGGCACACCCCGTTCAGGTTGGGGTGGCGGGTCCGATGGCCTGGGTTTTTTCACCGATGACACGCCAGTCTTCGCAGCGGGCGCCTACACCGGGGTGCTCAGCAGCGCATCGATCGGGGGCACGGTCTATGTCCGCATAGACCCGGGTCAGTCCAGCTACACCGGTGGCATCCGCAATGGCATCACGATGGCGAATTACCCAACTTGGGCCGGAAGCTACACGGTTCTCGCCGCCAATCTGCCCAACGACATCACGCTGAACCACGCATCCAACCAAGTTGGGGGGCAAGTCACGGTTCAATCCGGCCGCAATGTCACACTGGTTGGTGCCAGTGCCTTGAACCTGGGGGCCGTCACGGCCACGGGTCTGGTCGATGTTTCGACCCGCGCCGGCGACCTCAATCTCTCAGGTGTCATCAGCACCTCCAGCACCAGCAGCAGCGCGATCAAACTCAATTCAGGCAGCACTGCATCGGCAGGCACAGCCACAGGCGGCAATCTACTTGTTTCAGGTGGCAGCATGAGCGTAGGCACCGGCGGCCGCGCGACGCTGTTCACA
Source organism: Roseateles albus (assembly GCF_028595345.1). NCBI lineage: Bacteria > Pseudomonadati > Pseudomonadota > Betaproteobacteria > Burkholderiales > Sphaerotilaceae > Roseateles > Roseateles albus. Next base: position 137,519 of record NZ_JAQQXT010000002.1, on the reverse strand, counting down.
GGCAGCGTCAGCGGCAGCACCGGCCTGACCGCTTTGATCGGCTCGGGTTCCGGGCGTTTCCGCTACAACAGCGACGAGACGACGACCAACTACAGCCTCGGTTTGGGCGTCGGCGCCCATGCCATCTACCGCGAGCGGCCCACTCTCACCGTCAGCGCAGACAGTCTCAGCCGGGTGTATGGCAGCAGCAGCCCGGCGCTAAGCGCGTCGGTCAGCGGTGTCAACGGTGACACTGCGGCGCAGGCACTCAGCACCGCACCGACCATCGCCATTGGCGGCACCGCCTCCAATTCGAACCAGTTCATCGTAGGCGACCATAGCCTAACGCCCTCGGGTGCGGTTGACCGACTGGGCTATAGCTTGTCCTACAGCAACGGCAACTTGAACGTCACGCCGGCCACCCTCAGCGCCTTCACCGGCATCACCGCCGCCAACAAGGTCTACGACGGCACCACGGCTGCCACGCTGAACAGCAGCGCCGCCGCCTTCACCGGCAAGATCGGTGTTGACGATGTGAGCATCGGCAGCGCCAGCGGCACCTTTGCCAACAAGGCGGCTGGGAGCGGCAAAACGGTGACGATCACCGGCCTGAGCCTGCTTGGTGCCGACGCTGGCAACTACGTTGCGGACAGCAGCACCGCCAGCACGACCGCTGACATTGCTCGCGCATCCATCAGCGCCATCATCGGCATCACCGCCGCCAACAAGGTCTATGACGGCACGACCGGCGCCACGCTGAACAGCAGCGGCGCCGCCTTCACCGGCAAGGTCAACGGCGATGTATTGAACGTGGCCACCGCCAACGGCGCCTTTGCCAACAAGACGGCCGCGACCGGCAAAACGGTCACCATCACCGGACTGACCCTGGGCGGTGCTGATGCCGACAACTATGTGCTGGACAACAGCACCGCCAGCACCAGCGCCAATATCGAGAAGGCTGCCATCAGCGCCATCACCGGCATCACCGCCGCCAACAAGGTCTATGACGGCACGACAACCGCCACGCTGAACAGCAGCGCGGCCGCCTTCACCGGCAAGGTCAGCGCTGACGTTTTGAACGTCGCCACCGCCAACGGCGCCTTTGCCAACAAGACGGCCGCGACCGGCAAAACGGTCACCATCACCGGGCTGACCCTGGGCGGTGCTGATGCCGACAACTATGTGCTGGACAACAGCACCGCCAGCACCAGCGCCAATATCGAGCAGGCCGTCATCAGTGCCATCACCGGCATCACGGCCGCCAACAAGGTCTACGACGGCACGACGGCCGCCACGCTCAACAGCAGCGCCGCGGCCTTCACCGGCAAGATCGGTGGCGACGTTTTGAAAGTCGCCACCGCCAGCGGCGCCTTTGCCAACAAGACGGCCGCCAACGGCAAGGCGGTGAGCATCACCGGCCTGAGCCTGGGCGGCGTCGATGCCGAGAACTATGTGCTGGGCAGCAGCACGGCCAGCACCAGCGCCAATATCGAGAAGGCCGCCATCAGCGCGATCATCGGCATCAGCGCCGTTAACAAAGTCTATGACGGCACGACGGCAGCCACGTTGAACAGCAGCGCCGCCGCCTTCAACGGCAAGGCCAGCGGCGACGTCTTGAACGTAGCCACCGCCAGCGGCGTCTTTGCCAGCAAGACGGCCGCGAACGGCAAGACGGTGGCCATCACCGGTCTGAGCCTGGGTGGCAGCGATGCCGACAACTATGTGCTGGACAGCAGCACGGCCAGCACCACGGCCGACATTGCCCGCGCCGCGATCACCGCCATCACCGGCATCACCGCCGCCAACAAGGTCTATGACGGCAACACCAGCACCACGTTGAACAGCAGTGCTGCCGAGTTCACCGGGAAGATCGGTGCTGACAGCCTGACCGTCGCCACCGCCAACGGCGCCTTTGCCAACAAGACGGCTGCGAACGGTAAAGCGGTAGCCATCACCGGCCTGAGCCTGGGCGGCGGCGACGCCGATAACTATCTACTGAGCAGCGACACGGCCAGCACGAGCGCCAGTATCGAGAAGGCCGTCATCAGCGCGATCACGGGCATCACCGCCGCCAACAAGGTCTATGACGGCACGACGGCCGCCACGCTGACCAGCAGCGGCACCGCCTTCACCGGCAAGGTCAGCGGCGATCGCCTGAGCGTCGCCACCGCCAACGGCACCTTTGCCAACAAGAGCGCCGCGACCGGAAAAACGGTCAGCATCACCGGCCTGAGCCTGGGCGGCGGCGACGCCGACAACTATCTGCTGGGCAGCAGCACCGCCAGCACCACGGCCGACATTACCCGCGCACCCATCAGCGCGGTGACCGGCATTACTGCCGAAAGCAAGGTCGAGGACGGAACAACGGCGGCGCAACTGAGACTGCTGGAAGTCGGTTTCGCCGGAAAACTCGTTGACGATCAGCTGCTGGTGGCCAGCGCTACAGGCAACTTTGACAATGGCCAGCCCGGGCAAAGCAAGCCCATTGCGATCACTGCCTTGTCCCTCGGCGGCGCCGATGCCGGCAACTACCAACTTCAAGCCGACACGGCCAGCACGACGGCGGACATCTCACCCCGGCCTGTGCCGCCTCTGCCTCCAGCACCGCCCGTCGCCCCGCCCGTGCCGCCTCAGCCGCCGAGCGGCGAAAGCTTGGCCTTGCCGACTCAGGCTCCGAATCTTGGAGTGCCGGCCACCATTCCAGCTTCAAATGTATCGGCCACCGCCGCGCCCTCCCTCAACACGCCCGGCGTCACGGTCGACATGACGCGCAACCCCGACCTCAATCAGACCGGCATCGTCAGCGTGCTGGTGCCACGCAGCACGGCCACTGCCGGCGGCGGCTTCAAGTTCAGCCTGCCCGATACCATCGTTCAAGCCACAAAAGCCAGCGGCGGCACCCCAAGCACCAGCGCCTTGGGAGGAGAAGCGCTGCCGGGCTGGCTGCGCTTTGATGCCGCGACGCTCAGCTTTGTTGCCAGCGCGGTACCCGATGGTGCCTTGCCCTACCAGGCCAGAGTGACGATAGACGGCAAAAGCACCATCATCGTGATCGCAGAACGCAGCGACTGAGGCTGCGCCGGGCGTGGATAATCGCCCGGCCTCCCTCTCCTCCGCTGTAACTACCCCATGCTGATCAAATTCTTCTACACCCTCAGAGCCGCCAAGTTGCCGGTCTCGGTGCGGGAGTTTTTGAGCCTGCTCGAAGGCCTCAAGGCAGGCGTAATCGGGGCCGAGGGCGCTGCATCGATCGATGACTTCTACTATCTCGCTCGCACAACCCTGGTCAAGAACGAAGCGCTGTTCGACAAGTTCGACCGCGCGTTCGGCGCCTATTTCAAGGGCGTTGAGTTGCTGACCGACTTCAGCAAGGATGTACCGCTGGAGTGGCTGCGCCAACACCTGCAATTGGAGCTGACGCCGGAGCAAAAGGCCGCCGTCGAGGCGATGGGCTGGGACGAGTTGATGGAGACGCTCAAAAAGCGCTTCGAAGAGCAGAAAGAGCGCCACGAAGGCGGCAGCAAGTGGATAGGCACAGGCGGCACCAGCCCCTTCGGCCACAGCGGCTATAACCCCCAAGGCATACGCATTGGCGGAGCGAGCAAGAACAAAAGTGCGGTCAAGGTCTGGGAGCAGCGCGCCTACAAGGACTATGACGACCAGTTGGAGCTGGGCACGCGCAATATCCAGGTCGCGCTGCGGCGCTTGCGCAAATTCGCCCGTGAAGGTGCGGAGCTGGAGCTGGATCTCGACGACACCATCCACAAGACTGCCGCCAATGCCGGTTATCTGGACATCCGCATGCAGCCCGAGCGGCATAACAAGGTCAAGGTGCTGCTTTTGATGGATGTGGGCGGCACCATGGATGAGCATGTGCACCGGGTCGAGGAGTTGTTTTCGGCTGCCAAGACGCAGTTCAAACACTTGGAGTTTTTCTACTTCCACAACTGCGTCTATGACTTTGTGTGGAAGAACAACCGGCGCCGCTTTGCCGAGAAGACCGCCACCTGGGACCTGATCCGCAAGTACAACAAGGATTACAAGCTGATCTTTGTCGGCGACGCGACGATGAGCCCTTACGAGATCTTGCAGCCCGGCGGCAGCGTCGAATACAACAACGAAGAAGCCGGCGCCGAATGGCTGCAGCGGCTGACCCACGGTTTCCCCAATTACGCATGGATCAACCCCGAGCCACAAGGCGTTTGGCAATACCGCCAAAGCGTCGCCTTGATTCAGCAACTGATGCATCAACGGATGTTTCCCCTCTCGCTCAGCGGGCTCGAAGGCGCGATGCGCTTGTTGAGCAAATGAGGGCGGGCGCTCAATTCAAACGGGCTCTGGGTCTTGTGGGCGTGGCAAGCATCGCCTTGCTGGGACTGAGCGGCTGCAGCACGCTGCAAGAATTCCGCGACAGCCTCAACCCCAAGACCGCGGCCGAGCGACAAGCCAAGGCCGCGCAGAGCAGCGGGCGCCTGGTGGCTGAGTACAAGCTGGTCGTCATTGCGCCGGCCAAGCTGCGTGATTTGCTGGAGACGCATCTGGACCTGGCGCGCTTTCGCAGCGCCCCGGAGGATCAGCGCCTGAGCCCGCAAGAGCTGCGCCGCCTCAGCAGTGCTGCACCCCAGCAAGCCCGCGCCCTGCTCGAAACCGAAGGTTTTTTCAACGCCCAGATCGAGGTCGAGAACAGTGCGCCCGACGCCAGCAGCGAAGACTACCAACGACCCGTCATCACGGTCAGGGTGGAGCCAGGCCCACAGGCGAAGGTCACGGCGCTGACGCTGAGTTTCAGCGGTGAGCTGCTGGAGCCCGTGCCAGCCGACGCTGCCGCCAGCGCGCCCCAGCCCCGACTCGTGGAACAAAAAACGCGCCAGCGTGAACGCATGCTCGCCGATTGGGGCTTGCAGGTCAGCGAGCCCTTCACGCAAGGCGAATGGAGTGGTGCCAAGGCAGCCATGTTGGGCCGGGCGCGCGCGCAGGGCTACCCGCTGGCGCGTTGGGCCAGCTCGGCGGCGCGGGTGGACACCCAAAGCAATAGCGTCGAGCTCAATCTGGAGCTGGCCAGCGGGCCGCTGTTCCGCCTAGGCGAGATCAAGATTACCGGCCTCAATCACCTGCCTGCGTCGGTGGTGGAGCGCCTGGCCGGCTTCGAGCCGGGCGAGCCCTATACCGAGCGCGCCATGCTGGACTTTCAAGAACGGCTGCTGCGCACCACCTTGTTCGACAGCGCCAGCGTCGACATCCGGCCAGAGAATGCCGTCGTCGAGATCGAGGAGATCGCCGACGCAGTCGATGCGGCGGCGATGGCCGAAGCGCCGGCCTCTGCTCCCGCATCAATGGCCGGCGGCAGAGAGGCCATGGCCGAGGCTGCGGCCGTGCTCACAACGTCTCCCATAGCGCCACCCACAGTCAGCCCCGCGACCGCCAGCCCTGTCTATGTACAGGTCAAAGAAGCGCCCCGCCAGCAAGTCACCCTGAGCGTGGGCTTCGACACATCCTCCGGCCCCCGCATCGGCGCCGACTACATCAACCGCCAGCCCTTCGGCTTGAACCTGCGCTCACGCACCAAGCTCAAACTCGGCAGCCAGGAGAGTTCGGCCGATGTGGAGCTGAGCTCCTACCCGCTGGCCGATATGCAGCGCAATGTGATGGCCTTGTTTGTCGAGCGCTTGAGCAAGGATGGCACTGTCAACAGCAATTTGCGAGCACGCCTCGGACGCAACCGCGAAACGCCGCAGCAAGACCGCACCTACTTTTTGGAAATCCTGCGTTCGCGCGATGAAACACCGCAGCTGGTCACCAATGCGGGCGCCGTCTCGGCCAATGTGCAGTGGACTCGGCGCCGGGTCGACAGCACCTTGCGCCCGACCCGGGGCTATACCGGCCAGCTGCTGCTGGGCGCGGGCTATGCCGACAGCAGCAGCGCGGACAACGGCGGCTTCGGCCGTGGCCAATTGAGGGTCTACGGCTACTACCCGCTGCCGGCGGGCTTTTACGGCTCGGCCCGCACCGAACTGGGCCAGATTTTTGCCAAAGACAGCGTTGGCCTGCCCGAAAAGCTGCGCTTTCGCACCGGCGGCGACGAGTCTGTGCGCGGCTATGGCATTGACGCGCTGGGGCCGGTGGATGCCTTCGGCAACCCGACCGGCGGGCGCGTGCAGTGGAGCGGCAGCCTCGAGATTGCGCATGGTTTGATGGAAAGCGTGCCCGACCTGCTGGGCGCGGTGTTTGTGGACGCCGGCCAGGCAGCATTCAGCTGGAACGAGCTCAAGCCCGCAACCAGCGCCGGCCTGGGTCTGCATTACCGCAGCCCGCTGGGCACATTGCGGCTGGACTATGCGCGCGCCACCGAAACAAAAACCTGGCGCTTGCACTTCAGCGTCGGCATTGCCTTGTGATGGGTTCGCCCTGTGAATGACGAGTTAGCACCCATGATTGAACCGTCGGCGGCGGCCCATCCTGCGGGCTCTCCAGCAGGAGTGCCCGCGCCAAAGAAAAAACCTTTGTGGCGGCGCGGCCCCGGCCTGCTGCCCAGTGTGCTGGCCTTGCCGGTGCTGCTTGCTGCTGCCGGCTGCACGCTGTGGTGGGGTCTGGCCACGCAGCCTGGCAGCACTTGGCTCTTGAGTCAGGTACCGGGCCTGGAGGTCGAAGCACTGCAAGGCAGCTTGATCGGCGACCTGTCGGCGGCCAAGCTGCGCTACACCCTGCCCGGCTCGCAAGACCGGCTGGAGATCGACAATTTGCGCTGGCAAGGCCTGAGCCTGGCCTGGAACGCCTCGCCCGGGCTCTGGGCCGACCTGCGCCTGCAAGGTCTGCAGGCGCAGCGCGTGCAGTTGCTGCTCCACCCCAGCGCCGAGCCCAGCAAGCCGCCCGCCGATTTGCAACTGCCGCTAGGCCTGCACATCGCGTCACTGCAGGTGGACGAGCTGGCCCTGCCCTCCTTGAGCGACAAGCCGCTGACCGAGCTGCGCGCCAGCCTGGACCTGAGCGCCAAGGGCGGCGCGCTGCATCAACTCAACATCCAGCATGTGCGCTGGGATCTGCTGCAACTGCAGGCGTCCGCCAGCATCCAGACCAGCGGCGAGATGCAGCTGCAGGCAGCACTGGACCTGCAATCCCAGGCCAATAGCAGCCAAGATCTGCCGGCCTGGAACACCCAGGCCAAGCTGACGGGGCCGCTGCACTCGCTTGCGCTCAGCGCCGATTTGCAGGCCTTGGCGCAGCAGATGCACTTACAGGCGCAGCTGCTGCCCTTTGCCGACTGGCCGCTGCCCCAGGCCAAGCTCGACACCCGCAATCTGGACCTCTCCGCCCTTGCTTCCGGCCTGCCCCGCACCGCGCTGACAGGCCAAGCCGCCCTGCAACTACTGCCCCAGGCCAAGCCCGGCGCTGCGTCCAGCCTCAATATCAAGACCGAGCTGAGCAATACCCTGGCCGGCCTTTGGGACGCGCAGCGCCTACCGGTGCGCGCCTTGAACTTAGACCTGAACTTTGCTCCCGGCGACCCGGCCGCCCTCAGCATCAAGCAGCTTGAGCTGCTGCTGGGCGCGGCGCAGCAACCAGCCGGCCGCGTGCATGCGCGGGGCAACAGCTCCAAGCAAAGCGGCAGCCAGGTGGTGATCGCCCTGGACGGCCTGCGCAGCGAAGGCCTGGACTCCCGCGCGGCCGCGCTGCAGCTGGCCGGCGAAATCGAACTCAGCACCGGGCGCGCCGTCAACCAGCTGCAGGCCGACGGCCCGCCGCCGCTCTTGCTGCGCATGAAAGCCCGCCTGGACGGCCGCCTGGCCCGCAGTGGCACAGGCATGAGTCCCGGCACAAGTGTCGCCCCGCCCGCCACGCTGAGCCTGCAGGCCCAGGCCGAGGCCTCCAGCAGCGGGCTCCAGGTGCAGTCCTTGCGCCTGCTGTCCGACGGCTCGGAGCTGCAGGCCAGTGGACGCTTGAACCTCAACAAGGCCGGCAGCCTGGCGCAAGGCTGGGCTGCGCAGGCCAAGGCCAGCGGCCAAGTGCCCGACCTGCGCCGCTATTGGCGGGGCCGCGAAGGCAGCGCCTGGCAACAGAGCCCGCAAGCGCTGGCCGCGCTATTCGAAGCCAATTTGCAGGCCGGGCCTGTACCTGCGCAGTCCGGCAGGGCCGGCAACTTGCTGCAGCAAGCGCCCACCGGCTCGGCCCGGCTGCAACTGCTGCCCACCCAGGTCGGCGGCGTGCCTGTCAGCGCCGATCTGAGCTATCTATTCAATGACCGCAGCAGCCTGCCCAGCCTCAAGCTGGCCCTGCAGGCCGGCGCGGTCAATCAGTTGCTGGCCCAGGCCAGCCTGAACTCGGCCGGCCATGTGCTCGCCGATGCCGATCTGCGCTTCGAGCAACTGGCGGGCTTGCAACCGCTGTTGGCGGCCTTCGCCCAAGACAAGCAGACCCAAGCGCCGCGCCTGGAAGGCGGCCTGAGCGGCAAGTTCACTCTGCGCGCCCAGCCTGGCGCTAGTAGCCCGACAGGCCGGACAAGATCCGACCCGACCAAGCCCGGCGCGGCCGACGAAGGCTGGGCCTGGCAGACTCAAGCCGACCTGCAAGCCCAAACGTTGAAATTCAGCGGTGCCGGTGACAGCGCCGCCAAGTCAAGCGCAACAGCGCTCAGCCTGGGCAGCGCCGAGCTGCATTGGGAGCTTGGCAGCGCCAAAGATGCCGCGCTCGACATCAGCGCCAAGCTGGCCCAGCTCAGCGGCAACGGCTGGAAGGTCCCCAGCGCCAGCGCCAAGCTGCAAGGCACTTGGGCCCAGCATCGCCTGAACCTGCAAGCCTTGGCCGAAGGCAAGATGCCGGCTGCGCTGATCCCACCGGGCCAGCCGGCCGAGCAGATGCTGCGCGGCCCCTTCAGCCTCAGCGGCTTGGGCGGGCTCAGCAGCACACCGAATGCGGCCTGGCGCAGCGGCGCCCAGTGGCGTGCAAGCGAGATCAAGCTACTGGCGCAAGCGCAGCCGGACAACGCGCCCAACACAGGCGCCAAAACCCGCACGCAAGCCGCCGACGCCAAAGCGCTGGCCAAAGCCCCCTGGCTGAAGGCCGATGGTCTGGCCTTGGCGCTGGAGCTGGCGCCACAGGCCGCCCTCAAGCAGCTGCGTCTTGAGCCGGGCCGGCTGGAGCTGCTCGGCGCGGGCCTGAGTTGGAAGAGCATGCAAATGCAAGCGGCCACAGCCGACAGCAAAACAGCGATCGACATCGACCTGGCGATGGAGCCGCTGGCCGTGGCGCCCTTGCTGAACCGCTGGCAGCCCGACTTTGGCTGGGGCGGCAATCTGCTGATGGTGGGCCATGCCCGCATCAAGACCAGCCCAAGCTTCAGCGCCGATATTGCGCTGGAGCGTAGCGGCGGCGACTTGTCGGTCACCGATGACAGCGGCGTGCAACAACTGGCACTCAGCGACGCACGCATAGGCGTCATCGGCAGCCCCGGCGTGTGGCATCTGACGGAAGCACTGGCCGGCAGCAATGTCGGCGTGCTGGCCGGCGCCCTGACCGCGCGCAATGCCGACCCCAGCGCGCTCTGGCCCAAGGCTGACGCCAAGCTGGAGGGCGTGCTGGAGGTTCGCATCGCCAACCTCAGCACCTGGGGAGCCTGGGTACCGACCGGCTGGCGCCTGGGTGGCAGCGTGTTCGCCAGTGCGAACTTCGACGGGCGCTTGAGTGCGCCCCAGGTCAAGGGCAAGGCCGGCGGCGCCAACCTGGTACTGCGCAACCCCTTGCTGGGCGTGGACCTGCAACGCGGCGAGTTCGCGCTCAGCCTGGACGGCGAGCGCGCCCGACTTGAACACTTCGAAGCCCATGCCGGCGACGGCCAATTAACGGCCCAGGGCGATATGCTGCTGGGCGCCTCACCGCGCGCCGATTTTCAAATCCTGGCCGACAAGTTCGCGCTGCTGCGCCGGGTTGACCAACGTTTGGCCGTCAACGGCAAGCTGGATCTGAAGCTGGACGCAGACGCCCTCGACATAACGGGTCAGCTGAACGTGCATGAAGGATTTTTTGACTTCTCACGCGGCAATGCGCCAACACTGGACAGCGATGTCGAGGTGGTGCGCCCCGAAACGGCCGAGGCCGCCGCCGACGCCGGCCGCGCAGCCAATGGCGCCCGACACCGCAAGGTCAAGGTCAAGATCGACATTGACCTGGGCAACAAGCTGCGCGTCACTGGCTTCGGTCTGGATACCTTGCTGGCCGGCAATTTACAACTCACCCAAGCCTCACATGGGCCGGCTCTGCACGGCCGCATCCGCACCGAAAGCGGCACCTTTGCCGCCTACGGGCAGAAGCTCGCCATCGAGCGCGGGCTGATCATCTTCAACGGCGTGATAGACAACCCACGCCTGGACGTGCTGGCGATACGCCCGACGCAGGAAGAGCAGCGCATCGGCGTCACCATCACCGGCACGGCGCGCAACCCACGCGTGAAGCTGTATTCCGAGCCGACGCTGGACGAGCGCAGCATGTTGTCTTGGTTGCTGCTGGGGCGCGGCCCGGATGAGCTCAACAGCCGCGACAACGCACTGCTGAGCAGCGCCGCCATGGCCTTGCTGAGCGGCACCGGCGAGAGCACCACCTCCAAGCTGATCAAATCGGTCGGCCTGGACGATCTTTCTTTCAGCGACAGCGGCGACCAAGCGCAAGGCACCGTGGTGCGCTTAGGCAAGCAAATCTCTAACCGCTGGTATGTCGGCTACGAGCGCGGCCTCAACGCCACGCGGGGCAGCTGGCAGGCCATCTACCGGCTCGCGCAACGCTTCACCTTGCGCGCGCAATCGGGAGATGACAATTCGCTGGATCTGATTTGGCAATGGCGCTGGGAGTAGGCGCACGCCAATCGTGAGAGAATGCGGCCCGCCCCGAGCTCGGGGCATCTCTCCGTAGTTCAATGGATAGAACGGCCGCCTCCTAAGCGGCAAATACAGGTTCGATTCCTGTCGGAGGGACCAGCTTTCAAAGCGACCCATGTGTAAATTTGCATCTCGTTCTTGAACTGCGCGTGATGGCAGCGGCTCACCCTCAACGCTCCGAACTCCCCAGACCAAAACCCGATCGCAGCCGTCTTTTGGTGGCCGGCCTGTGCATATTGCTGAGCTTGGGCCCGCTGCTCTGGTGGCTGTGGCTCAAGCCCAGCGGCATGGCGGTTGAACTAGTCAGCAAAACCTGGCGACTGGACATCGAGATCGAGAAGCTGCTGGAAGAAGGCGAATCGAGCTGGTGCGACGAGATGCCGGCCGAAGCGCGCAATATCAACCGCCGCCTCATCCTTGACCCCAGCGGCGCGAGGCCCGATCCGGCCGAGCATTGCCGCTTCACCCGCCCACAGTGGCGCACCATGCGCATGTCCAGGGCCGAGGGCGCGGCACCGGCCCCGCCCCAGTGGCCCGAGCCCAAACTCAATGGATTGCCCGCCGACCAACTGGGCGCCGAACGAGCCGGCAAGCGTGAGGCCTTTTACGAGTTGCTGCTGCAAAACGATACCGAGCAAGTCTGGACCTGCCGACTGCCGCTGGCCCAATGGCAGGCACACCGGCTGGGTGCGCGCTACCGCGTGCAAGTAGACCGTTTTGGCGTGGCCAATTGCGCCAGCCTGCCCAAACCGGCTTGAACCGTTTGTCGCCGCCTGTGCTCATTCGCGCCAGTGGCTTGCCTTTCGTCACAAGGCCCTGGGCCTGCCCAAAACAGCCAGGCACAGTTCAGTCATCGCAACCCATTCCACCCAGGAGAACGTGATGACAAACCTGAACGACAGTAGCAGCGTCGGTGACAAGGACAGCAGCAGCAACAGTTTGGAGGCGCAAGCCAAGAAGCGTGTCGATGCCAAGCTGGGCTTTTTGACCCACTTGCTGGTGTTCTGCTGCGTCAACGCGGGCTTCTATCTGCTGGGCTTGTTGAGCGACCGAAGCTGGCATTTTGGCCATGCCCCGTTCCCGATTTGGGGCTGGGGTTTAGGCCTGGTCATTCACGGCATCGTCACCTGGGCTTCGCTGCAGGGTCAGGACTTGCGCGGCAGCATGATGGAGCGGGAGATGCAAAGGTTGAGGCAACGGCAGGTTTGAAACGGCGGGGCTGGTCTCAGCTGATTTCGAATCGAGGCTCGGTCGCCACCTTGCCGGCAGTCTGCAGAGAAGGGCCGTAGTGACGGGCCGTAAAGACGGGCCGTAGAAAACTCAACAAAGCTACTGCGGCTTCAGTTCGAAAATACGGCGCTGACTGGCTTTGATCTCGGCCAGGCCACGCCTGAAGCTGGGGATGCTCAGAAACAAGGCCTCGAAACTACCATCTTTGAGCGCGATGTTCAGGCCTCGCGCGATGCGATCGGCCAACTCAGGGCGGTCTCGACTGACAAAGAAATAGACCGGCACCTCATAGTGCAAAAAGATCGACGACTCGACCGCCAGGCCCTTGTCGGCATGGGCTTGCTGCTCGACCCAAGCCTCATGAAGCCCGCGCGGAAAGTAATCGAAGCGCTTGGCCCCCAGCATGGCAAACAAGTTTTCGTAGACGGTGCTGGTCTCACCACGCAGTCCGTTGGCTCGCAGCACGGCGGTCGAGGGCCAGTTCACGCCCGAACCGGCACTGAATTGGCGCAGCTCATCCAAGCTGCGCAGGTTTTGAAATTTCTCTTGATCCTCGGCTCGAATCAAAAACACCCGGTAGTCGTTCAACTGGCGCAATAGCGAAATCCTGATCGGCAGCAAGTCGGCTTCGCGTTGCTTGTCGCTGCCGTCCCAGATCAGATCAATCAAACCAGTATTGTTCTTCAACTCCGAGACCTGCCGCGGGCTGCTCAGCAGCCCTTTGAAATACTCGATGCGGTAGGGCCCGTCGCTGGGTTTGGTCTTCTCGAGCGCCAGGCGCAGCAGTTGAGGGAAGTAGTTCGAGTAGGCCGCCGCACTGGAGGGCAGCGAGGGCACGACGACACGCAGCTCCGTGATGGCGCTGGCAGCAGCGAGGCCGTGGGCGAGGCAAGTCAAAACCACCACGAGCAGAGCTGAGCGCTTGAGCGGGTCAAGCAGGCACATCAACAGCGGCAGCGCAATCCGCCAGCGAAGGCGCTCGCCGCCGCCTGAGGGACACACGGCTAAACGGTTTGCTAATGTGAGATCAAGGCGCATTCGAGGCAGCAGGGTTGATGAGCAAGCGGTGAAGCTTCAAGCGCCCATTGTCAATGGTCGAGCGGCGACACAAGAATGGCGGGCTGAAACTTGGTCAAATCAATTTAGGCGGCACCGCCCACTAAGGCTTCACTGCAGGGCCAGACCTTGCGTGGCAGCATGAAGGAGCGGCAGGGTTGAATCGCCGGTCGGCGGCTGGCATTCTGAACCAAGCTTTAGCCCCCGGCGACATGCGCCCCAAACGCTTGGCACTAGGTGGTACCCTGCCCCACGATGCTCATCCGCTCGTCTATCCTCCTGATGTGCCTGACCGCCAGCGTCTGGGCCGAGAACGGCCCCGGGGTTCAAGCGGTGGTGCGGGCCTGCGGCCACCCAGCCGCACCGCCCATGAGTTGGGATCATGAAGGGCAGCTGATCGGCGTTTGCGTGGAGGCAGCGCGGCGCGCTTTCTCTGCAGTAGGGCTGACGCTGAAGGTGGAGCCACCCATCCCATGGGCCCGGTGCCAGCTGATGGTCGAGAACGGCGAGGTAGACGTGAACCTGTGCGCCTTTGCGAACGACAAGCGGCGCGAGTACGCGGTGATGGTGGAGCCCCCGATCGGCCACAACGAAGCGGTGCTGATCGTACGCCGGGACAGCAGCCTGGTGTACAAATCCTGGGCCGACCTGAAAGGCCTGCGAATTGGCATGGGGCGCGGGGTGAGCTTCGGGTCGGATTTCGACAATTATCTGGCGCAGCATGCTCGGCTCGATATTGCCCTCAGCGAAGCACGCAATCTGCAAAAACTCACGCTGGGCCGACTTGACGCGGTGATCACTGCACGGCTCGCCGGCCAGCAACTGATCCGCAGCATGGGCTGCGAGGGGCAACTGCGCCTGCTGCCAGCCCAGGTGACTGAGGGCCGACTGCTCATGCAAATGTCCAAGCACTCCAAGCACTTGGCCGTGTTGCCGCAATTGACCGCTTTCCTGAAACGGCCGGCCCAGGTCGAGTGGCTGCAGGCGCAGCATATTCGGTTTGACGCAACTTATGCCCAACTGCATCCTGCCGCGCAGACAAGGGTTTGCGAACCTTGAGGCCATAGCGGCAGTGGGCTCGCTCGTCGGCCGCCGGATCACGAGTCAAAATTTGAGCATTCAAAGAAAAAGCCCGGATCGTCACCGAGCCGGGCCTTTGAGACAGCGAAGCGGAGCAAACCGCCCGCCTATCTAACTGTTTACTTTCGCGTTGGCGGCAAATCGGTACAAGAGCCATGCGCGACTTCGGCGGCCATGCCGATCGACTCACCCAGCGTTGGATGCGGGTGAATCGTCTTGCCGATGTCGACGGCGTTGGCGCCCATCTCGATCGCCAGGGCGATCTCGCCGATCATGTCGCCGGCGTGGGTGCCAACGATGCCGCCGCCGAGGATCTTGCCGTGGCCATGGGCTTCCGGCGAGTCGTCAAACAGCAGCTTGGTGAAGCCTTCATCGCGGCCATTGGCAATCGCGCGGCCCGAGGCAGTCCAGGGGAACAGGCCCTTCTTGACCTTGATGCCTTGCGCCTTGGCCTGGTCCTCAGTCAGACCGACCCATGCCACTTCAGGATCGGTATAAGCCACACTCGGGATCACGCGGGCATCGAACTGGCTCTTGGCTAAGTTCGCGTCGCCTAGCTGCACGCCGGCTGCGACTTCGGCCGCAACATGGGCCTCGTGCACCGCCTTGTGCGCCAACATCGGCTGGCCGACCACATCGCCGATGGCGAAGATATGCGGCACATTGGTGCGCATCTGCACATCGACATTGATGAAGCCGCGGTCGGTGACCGCCACGCCGGCCTTCTCGGCGGCCACCTTCTTGCCATTCGGCGTGCGGCCCACGGCTTGCAAGACCAGGTCGTAAAGGCCTTCGCTCTTGGTTCCGTCCAGACCCTCGAACTGCACCTTGATGCCTTCGGGTGTGGCGGTCGCGCCTACCGTCTTGGTCTTCAACATGATGTTGTCGAAGCGCTTGGCGTTCATCTTCTGCCAGACCTTAACCAAGTCACGGTCGGCGCCTTGCATCAGACCGTCGAGCATCTCGACCACGTCCAAGCGAGCGCCCAGCGTCGAATAGACCGTGCCCATTTCCAGGCCGATGATGCCGCCGCCGATGATCAACATCTTCTTCGGCGTGCCCTTCAATTCAAGCGCACCGGTCGAGTCGACAATGCGCTCGTCTTGAGGCAGGAAAGGCAGACGCACCGCTTGCGAGCCGGCCGCGATGATGGCCTGGCTGAAGTGGATGGTCTTCTTCGCGCCGGTCTTGGCTTGCGCCTCGCCGCTGGTCTCTTCGACCTCGACATGGTGGGCGTCGATGAAGGAACCGTAGCCGCGCACGACCGTGACCTTGCGCATCTTGGCCATCGCGGCCAGGCCGCCGGTCAGTTTGCTGATGACCTTTTCCTTGTGGCCGCGCAGTTTGTCGACATTGACACTAGGCGCGCCAAAGTCAACACCCAGATCACCCAGGTGGGAGACCTCGTCCATCACCGCCGCCACATGCAGCAGCGCCTTGGACGGGATACAGCCGACGTTCAGGCAGACGCCGCCGAGCGCCGCATAACGCTCAACCACAATGACCTTCAATCCCAGATCAGCGGCGCGGAAGGCGGCCGAATAGCCGCCGGGTCCGGCGCCCAGCACCAACAAATCGCAGCTGAGGTCGGCGCTGCCGGCATAGGCTGCAGCGGCGGTAGGCGCGACAACTGGGGCGCTCACTGGTGCAGCGACTGGGGCAGCAGGAGCCGGTGCAGCAGCTACAGCCTCGGCGCTCTCCAGCGTCAGCACCAAAGTACCCTGATTAACCTTGTCGCCGAGCGAAACCTTGATTTCCTTAACCACGCCGGCATGCGATGAAGGGATCTCCATCGAGGCCTTGTCGCTTTCGACCGTGATCAGGCTCTGCTCCTTAGCCACCGTGTCGCCGGGTTTGACCAGCAGCTCGATGACGGCCACATCCTTGACATCACCGATGTCAGGTACCGTTACGTTTATCAATGCCATGTTCAACCCCGATCAGAGCACGATGCGACGGAAGTCCGCCAGCAAGGATGCAAAGTAAACATTGAAGCGAGCGGCAGCCGCGCCGTCGATGACGCGGTGATCCCAGCTCAGGCTCAGCGGCAACATCAAACGCGGTTGGAAGGCCTTGCCGTCCCACTTCGGCTCGATCTGGCTCTTGCACACGCCCATGATGGCCACTTCGGGCGCATTGATGATGGGCGTGAAGTAGCGCCCACCGATGCCGCCCAAGGACGAGATCGTGAAGCAGCCGCCGCTCATCTCGGCCGGGCCCAACTTGCCGTCGCGCGCCTTCTTGGCCAGCTCGCCCATCTCCTGGCTGATCTGGAAGATGCCCTTTTTGTCGGCATCCTTGATCACGGGCACGACCAAGCCATTCGGCGTATCGGCCGCAAAGCCAATGTGGAAGTACTTCTTGAGCACCAGCTTTTGCGCGTCGCCCTCACCTTCGAGCGAGGCATTGAACTCGGGG
Source organism: Roseateles albus (assembly GCF_028595345.1). Taxonomy (NCBI): domain Bacteria; kingdom Pseudomonadati; phylum Pseudomonadota; class Betaproteobacteria; order Burkholderiales; family Sphaerotilaceae; genus Roseateles; species Roseateles albus. The sequence goes on along the minus strand of NZ_JAQQXT010000002.1, from coordinate 120,894 downwards.
AACTTCTTCAAGGCCGCCACCGCCGCCTTGATCATGAAGGCCAGCATCGTCACTTTGACGGCCGCCGGGTTCTTCTCGTTTTCCTTGTTCGTCTGCACACGGAAGGCTTCGAGCTCGGTGATGTCGGCATCGTCATGGTTGGTGACATGCGGGATCACGACCCAGTTGCGATGCAGATTGGCGCCGCTGATCTTCTTGATGCGAGACATGTCCTTGCGCTCAATCGCGCCGAACTTCTCGAAGTCCACCTTGGGCCAGGCCAGCAGGCCGGGGAAGGAGCCACCGCCACCCGATGAGGAAGAAGCTGCAGGCGCCGAGGCCTTCTGCGCCAGCGTCTGCACGGCACCGGCCATCACCGACTTCACAAAGCCCTGCAAGTCGATTTCCTGGATACGGCCATGCGGGCCACTGCCCTTGACCTCGCCCAGCGGAACACCTAACTCGCGCGCTTGACGGCGAATGCTAGGGGACGCGTGCGGCAGCTTGGTGTTGATGACAGTCGGCTCGTGGGCAGGTACGACTGCCGGTGCAGCCACCGCAACGGCGGCCGCAGGCGCGGCTGCGGCAACAGATGTAGCGGCGGCGGGAGCAGCAGCGGCAGCCGGCGCAGCAACAGCACCCTTCACTTCCACGATCGCCAGTAGCGAGCCCTTGGCGACCTTGTCGCCGAGCTTGACCTTCAAGTCCTTGATCACGCCGGCGTGCGAGGACGGAATCTCCATCGAGGCCTTGTCGCTCTCGACGGTGATCAGGCTTTGCTCGACTTTGATGGTATCGCCGACTTTGACAAACACCTCGATCACCGCGACCGACTCGAAGTCGCCGATATCGGGCACGAAGACCTCGACCAGCGCGCTGGCTGCGGGGGCAGCAGCGGCAGCTACGGGCGCGGCGACCGGTGCAACGGCAGCGGCAGTAACAGCCGGAGCCGGAGCCGGTGCTGGCGCGGCAACTGCAGCCTCACCGGCAGTCTCCAGCAAAAGCACCAAGCTGCCTTCATTGACCTTGTCGCCGATGGCGATCTTGATTTCCTTGACGACGCCGGCGGCCGAGCTGGGGATCTCCATCGAGGCTTTATCGCTCTCGACGGTGATCAGGCTTTGCTCCAGCGCGACCGTGTCGCCCACCTTGACCATCAACTCAATGACGGCCACATCCTTGACGTCCCCAATATCGGGAACCTTGACTTCTACCAATGCCATGTCTTGTCTCCGCGGCGCTTATGCGTACAGGGGGTTGATTTTGTCGGCCTTGATGCCGTACTTGGCAATCGCCTCGGCGACCTTGGCCTTGGGCAACTTGCCTTCATCGGCCAAGGAGTTCAGCGCCGCCACAACGATGTAATGCCGGTTGATCTCGAAATGCTCACGCAGCTTGTTGCGGAAGTCCGAACGGCCGAAACCATCGGTACCCAGCACCTTGTACGAGCGCCCCGCTGGCACAAAGGCACGGATCTGCTCGGCGTAGTTCTTCATATAGTCGGTCGAGGCAATCACCGGGCCGCTGGTCTGGCTCAGTTGCTGGCCCACAAAGCTGCCGCGCTGCGCTTCGGTCGGATGCAAGAGGTTCCAGCGCTCAACGTCCTGGCCTTCACGGGCCAGCTCGTTGAAGCTTGGGCAGCTCCAGACATGGGCGCCCACGCCCCAGTCGGCTTCCAGCAAGGCCTTGGCGGCCTGGCTTTCGCGCAGAATGGTGCCGGAGCCGAGCAGATTGACCGTCATTGCCTTGTCGCCGGCGGCTTCTTCCAGCAAATACATGCCCTTCAGGATCTGCTCCTCGGTGCCGGCCTTCAGGCCCGGCATCGCGTAGTTCTCGTTCAGCAGCGTGATGTAGAAATACACGTTCTCCTGGTTTTCAACCATGCGCTTCAAGCCGCTGTGCAGAATCACGCCGACCTCATGCGCGAAGCTCGGGTCATAGCTGATGCAGTTCGGGATGGTGCTGGCCAGGATATGGCTGTGGCCGTCTTCGTGCTGCAGGCCTTCGCCGTTCAGCGTCGTGCGGCCCGAGGTGCCGCCCAGCAAGAAGCCGCGTGCCTGCATATCGCCGGCCGCCCAGGCCAGATCACCGATGCGCTGGAAGCCGAACATCGAGTAGTAGACGTAGAACGGGATCATCACCCGGTTATTGGTCGAGTAGCTCGTCGCTGCGGCGATCCAGCTGGCCATGCCGCCGGCTTCGTTGATGCCTTCCTGCAGGATCTGGCCGTCCTTAGCCTCGCGGTAATACATCACCTGGTCTTTGTCGACCGGGGTGTAGTTCTGACCTGCGGGGTTGTAGATGCCGATCTGACGGAACAGGCCTTCCATGCCGAAGGTACGGGCCTCGTCGACCAAAATCGGCACGACGCGCCGGCCCAGATCCTTGTCACGCAGCAACTGCGTCAAGAAGCGCACATAGGCTTGCGTGGTCGATATCTCGCGACCTTCGGCGGTCGGCTCCAGCACGGCCTTGAAGGTGTCCAGCGAGGGCACGGTGAAGCTCTCTTCGGCCTTGACGCGGCGCTGCGGCAGGTAGCCGCCGAGGGCCTGGCGGCGCTCGTGCAGATAGCGCATCTCGGGCGTATCTTCGGCCGGCTTGTAGTAAGGCAGCTTGGGCAGCTCGCTGTCGGGAATCGGGATGGCGAAGCGGTCGCGGATGTACTTGATGTCTTCGTCGGTCAGCTTCTTGGTCTGGTGGACGGTGTTCTTGCCCTCGCCGGCCTTGCCCATGCCGTAGCCCTTGACGGTCTTGATCAGCAGCAGCGTCGGTTGGTTCGAGACATTGTTGTGGGCAGCGTGGAAGGCCGCAAACACCTTCTCGGGCTGGTGGCCACCGCGACGCAGATCGAAGATCTCCTCGTCGCTCATATGCTCGACCAGCTTGGCAGTCTCCGGGTACTTGCCGAAGAAATTCTTGCGCACGAAGGCGCCGTCATTGGCCTTCATCGCCTGGTAGTCGCCGTCGACGGTTTCCATCATCAGCTGCTTGAGCTTGCCGCTCTTGTCGCGCGCCAGCAGTTCGTCCCAGCCCTTGCCCCAGACCAGCTTGATCACATTCCAGCCGCTGCCGCGGAACTCGCCTTCGAGCTCTTGAATGATCTTGCCATTGCCGCGCACCGGGCCGTCCAGGCGCTGCAGATTGCAGTTGATGACGAAGACCAGATTGTTCAGGCCTTCGCGTGCGGCCAAGCCGATCGCGCCCAGCGATTCCGGCTCGTCCATCTCGCCGTCGCCCATAAAGGCCCAGACCTTGCGGTTCTCGGTGTTGGCAATGCCGCGCGCATGCAGATACTTCAGGAAGCGCGCTTGGTAGATCGCCATCAAGGGGCCGAGGCCCATTGAGACGGTCGGGAACTGCCAGAACTCGGGCATCAGCTTAGGGTGCGGATAGCTGGACAAGCCCTTGCCGTCGACTTCCTGGCGGAAGCTGTCCAGCTGCTCTTCGCTCAGGCGGCCTTCCAGGAAGGCGCGGGCATAGATGCCGGGCGCGCTATGGCCCTGGATGTAGAGCAGGTCGCCGCCGTGGTTCTCACTCTCGGCATGCCAGAAATGGTTGAAACCGGCACCGAGCATCGAAGCCAGCGAGGCGAAGGAGCCGATGTGGCCGCCCAGGTCGCCGCCATCTTCCGGGTTCAGGCGGTTGGCCCGCACCACCATCGCCATCGCGTTCCAGCGCATATAGGCGCGCAGGCGCTTCTCGATCTCAATATTGCCGGGGCAACGTGCTTCCTGGTCGGCGGGGATCGTGTTCACATAAGGTGTGGTGGCCGAAAACGGCACATCGATGCCGGCTTGGCGGGCATGATCGATCAGCTGATTCAACAAGAAGTGCGCGCGTTCGCCGCCCTCCTCACCAATCACGGCGGACAGCGCGTCCAACCACTCCTTGGTTTCCATCGCATCGGTGTCGTTGGCTAAAGCGCCAAAAAATGACTGGGGCTGGGCGGACATGGGCTGAAGTCTCCGTCTGAGTGATTCGGGCCGGCCTCCCAGATGAAAGAAGAGGCGCAGGACCAATTGATTTAGAGGTTTACATCGAATACATCGCTGCGGAGTGTCGCACAAGTTTTGATCACTCTCAAATCGTGCGAGCAAGTTTCATATAATGAAATTCACTAAGAAATTAGACCATAACGAACTCTGCGAAATGACAGAAAAGCGAGCGCCCCAGTTGCCCGGATAATTGCGGCCATGCCCAATGCATTCGACCTCTCCAGCGCCAAGCGCAGACTGCTGCTGCCTCTGCAGCGCCTAGCCTCCGGCTGGTGGCGCCGCCAATCCCCCGCCCGACAAGACCGCTTCGCCACTCTCGGCCCCTTGGTCTCGGTGCTTTTGTTCTTGACCGCTATCGTTTTGGCCTTCTGGTATTTGCGCAATGAGGAGATCGAGCGCGAATCCGAGGCGGTCAAGCGCGATACCGAAATCGCCCAGCAGCAAATCCGCGTTCGCCTGATCGAAAACCAAGAGCAGCTGATGCGCATTGCACGGGAAATCGTCACGCGCGCGGTGGACACCCATGACTTCAGCGCGCAAGCCAAGGGCTTCGCGCGCGAGCGCCCCGAGGTCACCCATGTCACCTGGATCAACGCCAGGCGCGAAACGCGGGCCAGCGTCAGCGGGGCCGGCTTTCAAGACGATAGCCTGATGCATTCCGACGGCAATGACCCGTCGATGCCGGTGGCCAACCAGTCCAACCCGCCGGAGTCGGCGTTTCAAGCCGCCAAGGAGCGGCGCCAACCGGTCTATTCGCAGGTCTTCAGCGACTACAACGGTACGGCAGTTTTCCAGGTGCAAGTGCCCTTGATCGACCGCACTGGCTTCTCCGGTGTCTTGATTGCCGAGTACTCAGTCGAGGCGCTGCTGCGCTATTACGTACCGTCCGAGGTATCGGCGCGCCACAGCATGGCTGTGTTTGACAGCAGCGACCAAATGGTCGCGAGTTCAGTCACGCAAATGCCGGGCAAACGCAACAATAAGCGCCCCTCCATCCTGCATGAAGTGCCCTTGGCGCCTGCGATGAACGGGCTGGTGCTGCGCGGCGAAGGCTACCGCACCTCGATCGGACTGATCAGCAACACCTTGTTCTGGATGGTGGTGGCGCTGTCTACGCTGACCGTCTGGATGCTGTTCGGCACCTGGCGCCATATGCGCCGGCGTTTGCAGATTCAAACCGCGCTGACCTCGGAAACCAATTTCCGCCGCGCGATGGAGAACTCGATGCTGACCGGCATGCGCGCACTCGATATGGAGTCGCGCATCTCTTACGTCAACCCGGCGTTTTGTGCGATGACGGGCTTCTCGGAGGCCGAACTGATAGGCCGCAAGCCGCCCTTCCCTTTTTGGCCTCCGGACCGGTTGGAAGAAAACGCCCGCCTGCTGCAACAAGAGATCCATGGCCGCAGCCCGGCCGGCGGCGTCGAGGTCAAGATTTTGCGCAAGGACGGCAGCATTTTTGATGGCCGCATGTATGTCTCGCCGCTGGTGGACACCAAGGGCAAGCAAACCGGCTGGATGACCTCGATGACCAATATCACCGAGGCCAAGCGCGTACGCGACCAGCTCTCTGCCTCGCACGAACGTTTCACCACCGTGCTGGAGGGGCTGGATGCGGCGGTGTCGGTGCTGTCGGTACAGCAGGGCGAGTTGCTGTTCGCCAATCGCAGCTACCGGCTCTGGTTCGGCGCCGACCCGGCCGGCCATGCGCTGCTGTCGGGTAGCCAGTTGGGTCGCAGCGCCGGCCCCGATGTGGACGAAGAAGTCGACGACTACTCCGGCCTGCCGGCCCAACACCTCAGCGACGCCGGCACCGCGCCGCGTGAGGTCTTTGTCGAATCGCTGGAGATGTGGTTTGACGTGCGCACACGCTATCTGCAGTGGACCGACGGCCGCCTGGCGCAGATGCTGATTGCCACCGACATCACCACCCGCCGCCGCGCCGAAGAACAAGCCGCGCTGCAGGCCGAGAAAGCGCAGATGACCAGCCGCTTGATGACCATGGGCGAGATGGCATCCAGCGTTGCGCATGAGCTGAACCAGCCGCTCACCGCGATAACGAACTACTGCAACGGCATGGTGTCGCGCGTACGCAATGACGCGATACAGAAAGACGATCTATTGGCCGCGCTGGAGAAGACCGCCAAGCAGGCCCAGCGCGCCGGTCAGATCATTCACCGCATCCGCAACTTCGTGAAGCGCAGCGAGCCCAAGCGCGAAGCCGCGCAGGCGCATGACATCGTCGAGGACGCGGTCGAGTTGGCCGGCATCGAGCTGCGCCGGCGCAATGTGGCCATCCACACCTATGTCGCGCAGCGCCTGCCGCAGTTGATGGTGGACCCTATCCTGATCGAGCAGGTCTTGATGAATCTGCTCAAGAACGCGGCCGAGGCGATCGACAACGCCGGCCTGCCGGCCTCGCGCCGGCATATCGAGTTGCGCGTGATCCCCAAGCACACGCCCGAGTTGGGCGGCCATATCGACTTCAGCGTCACCGATATGGGGCCGGGCATGCCGGAAGAAGTGATCTCGCGCATGTACGAGGCCTTCTTCTCCACCAAGTCTGACGGGCTGGGCATTGGCCTAGGGTTATGCCGGTCTATTGTGGAGTCGCACAAGGGCCGGATCAGGGCCGAGAACTTATACAATGGCGCAGCTATTGTGGGCTGCAGGTTCGCCTTCAGCATCCCGGTAGACATCTCCCGCATTGACCCGACTGCGCCGACCAGCGTGGCCGGAGCGAGCGGGCCAACAGCACCAGCAGCAGCAACAAACCAAATTTCGACACCATGAGTCTGATTCCGAAGAAGGGCAATGTCTACGTTGTCGATGATGACGAGGCCGTACGTGACTCATTGCAATGGCTGCTTGAGGGCAAGGACTACCGCGTTAAATGCTTTGACTCGGCCGAATCATTCCTGAGCCGTTATGACCCGCGCGAAGTCGCCTGCTTGATCGCCGACATCCGCATGGAAGGCATGAGCGGCCTGGAGTTGCAAGACCGTCTGCTGGAGCGCAAGAGCCCGCTGCCCATCGTCTTCATCACCGGTCACGGCGACGTGCCCATGGCCGTGCAGTCGATGAAAAAAGGCGCGCTGGACTTCATCGAAAAGCCCTTCAAGGAAGACGAACTCGCCGCCATCGTCGAGCGCATGCTCGAACAGGCTAGAGCCGCCTTCTCCACCCATCAAGAAGCCGCCAGTCGCGATGCCTTGCTGCAGCGCCTGACAACGCGCGAGTCGCAAGTGCTGGAGCGCATCGTCGCCGGCCGCTTGAACAAGCAGATCGCCGATGACCTTGGCATCAGCATCAAGACGGTGGAAGCGCACCGCGCCAACATCATGGAAAAGTTGAATGCCAACACGGTCGCCGATCTGCTGAAGATCGCCCTCGGCGCACCGGCCAAGGCTTGATCAAGACCTGACCCCAAGAAGCGCGCCGAGAGCGCGCTTTTGCTTTTTTCGGAGATGAATATGACCGCAGAACTGATCGATGGCGTGGCCCTGTCCAAGCAGATTCGCGCCGATGTGGCGTTACGCGCAGCGGCGCTGACCGCCAAGGGTGTGAAGCCGGGGTTGGCCGTCATCCTGGTTGGTGAAGATCCGGCCAGCCATGTCTACGTGCGCAACAAGGTCAAAGCCTGCGCCGACGCCGGCCTGCACTCGGTGTTAGAGAAGTACGAAGCCTCAATGAGCGAAGCCGACTTGCTGGCCCGCATCGATGCCCTGAACAATGACCCCAGCATCCACGGCATCTTGGTACAGATGCCGCTGCCCAAGCATATTGACCCGCACAAGGTCATCGAAGCTATCGCCACCAGCAAGGATGTGGACGGCTACTCGACCTTGAGCGCCGGCGAGTTGATGACCCAATTGCCCGGCTTTCGCCCCTGCACGCCTTATGGCTGCATGAAGTTGATCGAAAGCACGGGCTATGACTTGAAAGGCAAGCACGCCGTGGTGATAGGCCGCAGCAACACCGTCGGCAAGCCGATGGCCCTGCTGCTGCTGCAGGCCAACGCGACCGTCACGGTCTGCCACAGCGGCACGCCGGACATTGGTTTTCACACCCGCCAAGCCGATGTGGTGGTCGCCGCCGTTGGTCGCCGCAATGTCTTGACCGCCGAGATGGTCAAGCCGGGCGCGGTCGTGATCGACGTGGGCATCAACCGCAACGAGGAAGGCAAACTCTGCGGCGACGTCGACTTTGACGGTGTCAAAGAAGTCGCCGGCTGGATCACACCGGTGCCCGGTGGCGTTGGGCCGATGACCATCACCATGCTCTTGGTCAACACCATCGAGTCAGCCGAACGAGCAGCAGCGCAGGCCGCATGAATAACCCATTACTCTCCACCGCCGCCCTGCCCGCTTTCGCCAGCATCAAGCCCGAGCACATTGCCCCCGCCATCGAGCAGTTGCTGAGCGAATCACGAGCGGCGCTGGCGCTCGCCACCTCGGATGCAACACCGGCCGACTACGACGCGCTGTCGGCCAGTTTGGGCGTTGCCACCGAACGATTCGGGGCGTCATGGGGCGCGGTCAGCCACCTGAACGCCGTCGCCAACACGCCCGAGCTGCGCGAGGCCTATAACGCCGCGTTGCCGGCCGTCACCGAATTCTTCACCGAACTCGGCGCCGACGAAGCCCTTTACGCCAAGTACAAGGCGATCGCCGCAGCCCCGGGTGCGGCAAGCTTGAGCGCGCCGCGCCAGCAAGCGCTCAAGCTCTGGCTGCGCGACTTCGTGCTGTCGGGCGCCGAGTTGCAGGGCGAAGCCAAGGCCCGCTTCGCCGCGATTCAAGAGCGCAGCGCCGAACTCGGCCAGCAGTTCTCCGAGCATGTCTTGGATGCGACCGACGGCTATGCCTATTACGCGAGCGCCGAAGAAATGGCCGGCGTGCCGGCCGACGCCGTCAGCGCCGCGCTTGAAGCCGCCAAGGCCGAGGGCAAAGAGGGTCACAAGCTAACGCTGCACTTCCCCTGCTACTTGCCGGTGATGCAATATGCGAGCAATCGCGACTTGCGCGCACGTTTGTACCGCGCCTATGTGACCCGTGCCAGCGAACTGGGCGACAAGCCTGAGCTGGACAACAGCGCCATCATCGAAGAGCTGCTGCGTCTGCGCCATGAAGAGGCCGCGCTGCTGGGCTTTGCGAACTTTGCCGAGGCCGCCATGGTGGCCAAGATGGCCGACTCGCCGACCCAGGTCCTGGACTTTCTGCGCGACCTCTCAAGCCGCGCCCGCCCCTTTGCCGAGAAAGACCTGGCCGAGCTGCGCGAGTTTGCCGCCAAGGAACTGGGCCTGGCCGATCTGCAGCCCTGGGACACCGCCTACGCGTCCGAGAAGCTCAAGGAAGCGCGCTACGCCTTCAGCGACCAGGAAGTCAGGCAGTACTTCACCGTGCCGCGCGTGCTGGCCGGTCTGTTCGACATCATTGAGCGCCTGTTCAATGTGAAGATCAGCGAGCAGCCGGCCGAGGTCTGGCATGAGTCGGTCAAGTTCTATCAACTCGTCAGAGACGGAGCGCTTGTCGGCCAGTTCTACCTCGACCTCTATGCCCGCAACGGCAAGCGCCCAGGCGCCTGGATGGACGAGGTGCGCAGTCGCTGGGCGAGGCCGGACGGTGCGCAGCAAACGCCGGTGGCGCAGCTGGTGTGCAATTTCTCTTCGCCCACCGCCGACAAGCCCGCGCTGCTCAGCCATGACGACGTCACCACCTTGTTCCACGAATTCGGCCATGGCCTGCACCATCTGCTGACGCAAGTGGACGAACTCGGCGTCTCCGGCATCTCCGGCGTCGAATGGGATGCCGTCGAACTACCCAGTCAGTTCATGGAGAACTTCTGCTGGGAATGGGAAGTGATTCAGAAACTGACCAGCCATGTGGACACCGGCGAGGCGCTGCCGCGCGCGCTGTTCGACAAGATGACGGCGGCCAAGAACTTCCAAAGCGGGCTGCAGACCCTGCGCCAGATCGAGTTTTCGGTCTTTGACATGCGCTTGCATGCCGAAAGGGGCAGCGAGGCCACCGTGCAAGCACTGCTCGACCAAGTACGCGCCGAAGTGGCCGTGATGGCCGCACCCGCCTTCAACCGCAGCCAGCACAGCTTCTCGCACATTTTTGCGGGCGGTTATTCGGCCGGCTACTACAGCTACAAATGGGCCGAGTTGCTCAGCGCTGACGCCTGGAGCGCCTTTGAGGTCGAGGGCGTCTTCAACGCCGCTTGCGGACAGCGTTATTTGCAAAACGTGCTTGAAGTTGGTGGTTCTCGGCCCGCGATGGAAAGCTTCAAGGCCTTCCGCGGCCGCGAGCCGAACATCGACGCCTTGCTGCGGCATCAAGGCATGGCCTGAGCTTGTCATCGCAAGGCCTGTGCTGACCGATTCAATAGACTTTTGTGAGGTCAGCGAAGTCAGCTCTTGAGCTTGTGCAGGAATTCGCTCAAACTCGGGCCACCGCAGGCCGAGCAGGAGTGCCCCATTGAGCGAAGACTTGCCACAAGATTGCACAGGCCGTACGCGAGTATTCCGGCAGCCACGGCGCCTGCTGTGCTGGATTTTGGCTGGTACTTTTGCTCAGCTGGCTCCGGCGCTCGCGGCGCCGGAACTGCGGTTTTTGACCACCGAATACCCGCCCTACTCTTCGCCCAAGCTGGAGGGAGGGGGCGCGATGGAATGGGTGTTGCGGGCGGCACTTGAGCCACGCGGCTATGTGATTCAAGTCCAACCGGTGCCCTGGGCGCGAATCTCGCGCGAAATTGCCCAAGGGCAGGTGGATGGCGTGATGCTGCTCTGGCCTACCGATGTGACCGAGCTGGGCCTCTTGCCCACGCAGCCAGTGTTCATCAGTCATCTTGGCTTTTTTGTGCGGCGCGAACAGTGGCAGGGGCAAGGCATCAGCAACTGGCAGATGTTGAAGGGGCAGACTGTGGGCGTCGTGCGCGGCTACACCTACCCCGATCAATTGCACGCGACCGGGGCGGTCTTGGAGCCGTCCCTCAGCGACCTGCACAATTTGAAGAAACTGGCGGCCAAACGCTTTGACTATGCGGCACTGGAACGCGCGACCGGCGAACACCAGCTGGCGCAGGATGCAAACGGTGAGTTGGTACGCAAGCTTGTTTGGCAGGCGCCGGCCTTGGTGAGTATTCCTTTGACCTTCGGCATCGTGCCAGGGCGGCCCGGGGCCGAGAGACTCCTGAACGAATTGGAGCTAGGCCTGCAGCAATTGCGGGGGCAACGCGCCCTGAAGGCCATGCTGGATAAATTCAAGGTCGACCCGGCCGCCGCGCTGCAGCCCGAACCGCTGCCAGCCCTCAAGCTGCGCCGGGCAAGCCCTGCGAACCCCAATGCTCGCCCCAGCAAACCCCAATGAATCCGCGCCGCGCCGCGTCTTCCTGGATTCGATCAGCAAGCAGCCGCAGCGCTTGTATCAGTCGCAGACTCAACGACAAAAAGGCACATGCGCATTGAAGCGCACGACAAAATCGGGCTCGCTCAGCAGGAATTTGCGCCCGAAATAGGCATGTAAGGGGCTGTCTTGGGCCAGTACGGTGCGAAAGGACTTCGGGTCCAAGCCCTGCTCCTTCATGGCCATGGCGATGGCCAAATCGCCACCCAGAATCGCGTCGGCGCGGCCGCCGCGCACAAAGGCACGTAAGAGCATGTCGTCGCTGGCGGGGCGCAGCACCACTTGATACTTCTGTTCCTCGATCATCTTCAAGCGGTTGGAGCCGAGATGGGCGCCGACTCTGGCTGTCGCCTTGAAGTCGGCCGATAGCGGATCAAGCTTGCTGGCGGCAGGCAAATACCACACCCATTTTTGATCGGCGATCACATCCGTCGCCTGCGCCCAGACCAAGCGCTCGGGCCGCAAGGTCGCGGGGAAGAAGCCGTCCACCTCGCCACGCTCCGCCATCAACTGCACCCGCGCCCAAGGATAGACCTCCACCGCATAGCTGCGGCCCATGCGTTTGAGCACACAGCTCACGACCCGCACGGCCACGCCGTCAAATGATTTGTCTGCCTGGTAGCTGCCGTAAGGGGCCTGATCGTGCGTACCCAAGCGCACGGGCAAGGGCAAGGACTCGGGCCCGTGCGCTGCGACTTCGCCACCTGGGCCGGTGATGGCCAAAAGGCTGCAAATGGCCAAGACTCGAAACTGGTACATGCCCTTAATGTACCTATTTGGAACGCAGCGCTCAAAGCCGCTCCCATCAAGGCTTGTCTTTGAAATCCCCCACGGTCGAGATCACGAAGCCCTCAGCCTTGATGTGGCGTCGCCAAGCTGCGTTGACCTGTTCCAGCGTGGCCGCCTGGATGGCTGCGTCGCGGGCGGCGACATAGGCCCAGTCCTTGCTGCGATCGGCCAGCAGATTCAGCGTGCCGGCCAACTGCGCCTCGCTGGCACGTGCCTGCAGCCGCGCTTCGGCCAAGTCCTTCTTGGCCCGCTGCAGTTCAGCCTCGCTGATGCCGGTTTCGTTCATGCGGCGCAGCTCGTCCTGCACCAAGGCAATCACCGCGTCGCGGTTCTGCGGTGCGAAGCTGCCACCAATGCTCAGGCTCGCATCATTGCCCCAGAACGGCGCATTCAGGCCGGCGCCGATGCCATAGCTCAAGCCCTCTTGCTGGCGCACCCGCGTCGACAAACGGCTTTCCATGCCACCCGCGCCAAACACCTGCACGGCCAGATTCAAGGGAACAAAGTCGGCGTCCGCTTCGCTGAGTTTGAAGTCCAAGCGCATGCGCAGGGCGGCATTGGCCTTGTCGCGCGCCAACACGTCAAAGCGCGCGGCTGGGATAGCCATATGCGCCGGGCTGTGGCGAACAAAACGCGTGGCGGCCGGCTTCTTCCAGCCACCGAAGAGCTGCTCGACGGCCGCTTCTAAGCCGGCCGGCAGCGCACCCACCACCGCCACACGCGCCTCGTTGGCAGACCAATAGTCAGCGTGGAAGCTGCGTACATCGGCCAGCTGTGTTTCTTGCAGCTGCGTGATTTGCTCGTCCAGGCTGAGCTGGTAGTCGGGGTGGCCCAGCTGCACGCCCAGGGCGCGGTTGTAATGCGCACGCACGGCCTCGCGCCGCAAAACCTCCAGCTCCTGGCGAGATGACTGCAAACCGGCCAAGCCGGCTTGCTTGATGCGATCGAATGCCTCGTTAGGCAATGCGGGCGCTTGCATCAAGCGAGCAGCCAGCTGCAAGACCTCGATCAAGCTGCCCTGCTCAGCCGTGATGCTCAAGGTCGCACCCTGGTCGCCGCCGCTGATGCTCATGCCTGCCTTGAGTCGAATCAAGGCGTCTTGCAGCGCCTGTTTGCTCAGACCGGCGCTGCCTTCCATCATCAGCTCACCCACCCAGCCGGTGCCACGCCGCGCGAACGTGGCCTCGCGTTCACCCCAGCGCAGCTGCATTTGCATTTGCACATTGTTGCCACGCGTTTGCTTGGCCAAGGTCTGCAGCACGATGCCGCTAGGCAGCGTCTTCATCACGGTGCGCTCTTGCAGCTTCGCGGGCGTGGGGTCAAAGCGCTCGCCCTCTTCCACCTTGGGCGGGCCCTTCAGATCAGCCAAGCGCTGGTCGAGCGGCGGCGCTGCCGGAATCTCCACCCGCGTGACGACATCGGCCGGCACATAGCGCCCCAGCGTGCGGTTGGCCGGCTGCAAATAGGCTTTGCGTACCCGCTCCACATCGGCCAAGGTGACGCGCGGCAAGTCCTCCATCAGCTGAAACAGCAGGCGCCAGTCGCCCGCGCCTAGCAGGCCGGAGATCTGCTGAATCAGCGCTTCCGGGTTCTTCATCTGCTCGCGGTAAGAGTTCAGCGCCACATCGCGCACGCGCTGCAATTCCTCCTCGGTGAAGGGCTTGCCGGCGCGGCCTTCGACCAGATCAAGCAAGAGCTTCTCGACTTTGTCGGCCTGCTCTTGAGTTGGCGGAATCGCGATAGCCGTGATGCCGCCGGGCGCCTGCCCGCCAAGACCGCCCAAACCGGCATGCAGCGCCAGCTTGCTTTCGACCAGCTCCTTGTAGAGCTGCCCGCTCGGCGGCATCGACATCAGCAGGCTCAGCACCAGCAGCGGCGCCGAATCGGCATGCGCAATCGCCGGCACATGGTAGTAGGCGACCAGGGCGGGCTGGCCGCCAACGCGCCGCACCACCACTGTGCGCTCGCCGTCCTGCGCCGGCTCTTGTGTGTAGGTCTGCAGCAAGGGCTGCTCGGGCTTCTTCAGCGGGCCAAAATGCTCGGCGATTTTGGCCAGCGTGCTGGCGGGATCGAAGCGCCCCGCCACCAGAATGGTCGCGTTATCGGGCCTGTAATGGCGTTTGTAAAAGGCCTGCAGCCGCTCGATTGGCACGTTCTCGATATCGCTGCGCGCGCCAATCGTCGAATTGCCATAGGGATGCCAGTCATAGGCCACCGCCTGCACGCGCTGGAACAGCACCTGCATCGGCTCGTTCTCACCGCGCTCGAACTCATTGCGCACGACGCTCATTTCCTTGTCCAGATCGGCCCGCGCGATGAAGCTATTGACCATGCGGTCGGCTTCAAGAGCTAACGCGAAGTTCAAAGTGTCGGGGTTGGCGTTGAAGGAGGCAAAGTAATTGGTGCGGTCATTGGTGGTCGTGCCGTTGAAGCGGATGCCCTTGGCGGCAAAGGCACCGGGGATATCGCGGTGCGTGGGCGTGCCCTTGAAGACCAGATGCTCCAGCAAATGCGCCATGCCGTACTCGCCCTGCGACTCATGCCGGCTGCCCACGCGGTAGGTGATGTTGACGGTCGTGGTGCTCTGCGCCTCATCGGGGAAAAGCAAAATCTGCAGGCCATTGGGCAAGCGATATTCGGCGATACCGCCCAACTCGCGCACGAAAACGGGCTGCTGAGCCGTCTTGTTGGCCGTATGTGTTGTTGCGTTTGCTTGTGCCGCGATGCTGGTCTTGGGCTGCGATGCCTTGGCCTCCACCGAGTTCGGCGCGAGCACTTGCGCCAAGACCAGCGCCAACAAAACACCCGACAATCGGAAGGGAATACGCAACATAGTTAGCCCTGATCTGCAATGAGTTTTCATCAATGTCCGGCATTCTGAGGCAAGAATGCAGGCTGCTTTTTTTGCAAGGCCAGCCAGCCCCGACAATCGCTCACCTATGAAGACACCGAAAAGATTGCAGTCCCTGCTCGACGAAGGCCTGATCGACGGCGTATCGCGCCAATTGATGAGCGGCAAAGAGGCGCAAGTGTTCGTCGTCCAGTGCGGCGGCGAAACCCGCTGCGCCAAGGTCTATAAGGAAGCCACCCAGCGCAGCTTCCGCCAGGCGGTCGACTACACCGAGAACCGCAAGGTCAAGAACAGCCGCGAGGCCCGTGCCATGGCCAAGGGCAGCAAGTTCGGCCGCGAGAAGCAAGAAGAAGCCTGGCAAAGCGCCGAGGTCGATGCCCTCTACCGACTGGCCGGTGCCGGCGTGCGGGTGCCCAAGCCCTTCAACTTCTTCGAGGGCGTGCTCTTGATGGAGTTGGTCACCGACGCCGACGGCTCGGCCGCACCGCGCCTGAACGATGTGCAGTTCACGCCGCAGCAAGCCTTCAAGCATCACGCCACGCTGGTGCAGGAAGTGGTGCGCATGCTCTGCGCCGGCATCGTGCATGGCGACTTATCGGAGTTCAACATCTTGCTGGCGGCGGACGGCCCGGTCATCATTGACCTGCCGCAAGCGGTCGACGCGGCAGGTAACAACCACGCTAAACGGATGCTCTTGCGTGACGTTGAGAATCTGCGTAATTTCTTCGGACAGTTCGCACCCGACTTGCTGCACAGCGACTTCGGCCATGAGATCTGGGCCTTGTTCGAGCGCGGCACGCTGACGCCCGACGCCAGGCTGACAGGCCGCTTCGTGCACCAGAACCGGCCAGTCGACTTGCGCGGCGTGATGCGTGAAATCGACGACGCCCGTGATGAAGACTCGGCGCGGCGCCTGCGCATGCAGCAGCAACAGTAGCTGCAATATTCACGGCAAACTCAGAAGCCCAGCTCCCAGCCGCGATGCTAGAGTGAGCCCCCAAAAGCCAAGCAACTCAACATGCCCAGAGCTTCGGCGGGCACCGGAGGTGGAGTGAGTCTTGATCAGCCCATCAACATCGCCTCGCTTGCCTGGCTGCTGGTGGCTTTGACGCTTGTGCTGATTGGCGCCGCGCTGTGGATATTCCGCCTGCGCCGGCAACTCATCGCTGAGCAACGGGCCGTGCTGGCGCTTCAAGAGGCGCGGCAAATTGCCCAAGCGCTGTCCGACCATGTGCCCGGCATGTTGGGCTATTGGACCCGCGACCTGCGCTGCAGCTTCGCCAACAAGGAGTACCTGACCTGGTTCAAACGCAGCCAGCAGCAAATGCTGGGGCTGAGCATGCAAGAGCTGCTTGGACCCGAACTATTCGGAAACAACGAACCCCATATCCGCGCTGTTTTAGCGGGTGAGAATCAACAATTCGAGCGACAGCTGACCCGCGCTAACGGTGAGATTGGCTACACCTGGGCGCAGTACATTGCGCACAAGGTCGACGGTGAAGTGCGCGGCTTTGTGGCCTTAGTGCTGGACATCTCAGAACTGAAGAAGGCCGAAAAGGCGCTGAGAGAAAGCGAAGCATTCAATCTGGCCGTTTTGAATTCTGTGGCCGCCGAGATTGCGGTGCTGGATCGCGAGGGCATCATCATTGCGGTCAATCAGCCTTGGCGGCAGTTCGCCGAAGCAAATGGCGGTCCCAAGAATGGCAGCATCGGGCACTGCTACCTGGACAGTTGCCGCGGCACGGGTGATCCAGCGCAAGCCTCGGATAGCAGCCCTTTGGAGGCCCATGCCGGCATCGCAGCCGTGCTCAACGGCAGCAAGCGCAGCTTCAATCTTGAGTACCCCTGCGACTCACCCACCGAACAACGCTGGTTCGCCATGAACGTCACGCCGCTGAGTCGAGACGCTGGCGGCGCGGTGATCTCACACAGCTCAATCACCCAGCTCAAGCTGATCGAAGCGCAATTGCAGCGATCGCTGCAAGACAAAACCGCGCTACTGCTGGAAGTTCACCACCGCGTCAAAAACAATCTGCAGGTGATCACCAGTCTTTTGCGGATGGAAGCCCGGCGCAGCGAGAGTGCGGCCACCAAAACCGTGCTCAAAGACATGCAGGCGCGCATACGCTCGATGTCCTTGTTGCACGAAACCATTTATCGCAGCGGCACCTTCGCCGCCATCGATCTGGGCACCCATATCCGCCAAGTCGCCAGCCAGAGCTTGAAGAATTTGCAAGTCGAAGACGGCCTGCTGCAACTGCATGTGCAGGCCCAAAGCCTGCAAGTCGGGCTTGACCAAGCCACAGCCTGTGGCTTGCTGCTTACGGAGTTGGTCTCGAATTGCCTCAAACATGGTTTTTCCGATGGTCGCGCGGGTGAAATCCGCATTCAACTGGCGCCCAAGCCCGACAGCGCGCTGTGGAGCTTGCGTGTCAGCGACAACGGCGCGGGTTTGCCTAGCGACTTTGATGCCCGACAGGGCAAATCCCTGGGTCTGCAACTGGTGGGCAGCCTGGCGACGCAAATGGGCGGCATATTGCTGATTGGGGCTGGGCCGGCGGCGGAATTTACGGTAGATTTCGCACCCGAGAAGCCGGCTGCACTTGAGATCAATTTAGCCAGGAGTAGTTTGTGAGCAAACTCAAGGTTCTGGTGGTGGAAGATGAACTGATCGTCGCCATGGACATCGCCGAGCAATTGCGCGACCTCGGGGCCGAGCCGGTGGGCCATGCCAAATCCGGCGAGCAAGCGATCGAACTGGCCGGGCAATTGCGCCCCGATTTGGTCATGATGGACGTCCACCTGGCCAGCAGCATGGACGGCATCAGCGCCGCCCAAGTCATTCGCGACCAGTTCGACATTCCCTGCTTGTTTTTGAGCGCCTTCAGCGGCGCCGACAGCCTCGCCCGCGCCCAACTCACCGCGCCGGCCGGCTACTTATCCAAACCCTTTGATGAGAGTGAATTGGGCTTGGCCTTGGCGGCCGTTTCCAAATAGCTCGGCCCGCCCTTGTCGGCTCGCGTTAGCATGAGCGCCTCCCCAGTTCAATGTTTGGAGGATGAGATGGCAGCGAGCAGCAAGATCAAGTCCATGGTGGTGCATGTCAATGACAAGCCGCGCTCGGCCCAGGTGGTGGCGCTGGCGCAGCGTTTTGCGCAGGCCTTGGGCGCGCACTTGGCGGCGGTACATGCGGTTGCACCCAGCAATACCGGCGCCTATCTCTCGCCCGAAGCCGCCAGCTTGGCGCTGGACCTGCATGAGGGCGAAGATCAGCGCCGCGTGCAGCGTGCTGCCGAGTTGGTCAAAGCGGCCGGCGCCGACATCAGTTTTCGCAGCGAGATGGGCGACTCCGCCGAGGCCATGGTGCAGATTGCACGCAACTGCGATTTGCTGGTCATGAGCCAACAAGACCCGCAGGTGCCGGACGGCTCGGCCGACGGCCTGATAGGCCGCTTGCTGGTCTCCGGCGGCTGCCCGATTTTGTTCGTCCCCTATGTCAATGACACGCCGCTGGCGCGCTGCGGCGAGCGCGTGCTGGTGGCCTGGACTGACAAACGCGAAAGCGCCCGCGCCTTGCGCGACGCCCTGCCTTTCTTGCAGCGCGCCAAACATATCGAGCTGGTGCGTTTTTCAGAAAGCGCCGAGCTCGGGCCCGAGCCTCTGCTGCGCCCGCAAGCCTATCTACGCCTGCACGGCATCGAGTGCACGCTCAAGGTCTTGCATCAACGCGAGCCCTCGCTGGGCGAACGCCTGATGTCGTCCTTTATGCCGGACGCCTCGGTCGCCGAGGCCTTGTTGTCACACGCGGCCGACAGCGACAGCGACCTGATCGTGATGGGCGGCTACGGCCTGACCCGGCTGTGGGAACTGGTGCTGGGCGGCGTCACGCGCTCGATGCTGCATTCGATGACGGTGCCGGTGCTTATGTCGCACTGAACAGCGATTTCAAGACTCACCGTTTTGATGGCGCGTTAGCCTTGCCGCAGGCCATTGCGCCAGCAGCAACAAGCCCGCCATCAACCACAGGGGTGCGGCGCTGACGCTGGCAGCGGCCAGCAAACCAAAACCGACCGGCATCGCCACCGTCGCGCCGTTGGTGGCCACCATGCGCAGGCCCAAGGCCTGACCGTGGCGGTCGGCCGGCGTGACCTGGTGCAGCATGGCCATCACCATCGGCTGCACCGAGCCCAGCGCCAGGCCTAGCAGAGCCGAGCCCAACATCAGCCCCGGCGTGCCGGGCAACCAGGCGTAGACGGCCAAGGTGGCGGCGGCCATCAGCATCGCCGCACGCAAGGCCTTGACCTCATCCAACTGTTTGGACCAGCGGATGATGGCCAGGCGCACGGCCATCGCGGCCACAGCAAACGAGGCCAGCACGAAACCAATGCTGGACGCACTCAGCCCCTTGGCGTGGCCGATCACCGGCACCACAAAGCTGTGCGCATCCCAGGCCGCAGCCAGCACCACGTTCATCAATAGCAAGTAGCGCAGCGCCGGTTGGCGCAGCAGATCCCAGGCCGGCTTGGCACGACTGGCCGCACTCTGGGCTTTCGGCGTGTGGCGGGGCAGCTTGGTGATGAACACCCAGGCCAGCACCGGCAAGAGGACAGCCAAGCCAAAAGCGGCCCGGAAGCTCACATAGTCGATCAACACGCCGGCCGCTACCGGGGCCAAGGCATTCGACATCGCCGGCCCCAAGGCCATCCAACCGAACACGCGTTTGAGCTCGGAGGGCTCGTCGGCCATCTGGCCCGCCTCACGCTGCATCGCCACCGCCGCCACGCTGAGCGCGCCGCCGGCGAGGAAGCAGCTCAGCCCTATCGTCCACAGGCCCTGCCCCGCCAGAGCCACCAGGGCGCCAAACAGCGCCATCAGCACCGCGATGCCGACGGGTCGGTGCAGGCCATACCGGTCGGCTTGCCGCCCCGCCCACATCGCCAACAACATCGGCGCCACCGCGAACAGGCTCAATAAAACCCCGACCGCCCATTCACCATGGCCTTGATGCAAGACCCATAGGCTGGCGGCAACACGCGTCACCGCCATGCAGGCATGCAAGGAAATGAGACCGGCGATCAACCAGGGGAAAGCGCGGCGCAAATTGGCGGCCGGGCTGGGCTTAGTCAAGACCTGGCCTCGTCGGCTTCGTCATCATCAAGGGGACTGCCTGCCAATTTAAGCAGGGCCAATGCCGCCTCATCCGGCAGCGCCTCCACATCTTTGAGCTTCCTCGTCATCACCCGCGTGCGGGTCTCGGCCAGGTCGATGCTGTTGCTGGCCTCGTCAAGCTTCTTCTTGGTCTTGGCCAAGACCTCGCCGAACTTGCCGAACTCGGTCTTGACCGCGCCCAGCACCTCCCAAACCTCGGCCGAACGCTGCTCCAGCGCCAGCGTGCGAAAGCCCATCTGCAAGCTGGTCAAGGTGGCCAATAAAGTAGTCGGGCCTACCAGCATCACTTTGAATTCACGCTGCAGCGCCTCCAACAAACCGGGCCGGCGCAGCGCCTCCGCGTAAAGCCCTTCGGTCGGCACAAACAGAAGCCCAAAGTCGGTGGTGTGCGGCGGCGCGACGTATTTGTCCCGGATGCTTCTGGCCTCGGCACGCAGCCGCGTCTCTATCGCCTTGCTCGATTGCTCAACACCCACGGCGTCGGCGCGATCCTGCGCATCGAGCAAACGCTCGTAGTCTTCGCGCGGAAATTTGGCGTCGATCGGCAACCACAGGGCGACGCCATCGCTGCGCTGACCCGGCAAGCGAATAGCGAACTCGACCCGCTCGCTGCTGCCGGGGATGGTCGCCACATTGGCCGCGTACTGCTCGGGCGTGAAGACCTGCTCCAGCAAGCCCTGCAACTGCACCTCGCCAAAAATGCCGCGCGTCTTGACGTTGTTGAGCACCCGGCTCAGGCTGCCCACATCACGGGCTAGGCCCTGCATCTCGCCCAGGCCTTTATGCACCTGCTCCAGGCGCTCGGCCACTTGCTTGAAGCTCTCGCCCAGGCGCTGCTCCAGCGTCGCATGCAGTTTTTCGTCGACGGTGGCACGCATCTGCTCGAGCTTTTTCTCGTTGTCTTGCTGGATCAGGCTCAGGCGCTGCTCGACGGTCTGGGCCAGTGCCCGCAAGCTCTCGGCAAGGGTTTGCGTTTGGCGCTGCGCGGCCAGGTCCTGCGCCTCGCGGGCGGCCAAGGCCTGCACGGTCTGCGCTTGGCTGCTGCCGGCCAGACCGCTGCTGAGGGCTTGCTGAAAGCGCGCTAGGCTTTGCTGCAATTCTTGGCGCGTGGCGCCAGCACTGCGCGTCAGCTCGTCACGCAGTTCGCGTTCCAAGCGCTCGTTGGCTTGTTGCAGGATGGGCAGCAATTCGGCGTCTGCTCTGCCCTCACTCGCCATCCGGCGCATTTGCAGCCAGAGCAAAAACATGCCCAGCACCAGCAGGCTCAGGGCCGCCAAGCTCATCGCTTCGAAAACACTCATGCCCTGATTGTCTCAGCTGTTCCAGGCCCGAACAGCATGAAGCGTGCGTGCAGCAGACCCGAGGGCATTCCCTGCCCAAAGTGGCGAGGGTCTTGAGAAACAATCCTCCCTAACGTCGACTCATGACGTCAAACCAAAAATGCAACACAGGGGGATTGGATGAAACGCAGGAATCTCTTGCTGGCACTGGCCGCGGCGACCGTCCTGGGCGAGGGCTTTCTGGGCCAGCTAGCCCAGGCGGCCTCGCCGGAGACAAAGTTTGCTGCGCTGTCCTTGATCGGTGACTCCATCAATGTCGTGACGTTTCAAACCACGGTCGGCAGCAAGTTGGACCGCAATATCAAGCAATCGGCCGCAATTCCGGACGCGCCATTCGACGTCACCGCGCTGCGCACCATACAGGCCAGCGTCAAAGAACTCAAAGGGCCAGGCGAAGTCTTGCTCTACCGCTCACCGTCGATCGATTTATTCGGCGACCCTTGGGCCTTGTTCGACGGAAACAAGCTGCTGCTGCCGCCGAACTTGGTGGAGGCGATGAAGAAGGACGGCGCCAGCCATTTATTGCTGCTGACGCGTAACCGACAGGACGCCAAGCTCGCGACCACCCAGGGTGCCGTGGGCAGCGGCCGACTGGAGGGCATTGGCTTCTACATCGACCGCCAAAAGCGCATGTACAACACCGACACCCTGGAAAGCGGCCAGGGCTTCCTGGCGCCGTACACCTATTTGCAACTGAGCCTGGTTGACTTGTCCAATGCGCAAGTTTTGCAGCAGCAAACGATCAGCAGTTCGCAGACCATCGGGTCGGCCCGCAGCAAAGATGGCTTTGATCCCTGGCAAGCCCTGAGCCCGGAGGACAAGGTCGACACTTTGGAGCGGATGATAGAGAAAGAGTTGCGCCAAGCGGTGCCTGCCCTGATCGGGCCAAAGTAAATCGATCCGACTGAATCAGCGGGCAAGGGGCAGACAAGTGGCAGAAATGGATCGACGACGTTTTCTTCAGTACGGCTCGGCTACCCCCATGGCTGCCATGCTGGCGGCTTGTGGCGGCGGATCGGGGGATGCTTCTAGCCCAGCACCGCCGCCCGCTCCAGCACCGGCTCCTGCTCCGCCCTCCCCCAGCGGCGGCCCGTCCGCCAGCGAATGGGAGGCGCTGGGCACACAGCTCAAAGGAGTGTTGATCCGCCCAGGCCACGCCGACTATGAGCGCCTGCGCCGCCCCGCCAATGCGCGCTACGACGCCTTGCTGCCGCAAGCCTTGATACGCTGCGCCGGCTCGGCCGATATCCAGGCCGGCTTGGCCTTCGCGCGCCGCCTCAGCATCGCCGTCGTGCCGCGCGGCGGCGGCCACAGCTATATCGGTAACTCGACCGGCAGCGGCCTCATCATCGACGTCGGCGCGATGGACAGTGTGCGTCTGGAAGGCGATTTAGCCATCGTCGGCGCCGGCGCCAAGCTGGCCGATGTGTACGAGAGTTTGATCGCGCAGGGCCGCTGCATTCCTTCCGGCAGCTGCGTGTCGGTCGGTATAGCCGGCATCACCCAAGGCGGCGGCTTCGGGGTGATAGACCGGGCTTACGGCCTGACATGCGACGTGCTGCGTAGCGCTCGCGTGATCACGGCAGACGGCGCCGAGCTGCTCTGCAGCGACAGTCAAAACACCGACCTGTTCTGGGCCTTGCGTGGCGGCGGCGGCGGCAATTTCGGCATCGTCAGCGAGTTCACGTTTCAAACCCATGCCGTGACGCCCTTGCAGCAGTTTGCGGCCGACTTCGCCTTGGTCGATTTGCCGGCCGTGCTGGCGGCTTGGAGCGAATGGCCCAAGACCATGCCGGATCAAATCTGGTCGCAACTCGTTGTCTCGCCCTCAGGCTGCCATCTCTGGGGCTTCAGCATCGGCGACGAGCCGGCCTTGCGTCCGCATTGGCAGAGCTTGCTTGCCAAGATCGGCCGCCCAGCCTTGAGCAGCTTGCAAACGCCGCGCAGCTACCGCGAGGTGATGCTGGGCGCTTGCACCAGTTTGAGCCCGGCGCAATGCCATCTGCCGAGTCAAAATTCAGCCGGGCTGCTGGGTCGCGTCGCGATGGCGGCCAGCTCGGACTTTTTTGACAGCCTGACCGATCCGCAAGGCATGGCCGCCGCCTTGAGCGCGGCCGTGCTGGCGCGTCGCAGTGCCGGCCGCCCCGGCACTGTCATCATGAATCTGATGGGTGGCGCCATCGGCCGCGTGGCCTCTGATGCGACTGCTTTTGTACACCGCCAAGCCTTGTTCAGCGCCCAGTACTACGCCGAATACAGCCCAGCAACATCCGGCAGCGAGCTCAACGACGGTGAGCAATGGGCGTACGGCATGCGCCAAACCTTGCGGCCCTGGAGCAGCGGGCGCGCCTACCAGAACTATCTGGATGCGCTGATCACAAACCCCGAAGAGGCCTATTACAGCAGCAATCAGGCCCGGCTCAAACAGATCAAGGCCCGGGTCGACCCGACGGGCATGTTCAAACAGCCACAAGGCATCACCGGGACCTGAAAAAAGATCCTCAAGCAAAATGCCTGACTCTGCATGCTCCTGACCAGGCTCACTCATGTCCTTACCCGGCGCTCTGCGCTTTCGCACGCAAGCCATCACCATCACTGCCGAGCAAGAAGACATACAGGCCTCGGGTGAGCATTCGATCTTGATCGAGGCGGCGGCCGGCACCGCCAAGACCACCTCGCTGGCCCTGCGCATCTGCGAAGTCCTGGCGCGCGGCGCCGCACCGCGCCGCATGCTGGCACTGACCTTCACGCCCACCGCCTGCCTGGCTCTGCGCCGCGCCCTGCAGTTGGTGGCCGGCGACAGCCTGATGCACAAGCAGGTCCGCGTCGAGACCTT
The DNA here is from genome assembly GCF_028595345.1 of Roseateles albus. NCBI lineage: Bacteria > Pseudomonadati > Pseudomonadota > Betaproteobacteria > Burkholderiales > Sphaerotilaceae > Roseateles > Roseateles albus. The sequence goes on along the minus strand of NZ_JAQQXT010000002.1, from coordinate 96,526 downwards.
TGATGCCTATGCGGCCAGCGTGCTCCAGCAGGTCGAACGCGTGCAAGGCGATAGGGCTGTGCCGCCGGTGCGCCAGCTGCACAGTGCCGAGCAGGCTCGGGCCTATGTCTGGAGCGCCATCGAGGCGGTGGCCAACAACCCGCTGGAGCGTCATGCCGAAGACCTCGTGCTGCCGTCCTACGGCGCCGAGTCCTATGTGGGCGATTTTTTGCGCCGCATCCAAAGCATCAAGGGGCGCTTGGCTCTGGAGCTGAACCCGTCCGAACAGGGACTGGACAGCCCCGACTATGCGGCCGATGAGTTGGGCCTGGACTACAGCCTGCTGCGGGTACTGCGCGCCTATGAACATCTGCGCCTGGACTCGGGCTATGAGCAGGCCAATTTCCGCATGCCACTGGACGCCACCTATGACCTCGCCCGGCTCTTGCGCTCGGACAGCATCGACAGCCCCGAGGAGCTTCCGCTGGGCCAGTTCGACGGCATCTTTGTCGACGAGATGCATGACTGCAATGAGGCGATGTTCACCTTGTTGCGCGCGCTGCTGCACAGACCCGAAGTGTATTTTTGCGGCGTTGGCGACCGCGATCAGGTGATCCACCAACATTTCGGTGCCGACGCCCGCTTCATGAGCCGCGCGCTCGACGCGGAGCTCGGCCGGCGCCTGCAGCGCCTGCCGCTGTCCCTGAGTTTTCGCTACGGCGACAAGCTGGCGGGCTGGATGGCCAAGCTCGCTGCTAAACCGATTGCGGCGCAGCAGCTGCGCCAGACCGAACTGCGCATGCTCAGCTGCGACGGCCCGGCGCAGCCGACAACCGCTGCGGCCGTCGTCAGCGCCTTGCAGACTTGGCGCAGCGAGCAACGCAAGGACGATGTCTATAGCGACTGCGCGGTGCTGCTGCGCCATGAATCGCAATCGGTGCTGCTGGAGAACGCCTTGCACGCCCAAGGCATCGCCTATCAATGCATGGGTTTTGTCAGTTACCTGCGCAGACCCGAGGTACTGTTCGTGCGCAGCGTCTATGCGATTGCCAGCGGCCGGCTCGACACGCTGGGCGGGGCCGAGACACGGCGCTTGATCCCGGACGCCTTATTCGAGATGACGCAAACGCCGCCGCTGAAGGCGGATGATCCCGACTATCAATCCGCCGATGCCTTTATGCGCGAAGCCAGAGCCGCCGCGGCCGACAGCGAGCAAGTGCTCGCCAAGATCTTCAACCAGCACATCCTCGACTGGGCGCCCAAACCGGTTAAACAGCGGCTGCAAAAGGCCTTGGCTGTGGTGCAGCAAGGCGCGGACTTCGCCGCATTCCTGGCCGCGCTGGAGATGGCCAAGTTTGGCCGCGACGTCTTCGTCGAGAAGGAGCGCCGGGACGAGCTGGGCCGCCATATGAAGGGTCTGCTGGCCGCCTCCGCCGAGCATCGCAGCGCGCTCGACTTCTTCCAATCACTGCAAGCGCTGGACGAGGCGCAGGCGCAGCGAGTGGCCGCGCGCGCCGAGGGTAAGGTGTTCTCGCACAAACACAAGAGCCGCCCCACCATCACGCTGGCCAGCGCAGCCCATGTCAAAGGTCTGGAGTTTGAGCATGTCTTGCTGCCCTTTTTGACCCAGGGCGTGTTCCCCGATGCCCAGGCCGAGCCGGTCGGTGAAAGGAACCTCTTTTACGTCGCCGCGACGCGGGCCAAAGGCCAATTGACCTTGCTGGTCAATGCCGAGCGACCAAGTGCGTTCGTGCCGACTGCCTTGCTCAATAAAACGAAGCCATGATCCGTTTGACCTGCTTGGGCCCAAGCAGGTTCACACCCTAGTCACCCCGCACAGGCAGGATCGCGCCGTTCCGTCAGCATTGTTTTTTGACGGTGGCCCTCATCCATCCTGGACTAGATCATGACAAGCAAATTCTTCTCCCGCGCCGTTGCGGTCGGCGCTTTGAGCGCATTCACGCTGGCTGCCGGCCTGAGCTCCGCCCACGCAGCCACCTTGGCAGCCGACGGCAGCTGGACCGAATTCCTGGTCAATGCCGACCTGACCCCGGTCAACAGCCCGAACAGCCTCGACTGGCTGCTTGGCTTTGACGATGCCAGCACGGCTCACTTCACGTTCACGATCGCCGCCGGCTTTGTCGGCAGCTTGACCGTGCTGGACAGCGGCATTTCCGGCGATCGCTTCATTGTCACGAACAAGGGCGCCGCACTCGGCGAAACCAGCGTCGGCGTTGACGGCGACCCCTTGCTGGAAGGCAGCTCCGTGGCTGACTTCAACATCGCCTTGGCCAACCCGAGCTTCAGCCGCGGCGTCTACACGCTGCAAGCCGGCAACTACGACATCAGTGGCTATCTATCCAGGTCGGTCCAGCTCGCCGGCAGCCCGATGAATGTGACCACCGGCGGCCTGCAACTGACCGTTTCAGCCGTGCCCGAGCCGACGACCCTGGCCAGCCTGCTGGCCGGCCTGTCGCTGCTGTCGCTGGCCCTGCGCCGCAAAGCCAGCAAGTAAGCCACCCCGCATTCAAAAGGCACATCACCATGTTTAAAACACGTCCTCTGCTGCTGGCCTTGGTGGCCGCTTTTGGCCTGAACGCGGCGCAAGCCGTCACCGCGGGCCCTAGCCCCATCAGCGTCAAAATCATCGGCTTCAATGACTACCACGGCACGCTGGAAACTCCCGGCACCTTCGGCAAGAACACCACCATCCCTAGCGCCCAGCGCCCCGCCGTCGGCGGCGCCGAATATCTGGCTGCCTACGTGGCCAAGATGAAGGCCAGCAACCCCAACACCGTCGTCGTCGGTGCGGGCGACTTCATCGGCGCCTCGCCGCTGATCTCGGCGCTGTTCTTTGACGAGCCTGCGGTGGAGACGCTGAACAAGATCGGCGTTGATTTCTCGTCGGTGGGCAACCACGAATTCGACAAGGGGAAGGACGAGCTGCGCCGACTGCAAAACGGCGGCTGCAAACTGGACGCCGGCGGCGTCCAGGAAGCCAATAGCTGCAAGGGCTTCGGATCCTCGGCACCGGGCACTTTTGACGGCGCCAAGTTCAAATGGCTGTCGGCCAATGTGGTCGAAACCGCCACCGGCCGCACCTTGCTGCCGGCTTATGGCGTGAAGAGCTTTGGTGGCGTCAAGGTCGCCTTCATCGGCATGACGCTCAAGGGCACACCGGGCATCGTCACCCCCACCGGCGTGGCCGGCCTGGCCTTCAAGGACGAAGCCGACTCGGTCAATGCCTTGATCCCCAAGCTGCGCGCCCAGGGCATCGAATCCGTTGTGGTGTTGATTCACCAAGGTGGCTTCCAGAACGCGGCGGCCGGCAGCGGCCTCGCCAACGCCAGCGACATCAACGGTTGCCTGAACGATCTCAAGAACCCGGACGGCAGCGCCAGCGATATCGCCAAGGTCGTCGCTCGCTTTGACAACGCGGTCGATCTGGTCATCAGCGGCCACACCCACGCCGCCTACAACTGCTCGAAGAACACCGTCGACGTGACCGGCAGCAACGCCGCCAACGCGGTCAGCACGCCGCGCCCCACCGGCCTGCCTAACAAGACCGGCCGACTGATCCCGGTCACCAGCTCGAGCGCCTTCGGCCGCGCCTTGACTGAAGTCGATCTGAGCATCGACCCCGTCAGCCGCGACGTTACGGCCGTCAGCGCCACCAACCGTTTGGTGGACCGCAGCGACGCCGCCATCAACACCGCCATCGCCAACAACCCGGAAGTCAAGAACGTGGTGCAGGCCTACAAGAACGCGGTCGCTCCGATCGCCGGTCAAGTGGTGGGCACCATCACCACCGGCCTGAGCAATGGCGCCAACAGCGCCGGCGAAATGGAAGCCGGTGATCTGATCGCCGACGCGCAGTTGCAAGCGACCCAGCCGGCCGCACTGGGCGGCGCGGTGATGGCCTTCATGAATGCCGGCGGCGTACGCAGCCCCGGCTTCGTCAAGCCCGCCGCTGCCAGCTACCCTTATGCGCTGACCTACGCCGACGCGTTCACTGTCCAGCCGTTCGGCAATAGCCTGGTGACGATGACGCTGACAGCGCAGCAACTCAAGGACGTGCTGGAGCAGCAATTCAAAGGCTGCAAGGGCCAGACCGCAGACCGCGTGATGCAAGCCAGCAATGGCCTGAAGTACAACTGGAGCGCCGCAGCACCTGCTTGCGCCAAGATCCAGAACGTGACGCTGACGCCGACCGATGTGACGGTCTACCCGCCAGTTGCAAACGGCGCACCGGACAACATCGTCATCAACGGCGTGGTGCAAAACCCGGCCAAGACCTACCGCGTCACGGTCAACAACTTCACTGCCACCGGCGGCGACGGCTTCACGGTCCTGCTGGGCGGCAGCAATGTCCAGGGCGGCGCACAAGACATCGATGCCTTGATCGCTTATCTGTCCGGCTACAAGAATGCCGCGAACGCCTACAACCCAGGCAACGCGGCTCTGAACAAGCCACGCATCACACAGACTCCTTGAGATGAAAAACAGCCGCCCAACGCTTGATGGCAAGCGGGCGGTGTCGAGCTGGAAACCAAAGGTGGCCGGGCTATTTTTTAGCCTGGCCACCTTTGTTTGCGGCGGCACCCAAGCCCATCAACATCCGCATCAACATTCGCAGGGTCAGCAGGGCCATGCCCAATCGCCAAGTGAGCCCGAGCGGCAGGCGCTGCTGCAGGCCGCCCGCAAGGCACTGGCCGCTGGTGACAGCGACACCGCACAGCGGCGACTCGACGCAGCCGCAATGATCAGCCATTCGGCCGACACCGAGTTGCTGCTCTTGCAGGCACAAATGCAGGCCGGCGATTACCGCTCGGCCTTGATGTTCGCCTCGCACACCGCCGGCGCTCATATCCATGAGCCCGAGGCTTTAGCGCTCTATGCCTGGATGCTGGCCTTGGGCGAGCAGCGGGCCGAAGCCAAGCGCATGCTGGAGGCCGGCCTGAAGCGCCTGCCCCTAGAGCCGACCCTGTTGGCGATGCAGCGGCAACTGCCTCTTGCGGAGCCGGCGGCTGCGGCCGAGCCAGCCCCGCAAGCCGCCGCCATTCGCCCCGGCCCGCTGGCCATTGGCGCGCCCGTTCCCGCCCATGCGCAAGCGCTGGGCAGCGGGCTTTTGCTTGACGCCGGCCGGCTCGCTTTGGTGCCCTGGCAGCCCAGCCAGGCAGACGCTCAGCTCTGGGTGCGCAACGGCCTGGGCCAGGCCAGTGCCGCCCGCCTGGTGCAAAGCTTTGACGCACTGGGGCTGGCTCTGCTGAGTTTGGACGCGCCTTTGCCCACCGCACATTCGGCCCTGACGCGTGCGCCGCGCGATGCCTTTGCCGGCAGCCCGGCCACCGCCTTCGCCTATCTGGCCACACCCTCGGCGCAAGCGGCTTGGCCGGCCATGCATCGGGGCTTTTTGGGCCGGCTCAGCGCCGCAAGCCAACAACAGGCCTTGGGGGTGGAACTGCCGCTGGCCCCACGTGGTGGACCGGTATTCGATCAAGCAGGACGCTGGATAGGCATCACGCTGGCGGACCAGAACGGCGAGCCGAAATTGGCGCCGCTGAGCGCCTTGCAAGTGGCGCTAGGGCGCAGCTTCGACAAGATTCCCGCCCAGCAACAAGGCCAGCCCATGGCGCTCGATCAGCAATATGAACAGGCCCTGCCCTTGACCGTGCAATTGCTGGTCGCGGGCAAACAGCCCTGATCCTTCAGCCCGGCTTGCCGATCTTGTTCTGCGTCTGGCTCTCAAAATCGCTCGCTGCATGGCGCTCCCACAGCTGGCTGGACGCCTCACCCCAGGTGCGGTTGACCATGCGGCCGCGCTGCACCGCTGGGCGCTGGGCGATTTGCTTGGCCCAGCGCTGCACGTTCGCATAACTCTCGACCTGCAGGAACTCGCCGGCGTTGTAAAGCAAGCCTTCGGCCAAGGCGCCATACCAGGGCCAGACCGCGATATCGGCAATCGTGTATTCGCTGCCGGCCAGATAGGGACTTTCGGCCAAACGCCGGTCCAGCACGTCAAGCTGGCGCTTGACCTCCATCGCAAAGCGGTCGATCGGGTATTCCATCTTGCTCGGCGCATAGGCATAAAAATGCCCGAAGCCGCCACCCAGATAGGGCGCACTGCCCATCTGCCAGAACAGCCAAGACAGGCATTCGGCCCTGCCGGCCGCGTCCTTGGGTAGCAAGGCGCCAAACTTTTCAGCCAGGTGCAAGAGAATCGCGCCGGATTCAAAAACACGAATCGGCTGCTCCCCGCTGCGGTCCAGCAGCGCTGGGATCTTGGAGTTAGGGTTGACGCCGACAAAGCCGCTGCCGAACTGATCCCCGTCGTTGATACGGATCAACCAGGCGTCGTACTCGGCGCCGCTATGCCCCAGCGCCAGCAACTCCTCCAGCATCACCGTGACCTTGACGCCATTGGGCGTGGCCAGCGAATAAAGCTGCAGCGGGTGGCGGCCAACCGGCAACTCTTTCTCATGCGTGGGGCCGGCAATGGGGCGATTGATGCTGGCGAACTGGCCGCCATTTTCCTTGTTCCAGGTCCACACCTTGGGCGGCGTGTAGGTCGAAGAGTCGGGTTTGGATGAATCGTTCATGCGATGAATTGGCTGCTTAGGGTTGGCGGTTCACTGACTATCCCACAAGGGCTCGGGCGGGAACTGCTCGGCCAGAAAATCCAACATCACGCGTAGGGCCGTCGACATATTCTTGCGCGAAGCGTAGACCGCATAAATGCTCAACTCGGTCGGCTTCAAATCGGGCAGCAGCGCGAGCAAGCGTCCTGCGCGCAAATGCTCTCCTGCCAGATAGGTCGGCAAAATCGCCACGCCCGCGCCGGCCAAGGCGGCTTGCAGCAGCGCGCCGGCATCATTGGCGCTGACATTGCCTTTGACATTCACGCTGACATTGACGCTGCTGGCAAGCGCCTCGGGCGCGCCCTCGCGCTCGAAGGTCCAGAGGCTTTTTCCATAGTAGAAATGGCTCAGGCAGTTGTGCTGGCTCAGCGCTTCCAAACCTTGCGGGCGGCCGCGTTTTTCCAAATAGGACGGCGCCGCGCAGACCACCGAGCGGCAAACCGACAAGCGGCGTGCGATCAAATTCGGGTCCAGCTCATTGCTGATGCGCACACCCAGGTCGATGCGCTCCTCGACCAGATTGACCGCGCGGTCCAGCAAGACCAGATCGACGGACACGGCCGGGTACAGCGCCACAAACTCCGCCACTACTCTGGCCAGTTGCGCCTGACCAAAAGAGCTGCTGGCCGTCAGCCGCAGCAGACCTTGCGGCGCCCTGTCGGGCAAGGTCACAGCGGCCTGCATATCGGCGCTCAAGTCCAGCAGCTGACGGCAACGCGGCAGCAACTCATGGCCGGCCGCCGTCAGGCTGAGTTTGCGGGTGGTGCGGTGCATCAGCCGCGCGCCGGCCCAAGCCTCCAGCTCCGCCAGATAGCGCGACACGACCGGGCGCGACAGGTCGAGCTGCTCGGCCGCAGCGGACTGGCTGCCGCAGTCGACCACGGTCACAAAGACCTGCATCGCCGTTAACTTGTCCATGCTGGGCCGTCAGCAGGTCAGTTCAAGCCGGTCAGTGGCTCGCCGCCACCGAGCAAGGCGATCAGATTGTCGACCGCCAGATTGCACATCGCGCGGCGCGTCGGCAGCGACGCGCTGGCGATATGCGGCGTCAGCACCACATTGCTCAGCGCCAGCAGGGCCGGGTTCAAGGCCGGCTCGCCCTCGAAGACGTCCAGACCGGCAGCAGCCAAGCGCCCGGCTGCCAAGGCCTCGGCCAGCGCCGCGTCATCGACGACGCCGCCACGCGCGATATTGGTCAAAGTCGCGCTCGGCTTCATCAAGGCCAGCTCCGGCGCGCCAATCAGATGGTGGGCCTGCGGTGAATAGGGGACGACCAAGACCAGATGGTCGGCGCGCCGCAGCAGCTCGTCCTTGCTCACCCACTGCGCACCGAGCGGCTTCTCTAACTCGGGGTCCAAGCGGCTGCGGTTGTGATAGATCACCTGCATGCCGAAGCCCAAGGCACCGCGCTTGGCGATCGCCTGACCGATGCGGCCCATGCCCAAAATCCCCAGCGTCGCGCCATGCACATCGGCACCGGCCAAGAGGTCAATCGACCATTGCCCCCAGCGGCCGGCTCGCAGGTAATGCTCGGCCTCGGTGATGCGCCGCGCCGCCGCCAGCATCAAGCCAAAGCCGAAGTCGGCCGTGGTCTCGGTCAGCACATCCGGCGCGTTAGTGACCCGCACGCCTTGGGCGCTGCAAGCGGCCAGATCAACATTGTTATAGCCCACCGTCATCAGGCAGACGGCGCGCAGCTCCGGGCAGGCGGCCAGCAGCGTCGCGTCAATCAGCTCGGTGCCGGTCGCAAATAGACCAGCCTTGCCTTGCAGGCGACGGATCAACTCGGCCTGCGGCAAGGGCGTGTCATCGAGCGGCTCCTCGACGTCGAAGTACTCGGCAAGCCTGGCCACAATGTCGGGAAAGATGCGCCGCGCCACCAGCACTTTTTGTCGAGCAGCCAAGCTTCAGTCCTCCAGGAAGCGCGTGAACTCGGCCACCGCAGCACGCTCGGTCTGCAGCGTGTTCTCGACCGCTTCTCGGTCGGCATAGCCCAGCGCCATGCCGCAGACCAGCATCTGCGCCGGCGGCAGGCTCAGCTCTTCGGCAATCAGGCGATGGAACTGCGTGAAGGCGGCCTGCGGGCAGGTGTGCAGACCGTGGCCACGCGCCGCGATCATGATGCTTTGCAAGAACATGCCGTAGTCCAGCCAGCTACCCTGCTGCATGACCCGGTCGATGGTGAACATCAGGCCGACCGGCGCGTCGAAGAACTTGTAGTTGCGGCCATGTTGAGCGTGCATGCCGGCGCGGTCGGTCTTGGCCAGGCCCAAAAGGCCGTACAGATCCCAGCCGACCTTGCGGCGCCGGTCGATATAGGGCGAGGCCCACTCGACGGGGTAGTAGGCATATTCCTGGTTATGTGTGCTCAGCTCGGCCGGGTCGTTATGAGCGGCCAGGATGCGCGCGCTCAAGCGCTCTTTTGCCGCACCGGTCAGCACATGCACCTGCCAGGGCTGGGTATTGGTGCCGGACGGCGCGCGCGCCGCTACACGCAAGATTTCTTCAATCGTCGCGCGCGGCACCGGCGTGGGCAAAAAGGCCCGCATCGAGCGGCGGGTTTCTATCGCCTTGTCTACGGCGGCCTGGTCTTGCGGGCTGGGAGTTTCAAACAAGTTCACTGGGGCATTCCTTTGCGGGTGGCTGGGGCTATTCTTGCACTGAGCGCTGTCGCGGCATTTGCTGCCATTGCAGCCAGCTGTGTGCAGCGGTATTCAAGGTATTGATCTGACATGCCAAGGTGCTGCTGATGTCATGGCCATAACCGCCCGCCATACTCAGCGCGACCGGGATGCGGCGGGCGCGCAAGGCATCCAGCACCCTTTGGTCCCGCGCCAGCATGCCGGCCGTCGTCAGCTTGAGGCGGCCGAGCCGGTCGCCTTCATGCGGGTCGGCGCCGGCCAGGTAGAAAGCCAGCCCGGGAGCAGCATGCTGATAACGCGCCCAAATCGTCGCCAAAGCAATGTCCAGCGCTGCCAGATACTCGGCGTCGGCGCATCCATCGGGCAGTTCCACGTCCAGATCACTCGCCTCTTTACGGGCCGGGAAGTTCTTGGCCCCATGCATGGAGAAGGTAAAGACGCTGGCATCGCCCTGAAAGATGGCGGCCGTGCCATTGCCCTGGTGGACGTCAAGGTCGATCACCAGCACATTCAGCGCTTGGCCATGCTGCTCGCGCCACTCGGCCTGCATCAGCTTGGCGGCAACCGCCACATCATTAAAGACGCAGTAGCCCGAGCCCCGGTCGGCAAATGCATGGTGGGTGCCGCCGGCCATATTGGCGGCCACGCCCTCTTGCAAGGCCGCGCGCGCCGCCGCGATGCTGGCGCCGACCGAATGGCGCGAGCGCGCGGCCATCTGGGCCGACCAGGGGAATCCGATCTCGCGCTGCGCGGCCGCACTCAGGCCGCCCTGCAGGACCGCCTCGATGTAGTCAGGCCTGTGCACCAAGGCCAGCTCGGCCTCACTGGCAGCCGGCGCTGCCTGCATGCGCAGCAGGCCCGGCTGCGCCTCGAAATGCTCGCGCAACAGCCGGTATTTGGATTGCGGAAAGGAGTGCCCGGCTGGCAGCGCCAGGCTATGGGCATCGGAATGAAAGGCCAACATGCCGACACCATAGCCGCTTTGGCGCGCCCCGCCTGTCATGCCGGCGTCACGGGCCAAGCGCAAGCTTTGATCAAGGGCTGGCAGGGCTTCATCTGCCTACCCCCTAACTTGTTGCGGTGCAGCAAAAAACCCTTGCAAACTTGTGGCGCGTCCATATACTTTGCATTGTTGCAGCGCAACAATCCCGCTGTCGAAGCAATTCAACAGACCCATATATCGGGGGTAGACCCCGGCCAAGGAGTGCTACATGCTGACCGCAGAACAAATCATCAATGCCCACAAAGCCAATGTCGAAACGCTGTTCGGCCTGACAGCCAAGGCGTTCGAAGGCATCGAAAAGCTTGTCGAACTGAATATGCAAGTCGCCAAGACCGGCTTGGCCGAATCGCTGGAATCCGCCCAAAGCCTGATGTCGGTGAAGGACGCGCAAGAACTGCTGGCCTTGCAGTCGACGCTGTTGCAGCCTAGCGCCGAGAAGGCAGCCGCTTACAGCCGCCATCTGTATGACATCGCCAACAGCACCAATGCCGCCGTCAGCAAGGTGGCTGAAGCCCAAATCGCCGATGCGCAAGCCAAGTTCGCCGCAGTGATCGACAGCGCCGCCAAGAACGCACCAGCCGGCAGCGAAAACGCCGTTGCCATGGTCAAGACCGCCGTGGCTGCCGCCAACAGCGCTTTTGAGTCCATCCAGCAAGCGACTCGCCAAGCCAGCGAAGTGGCCGAAGCCAACTTCGAAGCCGCCGCCGACACCGCCGTCAAGGCCACCCAAACCGCTGCCCGCAACGGCAAGCGCGCGACGGCCTAAACAGAAGCTGCAGTCCTGAAACTCCGGTTTCGGGTTGCTGGTCAAGAAGCCCGGTTCACAAACCGGGCTTTTTTACGCCCGAATGCCTCAGGCGCTTGGCGCAAATCCAAGCCTAGAACCTCGACAGCCGATGAGCTTTCAAGTTATTTGCTGCGCCGCAACAAAAATTGCTTGCATTTCGGTTTCAAGTCCCTACAATTCGTTTTGTTGCAGCGCAGCATTTAACTGTGCAGCAGCTTGCGAACATCCGCAAGACGAATTTCATTTGAAATCAACCGGGGATCGCCCCCCACACAGGAGCACACCATGCTGACAGCTGAACAATTCTTCGCCGCCCACAAAGCCAATGTCGAGACTCTCTTCGGCCTGACCACCACTGCCTTCCAAGGCGTTGAGAAGCTGGTCGAGCTGAACATGCAAGTCGCCAAGACCGCGCTGGCCGAAGCCGTTGAGTCCACCCAAGCCGTGATGTCGGTCAAGGACGCTCAAGAACTGATGAGCCTGCAAGCTACCCTGCTGCAGCCTAGCGCCGAGAAGGCAGCTTCCTACAGCCGCCACGTGCAAGAAATCACCAGCAGCACCAGCGCCGAAGTGGCCAAGGTTGCCGAAGCTCAAGTGGCCGACGCTCAAGCCAAGTTCGCCGCTCTGGTCGAAACCGCCTCCAAGAACGCACCCGCTGGTTCCGAGAACGTGGTGGCCCTGGTGAAGAACGCCATCACCACCGCCAACAACGCGCTGGAATCGGTGCAGAAGGCTGGCAAGCAAGCCGCTGACGTGGCCGCCGCCAACTTCCAAGCCGCTACCAACTCGGCCGTCAAGGCATCGCAAACCGGCGCCCGCGCCGCCAAGCGCGCTGCTTAATTGATGGATTGGCTCGGCCCGCAGGGCCTTGCTGACTGAATCAAAAAAAGGCCCGGTGCATGCACCGGGCCTTTTGTCTATTCAGGGCTGCAGTTGCAGGCGGTCTAACTGGTCGGCCACCAACTCCAGCCGCAACAATGGGTTGTCCAGTTGCATCAGGCGTTGCCGCTCCTCCGGAGCCAAGGGCAGCAGCTCGCACCAGCGGTTGGCCAGCCAGCCGCAATCCTCCCAGCGATAAGGGGGCTGCAGCGGCAGATCGAGTGCCGCAGCCCCTAGTTCCAATTTGTGCAGCAAGGTCTGCAAAAGCTCGGCCGCGGGCCGCAGGTCCGGCGGCACCGCCACCTCGCTGTCCGCCGCCAACTCCTCCACCTCCCCCGACCACAGCCCATGCGGGGACTGCGCAATGCTGAGCAACTTGAAGCGCTGACCGCCAACACAGCGCAGCTTGAACAAGCCGGCCTGCGGCCTCTCCAGGCTTTCGATATGGGCCAGCGTGCCGAGCAGATTGAAGCGCTCGGATGCAAAACCGGCCTGCCCGCTCAGGCGCCGGCGCACCTCGCCGCCCTCCAGCAGGCTGACGACGCCAAAGGGCAGACCGCCCTTGTCGCAGCGCTCCACCATGTCCAGATAGCGCGGCTCGAACACCTGCAGCTGCAAGTAGCCGCCCGGGAACAGCACCGACTGCAGCGGAAAGAGGGGCAAGGTTTGCGGCTTCATGCGGGCAGCTTTGCTGTTTAGCGTGTCTTCGCCGCGATTTTGGCGCGGATTTGCGGCAGCATGGCCAGCGCCGCTTCGCGCCCGGCCTGCACCGACTGCTTGCGCACCGTGAAATCGGCGCTGCCGAAGCCGTCCAGCTTGGGCCGCAACACCACATCGGCCTCCCTCAGCTCGAAGTTATTGATGCTGCGCCCCATGATGGAAAAAGTCTGCAGCAACATCCGAATGGCGTCGCTGCCGGGCTTGGCCTCCGGCGGCGAGCTGATGTCCACCGCGATCACCAACTCGGCCCCCATCTGGCGGGCATAGCGCACCGGCACCGGGGCGACCAAGCCGCCGTCCACATATTCGCGGCTGCCGATCTTGACCGGCTGAAACACCGCCGGCACCGAGCTGGAGGCCCTCACGGCCGCACCGGTATCACCGCGCTGGAACAAAATGCCGCTGCCGTCCGCCAAATCGGTGGCCACAATGCCCAGGGGCAACTTCATTTGTTCGATCTGCTTGGCGCCGGTTTTCTCACGCACATAACGGGCCAAGGCCTCGCCACGGATCAAGCCACGGGTCGGGAAGGCCCAGTCGGTGATGGATCCTTCGTCCATGCCCTCGGCCAGCACCGCCATTTCGCGGCCACTCAAGCCGGAGGCATACAGTGCCGCGACCAGGCTGCCGGCCGAGGTGCCTGCCACCAGATCCACCTTGATGCCCTGTTCCTCCAGCACCTGAATCACGCCGATATGCGCAAAGCCGCGCGCCGCACCACCACCCAGGGCCAGACCCACGCGGGGCGGCACGGGCACCGGCGCTGGCACGGCGGCGCGGGCAACCGGATCCACCATAGTCACGGGCGGCTTCTCGGGTGGCACCAAGGGCGCATTCGAGCAAGCCGTGATCAGCAAACTCAGCAAGACAAAGCCGGCAGCTCGCAGGCCTAGAGAATGTCGGGCGCAGGAAAAGAATGAATTGAGCATGGCCGATTCTAGAAGCCTGCAACACAATCAAGCCCAAGGCATGGCCATCATGTCTGAGGAGATGAGCATGGGGCAATTCAACACGCAAGCCTGGGCCAGCTGATAGACCTGAAGGCGCTCAGCGAGTTCAGCGTCGGAACCCCGAGCACCAGCTTGATCAAGGCCGATCAGCTGCAATTGCTGCACCTCTTGTTGCCAGCCGGCCAATATTTGAGCCAGCACAAGCTGGCAGGCGAGCTGTGCATCCAATGCCTAGCCGGCCGTGTGCGCCTGGACATGGCCGGCACGCAGTTGCCGCTCAGTGCAGGCCAGCTGACCGTGCTGCGCGCCAACGAAGCCCATGCCGTCGTCGCGGAGCTGGACAGCAGCCTCTTGCTGACCTTGGTGCACAAGACTTGAATCGCTGCTGGGGCAGGAAAACCCCGGCCGACCAAAGCACCCGAGGCGGCCACAATCGCCGCCATGAGTAGCCCACACAGAATGCGCCGCTGGGCGCCCCGCTTGCTCGCCGGCACCGCTGCCGCGCTTGTTTTGACTGGCTTCAGCGCCTGGCTGGCCTTGCGTGCCAGCTTGCCGCAACTGGACGGCGCCATCGCCCTGCCTGGCCTGAGCGCGCCGCTGAGCCTGGAGCGCGACGCGCTGGGCACCGCCGTGCTGCGCGGCGAGAACCGGCTGGATCTGGCAAGAGGCCTGGGCTTTTTGCATGGCCAAGAGCGTTTTTTCGAAATGGATCTGACGCGGCGCTCGGCGGCCGGCGAGTTGTCCGCCTTGTTTGGCGACAAAGCCTTGCCGCGTGATATCCAGCGCCGCGCCCACCGCATGCGCGCCCGCCTGACCGAGCGCTTGGCCCAAATGCCCGCCGCCGATCAGGCCTTGCTGAAGGCCTACGCCGACGGAGTCAACGCCGGCTTGGCCGGCCTGCCCGTGCGACCCTGGCAATACCTGATCTTGCGCGGTGAAGCGTCCGCCTGGACCGCGGTTGACTCGCTGCTGGTGGTGGGCGAAATGTTCTGGATGCTGCAAGGCGGCAGTGTCGAGGCCGGCTTCGAGCGTGCCACCCTGCGCGAACACGCAGGCGATGCGCTATTCGACTGGCTGAACCCGCGCGGGGGGCCCTGGGACGCGGCACTGGACGCCAGCGAAGTGAAGCCGGCCGCGCTGCCGGGCCCGGATTTGCTGGATCTGCGCAAAACCCAGCTCGGCCGCTCGCCGCAAGCGGCATTCGAGCTAGCAGGCTCGGCGGGCGCCGAGGCGCCACTGATAGGCAGCAATAACTGGGCCGTGGCCGGCAGCCGCAGCAGCAACGGCCGGGCCATCTTGGCCGACGATATGCATCTGGACCTGGGCGTGCCCAGCATCTGGTTTCGAACCCAGTTGGAACTCAAGACCCAAGAGGGTCAGGTCTTGCGGGCAGCGGGCCTGAGCTTGCCCGGCATGCCCAGCTTGGTGGTCGGCTCTAACGGCCATATTGCCTGGGGTTTTACCAACGCCTACGGTCAGTGGTTTGACTGGATCAAGCTGCCGGATCAAGTGCCCTCGGCGCGGCTGAAATCGTTTACCGAAACGATTGCCGTCAAGGGCGCCGCCGCCAAGACGCTGGAAGTGCAGGAACTGGACGGCGCGCCCATCGTGCGCGAGCAAGCCAGCCAACGCTATGCATTGCGCTGGATCGCCCACAAGGGCGAGGCCTATAACCTGGGCCTGGACAAGATGCTCACGGCCCGCGATGCCGCCGGCGCGCTGGGCATCGCTCAAGCGGCCGGCATGCCGCATCAAAACATCCTGGTCGCCGACGACCAAGGCCAGATTGCCTGGAGCGTGGCAGGGCGACTCTGGACACAAGCGCCCGAAGGAGCCGGCTACGCGCGCTTCCAAAGCATGGATCTGGCCCCACATGCGTGGCTGGGGCTGGCTGACTATCCTCAGCTGCTGCGGCCTGCCGACGGGCAGCTCTGGACCGCCAACAACCGCCAATTGGGTGGCGCCAAGGCGCAAGTGATAGGCGACGGCGGCTTCGATCTGGGCGCCCGCGCGCAGCAAATTCGTGCCCGCTTGAGCGAGCACAGCAGCCACAGCCAAGCCAGCCTGAGTGCCATTCATTTCGACAGCGAAGCCCGCTTCATCAAGACTTGGGGCGATCGACTGCTGCCCCTGCTGGCGAGCAGCCCGGCCCATGCTCAAGCGCTCACACAAATCAAAAATTGGAACGGTCACGCCGATGCCGGAGAGGTCGGCTACCGCTTGATTCGCACGGTACGTCTGCGCACCCTGGATCAGCTCTGGCTGGCCTGGACAACACCGGTGCTGGGCGCGCAGCAGGCCGACGAAAAGCGGCGCTTCAAATGGCATTCGCAGTTTGAATACAGTGCCGTACAAGCACTGACGGAGCGCCCTGCCCACCTGCTGCCGGCAGGCTACGCCAGTTGGGACGCCTTTCAATTGGCACAGGTCGACGCGGCGCTGAAGGAGCTGACCCAAGACGGCAAGCAGGCTTTGAGTCAAGCCACATGGGGCCAGCACAACGCCAGCCGCATCCAACATGTGATGTCCAAAGCGGTGCCGGCCTTGTCGGCGTTTTTGGACATGCCCTCGCAGCCGCAAGGGGGCGACTCCAACCTCCCCTTTGTCGCCAAGCCTAGCTTTGGTCAATCCCAACGCATGGTGGTCTCGCCCGGCCTTGAAAGCGCGGCGAGCTTGTCCATGCCGGGAGGCCAGAGTGGCCACCCGCTGTCGCCGTTCTATGGCGCCGGGCATGCCGACTGGGCGGCGGCCAAGGCCACGCCATTGCTGGCGGGGCCGACCTTGCATCGGCTAGAGGCGCTTGCTCCGAAGTAGCTGCTCAAAGGCGGCCAGCGCCACGGGGCGGCTGAACAAATAGCCCTGATACGACGGGCAGCCCTGGCTGCGCAGAAAGTCGCGCTGCGCCTCGGTCTCCACGCCCTCGGCGATCACCTCCAGGCCCAAAGTTTCGGCCAGCATCACCACCATGCGCGCAATCGCCGCATCGTTGGGGTCAAGCAAAATATCGCGCACAAAGCCCTGGTCGATCTTGAGTTGGTCCAAAGGCAAGCGTTTCAGATAGGCCAGCGACGAGTAGCCGGTGCCGAAGTCGTCGAGCGAGAAGCCCACGCCGGCATCCTTCAAGGCATGCATCTTGTTGCTGACGGTCTCGGCATTCGAAATCAAAACGCCCTCGGTCAGTTCCAGCTTCAAGCACTGGGGTCGGGCGCCACTGTCGTACAGCGCCGCAAGCACCCTCTCGACAAAGCCGTCTTGCAAGAACTGCTTGGCGCTGACATTGACGGCCAGAGTCAGCTCGGCAAACTCGGGCTGCGAGGCCCAGGTAGCCAACTGCCGGCAGGCCGTCTGCAGCACCCATTCGCCCAAGGGGAGGATCAGGCCGGAGTCCTCGGCCACGGCAATGAATTCTGCCGGCGAGACCATGCCCAGCTGCGGGTGCAGCCAGCGCAGCAAGACCTCGGCGCCGATGATGCGGTCCGGGGCCCCCGGCTGATGCTGTGTCACCTGGGCTTGATAGTGAAGCAAGAACTGCCCCTGCGCCAAACCCTCACGCAAGCCCGACTCCATCGCGGCTCTGGCCGACACCACGGCCTGCATCTTGGGATCAAAAGCTCTCAAGGTGTTCTTGCCGGCCGCCTTGGCTTGATACATGGCCAAATCGGCACGCTTCAATGGCTCGTCAATCGCCTCATGCCGCTCACCAAACAGCGTCACCCCAATGCTGGGCGTGCTGTGATGCGCATTGCCGGTCAGGTGGTAGCTGTCGCTGAGCACGTCCAGAATCTTGCGCCCGACCACATTTGCCTGTGCCAAGGCCTCAATGGGGTCAACGCTGAGCTCTTCCAGCATCACCACAAACTCATCCCCACCGAGGCGAGCCACGCTATCGCTTTCTCGCACGCAAGTATTCAGGCGCTGAGCGATTTGCACCAAGAGCTGGTCGCCGCGCTCATGCCCCAAGGTGTCATTCAAGGTCTTGAAGTTATCCAGGTCGACAAAAAGCAAGGCCCCCAGACTGCCGCGGCGCAGCGCCATGGCCTGAGCCTTCTCCAATCTATCCATCAACAAACGCCGGTTCGGCAAATTGGTCAGCGGGTCGTAGAAGGCCAAACTCTTGATCTGATCCTGATTGAAGCGCCGCTCGGTGATGTCTTGAAAGGTACCGACCAGCTTGCTCGTTACTCCATTCTCCCGCTCGGCAAAACCCTGCGCCCTGATCCATTTTTGCTTGCCCGACAAAGTCGTCAGTGGCAACTCCAAATCAAAGACCTGCCCATGTTCAAAGCAAGCCTGCACCGCCTCCATGGCAATAGGCCTGGCGTCGGCGCCAATCAAGCCTAGCGCCTCTGAAAGCGAAGGCGCCGAGGGTAGATTGAACTCGGTGATCTTGAATACTTCGTCGGACCAAGTCATTTGCTGGGTCAATGCATCAATCTCCCAGCCGCCAACTTTTGCCAGCTCACCGGTGCGCGCCAGCAGACGCACAGCGCGGCCGAGTGCCTCGCGCATGCGGTAGTCTTCGCTGACATCGCTGAACACCAGCACCACCCCGACGATGACCCCTTGTGAGTCACGGATCGGCGCGGCGCTGTCGGCAATTTGAAACTCTTCGCCACTCCGAGAGAGCAGTGCCGTGTGATTGGCCAAGCCGACCACTTCGCCATGCTCAATCACACGTTGTACGGGGCTGACCGAAGGCTCACGCGTTTGGGCATTGACGATACGAAATACCTCGCTAAAGTCCCGCCCCAGCGCATCCGCCAAGGGCCAGCCGGTCAAACGCTCGGCCGCCGTATTCATCCGCGTGATCACGCCCTGCGGGTCGGTGGCGATGACCGCATCACCGATCGACTGCAAGGTGATGGCCAGATTCTCTTCACTCAGACGCAATTGCTCTTCGGCCGCCTTGCGGGCCGAAACGTCGCGCACCACGGCCTGCATCAAGACCTGGCCCTCGATTTCCACCCGACTCAGCCGCACCTCGGCCACAAACGTCGAACCATCATCCAAGCGTTGATGCAACCACTCAAAGCGATGACTGCCTTGTTGCAACGCGATCTCGATCAAGCGCTTCGCTTCCGACCGCGATGTTGCGCCATTCGATTGGGCGGGTGGCGAGAGCTCGGCCGGATGGCGGCCCAGCAACTCGTCCCGCGAGGCAACCCCGAACAACAGCGAGGCGGCCGGATTGGAATCAATCACCTTCTCCCGGTCCAGCACCATGACCGCATCGGCATTGGCCTCGAACAAGGTGCGGTGCCGGGCCTCAGAGCGCTGCAACTCGGCGGTGCGCGCCTGCACCTGCTTCTCCAAGTCTTGGTGCGCCTTCTGCATCGCCTGCGCCATGCCGTTGAAAGCGAGCGACAAACCCAAGACTTCTCTGCTTTGGCCGCCGCCTATAGGCGCGCGCACCGCGTGATCGCCGGCGCCAAGTTGGTCCACCGCGCCCACCAGACTCTTCAGGGGCCGCGTCAGCCCATATGCCAGCCAGCGAATCAACAGCAAGGCCGTAGCACCCATCAAGAAGAAGACCCAAGCCAAGCTCTGCGCCTTCTCGCTCAGACCCGCCAACGCCTCACGTTTAGGCGACATATGCACCAAGGTCCAAGCCTGTGCCGCACTC
Organism: Roseateles albus; assembly: GCF_028595345.1. Taxonomy (NCBI): domain Bacteria; kingdom Pseudomonadati; phylum Pseudomonadota; class Betaproteobacteria; order Burkholderiales; family Sphaerotilaceae; genus Roseateles; species Roseateles albus. Next base: position 77,305 of record NZ_JAQQXT010000002.1, on the reverse strand, counting down.
AATTGCACAGGCCGGTAGACCACCAGAATCTCCTCTCCTTGGGGGCTGGTTTGCACCATCGTCCCTTCGAAACCGCTGCGGAGTACCGGCGCCAGCACGCCGCTATCCAGCGGCGGCCCTTGCCACAAGCTACCCGACTGCGCCAGCAATAGACCAGCAGAATCAAAGAGCAGCCGTTGAATGGGCGCGCCCGCGCCGGCCAATTGCTCGTCAAATTCGGCGCCGACGAATTGCTGCAAGGCAACCGTCGCAATCAATACGCCTGCCAGGCGACCACTGACGTAACCCTCTTGGTCAACGGATCTGATTTGCCGCACGATGGCGACTCCGCGAAGCGGCGCCGGCAACTGCACGATCAACTCCGATGCGCCGGCTTGGCTGGCACGCTGCAACAACTCGGGCGCAGCAAAAACTTGGCCTAAATCTTTTGGTTCACTGCTGGCAAGTACGCGCCCTGACAGGGGCTCGACAACACTGAGGCCCACAAAACGGTCCGGATAGGCTCGCTGCCAGCGATCAAAAAGCCTCAGCAACGTGAGCTGTGCGGCAGGGTCGCTTGATTCCACCTGTTTGGCCAAGACGGTGTTTTCGGCCACGATCATCACATCGCCACGGCGCTCCTTGATGCCCTCAACGAACAATCCGCGTTGCAAGTCGGCGCGCGCTTCCAGGCTTCGCATCGCCTGCGCCATACGCTGATCGCGCTCGCCGACGATGCCGGCACTGGGCAGGCCCATGAACCACAACCAAAACAGGCCACCGCCCGCGACCAAGAACAGCGCCGCGAAACTGGCCGCAATCCGGCTCGCCAGGGAACTGTGCTGAAACAGCATCGGCTTCAGTCGGCGTAGTCAAAACTACGCAGCTCAAACACCCGAGCCTGCGACTGCACCTGCGTCAAGCCCTGAAACACTAGCGCCGACTGCACATTGTTCCAACTGGCTCCGGGCGGCAATTTGCCCAGCTTGGCCAAAAACTGGAACTCGCTTTGCAGCGTTGGCGCGGCCGGATTGAACAAAATGGACGGCGCCGACGGCACATCCAATAGCTCCCGCCGTGTGATGGCCGCGATTCTCTCGACCGACACGGCCGCCGCGGAGCCCGGCGCCGCTCCGGTAAAGGCTTGCGTGTCGGCAATCGCCCAGCGCGCCGCGCGTTCCAGATTGGCCTGCGAACGCCGCATCCATTCGATCGCTCGCAGATAGGCCGCCAGCAACTGCTGTACCGCCTGCGGTGCCTGCTGCGCGAAACTGCGCTCGATCACAAAGTAGTCGCTGCTTTGACCTCTGAAGACGATGTGATTCTTTTTGCTGCTGCCCAGCGCAATCGTCGGCGCAGGCTCCCAGGCCGCGAAAGCATCAATCTCGCCACGCTCCAAGGCGGCAGGCATATCGGCAACCCCCATGGTCATCAGCGTCACTTGGGTCGGGGCAATGCCCGCCGTGGCCAAACCCTGCAACAAGGTCAGGTGAGCGCTTGAGGCCTCAACAAAGGCAATTCTTTTGCCGACCAGATCGCGCACCTGCATATCCCCTTTGGCGACGATAGCCGTGGAAGATTGCTTGACCAAACCGGCAATCCAAACGCTGCCTTGGGCGGCGGCCAGCAGCGTGGGCATATCGCCCAACAAGCCCGCATCTAGGCGGCCATCGGCCAGCAAGGGCAGCATATCGGCGCCGCGCTTGAAAGCATGGGTCTTGAGCGGCCGATTTGCTTCAGCCAAGGCCCGGGCCAAAATTCGGTCGCGCTGAATAACGGCACTCAGTACGCCTGATGGATAGCCCAGCGGCTGCGCGCCCAGATCAAGGGAGGCCGAGGAAGTCTTCAAGCCATAACTATCAAAATAGTCGGCCGCAAGGCTGCTTGAGCAAGACGGCAGCAATCCCGTAACAAGCAGGCAAGTCAGAAGCTTGCGCATTGCCAATCGCCGATGAATGGCGGCCCTTGTCAGGCCACTGAAGCTCACCATGTAGGCTCCCCCTGCGAGCCAATCCAATACGGCTTCGCGGCCTCATCTTAAGTGACTATTCGCGCTGGATCGGGCAAATTAAGACACCTTATAGCTCTGCAAATGAATGCTTGTTTCGGTCGTCTCGATGCCCTTGATCAGCCGCACCCGCTCCAGCACATTGGCCAAGTCGCCCAGGTTGGGCGCGCGCAGCTCGGCCAGCAGATCCCAGCGCCCGTTGGTATCGAACAAGCCCGACACCCCCGGCTCGCCCAGCAAGATGCTGATGACTTCACGCGTTTTGTTGCCCTCCACCGCGATGCTCATCCAGGCGGTGATTTGATTCGGCGTCGCGTCCGGCCTGAGCTTGACGGTGTAGCCATTGATGACGCCGGTGTCTTCCAGCTTGGTGATGCGGTTGCTGACGGTGCCGCGTGACACCTTCAGTTTGAGGGCCAAATTGGCGACGCTGGCGCGGGCGTCCTGGCGTAGCAAGGCGATCAGTTGCTGGTCCAAAGTGTCCATGAATAGCTGTCCTGCTGAGTTCGGGCTGGTGGAGATTCTGCCATTTCGACAATTTAGTTTGACTAAATGATAGATCTCTCTGACTTTTTGATCTTTTCTTGCTCTTCTCGCTAACAAGCGGCTTGGCCAGAATTCAGTCATTCGAAAAACGGAGACTGCCATGACCACCTTGCTGACCACCGAAGATGTTGCCCGCATTACCCAAACCCTGGGCCTGCCCGAAGTATTCAAGCGCTTGGTGGGCTACCTCGAAGCCGACTATTTGCGCTGGAACGAATTCGACAAATGCGCCCGGGTGGCCAGCCACACCGAGGACGGCGTGATCGAGCTGATGCCAATCGCCGACGCCAGCCTCTACAGCTTCAAATACGTCAACGGCCACCCCAAGAACACCCGTGTGGGCCTGCCAACGGTGATGGCAGTGGGCCTGCTGGCTGATGTGGCCACTGGTCGGCCGGAGCTGGTCAGCGAACTGACCCTGACCACCGCCCTGCGCACCGCGGCGACGTCGGCCATGGTGGCCCGCAAACTGGCACGCAAAAACGCCAAGTCCATGGCCTTGATCGGCAATGGCGCGCAAAGCGAGTTCCAGGCTCTGGCCTTCCACTATCTGCTGGGCATCAGCGAGATCCGGCTGTTCGACATCGACACCGCCGCCACCGCCAAGCTCTTGTGCCATTTGCAGGGCCTGCCCGGTTTGACGCTGAAGGTCTGCGCCAGCACCGCCGAGGCCGTACGCGGCGCCGACATCGTCACGACGGTGACGGCGGACAAGACCAATGCCACCATCATCACACCCGACATGATCGAGCTCGGCATGCACATCAATGGCGTCGGCGGCGACTGCCCCGGCAAGACCGAGATGCACCGTGGCGTTTTGGAAGCGGCCAAGGTGTTTGTCGAGTTTGAGCCCCAGTCGCGCATCGAGGGCGATCTGCAACAGATGCCGGCGGATTTTGCGGTGACGGAATTCTGGCGCGTGCTCAAGGGCCTGAGCAGCGGCCGTGACAGCGCCGAGCAGATCACCTTTTTTGACTCGGTCGGCTTCGCGCTGGAAGACTTCTCGGCGCTACGCCTGCTGCGCGATTGCGCCCGCGAGCTGGGCCTGGGGCAGGATGTCAGCTTGATTCCTCAAATGGCCAACCCCAAGGACTTGTTCGGCCAGCTCGGGCTGGCTCACGCAAGCAGCACATTGCGCGCCGCTTGAGCGCCGCTTGAGCGCCGCTTGAGCGCCTTTGAAGGTCTGAAAGCCTAAGTGCTGGTGCTGGGGGCCATCCATTGATGGTCCAGCAAGCTCAGTCCGGCGCCTTGGCGGCGGCGCTCGCGCAGCTGGCGTACGACCTCATCCAGGCGCGCGGATTCGGCCGCCGCCAAGCTGGTCAAAATGCGCTGATCCAGCCCGGGCAGCTGTAGCTCGGCCTGCCGCACAGCCTGACGGCGCGCGGTCTGCCTGGACTCCCATTGCGCCGCAGCCGCGGCCGCTTGCTCCACCTGACCCGTGGCCCTGAAGCAGCGCTGTTGCGCCCGCAACGCGGGCAAGGCCACCACGTCGCGGACCCGCAGCTCCGCGCCATCAAACACCGCCGCCAGCAACTTCAAAGCCTCTTGCGGGCGGCACTCGCCTTCTTCCATCAAGGCCAGCTCCAGCAGCACCGGGCGCCGTATCGCATGCCAGGCGTTGGCCGCGGCGCGTTGCTCCAGATCCAGAAAAGCGCCGCGTGCCATCTGCCGACGGCCGCAGCGACGGTGCCAGCGCGCCTGATTCGCTCGCCACATGCAAACAATGTATTGACTGGCAACGTCCGGCGCCAGGGCGGCCGCTGGCTCGTTGAAGCTGTTGGCGCGCTCCAGCACGGCGGCCGCAGCGTCGAATTTCTCCGCATCGATATAGGCGTCATAGAGGCTGCAGATCAGATGCATCGCATTCGAGTAACGTCGAATCCGCTCGTAGTCTGATTTGTGCTGATCCATATGCCCCAGCGCCTCAAACATCAAGGTCAGCGCCGCGTCACCGTCGCCCATGGACAAATAGACCATGGCCAGGCGCTCCAGGGCCTGCGCGGTCAACAAGTTGTTGTGCAATTGCAATCCGTCTTGCAGCGCCACATGGGCGGCGCGCAGCGCTTGCTCGGGCATCAGTAAATTGGCCTGTGCAAATGAGAGCTGGGTCATCACGCCGGCGCGCTGTGCCGAGGCCTGATCGACGGAGATCAGGTCCAGCATGGCGGCGCAGTCGTGCAGGACTTGATCGAAGCGGTCGAGCTTGGTCAGCGCCGCCACGCGCGCATTCAGCAGCCGGTATTTCAGCTCTCGTTGGCCCTCGTCCAAGTCGGCAGGCAATTGAGCCAGCAGCCGCTCCAGGGCCGCCAAGCCGGCATCGAACTGCTCCGCGTCCAACTGCTTTTGCAGCTCGCCAAAGGCTTTTTCAAGCGCGGTGGGCTGCATAGATTTGGTCCCCATCACCAACTCCTCTTTATCCATTCAAACTCAATCAAAGTAGCGCCGACGCAGCGCCGCGTAGCGGCCGTCGAGCTTGATCCGGTCCAAGGCGCTTTGCAGCCGCTGCTTGATCGTGGGCTCGATTTCTGGGTGCAGGCCATACCAGTACGAGAGATCGGTGTCCATGGCGGCCAGCTCGGTCAGACTGGCAAAAGGCAGCTTGTGCTGCTTCAAATTCCAGGCCGCAGCCCAGTCCAACATCACGAGCAGGTCCATGCGGCCCGCCAGGAGCTTGCGCAGATTGCTCGCATCATCCTGCGCCCATTCGATCTCAGCTTCGGGCGTCAAACCCATGGCCAGCAAGCGCTTGGCCGCAGCGGATTCGCGCACCACGCCGATCTTCAAGCCTTGTAACTGCTGCAGGCCGGTGAAGTGAATGTCGGTGCGCCGCGCCAGGCGATAGATCACGATGCGCCGCTCACTGATCGGGCCCACCCACTGAAACAAGGCTTCACGCTCGGGCAAACGTGCCAGCGAGAACAGCACCGAATGCTTGGACTCGGCGGCAGAGCGCATCGCCCGTATCCAGGGCTGAACTTGAACATCCAGGCCCAAACCGGCCTCGCCCGCCATCATGCGCAGCAAGTCCACACTGAAACCAGCCGGCCCGCTGGCGCCCGAAAAATTCAAGGGGGGCAAGTTTTCGGTGAAAGCCTGCAAGAAGAAAGGCTGAGCCGGCTGAGCATGGGCCATTGGCACGGACGCCAAACCTAGGGCCAGCGCTGAGCCTCGCACCAGTTCACGTCGCCTCATCGGGTCTCCCGCATCTTCGATACAAACCCAGTGTAGAGCGGCCACAGCGGCCAATAGGCTTCAATGCCTCTGCAAGGCCGCAGCCACCTGCGCGTCCAGATCCGGCAAGGCCAGCGCCAGCCGCGTCCATGCCGGCTCATTCAACTCCCGCAACGCCGCGCCCCAGACCGGATTGGGGAAATGGCTGTCCCAGTCGAAACGCGCAATCACATGCCAGTGCAGATGCGGCACCACATTGCCCAGCGTGGCCAGATTGACCTTGGTCGGGCTCAAGGCACTGCGCAAGACCCGCTCAATCGTCGTGACCGCCCGCATGCAGGCCTGCGCCTGGGCCTCGTCCAGATCGCTGAACTCCGCCACATGGCTTTGCCAGATCAAGCGGTAAAAAGCCGGAAAGTTCTCATCGGCTACCCGCACGACCCGCCACAGCGGCGTCTGCGCAACGAGCAGCCCACCCGGCTCCTGGCACAAAGGGCAGGTGGTGGAGCAAGCGGTGGGGCTAACGGTAAGGGTTGGGGATGGGGCTGGAGAATTCATGGCGAGCCTGCAATTCAAGATGGCCGCACTGTAATCGCAGCAGCTTCGGCACCTGCTCCCGCTGGCACCTCTGCCGCCCAATCACTGATCAGTTGTGCCATCAGGATCAGGTCTTGGGTGCCGGCGTGCAAATACCGGGCAAAGCCAGCCAGCCACTGTGCATCGGGTGCCTGCGAGCGCTTGCACATCGCCTCACCCTCGGCGCACCAGGTGACCAAGCCGGTGGCGCCCAAGGTCGCGGCCAAGCCTCTGAAGCTGTGCAGCGCCCTTTCCGCCTCGGCAAAGCTGGCGCGCGCCAGATAGGCGTCCAGCTGCACCGGCAAGTCCTGCGCCGAGGCACAAAAGCTGCTGACCATGCGCTGGTACAGCGCCGTCTTGCCCATGAATCTGTCAATCGTCAGCTGGGCTTCAATCCCCAGCTCCAGCGCCCTGGCCTGTAAATGCGCGGGCAAGGGCAAAGACGCAAAGTGTCGCCCGGCGCCGACTTGAGCTGCTTTGGCGGCGGCACTGCGGCCGCTGACGCGCAGCAAGACTTGCACCAATTCGGCCAACTCGAAAGGCTTGCTGACAAAGTCCGTCATGCCAGCGGCCAAGCATTCCTCACGGTCCGATGCCATCGCATTGGCCGTCATCGCCACCACCGGCAGCGCCGTCAAACCCAAGCCCTGCGGGCCGCCGGCGCGAATCAGGCGGGTGGCCGTGAAGCCGTCCATCACCGGCATTTGCACATCCATCAGCACGACATCAAAGGCGGCCGGCTCGGCGCGCAGCAGGTCCAGCGCCACCTGCCCATCACCGGCCAAACGGACCGTTGCCCCTGCCTGCTCCAAAAGGGTTTGCGCGACTTCCTGGTTGAGCTCGTTGTCCTCGACCAGCAGCAGTCGCAAGCCCGCCAACACCAGCTGCTTAGCCGCAGACGAGCGCGCCTGGCGCCGCACATTACCCTGCCCGGCGCGGGTGCGTTTGAGCATATCGTGCAACATCGCCGCCGTGATGGGCTTGACCAAGATGCCGTTCAGGCTGGCCTGCTCCTCCTTGCTGCGCTCGGCCAGGCGTTCGCGGCCATGCGCCGTCACCATCACGGTGATTGGCGAGTTAGGCCCCATCAGCTCGCGCATACGGGCCATCGTTTCCCAGCCATCCATGCCGGGCATTTCCCAGTCCATGAAGACCGCGTCAAAGGGCGGGCGCTCGGCCTGCTTGCGCGCCTGCATCAGCTGCAAGGCCTCTTGCCCATCGGCCGCCGCCTCGGCCAGCCAACCCAAGGACTGCGCCATATGCTGCACCAGCTCCCGGGCGATCGCGCTGTCGTCCACCACCAGCACGCTCAAATGCTCGGCCAGACTATCGCCCGCTTGCGCAGAGTCGTCGGCCTCCACGGCCAGCGCATCGCCGACCGGCAGGGTCAGGCTGAAATGAAAGGTACTGCCCTCACCCAGCACGCTATCCAGCGCCAGCTCGCCGCCCATCATCGCGACCAGGCGCTGCGAGATGTTCAGACCCAGGCCGGTACCGCCAAAGCGCCTTGTGGTCGAGACCTCGGCCTGCGAGAAGCCTTCGAAGATCTTTTTCTGATTCTCCGGCGCGATGCCAATGCCACTGTCGCGCACCGCAAAGCGCAAGACCACGTCCGAGCCGCTGTAGCGCAGCAACTCAATGCGTATCACCACCTCACCCTGCGCGGTGAACTTGATCGCATTGCCGCTCAGATTGATCAAGACCTGCTGCAAACGCAGGGCGTCGCCAATTAAGACTGGCGGCACTTCCGCGGCGATGTCGAACATGACCTCGACCGGCTTCTTGCCCACATTGGTGGACACGATGGTCGACAGATCGCGCATCAGTTGGTCCAGCGCAAAAGGCTGCGGGTCCAGCGTCATCTTGCCGGCATCCATCTTGGAGAAATCCAGGATGTCGTTGATCAAGCCCAGCAAGGACTTGGCAGCGCCGGCGGCCTTGACCGTGTAATCGCGTTGGCGCTGATTCAGATCGGTGCCTTGCAAGAGCTTGAGCATGCCCAGGACCGCGTTCATCGGTGTGCGGATCTCATGGCTCATATTGGCCAGAAACTGCCCCTTGGCGGCCGTCGCCGCTTCGACTTGGGCGTAAGCCTGGGCGTTGTCGAGCGCGATCGCGCCGTAGCCGCAGAGTGCACGCATGATGAAGACCTCGCGCTCGCCATAGGCTCGCGCACGCGGCGACTGCACCGACATCACGCCCAGCAAACGCTCGCCGATCAGCATCGGAAAGTACATCAGGCTGATGGTTTCCATGGTGCCGGGGATGACAAAAGAGCCCTCGTCCTGCGGCGCCAACTCGATCTGCAGTTCGCGCCGCTCGCGCGCGCAAAGCGCAAACGATGAGTTGGGGTCCGCCAGCGGCATGCTCATGCCGGGCACGACCTGATCGCCCTCACGCGCGAACACCATATTCAAGCGCCCGGCCTCTTCATCAAACAAGCAGACGCCAAAAAATGTCGCATCCATCATCCGATGGACGTGGCGGTGCAGCGCAGCGAACACCGCTTCTGAGTTCAAGCTGGCAGTGATCTCGCGGCCAACCTGACCCAAGGTCTCCAGCGTGTCACTGGTGGCCTGTAGAAGCTCGGCCCGGCGCGCCTCGGTCTGCGCGACGAGTCGGTGGTGCTCGGCCGCCGCAAGCGCACGCGCCGTGTCCTGACGAACCTGCATGGCAATGGCGCGGTTGTTGCCGTCCTTGCTGCGGGCCGTGTCGCGGGCCTGTGCCGCCGCCCGCGCGCTCAGATAAGCACGCGCAAAATCGCCGGCCTCGGCCTGCGCCTGGGCCAACTCGTCGAACAACTCGCTCGGCGCCAAGAATCCTTCGATACCGGCCGCCGCATCTTGCGCCTGTTGCAAATAGTGCAGCGGCGCGCCGGCGGCCTGCAAATCGAGCGGCGCGGGCAGGTTGTGCTGACGATGCAAGCCGGCCAGCACCCGCAAGATTTTCACCTGCTCCTCGATATTCCCCTGCTGGATGACCTCGGCCAAGGCGCCCTCGGCCAAGGCCTTGGCCTCGACAGGCCGACCCAACTTAGCCAAAGCGCTCGCCTGGCCGCGGCAACTGCGCAGCACGGCAATGGGCTCACCGAGCTTCAGCGAAGCCTGCTCGGCCTGGCCAAAGCGCAGCAAGGCCTCGTCCGGCTGATCCAGGTCCAACAAGACCTCGCTCAAGCCCTGCAAGACCATCACATAGGTATTCGATGCGCCCAAATCGCCGATCGCGGCCAAGGCCTCAAGCTGGCACTGTCTGGCGTCCTGCAAGCGCCCCAACAGGCGCAAGACCGAGCCGGTCTGGGTCAAGGCCATCGCCAGCATCACGGGCCAGCCGCAGCCGCGCGCCAAGGCCAGGCCGCGCTCATCCCACTCCAGCGCTGCATCCAGATCACCCAGGCTGGCGAAAGAGTCGGCGCCATTGCAGGCCGACAGAATCGCCAACCTCAGTTGCCCGGTTTCCTCGGCCGCCTTGAAGGCCAGCAAAAACTGCACGATGGAAGGGCCGAGCTCACCGGTATAGCCGGCCACCACGGCCCGTACGCTGGCCAACATCGGCGTGACCACCGGCCCCTGATCCTCCTCGGGATCAAAATGCTGCTGCAGACTCAGCCCGGTCGCCTTGGCATCGCGAAAAGCCTGAAACAGCAGGCTGCGGGCGAGCGAAAACTTGATGCGGACCGGGTCGCCGCTGCGCCGGTAATCCGCCTGGCATTGCAGCAAGCAAGCATCGCGTTGGACAGGGTCGCCCGCATCACTGCGGATCGTGACCAGCGCGTTCCTGGCATCGCCGCTGCCCAGGCTGTCGCAACAACTCTCGTACACGGCGATTGCAGCCAGCACCTTGGGCTCGGCCAACGCCGACTTGCCACGCAAGATATCGATCTCGGCCTGCACCAGGGTCAAACGGGTATGAATCCCTTGATGGTCGAGCAAGGTCAACTCGACGACTTCCAACAAGGCCTGCGCCTCCCCGGCCCAACTCAGCGCGTTTTCGCTATCGCTTTGGCGCTGATACCAGGCCAGTTGCAGCAAAACAAGCAAGCGGTCCAGGCCCAGTGAAATCGGCAATGCCTGCAGCAAAGACGACACGACGTCCTTGCCAGCGAAGAGCTCAAGCTTAGGGGGGCCGAATTGCTTCACGCGAATGAAACTTCCAAAGACTCAGAATTAACACCCATTCGACCACAGGCCGCCCCCCTAGGGCGTGAGAACTGCACGCTTTTGTGAAGGCTTTACCGGCTCTTTACACCAGCACCCGCTCGATGCCACCGCTGTTCGCCTTGGCCACGTATTCAGGCATCCAGTTCTCGCCGAGGATCTGGCGGGCCATTTCGACCACGATGTAGTCGGCCTCCAGCAAGCCGTTGTTGAGGTCATTGCCGTAGCGGCTCAGGCCTTGCAAACAACTCGGGCAACTGGTCAGAATTTTGAGGTTCTCGGCGGCCGCGACCTTGCCACTGCCGCGCAGCTCGGCCTCCATCTTGAGCAGCTCTTCTTCCTTGCGAAAGCGAATCTGCGTGGAGATGTCCGGCCGGGTCACGCCCAGCGTGCCGCTCTCGCCGCAGCAGCGCTTGCTCTCGACCACATTCGGGCCGACCAGCGCATTGACGGTCAACATCGGCGCCTGCAGCTTCATCGGCGTGTGGCAAGGGTCGTGATAGAGATAGCTCTTGTCACTGCCCAGCGTGATGCCTTTTTCCAGCAGGTATTCGTGGATGTCGATGATGCGGCAGCCGGGGAAAATGTCCTCGAACTTATAGCCCTGCAGCTGGTCATAGCAGGTACCACAAGACACCACCACCGTCTTGATATCCAGGTAGTTCAGCGTGTTGGCGACACGGTGGAACAAGACCCGGTTGTCGGTGATCATCTTCTCGGCCTTGTCGAACTGACCCGAGCCGCGCTGCGGATAACCGCAGCACAGATAACCCGGCGGCAAGACGGTCTGCACGCCGGCATGCCAGAGCATCGCCTGCGTCGCCAAGCCGACCTGGCTGAACAGCTTCTCCGAGCCGCAGCCAGGGAAATAGAACACCGCCTCGGTCTCGGACGTGGTGCTTGCCGGGTTACGGATGATGGGGACGTAGTCCTTGTCCTCGATGTCCAAAAGCGCGCGTGCGGTCTTCTTGGGCAGGCCACCGGGCAGTTTTTTGTTGATGAAGTGAATCACCTGCTCCTTGATCGGCGCGGGTCCGACCGTGGCGCGGGGTGCCGCCGTCTGCTTTTTGGCAAAGCGCTTCAACACATCATGCGCCAGGCGTTGCGCCTTGAAGCCGACGCCGACCATCGCCGCACGGGCTAGCTTGATGGTCTCCGGGTTCGAAGCATTGAGCATGAACATCGCCGCCGCGTTGCCCGGCCGCCAGGTTTTTTGCCCCATCTTGCGCAAGAGGTTGCGCATATTCATCGTCACTTCGCCGAAGTCGATCTTGACCGGGCAAGGGTTCAAGCACTTGTGGCAGACCGTGCAATGGTCGGCCACGTCTTCGAACTCCTGCCAATGCTTGATCGAGATGCCGCGCCGCGTCTGCTCTTCGTACAAAAAGGCCTCGACCAGCAGCGAGGTCGCGAGGATCTTGTTGCGCGGCGAGTAGAGTAAATTGGCACGCGGCACATGGGTAGCGCAAACCGGCTTGCACTTGCCGCAGCGCAGGCAATCCTTGATCGACTCGCTGATCGCGCCGATATCGCTTTGCTGCATGATCAGCGACTCATGACCCATCAGGCCGAAGCTCGGCGTGTAGGCGTTCGTGAGGTCAGACGGATTAAGGCCGCCTCGCAAAAGCTTGCCCTTGTTGAAGCGCCCCTCGGGGTCGACCTTGGCCTTGTAGCCGGCGAAGCCCGCTAACTCTGAATCCAGCATGAACTCGAGCTTGGTGATGCCGATGCCATGTTCGCCCGAGATCACACCATCGAGGCCGCGCGCCAGCACCATGATGCGGCCGACCGCCTCATGCGCCGTCTGCAGCATCTCGTAGTTATCCGAGTTGACGGGGATATTGGTGTGCACATTGCCGTCGCCGGCATGCATATGCAGCGCGACCCAGACCCGGCCACGCAAGACCTCCTTGTGGATGCGTTTGCACTCATCCAGGATCGGTGCAAAAGCGCCACCATTGAAGATGATTTGCAGCGGCTTGAGGATTTGCGTCTTCCAGGACGCCCGCAAGCTGTGGTCTTGCAACTGATCGAAGAAGCTCAAGCCCCCAGGCTGGGCCACGTCGAGCTGATCCATCCACAGCTGCCATAGGCCGCCGACCTCGTCCAGCAGCGCCAGCGCTTGCTGAACCCGGTCACCCAGCAACTCGGCGCTGGGGATGTCGCCGGCGTCGTCGCTGCGGCCCAGCGGCAGGCTGCTCTGCTTGAACAGCTTCTTCAGCGCGGCCACGAAGGCCAATTTATTGCGCAGGCTCAACTCGATATTGATGCGCTCGATGCCCAGCGTGTATTCACCCATGCGCGGCAGCGGGATCACCACATCCTCGTTCACCTTGAAGGCATTGGTGTGCTTGGAGATCGCCGCCGTGCGCTTGCGGTCGAGCCAGAATTTCTTGCGCGCATCAGGTGAAATGGCCACAAAGCCCTCGCCATTGCGGCCATTGGCCAAGCGCACCACCTCGGAGGTTGCACGCGCCACCGCGTCGGCATCCTCGCCGACGATGTCGCCGACCAAGACCATCTTGGGCAGGCCACCGGAGGACGCGCCGGCCAGATTGGCGCGCTTGCTCTTGGTGCTGTAGCCAACCGCCTTCAGGTAGCGGTCATCCAGGTGTTCGAGGCCGGCGAGCACCGCGCCGCCGGGGCGCTTGGCTTCGGCAAACATGAAGTCCTTGATGTCGACAATCGCCGGCACGCAGTCCTTGGGATTGCCGAAAAACTCCAGGCAAACGGTGCGCACATGTGCCGGCATCTTGTGCACGACCCAGCGCGCGCTGGTGATCAGACCGTCGCAGCCTTCTTTCTGGATGCCGGGCAGGCCGGCGAGGAATTTATCGGTGACATCCTTGCCGAGGCCTTCTTTGCGGAAGGTGGAACCTGGGATATCGAGGCGCTCGGTGCGCTCAAGCTTGGTCCCCGAGGCGTCAAAGTAGCGCAGCTCGAAGCTGGCCGTCTCCACATCATGGATCTTGCCCATATTGTGGTTCAGCCGCGTGACCTCCAGCCACTTGGCGTCCGGCGTCACCATGCGCCAGGAGGCGAGGTTATCCAGCGCCGTGCCCCAGAGCACGGCCTTCTTGCCGCCGGCATTCATCGCCACGTTACCGCCCACGCAGCTGGCCTCGGCCGAGGTCGGATCGACCGCGAACACAAAGCCATGCGCCTCGGCCAGGTCGGCGACGCGCTGCGTGACCACGCCGGCCTCGCTCCAGATCGTCGCCACCTCGCGGTCCAAGCCGGGCAAGGTCAGCATCTCGACGCCGCGCAAGGCCTCGAGCTTTTCGGTGTTGATGACGGCGCTGTTCCACACCAAAGGCACGGCGCCGCCGGTATAGCCGGTGCCGCCGCCGCGCGGGATGATGGTCAGGCCTAACTCGATACAGCCCTTGACCAGGCGGGCCATCTCGGCCTCGGTGTCCGGGGTCAGCACGACGAACGGGTACTCGACCCGCCAGTCGGTCGCGTCGGTCACGTGCGAGACGCGCGAGAGGCCGTCGAACTTGATGTTGTCGCTGGCCGTTGTCTTTCCCAGCAGTTTGGTCGTGCGACGGCGCAGTTCGGCCACCGCGTCAAACTGGGCGGCAAAGCTCGCGATCGCGGCGCGCGCCGCTGTCAGCAATTCACCAACCGACTGGTCGCGCAGCGGATCGGTGCTCGGGTCGCGGCGCAGCTCGACTTCGTGCAGCCGGTGCTCCAAGGCCTCGATCAGCAGGCGACGGCGCTTGGGGTTGTCCAGCAAGTCGTCTTGCAAATAGGGGTTGCGCTGCACCACCCAGATATCACCCAAGACCTCGTACAACATGCGCGCCGAGCGGCCGGTGCGGCGCTCCTGGCGCAGCTGGTTGAGCAATTCCCAGGCCGGGGCGCCGAGCAGGCGGATGACGATCTCGCGGTCGGAAAAAGACGTGTAGTTGTACGGAATCTCCCGCAGGCGGGGGGCGGCATCGTGGCCCTGCTTAACAAGGGTCAGGTCTTGAGTCGGGACAGACATCAGCGGGAGCGGAGCATTCATGGCGGCCGGACGCACAAAAGCGCCCATGGTTGGCTGTTGAGCGGGCATCTGGACAGACCCACGTCAACAAGGCTGAGAACTTTGCAAGAGGCGCCTGAGCTTGTGGCTGCGCATCTGCTAAAAAATCTGAGCCGAACTCGAGGGATTACCCCAGCAGCTCGGGCGCCGATCGTACCGCAGTGCAGCATTCTGGCTGGGCACGCAGGCCTAAGACCTTGGCCCGTTTTGGGGAAATCCGCCCTTGCGCCGCTCGCGGTCTGCCTGTATTTTCCCCCACAAGCCACAAACACCCGGAGACCCCAGCCCATGATGACATCCAAGCACCTCGCTGCTGCCTTGACCTTGCTGCTCGCCGGCCTGACGCCGCAAGCCCAGGCACAAACCGAAATCCAGTGGTGGCATTCGATGGGCGGTGGCCTGGGCGACTGGGTCAACGATCTGGCCAAGGAATTCAACGCCAGCCAGAAAGACTACAAGATCGTGCCCAGCTACAAGGGCAGTTACGACGAGTCGATGACGGCCGCGATCGCCGCCTTCCGGGCCGGCAATGCGCCGCATATCCTGCAAGTCTTTGAGGTCGGCACGGCGACCATGATGGCTAGCAAGGGCGCGATCATGCCGGTCGGTGAAGTGATGAAGCTGGGCGGCGCCAAGTTTGATGCCGGCGCCTATGTGCCTGCCGTGGCCGGCTATTACACGGCACCCAACGGCCAGATGTTGAGCATGCCCTTCAACAGCTCGACGACGGTATTCCACTTCAACAAGGACGCGCTGAAGGCCGCCGGTATCACCACCCCGCCCAGCACCTGGCCCGAGGTTGCGCTGGCCGCCGCCAAGCTCAAGGCCAGCGGCCACAAATGCCCGTTCACCACATCGTGGGTCAGCTGGACGCAGCTGGAAAGCTTCTCGGCCTGGCACAACGTCGAGTACGCCACCAAGAACAATGGCTTCGGCGGCCTGGACACGCGCCTGGCCTTCAACACGCCGCTGCATGTGCGCCATATCGAGAACCTGGCCAATATGAGCAAGCAAGGCCTCTTGGTCTACAAGGGCCGCGGCAATGCGGCGGATGCGACCTTTGTCTCGGGCGAGTGCGCGATGATGACCGGCAGCTCCGGCATGTACGCCAATATCAAGAAGAACGCCAAGTTCGCGTCCGGCATCGCGCCGCTGCCCTACTACCCCGACGTGCCCGGCGCGCCGCAAAACACGGTCATCGGCGGCGCCAGCCTGTGGGTGATGGCGGGCAAGAAGACGCCTGAATACAAAGGCGTGGCCGCCTTTTTCAGCTTCTTGGCCCAGCCCGAGGTGGCGGCCGCCAGCCACAAGCGCACCGGCTATTTGCCGGTCACCAAGGCAGCGTTCGAGCTGACCGACAAGAGCGGCTTCTACAAAGAGAACCCCGGCACCGATGTGGCCGTGACGCAGATGATCCGCAAGACCACCGACAAGTCGCGCGGCATCCGCCTGGGCAACTTCGTGCAGGTACGCACCATCATCGACGAAGAGATGGAGCAGGTCTGGGGCGGCAAGAAGAGCGCCAAGGAAGGCTTGGACGCGGCGGTGCAGCGCGGCAACGAGCAGCTGGAGCGTTTCCAGAAAGCCAACGCCGGCGCGGCCAAGTAAAGCGTTAGACAAGACAAACAGTGGCTATAGAAAAACGCGTTCAATTCAAGGCCTCCTGGCTGCCCTGGCTGCTGCTGGCGCCGCAGTTGCTGGTCATTTCGGTGTTCTTCTTTTGGCCGGCGGCGCAGGCCTTGTTGCAGTCGCTGCAGCGCCAGGACGCGTTCGGGATGTCAACCGAATGGGTGGGGCTGGAGAATTTTCAACAGCTGTTCGCCGACCCCGGCTATCTGGCCTCGTTCAAGACCACGGCGGTTTTTTCGCTGCTGGTGGCCGGCAATGGTCTGGTCTTGTCACTGCTGCTGGCGGTGATGGCAGACCGCGTAGTCAAACGGGCCGGCGTCTACCGCACGCTGTTGATCTGGCCCTATGCGGTCGCACCGGCAATCGCCGGCGTGCTGTGGCTCTTCATGTTCGCGCCCTCGATCGGCGTGGTGTCCTACTGGTTGACGCAAATGGGCATCCCTTGGAACCATTTGCTCAACTCGGATCACGCGATGACGCTGGTGGTGATGGCAGCCGTGTGGAAGCAGATCTCCTACAACTTCCTGTTCTTCATGGCCGGCCTGCAGGCCATCCCCAAGTCCTTGATCGAAGCGGCCGCAATCGACGGCGCCGGCCCTTGGCGGCGTTTTTGGACCATCATCTTCCCGCTGCTGTCGCCGACCACCTTCTTCTTGCTGGTGATCAATATCGTCTACGCCTTCTTCGACACCTTCGGCATCATCGACGCGGCCACACACGGCGGGCCAGGCAAAGATACCTCGATCCTGGTCTACAAGGTCTATTACGACGGCTTCAAGGCCATGGACCTGGGCGGCTCGGCCGCGCAATCGGTGGTCTTGATGTTCATCGTGATCACGCTGACCGTGGTGCAGTTCCGTTATGTTGAGAAGAAGGTTCAATACTGATGATTGAACGCCGCCCCGTCTTGACCTTCATCTCGCACCTGGTGTTGATCCTGGGCGTGCTGATCGTCGCCTTCCCGGTCTACATCACCTTTGTCGCGTCCACACAAACGGCCGAAGCAATCGTGCAAGCGCCAATGCCCATGCTGCCAGGCAGTCACTTGATCGAGAACTACAAGACTGCGCTGTTCGGCAACTCCGCCGGCGCGGGGTCCACGGCACCGGTCGGCCGCATGATGTGGGTCAGCCTGATCAGTGCGCTGACGATTGCAATCGCCAAGATTGCCATCTCGCTGCTGTCGGCCTTTGCGATCGTCTACTTCCGCATCCCGGGCAAGTCTTTCTTCTTCTGGAGCATCTTCGTCACGCTGATGCTGCCGGTGGAGGTGCGCATTGGCCCGACCTACCAGGTGGTGGCCGATCTGGGCCTGCTCAATAGCTACGCCGGCCTGACCGTGCCGCTGATCGCCTCGGCCACCGCGACCTTTTTGTTCCGACAGTTTTTCATGACCGTGCCGGACGAATTGCTGGAGGCCGCCCGCATGGACGGCGCCGGCCCGCTGCGCTTCTTCAAGGACATCTTGCTGCCGCTATCCCGCACCAGCATTGCCGCGCTGTTCGTGATCCAGTTCATCTACGGCTGGAATCAATATCTGTGGCCGCTCTTGGTCACTACCGACGAGAACATGTACCCGGTCGTCATCGGCATCAAACGAATGATCAGCGGCGGCGACGCAGCGAATGACTGGAACATCATCATGGCTACCGCCATGCTGGCAATGATCCCGCCGGCCTTGGTCGTGATGCTGATGCAGAAGTGGTTCGTCAAGGGCCTGGTCGACACCGAGAAATAAGAAATAAAACACCATGGCTTCCATTTCCCTCAGAAACGTCGTTAAACGCTACGGCCACGGCCCCAAGGCCAATCAGGTCATTCACGGCGTCAATGCCGAGATCCGCGACGGCGAGTTCGTCGTCATCGTCGGGCCGTCCGGCTGCGGCAAGTCAACCTTGCTGCGCATGGTGGCCGGCCTGGAAGAAATCTCCGGCGGCGAAATCGCGATTGGCGAGCGTGTCGTCAACAACATCGAGCCGGCCGAACGCGATATCGCGATGGTGTTCCAGAACTATGCGCTCTACCCGCATATGACGGTGTTCGAGAACATGGCCTACGGCCTGAAGATCAAAAAAGTGCCCGAGGCCGAGATCAAGGCCCGCGTCGACAAGGCGGCCAAGATTTTGGAACTGGGCGGCCTGCTGGACCGCACACCGCGCCAGCTCTCCGGCGGCCAGCGCCAGCGCGTCGCCATGGGCCGCGCCATCGTGCGCAAGCCGCAGGTGTTCCTGTTCGACGAGCCGCTCTCCAACCTCGACGCCAAGCTGCGCGCGCACACTAGGCTGGAGATTCAAAAGCTGCACCGTGAACTCGGCGTGACGTCCTTGTTCGTCACCCACGACCAGGTCGAGGCGATGACGCTGGCCCAGCGCATGATCGTGATGAACGGCGGCCATATGGAGCAGATCGGCACGCCCGAAGAAGTCTATGCCCGCCCGGCCTCCACCTTTGTGGCCGGATTCATCGGCTCGCCGCCCATGAATCTGCTCAAGGGCCAGGCACAGGGCCTGACGTTCAAAGTCGGCGGCATCACGCTGGATCTGCCCGAGGCCGCGCCGCGCGACGGCGAGCTGATCTTGGGCTTGCGGCCAGAACATCTGGATCATTGGCAGCATGAGCAGGGCTGGCCTTTTGAGGTCGAGATGATTGAGATGCTCGGTGCCGAGCGCCTGATCTATGGCCGCTTGGGCAGCGAGCTGTTCACGCTGCGCATTGACGGCACCCAGACGCCGCCGGCCCCCGGTAGCACGCTGAAGCTGGCGCTGAGCGACAAGCATCTGCATTGGTTCGACCCGAAAACCACCCGCCGAGTGGAAGAGAAAGCAAGCCCCCAATGAACAACGCCGCCTGGCCCCTGCCCTTCTGGATCGCCCACCGAGGAGCGGGCAAGTTAGCACCCGAGAACACGCTGGCCGCCTTCCGCGCGGGAGCCCAACACGGCTACCGGGCCTTTGAGTGCGACGTCAAGCTCTCCAGTGACGGCCTGCCCTTCTTGTTGCATGACGCCACACTTGAGCGCACAAGCAATGGCCACGGCGTCGCCGGTGAGATGGCATGGCGCGACTTGTCCCGCCTGGATGCCGGCAGCTGGCACAGCCGCGCTTTTGCCGGCGAGCCGCTGCCCTGCCTTGACGTGCTGGCCCGCTTCGTCTTGGCCAATCGCTATGCCCTCAATATCGAGATCAAGCCCACCCCGGGCCAGGAGTTGCTGACCGGCCAGGTGGTCGGCCGCGAGGTCTTGCGCTTATGGAGCGGCTCGGGCTGCGCGCCCCTGTTGACATCGTTCGACCCGCCGGCCTTGCAGGGCGCCCTCGAAACGGCGCCCGACCTGCCGCGTGGTTTGCTGCTCGACAGCTTGCGCGCCGGCTGGCTGAGCGAAGCGCAGGCATTGGGCTGCCGGGCCGTCATCACCAACTATCGCTTGATGGATGACGGCACCATCGCCCAGATCCACGCCGCCGGCATGAAGGCACTGGTCTACACCGTCAACGACCTGACGGCCGCGCAAACACTGATCGCAAGCGGTGTGGACGGCATCATCACCGACGCGGTGGACAAGTTTTCGCCCGCTTGAGCGCCTGCCCATGGGCGCCACAAAGGTGACAGCTTGATGCGAATCTGACTTTGGCTTGACGGCCACAGAAAGTGCAGTCAACAATGCGCCGCCCCGGCCTCGGGCTTGAGTTTGGGCTTGGGGCAGCTGGCTCCAAGCCAATCCTTTGTTGAACAAGGAGTGATCACATGCCCTGTACCAAGACCCGCAGCGTTAGCAGTCTCCAACGATTTGCCTGGGGCGGCCTCGTTTTCTGCGCTGTGCAGCTGAACGCTTGGGCGCAGGTGCCCGACCCCTTCGCCGGCAACAACACGCTCTACCCGCCGGAATGGTCGCAGCCTTTTCGAACCAGTCACTACGACTACCCCTTGCAGCCGGTAGCGGCCAAATGGCCCGCGGCCAGGCCCGCAGGCCCCTTGAGCAAAGAGAGCGCGCCGGCCTATGTGGCAGCGGTCAAAAAAATGCTGGAAAAAGATTTGAAGGGCCTGCTCAACGACCCGCTGCACTGGTCGCCGCAGCAGGCGGGCTGGTACGACATGCCTTGGGGCGGGCAAGGTGCGACCATGAGCAACGGCAAGATCGACCCCTCAACAGGCCGCGAAGCACTGCTGGGCTCCTACACAGGGCAGATTCTGCAAAGCATTTCCTACCCCGAGAACCAGCGCCCCACCGTGGCCTCGTTTCAGAACCATGCGGTGGTCTATTACAACGATGTGGCGGCCCATCAACTGGGCAAAATCTGGAAGAACCCGCTGCGCCCCGACCTGAGTGCTGCACAGTTCCCGGAAGGTTCCATCGTCGTCAAGGTTGAAGGTGTGACCTTGCTGGAGGACCAATGGCCGAGCAAGAACGGCCCGCCGGTCTTGAAGGGTTCTTCGGTGTCTCATCTCTACCGCCCATCGGTCGCTTCGATGGAGAAAGAGCCGGACCCGACCAAGCGCGTGCCCGTCATCACGCCGATGCGCTTTTTGCAGATGGCGGTGCGCATCAAGGACAGCCGCGCCTCGCCCAAAACAGGCTGGGTCTTCATGGCCTTTGCCTACGACAGCCGCTCTAACGCTGCCACCGTCTGGGACCGGGCGCTGCCGGTGGGCGCGATGTGGGGCAACGACCCCGAATTGGCCAAATTCCCCGACGGCCTGGGGCCCAACGGTGTGCTGCAAGAAACCTGGGTCAGCAAAGATCTGCCCGATTTCATCAGCTATGGCCTGGGCTGGGGCGGCAGGCTGGCCGGCCCGCTGGACGTGGGCATTAGGCACAATGTGGTGACCGTGTCCGGGCGCCGCTCAGCCCTTGGGCAACCCTTCCCGGCCACCTCCTGCGTGAGCTGCCACTCGGCCGGCCAATACCCATTCGTCGCCAATCTTTATCCCTCGCCGAACAAGGTTTTTCCGGAAGACGGCGGCCAGTTCATGCTCTTCGACCCGGGCTCCAAGCAATGGGCGCAGTGGTTCCGCAATCTAGCGGGCAATCAAGCGCTATCCGGCCATGGGCGCGACGGCATCGTCGCCACCGACTACGACATGATGCTGACCTTCGCCTTGATGACAGCGGGCGGGTCGACCGGCGCCGACGTGTTCGTGAGGCCGCGCCTGCCCGGGCACTGACGCTGCGCTACTGCGGCAAGACCTGGGCCCGCCGGCTTGCGATGCGCTGCGACCAGGCGGCCGCACCTTGCTCGCGCGCCAAGGCGGCCGCTGACTCGAAGTTCGCTTCGGCTTGGGCTTCGGCTTTAGCTTCGGCACTGCGTCCAGGCAGCGCAGCAAGAGCGGCCGCGCGTTCCCCCAAGAGCAAGCTTTCGAACTGGTGCTCACCGTTGGCCGCAACGCGTGCGAGTTGCCGCTCCATCAAGGCCAGCGCCGCGCCATGCTGCCCCAGCTGCCCCAGCATCTCCGCCTCCAGCACCGCGAACCAGGTCTGCCAGTTCTCGAAGCCGGTCTCGGCCCAGCCCGCAATACCGGCCTGCAGCTCGGCCAAACCTTCGGCCCAGCGCGCTTGCCCATGCGCCCAGGCCCAGCCCCTTGCGATCCGCGCCATCGCGATGAACTCAGGGAAACCGAACTGGCTCGAAAACTCGATGCAGCGCTCGGCCATAGGTAACGCCTCGGCGGCGTCCCCGCGCATCACTGCAGTATTGAAGTTAGCCAGCATCGCAAAGCCGAGCGTGTGGGGCTGGTTCAGGCCCTCGGCCAAGAGCAAGGCCTCGGCGGCAATACGCCGCGCCGCATCGGCAAAGCCCAGCACCTGGGTCGCCAGCGCCAGATAAAAGCGCCCGAACACACCGAAATCCATCAGGTAGACCGGATAGAGCGCGGCATCGCGCTGCGGCTCGTAGAGCGCGGTGGACTGCGACAAATGGGCCCGCGCCGCCTCCGGCTGACCTCGGTGAAACTGCACCATGCCCGCCATCGTGTGGGCGGCCAAGGCCGCTTCGGTTTCACCGGCGCGCAAGGCGGCGGCAAGCAGCAAGCCGTCCGCCAGCTCGCCGGCCTCAACCAGCCGGGCACGCCCCCAGTTGAACAAGCACCAGGCGTAGCTGGTGGGGAACAACAGGGGCTGGCCGGGCAAGGTCTGGCTGAGTTCATAGGCGCGTTGCTGGACGCTGCCAAATTCGTCGCTGCCTGGGCCCAGCAAGACCATGGTGGTGGGGCCCAACATGGACAGGAGGCCCAGTTCGGCCCGGTCGCGCTCAGCGCTGGCAGCCACCCCGCCCAAAGCAGCCACGCCGGCGCGCAGATGACCGGCAGCCTCACGCGGCGCGCCCCGCGACAGCGCTTGCCCGCCGGCGGCCTGCCACCAAGCGGCGGCCTCCAAGCCCCGGCCGGCGCGGCTCAGGTGGCGAGCGGCCAGCTCGGGTTGGTGATGGACGCGAGTCTTGAACTGACTGAGCAGCACATCGGCCAAGCGGCCGTGAATCTCGGCACAGCGCTTGGCCGGCACCGAGCCGTATGCGGTGTCTTCAACCAAGGCATGCTTGAACAACAAGCGCTCGCCGTCGGCGCTACCGCTCAGCAGCAGGCCGCTGTCCAGCATCGCTTGCAGCGCAGCCTGCAACCCGCCTTCAAGTTCGGGCGCGGCCGCAAAAAGCAGCTCGCGGTCGAACTCGCGGCCAATCACCGCCGCGACCTGCGCCAACTCCTTGGCCGCCGCCGGCAGCCTGTCCAGCCGCTCGGTTAGCAAGTCCACCAAGGTCTCGGGCACCGCATGGCCCAAGCCCACCGCGCCACTAGGTGCCGCCCGGCGCTCCAGCAGCATATGCGTCATTTCCTCGATGAACAGCGGCACGCCGTCCGTTCTTTCGATGATCGCGGCCAGCCATTGC
Organism: Roseateles albus; assembly: GCF_028595345.1. Lineage (NCBI taxonomy): Bacteria > Pseudomonadati > Pseudomonadota > Betaproteobacteria > Burkholderiales > Sphaerotilaceae > Roseateles > Roseateles albus. Next base: position 54,337 of record NZ_JAQQXT010000002.1, on the reverse strand, counting down.
GGCGGCAGGTCGGCCTGCTGCAGCTGCTGCGCCGCCACGGCAAAGGCGTCCTCGTCAGGCAAGCGCTGCAGCACCAGTTGCAGAAAGTTCTCGCCGTCCTGCCAGCGCGAGGAAAAGTCATGGCGCGCGGTCATCAAGAGCAGGATGGACGCGTCGTCGCCACTGGCCAGCAACTGCTCGATCAGCTCCAAGGAGGTCGGGTCGACCCAATGCATGTCCTCGATCACCAGCAGCAAGGGTCGCTCCTCCGCATGGCCGACGAAATACCGGGTGAGCGTTTGCTCATTGGCCGGGCTCAGGCGCTGGTGGGCCAGGCCGGAGAAGTAATGCTTGAGTGCCTCCTTGATCAGCTGCAGCTGCATAGGCGGCGGCATGGCCAGGGCCGGGTAACGGCCGTCCGATGCCACGCCCAAGAGTGCGGCAATCAGCGCGCAGTCGCTCGGGTCCTCGATACCGCCGATGGCCAGCTGCGCTTCGAGCTTGTCCAGCTTTACCGGATTGCTGTCGCTGCTGCTCAGGCCCGCGGCCACGGCCAGATGTTGGACAAAGGGCTGCAAGGCGCTGTTGACATGAAACGGCGAGCATTGCAGGCGCAGCATGGTGTGGCCCTGCGCCGGCAGCACAAGATCCAAGGCCGTCACCAAGCGCGATTTTCCCAGGCCCGGCTCACCGAGCACCAAGGCGCCGCAGGTGCGCCCGGCGCTGGCGCGCTGCCAGATGGCCTGCAGGCTGTTGAGCTCGGCCCTGCGGCCGACCATAGGCAGACGGGTGTCGCGGCCGCGCCAAGCGGACCTGCTGTCCTGCGACAGCGCCCGGCGCACCACATTGATCGCCACCGGCGCTTCGAAGCCCTTCAGTGCATGCTCGCCGAGTTCAGCAAACTCGAACTGCCCTCCGGCGATGTGGCGGGTGCTGGGTGCAACACCGATGGCACCCGGCGGCACCGCAGCCTGAATGCGCGCGGCCAGATTGGGCGTGGGCCCAGCCACCGCAACCCCTTGCCCTACGCTGACGGCGACCATGCCGGTGGCGATGCCAATGCGCAAGGACAGCGGCACGCCCGGCTCCACCTCGATGCGCGGCAGCTCGGCCGCCAAATTCAGGCCGGTGTGCAAGGCCCGGGCTGCATCGTCCTCATTGGCGAGCGGATAGCCGAAATAGACATCCACCCCGTCACCAACGATACGGGCGACAAAACCGCCATAGCGCGCGCTGACTCGCCGCACCAGATCGTGATACTGCTGCAGAGCTGCCAACCAGTCGTCCGGGTCGCAGCGCTGCGCCAATTCGGTTGAGCCGACCAAGTCGCAAAACAAGACGGTCATCTGGCGGCGCGAGCTGCGCTGCACCGCGTCCGAAGCCGGCAATGGCGCACCACATTGCGCGCAAAATCGGCCGCCCGCTGGACTGGCGGCTTGGCAACGAGGGCAAAACATAGGGTGCTTTTCAGGAGGCGGACCGCCGCAGTGTACGCGTTGACCCCTGCCAAATTGCCGGAAAACCTGAACAGCAGCCGTCGCAGCAAGGGTCTACCCACCGTGCGGAAAGTCATCTTGCCAAGCCATTGCCCTTGCACTACGCTGCGCGCTCTCCTATCCCAGGCATTTCCGCATGAAACTCTTTCGACTTTTGCCCCTGTCCGCCCTGCTGTTGTCGGCCGCTCTGACTCAAGCTGCAACGCCCGCAAAGGCCCCTACCTCTGGCCTGGACCTCAGTGGCTTTGACAGCAAGGTCCGCCCGCAAGACGACTTGTTCCTGGCCGCCAACGGCGCCTGGGTCAGCAAGACCGAGATCCCGGCCGACAAGGCCGAGTACGGCAGCTTTTATCAGCTGCGCGACCTGTCCGACAAGCAAGTGCGCGTGATCGTTGAGGCTCTAGCCGCCAATCCAAAGGCGAGCCAAGCCAAGGGTAGCGTCGAGCAAAAGATCGCCGCCTTCTATGGCTCCTACACCGACCTGGCGGCCATCGACAAAGCCGGCTTAAAGCCCGCCAAAGCGATGCTGGCCAGCATTGACGCGATCAAGACGCCGGCCGATTTGGCGCGCTGGTTGGGTCGCGCTCAGGGTGCCGTCAACACGCCTATGGTGCTGTGGGTGATGCCTGACTTCAAAGAGCCGGGCATCAACCGTGCGCTGACCTGGCAAGGCGGCACCGGCATGCCGGACCGCGACTACTACCTGAAGGACGACGACAAGCTGAGCCAGGCGCGCAAAGCCTATCTGGCCTATTTGACGACCCTGGCCAAGCTCTCGGGCGAAAAGGCTCCTGGCGCTGTGGCCGCCCAAGTGATGGCGCTAGAGAAGCGCATTGCCGAGGCCCATTGGGACAAGGTCGACAACCGCAACCCGGTCAAGACCTACAACCCGATGACGCCGGACGAGTTGGCCAAGGCTGCGCCCGGTTTCGACTGGGCCGCCTTCATGGCCGCCGCACAACTGCAAGGCGTTGACCGCATCACGGTCTCGCAGCCCAGCACCATGGCCGCGCTGGCCAAGATGACACAAGAAGTGCCTTTGGCCGACTGGAAGGCCTATCTGAAGCTGCGCGTGCTGGACGAGAACGCCGAACTGCTGCCCAAGCCCTACCGCGAGGCGCGCTTTGCCTTCCATGGCAATGCGCTGACAGGGGCTAAGGAAGAAAGGCCGCGCTGGCAAAAAGGCATTGCTGAGGTCAACGGCGCCCTGGGCGAAGCCATCGGCCAGGTCTATGTGGCCCAGCATTTCCCGCCCGCTTATAAGACCCGCATGGTCGAGTTGGTCGGCAATCTGATGAATGCCTACGGCGACTCGATCGACGGCTTGAGCTGGATGACGCCCGCCACCAAGGCCGCCGCCAAGGACAAACTGTCCAAATACATGGTCAAGATCGGCTACCCCGACACCTGGCGTGACTACAGCGCGTTGGAAGTGCGCGAAGGCGACGCCTTCGGCAACCGCGCGCGCTCGGGCCGCTTTGAATGGGAACGCATCGCCACCCGAGTTGGCAAGCCGGTCGACCGGGCCGAATGGGGCATGACGCCGCAAACCGTCAACGCCTATTACAACCCGTCGATGAACGAGATCGTCTTCCCGGCCGCGATTTTGCAGCCGCCCTTCTTTGATATGGCCGCCGATGACGCGGTCAACTACGGCGCCATTGGCGCCGTCATCGGGCATGAGATCAGCCATGGTTTTGACGACCAAGGCAGCCAGTTCGACGGCGACGGCGCGCTGCGCAACTGGTGGAGCGATGCCGACCGTCAGGCCTTCGAAAAGGTCGGCGCGCAGTTGGTGGCGCAGTACGAAAAGTATGAGCCTCTGCCCGGCAAGACGCTCAACGGCAAGCTGACCTTGGGCGAGAACATTGCCGACCTGTCCGGCCTGCAGATTGCCTACAAGGCCTACCGGCACTCACTCGGCGGCAAACCGGCCGCCGTGATCGACGGTTACACCGGCGAGCAGCGCTTTTTCATGGGCTGGTCGCAAGCCTGGCGTGCCAAGGCGCGGGATGAACGCACCATGCAGAACTTGACCGTAGACCCCCATTCACCGGCCAAGTTCCGCGCCAACGGCGCCGCAGTCAATCACGACGGCTTCCACGAGGCTTTCGGCACCAAGCAGGGCGATCAGATGTTCAAGGCCAGCGAGGAGCGCATTCGCATCTGGTAAGTTCAAACGAGGCGTTGGCTCACCCGTGCCAACACCTCGTCCGCGCTGAACCACTCGGGATAGCGCTGCATGATCTCCACATTCGGCCCCCATGGCGCCCACAGCGCCAGCGGGGTCGGCCCGATCACGCTGAGCAGCGGTGCGCCGACAGCCGCCGCCATATGAGCCGGGCCGGTGTCGTTCGAAACCACAAGCCTGGCTCGCGCCAGCAAGGCGTTGTAAACGCCCAGGCCGACGCCTTCGAGGCGTAGCGCTGTCGGGTACATACGGCGTCCGCCCTCGGCCTCATTGGGCCCCGGGCAGATCAGCACTTGCTGGCCGCTGGCGACCAGCCGCTCGACAAAGGCCGGAAAATGCGGCCAGGTTTTGTCGACCAGCTCAATGGTGTCATTGGCAAATGGACACACCAACACAAAGCCGGGCCGAACGCCATGCTGCTCCAGCAAGGCATCGGCCTGCGCAAATTGCGCAGCGCTGACTTTGAAATCGATCGAAACCGGCGGGGGCTCGCTGATACCGAGAAATGCACAACTCAGGTCCCAATAACTGCGCAAGGTATGGACCTGCATATCGATGGCATGGCTGCGCGCCAGCAGCCAGCTGCGCCCATCACCGGCATAGCCCTCGGCTCGCAAACCGGCCAAACGCATATCCAGCGCGGCTGAAATGGCACCGGGAAATACCACGGCATTTGAGCGGCGATCAAAGTCGGGGTCGAGGCGGCGTGCTTCGGCGCGCAAGCGGCGCAATTGCTTGATCCGATCACCCAGCTTTTTGGGCCGAACATGTACCGGCCAGCCTTCGGCGGCGAACAAATCCGGCGCCCAGCCCTTGCCGACCAGTTGCAGCTGATAGCCATGGCGCTCAAGCAGGCGCAGCGCCGGCAGACCCAGTACCGCATCGCCGACAAAATTGCGCAGACGCACAATCAAGGGGCGCGGCCCATTTGCCTTGACTATCATCGCGAGTACTCCCGGTTATGCTCTGCGGCGGCATTCTGCCATTGCACCCAATGCCCACTCTCGAGAACCTTATGCCCTCTTCTGCCCAAGCCCCGATTGCATTGCCCACCGCGCGCGAAATCATTGCGCTGCAAACCGTGGCCCTGGAACTTGGCTTACCCGCCACAGCGCCCGTCGCCGACGACCTGCTCGGCTGGATCAGCGTCAACCATTTCTACAATGCAAGCCTCTGGGGCGAGGAAGATCTGGCTCGCCGGCAGCAGGCGCAGGATGCGGATATCGTCGCCAACAAGCGCGCCATTGACCGCTTCAACCAAGCGCGCAATGACGCCATCGAGCGCATCGATGAATTCTTGCTCAGTGCCTTGGGCTTGGTCGACGCGGCCAGCATCGGCAGCCCGACACCGCGCTCGACGCAAGGCCCCGGCGCCCGGCTCAATAGCGAAACCGCCGGCAGCATGGTGGACCGCATGTCCATCATGTCTTTGAAGGTCGAGGCGATGCGCTTGCAGACCCTGCGCAGCGACGTTGACGAGGAACACCGCGCCGTCTGCAGCGAGCGCCTCGCCCGCCTGCGCCAGCAACGCAGCGATCTGGGCGACTGCTTTGATGCCTTGCTGGCCGATTCACTCGCCGGCCGCGCCTACTTCAAGGTCTACCGCCAGTTCAAGATGTACAACGACCCGCGCCTTAATCCGGCCTTGGTCATGGAACAAAGCACGGCGACCTCGCCAAGCCCCAGCAAGGCCTGAAGGGATTTCGCGCACGCTGGTGACGCAGCGCTGCAGCCAGCCGTTTCAGCTTGGCTGCGTGATCGACCCATCGGCAAACCTATACTCCCGGCCATGCCGCAGGGAGTTTCGCCCACCGAACTCTGCTCGGCCAGGGAGAATCAGTTAATGTCGGAAATTCGTGTCTTGCTGCTCACCGACGTGGTTGACAGCACCAAACTCTCGGAACAACTGGGAGACCAGTTGATGGCCGAGGTCTGGGTTCAGCATGACCGCGTGGCCCGTGACCTCTTGATTTCTTGGCGTGGCCGCGAAATCGACAAGACCGACGGCATGCTCTTGATGTTCGAGAACGCCGATGATGCGGTCCGTTATGCGCATGCCTATCACCAGGCCATTGGCGCGCTCGATACACCGCTTGCGGCGCGCGCGGGCATTCATCTTGGCCCGGTCATTCTGCGTGAAAACAGCGAAGAAGATGTGCTGCGCGGCGCCAAGCCCCTCGAAGTGGACGGTTTGGCCAAACCCACTGCGGCACGCATCATGTCCATTGCAGCCGGCGCACAGACGCTTTTGAGTGCCGAGGCCAGAGCGGCACTTGCTGCGCCCGAATGGGAGGTCGAATCCCACGGTCATTGGATGATGAAGGGCGTCTCGGACGCGATCGAGATTTTCGAAGTCGCCCTGCCCGGCAAGCACGTCAAAGCCCCTGCTGATGGAGAAAAGGTCTACCGCGTGACTCGGGTTGCCGAGAACTGGATGCCGGTCAAGGAGATTCCCAACAACCTGCCGCTGCAGGGCAGCAAGTTCATCGGGCGCGAGCAAGAGCTGCGCGAGATCAAAACCCTGCTCGGCAACGCACGCTTGGTCACATTGCTGGGCATGGGCGGCCTGGGCAAGACCCGTTTATCGCTGCAAGCAGCGTTCGAGTTGATTCATCAGTTCCCTGACGGCGTCTGGTTCCTGGATCTGGCTCCGATCAGCGACCCGAGCTTGGCCCTGAGCGAGGCCGCGCAGGTGCTGGGCGTGCGCGAAGAACCGGAGCGCACGCTGCTGCAATCGGTCTGCGCCTATCTGAAGAATCGCCGGGTCTTGATGGTTTTTGACAATTGCGAGCATCTGATCAAGGCCTCTGCAGACTTGGCTCAGGCCGTCATCAAGGCTGCGCCCTTCGTGCGCCTGGCCGCATCAAGCCGCGAGGCATTGCGCATTCCTGGCGAACGCGCATACCCTATCTTGCCCTTGCCGCTGCCCAGCGTCGGCGATAGTGTGAGCAGCCTGCTCAAGTCCACTGCGGTGCGGCTCTTCGTCGATCGCGCTCAAGCGCACAAACCCAGCTTCGAGTTGACCGAGGAAGTTGCGCCGGCGGTGGCCGAACTGGTTGCGCGCCTGGAAGGCATACCGCTGGCCCTTGAGCTGGCCGCTGCACGGGTACGGGTGCTGTCGGTCGAAGATATCAATCGGCGGCTGAACGACCGCTACAAAATCCTAACCGGCGGTTCGCGCGTGCTGCAAGAACGGCAGCAAACCCTGCGCGCCTTGGTCGACTGGTCCTACGACATGCTGTCGGAAAACGAGATGACGCTGCTCAATCGCTTGGCGCCCTTCAAGGGCGGCTTTGATATGCAGGCTGCGGAATCCATATGCGGCAGCGAGCCGCTCAATCCCGACGATATTCTCGACTTGCTGTCCGCGCTGGTGGAAAAGTCTCTGGTCATGCAAATCGAGGAGGCCAACGGCACCCGCTACCGAATGCTGGAGACCATTCGTGAATATGCGCAGGGCAAATTGAATGACAGCGGCGAGGCCGATGACCTGCGAGTGGCTCATTGCCAATACTATTTCGAGCTGGCCAAACAGGCGCGCGATGGCCTGCGTGGCGCCAAGCAAGGGGAATGGCTGGCCCGCTTTGAGGCCGAACAAGACAATTTGCGCGCCGCCATGAGCTTGGCGCTGTCGGATGAAGGCCTGGTGGACCCCATCCTGACGGTGAAGCTGGCCGTCGCGCAGCAAAACTTCTGGGTGCTGCGCGGCCACGCCGCAGAAGGCCGAGCCGCTGTGACCGCCATGCTTGAGCTCGCGGCGGTGCAAGACTCGGCGATGGTGCACGCCCATGCGCTTTATGTGGCTGCGGTGCTGGCCTGGAGTCAGAGCGATCACGCCTCGGCCTTGAAAGCACTTGAGCCTTGCTTGGCGCTGCGTCGTGAGCTGGGCCAAGCGGCCTTGCTGGCGCCGACGCTGTCCACCATTGCACTGGCCAAACTCAGCGCAGGCGACGGCCGCGGCGCACGTGAAGCTGTGCTGGAAAGTCTGGCCCTGTTCCGGCAATGCGGCGATGCGGGCAACGAAGCGATCGTGCTGACCCAATTGGCGCAAATCGACTACTTCAATGGCGATGACGAAGAGGCGGCTCGCCATCTTCAAGAAGTGCTGGCCTTGGCTCGCACGCACAAACATCCGGAAACCGAAGCCGAAGCCGAGTTGATCACCGGCCTGATCGCTTTTGAAGCGCAGGATTTTGACAAAGCAGACTTGGCCTTTGCCCGCTCTTTGAAGATTTGCCTGGCAGCAGGCGACCGACGCGGTGTCGCCAACGCGCTGTGGCGGCAGAGCCAGGTGTTGTCGGTCAAGGGTGAATGGGCCGAGGCCAGCAGCCGGCTCTATGACGCGCTCACCGCCTTCAATGCGTTCGAGATGCGTGAGCAGTTGCTGGGCTGCCTGGATGATCACGCCGTCTTGGCTTTAGGCCTGGGTCATCAGGAACTGGCAGTTGGCTTGGCATCCGCCAGCACTCAGCTGCGCAACAACGCAAGACTCACGCGCCCGCAGCGAGCGCAAGCGCGCTGGCAGGCGTGGTTAGAGCAACTGAAAGAAGCGGTGCCCGCTTCAGCCTATGAGCAGCTATGGCAGGAGGCGCTGGGCTGGGGCTCGGACGACTTGCTGCGCAAGTCATTGGCACTGTCGCTGAAGCGAGTGGCTGCACGGGCTCAATGAGCCAATAGCTCTTGAGCATCTGCATGAAAAAAGGCGGTCGCTTCAAGCGACCGCCTCTTTCTCTATAGCGGCTTTGGCCGCGCTGACTCAGCGCTTGCGGCGAACCATGAAACCCAGGCCCAACAAACCGGCCAGACTCAGCATCAGGCTGCTCGGCTCCGGCACTTGCGTGATGACGTTGTTGATGCTGCTCGGTGAGCCGCCATCCAATGTCATCGTGACAATATGGGTAACGCCACCATCGTTGCTCACAATTGATTTTTGGATGAAGTTATCGTGCTCGCCGCGAATGTTGCTCGTTCCACCATTGCACTTGAGGCAATTCAGCAAAGGCACGCCGCTCTTATACGAAAACTTGAAACTATTGACGTAGGACGATGGGCCGTTTGCGGCAGCCAAGCCAGCAAAGTCGGCCTTCAAGTCGTCCGATGGGTCTGTACTCCAACCAACCACGATACCGTCTTTCACATTCAGGCCAACAATGTCCAGAACGATCCCGGGAACTGTAACTTTGTTGATCGCCGGGTTGTTTATGTCATACAAAGTCAAACTCGCCAGCCCTGTCAGCGAGCCGCTGCAGGGCAGAATTTCCTCATGGACACCAGACATCGAACCCAGGCAACTGTCAGGGACCATGAAGTCAAACGTACCCGCATAACCCAGATTGGGCAAGGCGATCCCAAACAGCGGATCAAAGCTGGTGCTGACCGCGCCAGCGTGCGCGACACCGGTAAACGCACTGGCCGCCAAGGCGACGGTCAAGCCGGTCTTTTTGAAAGCATTGAAAATTTGACTTGTCGACATGACGTTTTCCTTAATGAGGCCCAGGCATTCGGTGGGGGCAGACTGCAGATGAATCTATTCACCGACGAGCATGATGGCATAACGGTGCTCCAAAGTACCGATAATTTTCACCAAAACCACGTTCACCCCCTAAGCCGGGGGGGCTGAGATTTGCGCAAACTGGCGCAATAGACTGGCCACTGGCCGGGCTTTTGCCCATCAAGCCAAATCAACCCAGCCCTTCGCAGGCCAGGGCTAGAACAATTCCATCGCGCTGAGCTGCGCCTGCTCGCTCATCTTGCCGGCCAAGACCAGCTCGGCATGGCTGTGCACCTGATTGCGGCCCGAATCTTTCGCGTGGTAGACGGCCTTGTCGGCGCGCTCGAAGGCAGAGGCCGGCGAATCCTCGATACGCACTTGCGTAAAACCAATGCTGACGGTGATGCGGCCAATCTGCGGGAACGCATATTGCTCGGTATTGAGGCGCAGGCGCTCGAAGGCATGGGCCGCGTCTAACTCGTCTTCGCAGCGCATCAAGACCACGAACTCCTCACCACCAAAGCGGTAAAGCAAGTCGTGAAAGCGAAAGCTGCTGCGCATCAGGCGCGACAACAAGAGCAAGACCTCGTCACCGATCAAATGTCCGAAGCGGTCATTGACCTGTTTGAAGTGATCGATATCAATGACGCCCAAAAAGTAACGCGGACTGCTGCCCTCGTGACGCCGCCCATCATCGGTATCGGCCAGAATCGCCCGCGCCGGCAGTTCGCTGACGGCCTTCAGGAAGCTGTCCTCAAAGGTCTTGCGATTGAGCAGGCCCGTCAAGGTGTCACGTTCGCTGTAGTCGAGCAGGCCTTGGAAGTTGTGATAAATCCGCAGCACGCTGCTGACCATGCGCTGGGCCTTAGGGCTCATGCGCTGCGTTGAAATAACTTCCAAGACCCCCACCACCTCACGATCGGTGGCGATGGGGAACAAGCTGATGAACTGCTCGGCTTTGTCGGCCCAGGCTGGTAGCTCGCCCTGCACCACGGCGCGGCTATGCATGCAGTCCAGGCGCTGCGGGTAATCTTGCAGCAAAGGCAGGCCAGCGGGGTCGGACCAGAGCGGGTCGGCGGTGGCCACAGCATCATCGGCGCCCAAGCGCGCGCGGGTCAGCCAGCGCTGCTCGCCCGCGTCGCCGACACAGCGAAAAATCGCCACCGACAGCGGCTCCAAGAGGTCACGCAATGCGCACACCAGGGTCACGTCCATGACGTCCCGGTCCCGGAAGCCGGTCATTTCGGCCAGATGATCAACGACTTCGGACATTTTTTTGACTCACTCCATTGCAGGAGTTCGAGCTACTTTTATTGACTTCGACGGACCCAGAGGGTTAAAGCTGCGGCCCCGACCCGCAGCGCCGAGCGCTAAACAGTGGGCTCGGCCGCAAATTGTGTCGAAGTGTATCCAGCAATCAATGACAAAAGTAACTCTTCGTCATAGGGCTTGCCCAAGTAATGGTTGACCCCTAGTTGTTGGGCGTAATCGCGATGCTTCTGCGCAATTCTGGAGGTGATCATCACCACCGGCAGGCCGGCCAGGCGCGGATCGGCCCGCATATTGCGAACCAGGTCGAAGCCGTCCATGCGCGGCATCTCGATGTCGGACAAGACCATGGCCGGTAACTCCTCGGCGGCCAGGCATTCCATCGCGTCCAGGCCGTCTTTGGCCAACTGCACCCGGTAGCCCTCGCGCTCCAGCAGCCGCTGGGTGACGCGGCGCACCGTCAATGAGTCGTCCACTACCAGCACCAGCGGTGCCAAGGCCTGCTCGGCCTCGGTCGGCTTGGCCTGACTACCCGGCCCATCTTGACCCAGTGACTGGCGCAGCGCGGCCAAGCGCTGTTGCGCGGCGGCGCCATACCAGGTGGACAGCGCGACCGGGTTGTAAATCAGGGCAACCTCGCCCGAGGCCAGCAGGCTGATGCCGGCAAGACCTGGCACCCGGCTCAGCTGCGGGCCTAAGTTCTTGACCACCACTTCCTGATTGCCTAAGACCTCGTCGATGTGCAGTGCGATGCGCTGCTGGGCACTTCGCACCAAGACCACCGACATATGCTTGCCCTGGCCATGGCCGCGACCGGCCAGGCCCAGCAGGCCACCGAGCCAGTAAAAAGGCAAGGCCTCGCCGCCGAATTGCAGCGTTCCGCTGGCATAGGCCGCCTCGACCTGCTCGCTGGGCACACGCTGCAAGGAATCCATCAAACCGGCCGGCACCGCCACCACCTGCTCGCCGCAACGCAAAAGCACCACCTGCGTCAGCGCTGTGGTCAGCGGCAAGCGCAGCATGAACGCCGTGCCTTGGCCAGGCACCGAGCTGGTTTCGATTGAGCCGCCCAGCGTGCTGACTTCGGCGCGCACCACGTCCATGCCTACCCCGCGCCCGGACAACTCGGTCACCTGCTCGGCGGTCGAAAAGCCCGGCGCGAAAATCAGCTGCATCAAGGCGGCCTCGTCAGGCATGTTAAGCGCCCCCACCGACTCGCCTGTCACGGCGGCCGGCAGCAAGCCCAGCTGCAAAGCGCGCTCGCGGATGCGCTGCAGGTCCAGGCCGGCTCCGTCATCGCTGAAGTTCAGCAAGACTTCATTGCCTTCTTGGCGCACCGTCAGGCGCAATGTGCCGACCGGGTCCTTGCCCTGAGCGATGCGCGCCTCGGCCGCCTCAATGCCATGGCTGACACTGTTGCGCAGCAAATGTTCAAAAGCGCCCGCCATCCGCTCCAACACGCTGCGGTCCAGCTCGGTCTGCGCGCCAACAATCTCCAGCCGCGCCTGCCGCCCAGCGTCGCGCGCCGCTTGGCGCACCACCCGGTGCAAGCGCTCGGCCAAGCTCTCAAACTCGACCATGCGGGTGCGCAGCAAGTCGTCTTGCAACTCTCGCGTCAGGCGCGACTGTGCGGCCAGCTCATCCTCACCCAACTGCACATTGCGCTGCAAGGCGCGCTGCACGGTGGCCACGTCGCCGACCGACTCGGTCATCATCCGCGTCAACTCTTGGAAGCGCGTGTAGCGATCGAACTCCAGCGGGTCAAAGTCGGCCGAGCCGTCCTTGGCCTGGAGCAGCTCTTGTTGGCCACCCAGCTGCGATTCGGCCTGCAGCTCCAGTTCACGCAACTGGGCGCGTAGCCGGCCCAAGTTGTCGTCCAAATCAAGCAAGCTGCTCTTCATCTGTGCCAGCTCAGACTCCAGCCTTGCGCGCCTGATGCTGACCTCGCCGGCCTGCGCGGCCATGCGCTCCAGCAAGCTGCCCCGCACCCGCACCATGGCTTGCAGCCCGGTCGCGGCCGCCTCGACGCCCTCGTCCTGTGGTGAATCGGTGAAACGTGACCAATCAATTTGCACCCCGGCCATCGCGGGCTGAGGCGCTATCGGCAAGCTCTCCGAGAGCACAGCGTCGCTGACCTGTTCCAGCTCGGGTTCCACGAGCGATTCGGCAGGAGCTTGGGCCGACAGTTCAGCGCTCACTTGCGCCGCCGGCTCCACCGCCAATTCGAGCAGCGTCTCAGCCGCGGGCTCGATGACTAGCTCAACTACTGGCTCAACTACTGGCTCGACTACAGGCTCCGCAATGGCCTCGACTTCAGACATAGGCGCCTGTACCGGTACCGCTACCGCTACAGCACCCAAATGCTCAAAGCTGGCTTCCAGCGCATCCGCAGCGGCCTGCAAGCCCAGCAAGTCGTCCGGCGAAGGCAGGCCATCGGCGACGGCTCGCTCGAGCGCCGATTCCAGCGCATGGGCCTGCTCACCCAAGCGCATCGCGCCGGTCAGGCGGGCGCCGCCCTTGATCGTGTGCAATGCCCGCATGCAGGCCGAGGCGCAACGCAAGTCGCTCGGCTGGGCAACCCACTCCCGCAGCGCCGCATGCAGATCACGCAGCAAATCGCGTGCCTCTTCTTCGAAAATGGGCAAGAGCACCGGGTCGATGTCATCGGGCAGGCCCGGCTCGACCTCATCGGCTTCAGCCAAGGGCATGCCAACTTCGGACGCATCTGGCACATCCAGGGCAGCGGCTGCTGCCCCCGGGCGCGAGTCCCGCCAATGTTTGCCATCGTCCTCAAGATCACTCAACTCACCGAAACGGCTATTGGGCTCAAGATTGGGCTCATAGGCGCGCAAAGCCGCCAGCGTTGCCGAGTCAAAAGTCTTCAAGAAACCGGCCGCAAATTGGTGCAGCAATTGCCGCACTTGGTCCGCCGCGCCGACAAACAGCTGCGCCTCGGCTTCGCTGTAGCGGCTGGCTCGCGCGGCCCGCCCCAAGGCATGCTCCATCGCACGAGTCAAGGTGGCCAGATCATCAAATTTGACCGCCGAGGCGCTGCCCGACAAGGCATGTGACAAAGCCTCGCAATTGGCCGGCACCGGGCGGTTCAACTCCAAGGCCCATTCGGCCAAACTCGTGGCCAGGCGACGCGACAACTCGTCGGCCTCGTTGAGGAAGATATTGAACAACTCCAACTTGACCGGCAAGCTGCCAATCATTTTGTACTGCTCGTCCAGCGACTCATCCAGCGCGACCGGCTCAGACTGCGGCATGTCCTCGGCCTCATCCGGCACCAGCGGATGCGGCTCGACGGCTGCGCGGCCACCCATGACCAAGACCGGCTCAAAGGCCGAGCGCGGCGGCGTGCGGGCGACGCTGGGCTCGACCGAGCCATGAGCTTCCTGCGTTTCGGCTTCGGCCTGTAGTTCTGCTTCTGCTTCCGCTTCTGCTTCTGCTTCTGCTTCTACAGGCGCATCCACCGGGATCAGCGGTGCCGGCGAAGCAGCCACCAAGGCCGACTGCTCCAGTTCCTCGCCCAGATCCAAGCTGAGCTCGAACTCGGGCAACTCAAACACCGGCGCGGCAGGCGCGGTCGGCTCGGGCGGCAGATGGAGTTCGAAGGGCAAGACCTCGAGTGTCGACAAATCGTCGAGCGCGGTGTCCGGTTCCGGCAAGGGGGCTGCGGCTTGTTCCAGCTCCGGCAACACCGGCAACTCCCGCAAATGCAGCGGCTCCAAGGCGTCGGCCGGTGCTTGCGCCAGATCGGTCGCCGGTGCATCGATCGAGGTCACGGGCCAATCGGTCGGAACTTCTAGCTGGGGAGCAGTTGTCGTTTCAGCCGCCGATTCCAGCGGCGCGGCAGCCTCGCCCAGACGCAAGGCATCGGCCGCCTGGCGCAAATACTCGGACCGCTGTGAAACCGGCGCTTGCGCCGCGATCTGCGCGCACCAATCGCCGAGGTAATCCAGCGCCTCGCCGGTAAAGCTCAGCAGGGCCGCGTCGCCAAAAGGCGCGGCCTCGGCCAGGCGGGCGTTGTATAGCTGCTCGCAGGCCCAGGCGCCCTCGCCGAAGGCGTCCATGCCGACCATGCGGGCGCTGCCTTTGAGCGTGTGAAAAGCGCGCCGCAGGACAGTCATGGCCTCGCGCTCGCTCGGCGTCTCTTGCAAGGTCGCCAGCGCCGCGCGCGCATTGAAGATGACCTCATCGGCCTCCTCCAGGAAGATCTCTTGCATCTCCGGGTCATGCGGCGGCTGGGCCACGGCGGCCGCAGGCGCAAGCACGGGAGCTTGGGCTTGGGCATGAACTTGGGGCGCAGCGATCGCCTCAGGCTGCGGGGGCTCCTCAATGCTGACGGGCAATTCAAGCGGTGCCGTGGGCGCGGCTTCAAATGCCAGGTCAAGCGCCAAGTCAAGGGGCGGCAGCTCGGCATGCGACGACCCGACATCGATCTCAGCAGCAACAGCAACAGGCTGGGGCTCAACCGCATCATGTGCGGGCAAGGTCGGCAGCGGCTGATCCAGTGCCGGTGGATTGCGTGGCGGCACCGGGCTCGCGTCGCTGCGCCGGCCCATGACCGGATTGAGGCGGCCACTGGCTTCGTCGAAGCTGAACATGCGCTTGGCCAGTTGCGGCTGCACACTCAACATATCGATGAGGAAGCCCAGCGCACCCAGGTTATTGGCCAAGCGGTCAAACAATTCGCGCGGCCCGCCGCGTTCGACGTCGACCTCGGTATTGGCCAACTCGTCGACCTCATCGCGCATGCGCAAACAGGCCAGCGAGGCTTGATCCAGCCCCAGCACCGTCAAGACACCGCGCATCGCTTGCAACTGGCCCGGCACCGGGATCAGCCGCTCGCGCTGGCTGGGGTTGCGGAAATACTCGTCCGCCTGACGCTCGATCTCGGACAGGTTGACGCGCAACTCCTGAACCACGCTGCCCAGGGTTTGACGATCGGAGACCCGGCGGTACAAATCCTCCATCCAGGCTTCCAGCGGCTCGGGCTCGCCGCCGCGCGCCACCGACTCGATTCGGCCGGCCAGCCGGCG
This sequence comes from Roseateles albus, assembly GCF_028595345.1. Classification (NCBI taxonomy): domain Bacteria; kingdom Pseudomonadati; phylum Pseudomonadota; class Betaproteobacteria; order Burkholderiales; family Sphaerotilaceae; genus Roseateles; species Roseateles albus. Next base: position 38,866 of record NZ_JAQQXT010000002.1, on the reverse strand, counting down.
CACCCGTTCGGCCTGCTCGGGCTGATCAAAAGCGGCATCATCCAGCGCAGCTTCGACATACAGCAAGCTGGTCGCAACCTCCATGGCCAAGGCTGGCGGCGGCGGGGCTTCCGAACGCAGAGTTGCCACCACCGCACGCTGCAGCGACTCGGCCAACACCTCGCCGCTGGGAAAGAGTTTTTGCAGTGATTCGGCCAGAGCCGCAAACTGCTCATTCAAGGCGCTGGCCCGTTGGCTGTCGCCCTCGGCCGCACTGCCCCAAGAGTCCTTGGCCGACACCACCCGGCGGCGCGCCTGCGTCACCCAAGCGGGGTCGATATGACCCAGCGTCGCGTCCTCATAGTCACCGGCGGGCATATCCAACAGCCCATAGCTGGCCAGGGCCGCTTGCAAGCGCGGGGCCGACTGCATCGCCGTGGACGTGGGCGTGGGCGCACTGCTTTGGGCGCAAAAGAACAGCAGGTCTTGCGCCAGGCGCTCATTCACACCCGCATCGCCCTGGGCCAGCGCGCGCATCTGCGACAGCAAACGCGAGCCCAGGCGCTTGACCAAGGCATCGACCGTCAGCAAGCCCAGCGTCTGCGCCTCGAACACCGCGGCGGCCAGCTGCCACAAGGTTTTCGAGCGGGGCGACTGCAGTCCCGCAGCCAAGCCCGCGCTGAGCTCACTCAGGCTGCGCGCATGTTCTGCGTTAGGCGCACGCATATGCTTGAGCAAAGCGGCCTCAAACGCCGGCCGCACCGTCGCTGCTGGCAAGGCCTGCGCATGCGCATCGGCCGGCAGCGAGCGCCAGCTCCATTCAAACTGCCATAAGTCGGCCGGATGAATGCGCTCGGCGCCATTCATCGTCTGCAAGTCCCGGTAGGCCGGAAACAGGCTCAGGGTCGATACGGGGCTGGCACTGTGGGTGGTTGCCTGGCTCGCCGCCGGGCCACCGGCCAACATGCGCGCAATCAGCGACAGCAAGGCAAAGTTGGCGCGCTCTATCGTTTCGACGTGCGTCACATCAACCTGAGCCGGCGCCTCGGCCAGGGCAGTCACAGCCTGTTCGGCCGCCCGCAAAACCAAGGCTCCCGCCGGCAAGCCCACCAAGCCCAAGACACCGGCCACTTGGTGCAGCTGTGCGGCCGCCGCCTGCAGCGCCGCCTGTGCGCCCGCATTGACCGGAGCAGCCACCATGCCCTCTGCGCCCAAGCCCGCCGCAGCCGATTGGCGATTTTCACCATCGCGCAGTATGCGGCGCAGGGTTTTATGAACCGCCTCAAGCGAGCGCCGCAACTCCTCTTGCACCCAGGCAAGCGGGCTGAGGTCGGCGGGAAATTCTGAATCGCGTGCAATATCCATGCTCGGATCCCAGGCCTTAGGCTACTTTGAAGCGAGCCACCGACTGCTTCAATGCGTCAGCCGATCGGGACAACTCATGCACCATCAAGGCAGTCGAACGCGTGCCTTCGCTGGTCTGCTCGGTCACCGCAAAAATGTGCTGGATATTCGAGGCCACTTCATTGGCCGAATGCGCCTCACTGAGCGCCTGGCTTGAAATCTGCGCAATCAAGTCATCCAAACGCCTGGACACTGCATCAATCTCCTCCAGCGCGCGGCCGGCCGCGTCTGACAAACGCGTGCCCTGCACCACGCCCAGTGTCGAGCGCTCCATCGCCGCCACGGCGTCATGGGTGTCGGTTTGAATGGTCTTGACCAGCGCCGCAATCTGCCGCGTCGCGTCACCCGAGCGCTCGGCCAAACGCTGCACTTCCTCGGCCACCACCGAGAAGCCGCGTCCGGCCTCGCCGGCAGACGCAGCCTGGATCGCCGCATTCAGCGCCAGCACATTGGTTTGCTCGGTAATGTCGGAGATCAGCTCGGTGATTTCGCCAATCTCTTGGGACGACTCGCCCAGGCGCTTGATGCGCTTGGAGGTTTCCTGGATGTGCTCGCGGATGGCGTTCATCCCGCTGATATTGTTCTGCATCGCCTGCAGGCCCGATTCGGCCGCCTGGCGCGACTGACGCGCGACGGTGGCGGTAGCCTGGGCTTGGTTCGACACCTCATTGATGCGGCCGGCCATTTGCAGCACCGCCTCGCCGGTGGAGCGAATTTCGTGCAACTGCTCTTTGGACGCGGCCAGCAGATCGGTCGAGGTTTGATCGACCTGGCCGGTGGTGTCAGTCACCCGGGAAGCCGTCAGCTGCACCTGGCTGACCAAGTTACGCAATTCTTCGACGGTGTAGTTGACCGAATCGGCGATCGCGCCGGTGATGTCTTCGGTGACGGTGGCTTGCTGGGTCAAGTCACCCTCGGCCACCGTTTGCAACTCGTTCATCAAACGCAAAATCGCACCCTGATTGGCGTCATTGACGCGCTTGGCCTCTTGCTCCTGCGCCTCGGCCTCGGCCTTTTGCGCCTCCGCCATGGCCGCACGCTGCGCCTGCCCGCTGACATACAAACGCAGGAAACCTAAAGCCCCAACCACCAAGGCCGCCAAGGACGCCAACATCAGCGCCAGCAAACCCATGCTGACGCCACCTTCCGATTCCAGCTCCAGCGCCACTTGCTCCAGGCCTTTGCGCAGGCTTTCGCTGTCGCCCAAGATACTGCTTTGAGCCTCACGCGCCGACACCAAACCCTGCAAATTGCCCAGAATCGCCGTCGCCTGTGTGCGGGTTTGGTCGTATTGCTTGAGCAGGCTTAGCAAACGGGCGCGCAATTGACCGTCCTTGGCGGCGGTCAAGCGCAACTCGGCGCTGCCATTGAGCAAGGCATCGGTGATCAACTTGAAGGAGTTCAAGTCCTTGCCCAGCAAGAAGACCGCCTCCGGGCTAACGCCCTCTTGGGTCAGGAATTCGTTCGCACTCTTGCCAATGCGCTGCGTCAACATCACCAGTTGCCCAGCGGCCGCGATCTCCCCGGCAGAGCCACCTTGTTGCAAGGATTCAGCCGACACGGCTTCGGCGCTTTCCAGCAAATCGGCCGACTGCCGATTGATGGCCCGCAAAGCCGCTGCCACTTCGGTCAAGACCTTCTCTTGCGACTGCACCAGCTGACCGTTTTTGGCGGCACGCTCGACCAGCGGCGCCACCACTTCCAAGCTTGGCTGGACCGCTGCTGCGGCGGGTGCCAACACCCCTTCGCCACCGCGCAAATTACTCACCACCGAGCTCAAGATGCCGGTACTTTCTTTCAACTCGGCAAAAGCGGCCGGTGTACCGACCAAGGCCGCAGAAACAGATTTGGCCATGCGCTGCGAATGCATCAAGGCCTGACCGGTGGCCCGCACCTGGGCAGCGCTGCGCGAAGCGCCCACCAAGCTCAAGCTGACCGTGGCGGCCGTGCCCAGCAAACCCAGGGCCACAAGAGCAGTCAACAGCGCTTGACGGCGCCCGCTGCTGGGAGGGGCCACGACAGCTCGGCCAGAGCCGTTGTCGGCGGCCGAGACCGTGGAGGCAAAGGTTGCGGTGGTCTCGCCAAATTCAGTGCTGTTGGCTTCGGTCGGCAGTGACTCGGCGATGATTGACACGGCCGGCTCGGCTTGCCTGACCATCCCGTCTTGCCCGGGCACAGAAGAAATCAAGGCATCGCCCGTCTGCATGGAAGCAGCGTGCTGTGCTGACAGCTCCGACTCGGTCTTGCCCAGGTTCTTGATCTTGTCCAGGAAGCTCATCTCACCCTCGTTCATCGTTGGTTAAGCGGGCGTGACCCCAGCTTGTACTTGCTACACCGAATCAAACCACAACTCGCAAGAACTGTTCGTGCCTAGAAAGGGCGTCCAAATGCAGCTGTTGCCACGATCGCCCCTCGCCGTCGACCATATGCGGGCCGGCAAAACGGGGTCGTTTCACCGAAACCTCCCTCCCCGTTTCGTCAAAACGGGGTCGTGGGTCGCCTTCCACGGTCTCGGTTTGTACGGTCAGCTGCTCGTCGCTGCGCAGGCCCACCAAGCGATCGACCAACAAGGCGCAGTTGATATGGAGCTCGGGGCTCAAGGACACCAAGCGGGTTTGCGCGCTGTCGGCCCGCATATCGGAGCGCACGCTGCTGCTTTCCCGCAGGCCCAGGAACATCGCCAAATCAACGACCGTGAACAGGCCACCGCGCAGATTCGCCACGCCTACCAACCAAGGCTTTGCGTATGGCACGGGCTTGATGGCCACCGGGGTGAAGATTTCCGCCGCCTGCTTCAAGGACAGCAGCAGGCCATAACCAGCACATTCCACGGCCAGCCAGTTGGCGACCTCGGTTTTTTGTTCGCGCGCATCTTGCATGCGCTGGGCCAAACGTTGCTGCAGTTCCCGCAGAGCTTGCTTATTGGACATGGAACCCCTCGCTCAGCAGGTACGCTGATCGGCCCCCCGAGGGGGCGCCAAGCCTGCGCTTGGCAAATCGGCCCGGCTTGGGAGCGGCCCGGCGCTCGATCCGAAATTCAAATAGACTCGCCATCGCGACTCAGCCCAGCGCCTTGATCTTGGCCAGCAACTCCTCGGACTTGACCGGCTTGACGACATAGTCGCGTGCGCCCTGCCGCATGCCCCAGACCTTGTCGGTCTCCTGGCCCTTGCTGGTGCACATGATCACCGGCACCGCCGCAAAGCGCTCATCGCGCGTGATGGTGCGGGTCAGTTGGAAACCGTTTTGCCCCGGCATCACCACGTCCATCAAAATCAGGTCGGGCGTTTGCTCGGCCAGGCGCTTCATCGCCTCCTCGCCGTTTTCTGCCGTGCGCACCGTGAAGCCCCGCTTGATCAGCATCTCGCTGAGGACATGCAATTCGGTTTTGGAATCATCGACCAGCAGGATATTTTGGATAGGCATAGGGTGTTCCTCAGGCCAGCGCGGCGAGCAGGTCGGCGCGAATAGAGCTTTGCATCAAACCCCGCGCCGATGCGCCAGCACGGCCTGCAGCAATTGATCTTTGGTGAAGGGCTTGGTCAGATAGTCTTGCGAGCCCACCATGCGGCCACGCGCCTTGTCAAACAGGCCATCCTTGCTGGACAGCATGATCACCGGCACGCCGGCAAAGACGGGGTTGCGCTTGATGATGGCGCAGGTTTGATAGCCATCCAGGCGCGGCATCAAGATGTCGCAAAACACCAGGTCGGGCTGGTAGTCACTGAGCTTGGCGAGGGCGTCGAAGCCGTCTTCGGCCAGAACCACCTCGTGCCCGCCTTGCTTAAGGAAGATCTCGGCGCTGCGCCGGATGGTGTTGCTGTCGTCAATGACCAGCACTTTGGCAACGGCCGCTGCTGAGCCGGCGGCACGACCATTTGCGTTGCCTTCAGGAACTTGCACGTCCAAGCTGTTCTCCCCTCACCAACAAACAAGTGGCTTCGCCTAACGTCCCGCCTCTTCGCATGATGCGCAGTGTGACACGCCGCAGCCACCGTCACGCATTGTTACGTGAGCGCAGTCGCTTTAGATACGAACCATCTCGAAGTCATCTTTACGTGCCCCACATTCAGGGCAGGTCCAGTTCATATCGACGGCGGCCCAGAGGGTGCCGGGTGCGATCCCGTGTTCAGGGTCGCCCGTTGCCTCGTCGTAAATCCAGCCACAGATCAGGCACATCCAAGTACTTGCTTCGCTCACGATAGGTATCTTTGCTCACTACAATGCGAAGATTGTAGCCACGCCGGAGGACTCCGCCTTCGCTGGTGAATCGGCAAGAATGCGACAGACTGCGGTCGGATCGCACACTTGATGCACGCTTCACCGTGAAAAGGATCCGGCCACGTTTCTTGCCGCCTGCGGCCAGCCTATTGCAGCATTGAAAAAAGCTTGCAGAACCAAATCCGTCGCGCCGCAAAACCATGACCAAACCCGCTATCCCTGCCACCTCTGCGGCCGTCCTAGTCGACCCCGCCCTCAGCCTAGAAGAACAAGAAGAAGCGCAAGCGCCGGCCTGCGTGATGAGCTTCAATGCCAGCGACGCCAGCGGCGCCGGCGGCCTGGCCGGCGACATTGCCACCATCGCGGCGATGGGCGCGCATTGCCTGCCTGTCGTGACGTCCATCATTTTGCGCGACACCGCCGAGACCTTCGAGCATCACACGCTGGACTCCGAGACCATCGCCGAGCAGGCCAGAATGATTCTCGAAGACGTACCGATTTCAGCCTGGAAGGTAGGCTTTCTCGGCAGCCCCGAGGGCATCAGCGCGGTGGCCGAGGTCTTGAGCGACTACCCCGATGTACCCCTGGTCGCCTACCTGCCCAATGTGGCCTGGCTGGACGAAGAGCAGCAGCAAAGCTATATGGACGCCTTCCGAGAGTTGGTGCTGCCGCAGACCCATGTGCTGGTCGGCAATCACAAGACCCTGACCGACTTTTTGCTGCCCGACTGGGACGCCGACCGGCCGGCCTCGCCGCGCGAGTTGGCGGTGGCCGCTGGCCAGCACGGCACGGCCCACGTCTTGGTAACCGGCATCAGCATGGCCAACCAATTCGTTGACAACGTGCTGGCAAATTCGCTCGGCCCCATCACCGGCGAGAAGTTCGAGCGCCTGGACGCCAGCTTCATCGGTGCCGGCGACACGCTCTCGGCATCGCTGGCTGCGCTGCTTTCGGTCGGCGCCGAGATTCACTCCGCCGTCGGCGAAGCGCTGTCCTTTTTGGATCAGGCGCTGGACGCGGGCTTCAGGCCCGGCATGGGCAACGCCATTCCCGACCGTTTCTTCTGGGCGCTGCCGCCCAGCGAAGAAGAGGAAGCCGCTGCAGCCGCCGAGGCTGAAGCTGCCGGCGCGCTTGAAGTCGAGCAAACCGCAGCGGGGCCAGAAGACAGCCCGCCGACCCGCCCATCACGCCGCATGCACTGAACTGCTGGCTCGCTTCGTTCAATCTTTGTTTTTCGTCTGCTCATGTCCCAAAACCAAACCCTGTTCGAACGCGCTCAGCGCGTGATCCCTGGCGGCGTCAACTCCCCCGTGCGCGCCTTTCGCGCTGTAGGTGGCACGCCGCGCTTCATCACCCGCGGTGACGGCGCTTATATCTATGACGCTGACGGTCAGCGTTATATCGACTACATCGGCTCCTGGGGCCCGATGATTCTGGGCCACGGCCATCCGGCTGTACTGGAAGCGGTGATCAGCGCAGCCCGTGAAGGTTTCTCCTTCGGCGCGCCGACCGAACGCGAGATCGAGCTGGCCGAAGAGATCCTCAAGCTCGTGCCCAGCATGGAACAGGTGCGCCTGGTGTCCTCGGGTACCGAGGCGACGATGAGCGCCATCCGCCTGGCGCGCGGCGCCACCGGCCGCAGCAAATTCATCAAGTTCGAAGGCTGCTATCACGGCCACACCGATGCCTTGCTGGTCAAGGCGGGCTCGGGTCTTGCCACCTTTGGCCACCCGACCAGCGCCGGCGTGCCCGAAGAAGTGGCGCAGCACACCTTGGTGCTGGAGTTCAACCATCTGGCGCAGCTGGAAGAAGCCTTCCTGCTGCACGGCAAGCAACTCGCCTGCGTCATCATCGAGCCGATTGCCGGCAATATGAACTTCGTGCGCACCCAAGTCGCCTATATGAAGCGGCTGCGCGAGCTGTGCACCGAGTACGGCGCGCTCTTGGTGCTGGACGAGGTGATGACGGGTTTCCGCGTCGGCTTGGCTTCCGCGCAGGGCCACTACGCCAAACTGATCCCCGGCTTCAAGCCCGATATCAGCGTGTTCGGCAAGGTCATCGGCGGCGGCATGCCGCTGGCTGCCTTTGGCGCCAGCCGCGACATCATGAAACACCTGGCGCCGCTGGGTGGCGTCTACCAGGCCGGCACCTTGAGCGGCAACCCGGTCGCCACCGCCTGCGGTCTGGCGACCTTGCGCGAGATCCAAAAGCCCGGCTTCTTCGAGGCGCTGTCGGCCAAGACTCGCAGCCTGGTCGACGGCCTGGCCGCAGTCGCCAAGGAAAACGGCGTGCCCTTCAGCGTCGACTGCGAAGGCGGCATGTTCGGCTTCTTCCTGATGGACCAGCTGCCGCAGGAATACCAAACCGTGATGACGACCGACAAGGCCCGCTTCAACCATTTCTTCCACGCGATGTTGGACGCCGGCGTCTACCTGGCGCCGGCCCTGTACGAAGCCGGCTTTGTGTCGGCCGCGCACAGCCAGGCCGATATCGAGGCCACGCTGGCCGCCGCCGCCCAAGCCTTGCGCTGATTCGACATTCGCCTTTTCCCGTTCAAGATGCATATTCACATCCTCGGTATCTGCGGCACCTTCATGGGCGGCCTGGCTGCCTTGGCCCGCGAGGCCGGCCACAAGGTCACCGGCAGCGACGCCAATGTTTACCCGCCGATGAGCGAGCAGCTCGAAGCGCTGGGCATCGAATTGATCAGTGGCTTCGGCGCCGATCAACTCAGCCTCAAGCCCGACCTGTTCGTGATCGGCAATGTGGTGACACGCGGCGAGAAATTCCCGCTGATGGAAGCCATTTTGGACGCCGGCCTGCCCTACACCAGCGGCCCGCAGTGGCTGGCCGACCATGTGTTGCAGGGCCGCCATGTGCTGGCCGTGGCCGGCACGCACGGCAAGACCACGACGACCTCGATGCTGGCCTGGATTCTTGAGCATGCGGGCCTGCAGCCGGGCTTCTTGGTGGGCGGTGTCCCGCAGAATTTCGGCGTTTCGGCAAGGCTGGGGTCGGGGGCACCGTTCGTGATCGAAGCCGACGAATACGACACCGCGTTTTTCGACAAACGCAGCAAATTCGTGCACTACCGGCCGCGCACGGCGGTGTTGAATAACCTCGAGTTCGACCATGCCGACATCTTTGCCGACCTGGGCGCCATCGAGACGCAGTTCCACCACCTGGTGCGCACCGTGCCGGCCAAGGGCCGCTTGGTCGTCAACGCTCGCGAGGAGGCGCTGCAGCGGGTGCTGAGCCGGGGCTGCTGGAGCGAGTTGCAGCGCTTTGGCGCTCGCAAGGAAGAGCCCGGCGCGCTGCGTGCGCGCGGCGAGCCGCAGGCCTTTGACGTGTTGCGCGGGAGCTTGAAGGTGGCCCGGGTCGAATGGGCTTTGTATGGCGAACACAACCAGCTCAATGCCCTGGCCGCAATCGCCGCCGCCGAACATGTCGGCGTGACGCCGGAGCAAAGCGCGGCAGCCTTGGCCGAGTTCCAAAATGTGCGCCGCCGCATGGAGTTGCGCGGCGAGGTCGTCCGTGCCGGTGGAAGCATCAAGGTCTATGACGACTTCGCCCACCACCCCACGGCCATCCGCACCACCGTCAACGGTCTGCGCCGACGTATCGCGCCAGTTGAGCGCATCCTGGCGATCTTTGAGCCGCGCTCCAACACGATGAAGTTGGGCGCCATGAAGGCTCAGCTGCCTTGGGCGTTGGAAGAAGCCGACCTGAGTTTTTGCAATCAGCAGGGCCTGGACTGGGACGCCAAAGACGCCTTGGCGCCGTTGGGCGCACAAGCCATCGTTGGCGCCGATGTCGACGCACTGGTGGCCGCCGTGCTCAAGCAAGCCAAGCCAGGCGACCATCTGCTGTGCATGAGCAATGGCGGCTTCGGCGGCATCCACGCGAAGTTGCTGGCGGCCTTGGCCGAGCGCTGATGCAAGTGCAGCTTCGCCCCACTCGCGCCGACGAGGTGGGTGAGCTGTTTCGCGTACGGGCGTCCACCGCCGAGAACGCCATTTCCACTGAGCGCTTGGCCGAACTGGGCATCACACCCGAGGCGGTACGCGCCTCCCTGCTGGCCGGCGAGATACACAGCTGGGTCGCTGTGCACGAAGCGCAGGTGGTCGGCTTTTGCAGCGCGCAGAACAGCAGCGGCGAGGTCTTGGTGCTGGCCGTGCAGGCCGGCTTTGAGGGCCGTGGCTTGGGGCGTGCCTTACTGGCTTGCGCCGTGCAGCATCTACGCGCCGTGGCCAACTGCCAGCGCATCTGGCTGATGGCCGGCGCCGACCCCGCGCTCAGATCACATGGGTTTTACCGTGCACAGGGCTGGCAGGCCAGCGGGCGACACGATCAACACGGCGATGAGGAATTGCTCTGGCAAGCTTGAGCTCAGTGCTTGCGCGCCAGACCCACCAGGCTCGCCGCTCCTATCGCCAGCAACAAGGCCAAAGCTGCGCCATAGAACACGCCGCTGGGCTGATCGCGGTCCATCAAGGCGCCAAAAATCGGCGCGGCCAGCGCAAAGCCCAAATCCAGGCCCGAATAGACGGTGCCGTAAACCCGGCCAGTGGCACCGGGCGGCGCGGCGCGCTTGATCAACATATCGCGTGAGGGGCCAGCCAAACCGGTGCCGAAACCCGCCACCGCAACAATGGCCGCCGCCAACAAGGGCGCAATCCAGCCGGTCGCCGCCAGGGCCAAGAGCGCAGCCGCGCCGGCCAAGCCGATCGTGATGTTGCGCTCCAGGCGGTGGCCCTTGGCGACCCAGAAGCCACCAATCACCATGCCGACAGCCCCGCTGAGCATATAGCCGGTGACGACAAAGGCCGTCAGCTTCAAGGGCAGGCCGTACAAGCTGGTCAGGGCCGGGCTGGCGAAGCTCTGAATCGCCGTCAAGGCGGCGGTACCGAAGAAGAAGAACGAGAAACACAACCACACCGAGGGCAGGCGCAAAAACGCCATCGGGTGCTCGTCTTTGACACTCGCAGCGCCGGCTTTGTCATGCGACCACTGACCTTGGCTGTCGTCGATGGCGGCGCGTTTCACCCACAGCAGGCCCAGGACAGTCAAGGCCAGCAAGCCTGTGCCGACATAGGCATAACGCCAATTGCCCGTGAGCTCGGCAATGCCGATCGAAAACACCGGCGCCAAGGCCCAGCCCAGATTACCGGTGATGCCGTGCACCGAAAAAGCGTGACCCAAGCGCGCCTGCGAGACACGCTTATTCAAAATGGTGAAGTCGGCCGGGTGAAACGGCGCATTGCCCAGACCCGCCAGAGCGGCCGCCAGCAGCAAGCCGCCAAAGCCGCCCGCCAGCGCTGCCGCCACCGACGACAGCACAAAACAGCTCAGCGCCGCGAACAGCACAGGTCTGGCGCCGGTGCGATCAACCAAGAATCCGGCCATGGCCTGGCCAAGCCCCGAGATGATGAAGAAGGTCGTCACCAGCAGACCGAGCTGCGAATAGCTCAGGCCAAAGTCATGCATAAAAGCCGGGAACAGCGGCGGCAGCAGCATGTGGAAAAAATGCGAGGTGCCATGGGCCAGACCGATCAGGCCTATGGTGGAAAAGTCGCGGCGAGCCTGCTCGGAGGCTTGAAGTGGAAGCGTTGCTGTGTTCATGCCCAGACTTTAGGCGCGCCGAGGCAGGCCGAGTTACGATAGATGGACAAGTTCTATCGAATTCAAGCCAATGTCTTCCATGACTCGCAAATTAGCCAGCAAGCCCCGCAGCAGACGCACCAGCCTGCCGCCGCTGGATCCGCTGCGCTATGCGCCAAGTGCCGCACGTCCGGTACGCGCCAAGGCCCGCCTGCTTGAGCATGATGTGGACATCCAGGCCCATCACCATGCTTGGGGTCAACTGGTTTTTTCGGTCAGCGGCGCGGTGCGCGTCAACACCGCACATGCGACCTACCTGGTGCCGCCGGCGCGCGCCGTCTGGATCGCGCCAGGCATCGTCCATGCGGTGACTGCCGTGGAGCGAGCCGATCTGCGCACCGTCTACCTGCATCAAGCGCCGGCCGACGGCGCCTTGTGGCAGGGCTGCCGCGTCATCGAGGTGACGCCCTTGCTGCGCGAGTTGGTGATGCAACTGGCCATCTCGCCCGATGCAGCGGACGACCCACACCGAGAACAAAACATCGCCAGCCTCGTGCTGGACGAACTGCGCCGCGCCAACAGCCTGCGCCTGGGCGTTGACTTGCCGCAGGACAAACGCCTGCGCCGCCTGTGCGAGGCGATGCTGGCCGAGCCGCTTCGTCACGCCGATTTAGACGGATGGGCGACTGAGGTGGGGGCCAGCGCGCGCACTATCTCAAGGCTGTTCCGCGATGAGTTGGGCAGCAGCTATGCGCAGTGGCGCTCGCAAGTGTTGCTGGCGCGGGCCTTGAGCTTGGCCGCACGCAAAATGCCGATGAGCCTCATCGCCCATGAGCTGGGCTACGCCAGCGCCAGCGCCTTCACGGCGATGGTGACGCGCACCGTGGGCATGCCGCCGAGCCGATTCTTTGCCCTCGCCTGAGGGCTTTGCCGTCACCCCTAAAATCCACGCCCATGGAACAAGTTCTCTTCGACTACACCCGCCAAGACGGCGACGGCCTCAGCTGCACTGCGCAAGCCTGGGCCAAAACGCCTGCCCCGCTGACACAAAGCCAAAAACAGGCGCTCAAGGCCCGTGCGGCCGAGCTGCTGAAGGCCAAGAATGCGGTGCTGGTCGCGCATTTTTATGTCGACGGCGACTTGCAAGACCTGGCGCTGGAGACCGGCGGCTGCGTGTCGGACTCGCTGGAGATGGCCCGCTTCGGCCGTGACCACGCGGCGCAGGCGTTGGTGGTGGCCGGCGTGCGTTTCATGGGCGAAAGCGCCAAGATTTTGAGCCCCGAGAAGCGCGTGCTGATGCCCGATCTGGACGCCACCTGCTCGCTCGACCTGGGCTGCCCGGCCGATCAGTTCGCGGCTTTTTGCGACGCGCACCCGGACCGCACCGTGGTCGTCTATGCAAACACCAGCGCGGCGGTCAAGGCGCGCGCCGATTGGATGGTGACCAGCTCTTGCGCGCTCGAAATAGTCTCGGCCTTGAAGGCGCAGGGCAAAAAGATCCTCTGGGCGCCGGACCGCCATCTGGGCCGCTATATCGAGGAGCAGACCGGCGCCGACATGCTGATGTGGCAAGGCGATTGCATCGTCCACAACGAGTTCAAGGGCCTTGAGTTGCAACTGCTGCGCGAGCAGCATCCTGACGCGAAGATTCTGGTCCACCCAGAGTCGCCGCAAAGCGTGGTGGCGCTGGCCGATGTGGTGGGCTCGACCTCGGCGCTGATCAAGGCCGTGGTTGAAGGAACGGCGCAGGAATACATCGTCGCCACCGACAACGGCATCTTGCACCGGATGCGCCAGCTCGCTCCGACCAAGACCTTGATCGAAGCGCCCACGGCGGGCAATAGCGCCACCTGCAAGAGTTGCGCCCATTGCCCCTGGATGGCGATGAACGGCCTGCAAGGTTTGGTGGACTGCCTGGAGCGTGGCCTGCCGGAAATCGAGATCGAAGAGGCCACGCGCGTCAAAGCGCTGGGCTGCATTGAGCGCATGCTGGACTTCACCGCCAAGTCCAAAGCTGCGGCGGCACGCCTGGTGCCCGGCATCGGCGCGGCTTGAAACGACGACAAATAGGCGGCCGGATCAGGGCATTTCAGCGACCCGCTGAGAGCAAAAAGCGTTTATCGTGTGGGAATCTTTGACGGAGGCTTAGCCCCATGAACCAAGACTTCAGCTCGATCTACAACCACCATGAACGCGAGGTACTCGGGGCCGTGATGGCCTTGGCGCCACAGTTCCCGGCCATTGCCGCCGACAGCGATCTGCTCTGCGACGTGGCCTGCGTCGCTCTGAACCGCCTGCCGCCGCGCTATATCCGCCATGCGGTGGACTTTCTGTTCTACCTGACCGAGCATGAGCGGCGCGAGATTGACTCGGCCATCGATGAATCGGTTGGCTACGCGTTCAACTTCGTGCAGGCCAGGCTGGCGCTACGCGCCAAGCCCTAGAGTTTCCTTAAACCTCGCTCGGCCATCAACACCGTCGGGAAGCTGACCGGCAGCGTCAGCGGATAGTCGCGGCTGTAATGCAGGCCGCGGCTTTCATGGCGCAAGAGTGCCGAGCGCACGATCAGCTCGGCGCAATCGACCAGATTGCGCAGTTCCAGCAAATCGCGGGTGACGCGGAAATTGGCGTAGTAATCATCGATCTCGCCGCGCAACAAGGCGATGCGGTGCAACGCCCGCTCCAGCCGCTTGGTGGTGCGCACGATGCCGACATAGTTCCACATCAAGAGCCGTAGCTCATCCCAGTTATGCGCGATGACGACCTGCTCGTCGGCGTCTTCGACCTGGCTTTCATCCCAACCCGGCAAGGGCGCAGGCTCCGTTGCCGGCAGGCCCAAGATGTGATCGGCACAGGTCTGACCCAAGACCACGCATTCCAGCAGCGAGTTGCTGGCCAGGCGGTTGGCACCATGCAGGCCGGTGTAAGCCGTCTCACCCACCGCATAGACACCTGGCATATCGCTGCGCCCGGCCAGATCGGTGACCACGCCACCACAGGTGAAATGCACGGCCGGCACGACCGGAATCGGCTGCTTGGCGATATCTATGCCTAAGCTCAGGCAGCGCGCATGGACGGTCGGGAAATGCTCCTTCAAAAAGGCCTCGCCCAGATGGGTGGCGTCCAGCCACACATGGTCGACGCCGTGTTTCTTCATCTCGAAGTCGATCGCACGGGCCACGATGTCGCGCGGCGCCAGCTCCATCCGCGCATCATGAGCGGCCATAAAGCGGCCCCCGCCGACATGCTCGGGCAGCTTCAAATAGCCGCCCTCACCGCGCAGCGCCTCGGTGATCAAAAAGCTGCGCTCCTGCGGGTGGTACAAGCAGGTCGGGTGGAACTGGATGAACTCCATGTTCGCGACCCGGCAACCGGCCCGCCAGGCCATCGCGATGCCGTCGCCAGTGGACGTGTCCGGGTTGGTGGTGTAACGGTAAACCTTGCCGGCACCGCCGGTGGCCAGCACCACCGCACGCGCCGGCAGCGCTTCAACGCGCTGGGTGTCAATGTCCAGCGCGTAGATGCCATAGCAGCGCGGCTCTTCCTCGCGCTGCACATGGCGCGAAGTGATCAGATCCAGCGCCATCCAGCGCTGGCGCAGCGTGATGTTCGGGTGGGCCTTGGCGGCGGCCAACAGCTGGTCGTGGATGGCCTTGCCGGTGGCGTCTGCCGCATGGGCGATGCGACGCACCGCATGGCCGCCTTCGCGTGTCAGGTGCAAGCCAAGCGGGCCGTCGTCATCGGGCGTGAAGGGCACGCCCTGGTTGACCAACCATTCGACCGCCGCGGCGCTGCGCTCGGCGATGAAGCGGGCAGTATCGACATCTACAAGGCCAGCTCCGGCATCTTGGGTGTCGCGCACATGGGACTCGATGCTGTCGTCATTGCCCAGCACGCCGACGATGCCGCCCTGCGCCCAGGCGGTGGCGCCTTCGGTCAACTCGCGCTTGGCCAGCACGACCACCGGCACCGTGTCGGCCAGATGCAGCGCCACTGTCAAACCGGCCAAACCGGCTCCCACGATCACAACGGGTGACACCGGCGGAGCGGGCGTTTTCGACTTGGCAGCAGCAGCATTCATTCGTGGGCTTCCGGCGCCTTGTTGAAGGCGCCATGCAGGGGCAGGAGGCTGGATTCTAAAGACAGGCTTCGCAGGCCGATCAAATAGGGGTAAGGGCGAGACCGGTCTACCCGCACGATGCCGGGGGTCAAGTCCTGCCTAAAGATCCGAGACCTGGCCCAACCCTAAGAGACCGCGCAGCGAGAATCCTGCGTCATAGGGTTGTTCATCACGAAGATGCTTTGCGGCGCACCGAACCGAATGGTCGTCTTCAAACAAGACATGCCGACACGCGCCAATAGCAGCACCGACCGCCCATTTGCGGTCTGGGTTTCGGCGACGACGCGGTGTAGGCGCATGACCTCGAACGCATGGTTCAACGCAAGTCGAGCTGCGTCGGCAGCGTAGCCAAGACCCTGGTACTCGGGAAGCAGCGCGTACGAGAGCTCTACATCGAAGCCGTCGTGGTGGGAATCCAAGGACACCACACCCGCCAATTGGTTTGGCTCCGCGCTCAAGGGTCGTATGGCCCAGGCGGGCAAGTCGCTATTGTTCTCCAGCTGAGCCCGCACGCGCTCCAGAGCAAGGGAAGGCTCGACTGGACCACCAAGAAAGGTCCTCACAGCTGGGTCCACAAGCAAGCGATACAGACTGCTGGCGTCTCGAGCCCGAAACTTGTCAAGTGTGCATCTGTGTTGCATGTTCGCCGGGGTCAGTTGCCGCGCTCCAACCATTAGCTTCGAACTGTCGCATGAACGGCAAGGCTTGCAGACCATCGGTTCAGGGTCGAATTGGCGAAAAACTTCAATGATGGAAGGCCGCCACGCCGTGAAGAGCGATACCGCTAGGCCCCATCCCCTTCATCCCCTCCATCCAGGCTGAAAGTGCTTCTTCTCAAATGTGCCACCCGACAAGTCTGGCCGGGCGACATCTGCAACGTGCAGTAAATCGCTGCCTTCAGGGAAGCATTGGCCAGGATGAAGGGGATGGAAGGGATGAAAACGTCAAGTCCAGGTTTTCATGAGCTAAGCCACATCCCCCCGCTCCCACTCCGGCGGCGCCCACAAATGCTTGAAAGCCAGCCACCACGAGCCCTTCTCGCGCAGCTCGCGCCGCATGTCCTTCAACATCGCCGCCCATTCATGCACATTCAGCCAGACCAGATTATTGGTCGGCACCGGATGCTCCAGCCCATAGTCAACCGCCTCCTGTTCCGGCACAAAGCTGCCGAACAGACGGTCAAAAATGATCAAGGTGCCGCCGAAGTTACGGTCTATATAAACGGGGTTGCGGCCATGGTGCGCACGGTGATGCGAAGGCGTGTTGAACAGCCACTCGAACCAGGCCGGCAGCTTGCCCACCCATTGCGTGTGCACAAAGAACTGATAACCCAGGTTCAGAGACAGCGCAAACAAGACCCAATGCGGCTCGAAGCCCAGCCAGACCATGGGCGTGTAGAACAACCAATTGCCGGCAATCGCATAGAACCAGCTCTGGCGCAGCGCGGTGGTGAAGTTCATATGCTCGGAGCCGTGATGCACGACATGGGCGCACCAGAACCAGCGGATGCGGTGGCTGGCGCGGTGAAAGCCGTAATACAACAGTTCAACGCCCATAAAGAGCGCAAAAAAGGTCCAGGGCGTGATCTCTATCGTCCATAGCCGGAACTGATAGACCCACTGCATCGCCGGGATCACCAAGACAATCACCAGCAATAAATCGACGAACAGATAGCTGCCGCCGCTGTTCATGCTCATGAAGGTGTCGCGCCAGGTGTAAACGCCGGGCACCTTGCGAAAGCGCCAGGCCTCCAGCGCGATGCTCAGCATGAACAGCGGAGACAAGAGCAGCAGGGTCAGGTCGCGTGGGTCGAGATGCTGGCGAAAAAAATCGAGCAAGGGTTCCATGTCTTCACAGGCCTTTTGGTTCAAACCGAGCTGCCGATCTTGCAAGCTTATGTGCGTTTTGCCTTGACCATACGCGCCAAGTTGGCGCGGGGTAAACCACGGCTGTGATGAGCGCTGCGCTGCGGCATCATCATGCCCCATGACCGAAGCCCGCCTTGCCGCCTCCTATGTGCATCTGCTCTACGAGTATTTGCGCGGGCTGGGGCTTGACCCCCACAAGCTGCTCGGCCCCTTGCCCAGCGGCCATTTTGTGGCTCTTCCCACATGGCGCGCTGCACTGGATCTGGCCCAAGCGCTGGACCCACGCCCTGCTTTGAGCTTGCGTTTGGCCGCTGGCATCAGCGCGCGGCATTTCGGGGTGGTGGGCTTCGCGGCGCTGGCCTGCCCAAACTTGTTCGCGGCGCTGCAGCGCCTGGAGCGCTTTCACAACTCGGTCTATGACGTCAACCCGGCACAGGTCGAGCTCACCGCGCAAGGCCTGTGCATTGAATGGGGCACGGCACGCGGGCGCCCCGGCGCCTTGGTGGACGAGACCGCGCTGGCCTCGCTGGTGCAGCTAACGCGTGACTTCACCGGTCGGCGGCTGGCGCCGCTGCAGGTCGACTTCGTCAACCCAAGGCCGCTCGATACCTCGCCTTACTTGAGCTTCTTCGGCTGCCCGGTCTATTTTGAACAGCCTTCGACAAGGCTGCTGCTGGCGACGCAAGACCTCTCACTGCCGCTGCGCAAGTCTGACCCTGCCCTCTTGGCGCTGCTGGACGCCCAAGCTGAAGCCTTGTTGCAAGCGGTCAGCCAGGTGGCGGCACCCGTTGCGGCCTTCCGGCTCAGCTTGGTGGCCTTGATACGCGAAGGCCACACCTCGCTGGACGCGCTGGCGCGGGCCCACCACCTCAGCACGCGCAGCCTGCAGCGGCGCCTGGCCGAGCAAGGCCTGAGCTTCCAAGCGCTGCTGGACGGCACGCGCCGGCAACTCGCCGAAGCCTATTTGCGCAGCCCCGATCTGGAGCTCAGCGAGATCGCTCTGCTCTTGGGTTTTTCCGAGCAAAGTGCCTTCACGCGCGCCTTCGGTCAATGGACCGGCATGGCCCCAGCGAATTGGCGCAAACAGCATTTGAGAGACCCACTATGACTGAAGCCCGCAGCCGCTTGCCGGCGCCACCGCCCGAGGTGGTGATAGACGGCGCACCGGCAATCGGCCGTTATGCCGGACGCATCGCGACGATTGACTGGCGCGCCTTGAGCGAGCCTCATCGGCGCTCGGCCTTGTGGCAGCGCCTGCATCACAAGCGCTGGCACTATGTGGGGCTGGGCAATGGTGAGTTGTTCATCGGCGTGGCCATCGTCGACCTGGGTTGGACCTGCACCGCATTCGCCTATGTGTTCGAGCGCCGCAGCAAGAGCCTGTTAGCCAATTGGCGCCAAGACGGTTTGCCGGGCCTGCAATGCCGCGTGTCGGATCAGCCGCTGAGCGGATGCGAGAGCTGGTTTCGCGGCCCTGGCGCGCGCCTGAGTCTGCGTCATCAGCCTGAGGACACACTGAGTCTGAAGGTACAAACCGCTGGCATCGACTTGCAAGCCGAGTTGAGCTTGACTGACGCCGCGCCCATGCTCTTGGCCATAGGCCGGATAGAAAACGGCGGCGTGGCCCATGCGACGCAAAAGAGCCCGGCGCTGATGGTCAAAGGCCAGTTGAAGGTCGGCGGCCAAGCTTTCTCACTGGACGATGCGATCGCCAGCGTGGATGCCTCCAATGGGCTATTGGCCCGCAACACCGATTGGCGCTGGGCCTGCGCGCACAGCCCGGAAGTTGGCTTCAATTTGCAGAACGGCTATTTCGGCGCCAACGAGAACGCGCTCTGGCTGCAGGGGGAATTGATCCCCTTGGGCGCGGCGCGTTTTGAGTTTGAGCCCAAGCAGCCCATGGCGCCTTGGCGCGTCAGCACCGATGACGGTCTGCTCGATTTGAGCTTTAGCCCGGAGGGCGCGCGCCAGGAAGACCGCAATCTATTCATCGCCGCTAGCCATTACATCCAGCCGGTCGGCACGTTCAGTGGCCAGGTCAAGGCCTCAAAAGACGCCCTGCCTTTCGCCGTCAAAGGCTTGCTCGGCGTGACCGAGGATCACCAATCGCGCTGGTGATCGTGGCGACGCCCGGTCAGCTGCTTATTTGTAAAACGCTTCGACCTTGCCCTTGATCTTCATCATCAGCGGGTTGCCCTTGCGGTCGCGCGTCTTGGCGGCGCGCACCATCACCCAGCCTTCGCTGATCGAGTATTCCTCGACGTCGGAGCGCTCTTTGCCGTTCAGGCGAATGCCGATTTCATGCTGGAACACGGCCGCGTTGAAATGCGGGCTGCGCTCGTCCACCGACAGGCGGTCGGGGATGGCGGGCTTTTCAGCGGCTGGGGCTGGGGCTGGGGCTGGGGCTGGGGCTGCGATGGTTTCTGGCTTGGCTTCTTCGGTCATGATCTTTTTCGACTGCTGTTTTCAAAGGCGCCGTGAATGGCGGACAGGCTAGATTCTCGCGGATAAATCTCAGTTAACTCTGCCAAGCCGCAGCGTTTTCACCCGGATCGCGGTGGGCAGCTCGCGGCGATACTGCAGCCCACCTGACCCAATCCGCCCTCGACACGCCTCATGCGCAAACTCCTGCTCCCCTTATTGCTTCCCGTCTTGCTCGCCAGCAGCTTCTCAGCCGGCGCACGTGACAACCCGCTGCTGCAGCCCTCGACCCTGCCGCTCGGCTACCCCCATTTCGACCAGCTCCAAGACGCCGATTTCGCGCCGGCGCTGCAGGCCGGCATGGCGCTGCACTGGCGTGAAGTCGACACCATCCTGCGCAATCCGGCGGCGCCGACCTTCGAGAACACGGTGGAAGCGCTGGAGCGCGCAGGCCGCCTGCTTGGCCGCACGCAAAACATGCTGGGCAGCCTCAGCGGCACCGACAACAACCCGACCCGCCAAGCCTTGCAGCAACGCTTTGCGCCCGAGATGGCAGCGCACCGCGACCGCATCGCGCTGGACCCGCGTCTGTTCGCCCGCATCGACTCGCTACTCAAGGCCAAACCCAAACTCGACGCCGAGCAGCAACGCCTGCTGGAGCGCATGCACCGCAATCTGCGCCGCGCCGGCGCCGAATTGCCCCTCGACAAGCAGCAGCGCCTGCGCGAGATCAATAGTGAACTCGCGCAGATGGGTGCCGAGTTCAACCGCAAGGTGCAGGCCGGCGTCAACGACGCGGCCTTGTTCATCACCGACCGCGCTGCGCTGACAGGTCTAAGCGATGCCGAAATCGACGCGCTGAAGCAAGCCGATGGGCGCTTTCGAATAGCGCTGCAAAACACCACCGGCCAGCCCTTGTTGCACCGTTTGCAGTACCGCCACCTGCGCGAGCAGCTCTACAAGGCTTCGATTGCACGCGGCAGCCAGGGCGATGCGAACGACACCACCGCCCTGGTCAGCCGCTTTGCCGCCCTGCGCGCCGAGCGCGCCGCGCTGCTGGGTTTTGCCACCTATGCCGACTTTGAATTGCAGGAGCAGACCGCCAAGGAGGTCAAGACGGTCAATGCGCTGCTGCGCCAACTCGCACCTGCCGCAGTGGCCTCGGCACGCAAGGAACAGGCAGCGCTGCAACAGCTGGCCGACCAGGAACAAGACGCCGCCGGCAAGCCGCGTTTCGCCTTGCAGGCCTGGGACTGGGATTTCTACAGCGAGCGTCTGCGTGCCGTCCAACATGGCTACGACGGTGAGCAGCTGCGCCCCTACCTTGAATTGCAGACGGTGCTGGAGCGCGGTGTTTTCCATGCCGCCACCGAGCTCTTCGGTCTCAACTTCAAGCGGCGCCACGATCTGCCGGTCTACCACCCCGATGTGCAGGTCTGGGAGGTCTTCGCGCCGAACGGCAAGACGCAGGCGCTGCTGTTGTTTGACTTCTACGCCCGCCCCAGCAAGCGCGGCGGCGCCTGGGCTAACGGCTATGTGCGGCAGAGCCGCCTATTCGGCGAAAAGCCGGTCGTCGGCAACCACATGAACATCCCCAAACCTGCGGCCGGTCAGCCCACGCTTTTGACCTGGGACGAGACCAAAACCCTGTTCCATGAGTTCGGCCACAACCTGCACAGCATGCTCAGCGACATCCGCTACCCTGGCCTGGCCGGCACGCCGCGCGACTATGTCGAGTTCCCCTCCCAAGTCAACGAGATGTGGCAGACCTGGCCTTCGGTGTTCAAGCACTACGCCCGCCATCATCAGACCGGCGCGCCCATGCCCGAGGCCTTGTTGAACAAGGTGCTGGGCGCGGGCACTTTCAACCAGGGCTATGCCACCACCGAGTACCTGGGCGCGACGCTGCTTGACCAGCGCTGGCATCAGCTGAGCTTGGCCGAAGTCCCCAAGCCCGAAATGGTGATGGCGTTTGAAGCTCGCGTGCTGGAACAAGAAGGCTTTGGCCCCGCGCAGACCTTGGTCGCACCGCGCTACCGCTCGCCTTATTTCAGCCATATGGTCGGCGGCTATTCGGCCGGCTACTACAGCTATCTGTGGAGCGAGCTGCTGGATGCGACCACGGTCGAGTGGATAGAGAAAAACGGGGGCTTAAGCCGCCAGGTCGGCGAGCAGCTCAAGCGCCATGTGCTGGCTATCGGCGGCAGCAAAGACATCATGGCGGAGTTTGAAACCATGGTCGGCTCGAAGCCGAAGCTGGAGCCCTATTTGAAGCGGCGCGGGCTGAGCTTGAACAATTGAGCCGGCTCAGCCCTCTCCCGCTTGATAACGAACGATCCACATTGACAATTTTGAACAATTTGACCGCCTTACACCCCAACCACAGCGCCCAATTCGAAACGCTGGCCAACGGCCTGCGCACCGTGGTGATACCAATGCCCTGGCGCCAAACGGTCAGCCTGAGCGTCT
Source organism: Roseateles albus (assembly GCF_028595345.1). NCBI lineage: Bacteria > Pseudomonadati > Pseudomonadota > Betaproteobacteria > Burkholderiales > Sphaerotilaceae > Roseateles > Roseateles albus. The sequence continues at coordinate 16,783 of NZ_JAQQXT010000002.1, read as the reverse complement.
TCATACGCACCGGCAGCCTTGATGAGAGCTCCCGGCTGAACGGCATCAGCCATGTCGTCGAGCATATGGCCTTCAAAGGCACGGCGAGCCGTGATTGCCAGCGCATCAACCTCGACGCGGAGGCCATGGGCGCCGAGGTCAACGCCCACACCGACAAGGACCATACCGCTTTTCACATCGAAGGCTTGCCGGCTGACTTGCCGGCCTTTGTGGCCTGGCTGGCTGACATTGTGCTGAACAGCAGCTTTCCGGCCGATGAGCTGGAACGTGAGCGGCGCGTGATCGAACAGGAGTTCAACGAGTTCGAAGACGACCCCAGCAGCGTGGTTTTCCAATTGCTGGACCGCGCTTGCTACGGTCAGCGCCATGCCGCCGGTCGCCCCATCATCGGCACGCGCGCCAATATCCTGCGCTTCAGCCGTGATGAACTGCTGGCCTACGTCCAGGCCCAGTACACCGCCAGCAATGTGGTGGTGGCCGTGGCCGGACCGGTGGACGCTGAGGCGTTCACGCGGCTGGTTGAGCAGTTCTTCGGCGCCATGCCTGAGGGTCAGCCGAATGCGCTGAGCGCGCCGCTCTGGCTGGGCGGCATGAAAACGCGGCGCATGGCCGGCAGCGGCCAATGCCAGCTGATGCTGGGTTTTGAAGCGCCCAGCCTGGGCGAGTACAAGAGCAAACGGCATCTGCCGCATGTGCTGGCTGCTGCCCTGCTGGGCGAGGGCATGAGCTCGCCGCTGCTGGACGAGATCCGCGAGCGCCGCGGGCTGGCCTATCACGTCGCCTGCTCAGCCGACATCCTGCCGCTCTACGGCCAGTTTTTGATCGAGGGCGCGACCGCACCGGCCCAGGCCGAGGAGTTCTTAAAAGCGGTGCAGCAATTGCTGCAGCGTCAGGCCGACGGGCCGCTGAACAAGGTCGCGCTGGCGCGTGCGCGCAAGCAGTTGCAAGTGCGCGGACTGCGGGCGCTGGAGCAGCCGGCGCGGCGCATGGAAGCCGCCGCGCAAGAGTTGTTCAACTTCGGCCGCCTGCGCGAGCCCCAAGAAACGATGGCCCAAATGCGAGCGGTCACGGGCGCGCAGGTGCAGGCGGTGTTCGAGCAGCTGCTGCAGCCCGGCCGCTCAAGCCCGGCCATTGCCTTGGCAGGCAGCGTGCCGCAACGCGCACGGGACTGCGCTAGAGCGCTGTTTTCCTGATCGCGAGGGCGCTTTTCAGGTCAAGCCAAGGTCATAGCTTGAGGATCAAATCCGCGCGATACGAAACGAAGCTCTAGGGCCGGCGCCGTGATCGGCGGCCCGCCCTCCCGCTCTCACGACTTTAGCTTGGCACCTCGAGCCAGAGTCTCGACGCGAGCTTGGTAGCGAGGGAAGAACACCAGGCGCGGCGCGCTGTAATGGATCACGAACAGTTCGCCCTTTTGCACCGTCCCATAGGCCAGGCCGCGCATCGGAACATCATCGACCTTGCGATTCAGCGCGTACTCGAAGCGAAAGCCCTTGCCGCCCAGGAACTCGGCCGGCTCAAGCTTGACAAGCTCGAAGCTTGAGCCATCACGGGTCAACATCGCCTGATAGAGCGCCACCACATCGGCGGCTTGCATGGAAGACTTGAAATTCAACGGCTTCTGGTTCTTGGCCGCGTCAGGCAGCTTGGCAATCGGCTGCCCGTCCTTGATACCCACATAGAACTGCAAAGCGTCTATGGTCACGCCTTCAACGGTCCAGGTCGGGGTATCGTTACCCAAACCACGTTCGAATTGGTTCCAGGATGTGTCTAACTTGAGCGCCATACGGTCACCAACCAAGGCGTCACCCGTGGACACTTTGCTGACGGCGGCGCAACCCGACAGCACCAGCACCAAAGTCGCGGCGGCCAACAGGCCTGCCAGATTCTTGTTTTTCATCATCGAATACTCCCTCATAGAAAACTCTTGATCAACGCGAGGTCAGCGGCCTCGGGGGCCAGCTCGACATAACGGGCAAAGGCCTCTCGGGCCTGCTCTGGCTTGGCGCGACCTTGGTACAGATAACCCAAGGCGCGGTGCAATTGCGCCGGTTCCTGACCGAGTTGCAGGGCCTGCTCGAAATCTTGCAGTGCCCGGTCACCGTCATCCCCGGCGGCCCGCTGTCGCCTTGTCTCGCCGCGGAAATACAGAAGATCACTGCGCTGGGGCGAACGAGCTATCAGCCGGTCCAGCAAGACCAGGGTTTCGCCATGTTGGCCGCGCCGCAATTCATCCTCCAGCATCAGCTGCTGCAGGCCAGCCAGCCGGCTACTCAACTCTGTAAACCCGACAAAGCCCCCGCCGTCCGCCGCTGCAAGGCGCGCCAGGGTCGCGCTGCGCTCTTCAGACGCCGGGTGGGTGGCAAACATCGGACTGGATCTTGAGGGATCGTGAGCGGCGGCGGCCTCTGCGCGCAAATTCTCCCAGACCTTGGCGGCCTCGCGAGTGTCGTAGCCGGCCTTGCGCATCAGATCCAAGCCGATGCCGTCGGCCTCGCGCTCCTGGTCGCGCGAGAAACCAAAAGCACCCGACAACATGGCCAGCTGACCAACCAGACCCACCACACCGAACATACCCATGAACATACCAAAGGCGCTGCGCGCCTTGACATCACGCAGCTTCTCCAAGGTATGGCGCTGCATATAGTGGCCGATCTCATGACCGATCACCGCAGCCAGCTGAGCCTCGTTGTCGACTCTCAGCAGCAAGCCGCTCCATATCTGCATCATGCCGTTCGGCGCCATGCTGGCATTGAAAAAGGGCGTGCGAACCGGATAGACGCGCACATCGGCACAATGCTCGCCAGCAAGTTTGCAGGCAATGTCCTGGATGTAGTCGCGCAGCGGGGCATCGCGCAACATGAAGGGGCTGCGCCGCAGCCGAGCTTCCTCCCGGTCCATCATGGCCCAAAGCCCGCCCTCGTCGCTTGCCGCGTCAGGCTTGGCAAACCGAGCAGGCGCCAACCAAGCGCTGCCCTGAGCCATTGCAGAACAATGGGCGCAGCCTATGCCAAGGGCCGCCAAAAGCCCACGGCGCTTCATTGCACCTTGGGAAAGCCGGCCAGCAAGGCCTCGATAGATTCGGCCGCTGCTTCGGCCTCACGCAGATCGCCACTGGCACGCGCCAGCCGGTTAAACCACATCACTTGGCCACTGTTCAGATCAACCAGCGATGCATAACCGGTCTGAGTACCCCCTGCCAGACCTATGCCCAGCAGCGCCAGGCCCGCCATCGCCAACTTGCGCTCGGCGGTGGCATAACTGTCTCGCACCCAGACAAAGAGGCCGTACTGCGCGCCCGTCGTGGCTTGCAACTGCTTCATTGCATCGCCAAAGCTCCAATCCAACTTGCCTTCTTTGGTCGGAAGCGCCCAAACTCCACCCACCGAGTGATGCAAGGCAATTGAACGCGCCACTGCTGCATGCAGGGCAATGGGTTCGGCAAACTCGTCGGCCGCCCCCTCGCTCATGGGCTCCGCGCTAAACCCGAGTTTCTTAGACTTGCTGGCCAGGGCGGCTTTCATATGTCCGTGGGCCGCCGTTGTCCAATCGGCTCGCGGTTCATTGACGCCACCGGCTGACATCGAGAACAGCTCGACGTCTACCGGCATGACCACCACTTTGGCGGCCTTGGCCAGCTGAGTAAAGCCCGGCGCCAGATTCGTATTCTCTGCCAGCGCGGCACCCGAACTCACGGCCAAACCGATTGCCAAGCCGGCAACAGCCAGCATGGACTTCAAATCATTGCTCATCAAAAACCCTCCCTAAGCGATAGCGTCAACTGGCGCAGACGCTCTCCGGCGCCTTGCGTTCTCTGAATCTCACGGGTGAGGAATGTAGCAGCGCGCCGCTAGGCTCAAGCCTGTGAAATACCCTAGGCGAAAAGATTCACCAGTGGCGGCAACTGTTTGACTTGTCAGGCGATGCCCGGCACATCGCAGCCGTGCGTAGGGGCAAACCGGCCCGACGCTGCGCGAATGCGTTATTTGAGCGGCATCACCAGCAGCACGTTCTACACACAAGGCCACCGGCCGCTTGCCGGTTTGGCCTATGCATCCACGTCCTGCGCGATCACGTCCCAATTGCCATACAAACTCAAACCGACGGCCTGGGCCAAGGCAATCGAGGCCGCGTTGTCAAGTTGGCAGCGGTATTGGGTTTGCAACCCGGCTTGAGCCGCATGGCGACAAATGGCTCGCACCACCCGACGCGCTTGGCCTTGGCCGCGAAAGGCAGGCAAGGTCAAAACACCGATGTCCGCGATTTGCGCGCCGTCCCAGGGGTACATGCTGGCCGCGCACATCAGCTGGCCCTGCGCATCAACGGCGCCAAACACCGCCCAGTGATCCAGCTCGACCCAAGCATCATCCAAATCCTGCTCACTTGCCTGCGACTGGAATGCGGCAAACAGTTTTTCATCGGCAGCACTCAAAGGACGGATGTGCGCGGCCTGAGGCTCAGCCAACAAGGCCGCCAATGCCGCCTCGCTGAAATGGAAAACATGATCCGCCCCGTGCAGGGCAATGCCGGCGGCCTGCAAGGTCAGCCGCAAGCTTTCAGGCGTCAAGTTCTGGTCTTGTGACAACAAGCCGATCTGCTGCGCCAACGCCGGCTTCATGGCCACCATCAGCTTGCCCTCCGCGCGCTCGAGCGAGACCAGCCGGCGCGCCTCCTCCAGTTCGGGCTTGATGTGCACGCTCATGCGTTCACTGTCGAAAACCGCTGTCTCGGCAAGGAATTGGCTTTGCCAAAAAGACTCAACAACAGGAGAGAACATAGGCGTGACGGGCGCTGAACGCCTTTTTAAAGGAGGATTGAATCAATCAATCCCCCATTATCAGAGCGCACAAGCCACCGTGAAGCAAGCGACGGCCCTTTGACGGGGCCGTCTGAAGAGCAAGCCTCAGTGCACCACTCGCCCGAAGTGGAATTCGCCGTCCAGCACGTCGACCGGGATCACATCCTTGGGGCCAAACTTGCCCTGCAGGATCAGCTTGGACAAGGGGTTCTCGACCCGCTGCTGGATCGCGCGCTTGAGCGGCCTTGCGCCAAACACCGGATCGAACCCGACCTTGGCCAGCTCGGCCAGCGCCTCGTCGCTGACGTCCAACTTCATCTCCAGCTTCTCCAGCCTTGATTCGAGAATCTGCAGCTGAATCTTGGCGATCGCCGCGATGTTCTTGGCGTCAAGCGCATGGAAGATCACCGTCTCGTCAATCCGGTTCAAGAACTCCGGCCTGAAATGCGCCTTCACCTCGCCCCAGACCGCCTCGCGGATCACTTCCTTGGGCTCGCCGACCAGACCCATGATCTGCTGAGACCCGAGGTTACTGGTCATCACGATGACGGTATTCTTGAAGTCCACCGTGCGGCCTTGCCCGTCGGTCAGGCGGCCATCGTCCAAGACCTGCAGCAGCACATTGAATACATCCGGGTGCGCCTTCTCGACCTCGTCCAGCAGCAGCACGCTATAGGGCTTGCGCCGCACCGCCTCGGTCAGATAGCCGCCTTCGTCATAGCCGACATAGCCCGGTGGCGCGCCGATCAGGCGCGACACCGAATGCTTCTCCATGAACTCGCTCATGTCCATGCGGATCAGGTGCTCTTCGCTGTCGAACAAGAATCCCGCCAAGGCCTTGCACAGCTCGGTCTTGCCGACGCCGGTGGGGCCGAGGAACAAGAAGGAGCCGAGCGGCCGATTTGGATCAGAAAGACCCGCCCTTGAGCGGCGGATCGCATCGGCCACCGCCGTGATCGCCTCGTCCTGGCCGACCACGCGCTGGTGCAACTTGCCTTCCATTTGTAAGAGCTTGTCGCGCTCGCCCTGCAGCAGCTTGGAGACCGGAATGCCGGTCGAGCGCGCCACCACCTCGGCGATTTCCTCGGCACCGACCATGGTGCGCAACAAGCTGGGCCGCGCGCCGGGCGCGGCGTTCTTGCCTGACTTGCCGGCTTCCTTGGCCTGCGCATCCTTGAGCTTGGTTTCCAGCTCAGGCAAGCGGCCATATTGCAGCTCGGCGACCTTGTTGAAATCGCCCTTGCGCTTCCATTCCTCGATCTGCTGGCGGATCTGGTCGATCTCTTCCTTCACATGGGCCGAGCCCTGCGCCTGCGCCTTTTCGGCGAGCCAGATCTCTTCGAGGTCGTTGTACTCGCGCTGCAGCTTGAGCAGCTCCACCTCGATCAGATCAAAGCGCTTGATCGAGCCTTCGTCCTTCTCGCGCCGCACCGCCTCGCGCTCGATCTTGAGCTGGATCATGCGTCTATCGAGCTTGTCCATCACCTCGGGCTTGGAATCGATCTCGATCTTGATCTTGGCCGCCGCCTCGTCGATCAGATCGATGGCCTTGTCGGGCAGGAAGCGGTCGGTGATGTAGCGGTGGCTCAGCTCGGCCGCGGCGATGATGGCCGGGTCGGTGATCTCGACGCCGTGGTGAACCTCGTACTTCTCTTGCAGGCCGCGCAGGATCGCGATCGTCGCCTCGACGCTGGGCTCATCGACCAGCACCTTCTGGAAGCGCCGCTCCAGCGCCGCGTCTTTCTCCACATATTTGCGGTATTCGTCCAGCGTGGTCGCACCGATGCAATGCAACTCACCACGCGCCAAAGCGGGTTTCAGCATATTGCCGGCGTCGATCGCGCCCTCAGCCTTGCCGGCACCGACCATGGTGTGGATTTCGTCGATGAAGAGAATCGTCTGGCCTTCGTCTTGCGCCACTTCCTTCAAGACCGACTTCAGACGTTCCTCGAAATCGCCACGGTATTTAGCGCCGGCCAAAAGCAGCGCCATGTCCAAGACCAAGATGCGCTTGTTCTTCAGCGAGTCGGGCACCTCGCCATTGACGATGCGCTGCGCCAGGCCTTCGACGATGGCCGTCTTGCCCACACCGGGCTCGCCGATCAAGACCGGGTTGTTCTTGGTGCGGCGCTGCAAGACCTGGATCGAGCGGCGAATTTCATCGTCTCGCCCAATCACCGGGTCGAGCTTGCCGGCGCGTGCGCGCTCGGTCAGATCCAGCGTGTATTTCTTCAAGGCCTCGCGGTTGCCTTCAGACTCCTGGCTGTCGACTTTTTGGCCACCGCGCACTGCCTCGATTGCGGTCTCAAGTGCCTTGCGGCTGAGGCCATGGCCACGCGCAATGCCGGCCAGATCGGTCTTGGCATCGCAAAGCGCCAGCAAGAACATCTCGCTGGCAATGAAATGGTCTCCGCGCTTGGAGGCTTCCTTCTCGGCCGCTTGCAAGAGCGACACCAGGTCGCGCCCGGCGCCAACCTGCTGGCCCTCGCCTTGCACATTCGGCAAGCCGGCAACGATGGTGTCCAGCGCGGTCTTGAGGGCGGCGGTCTTGACGTTCGCTCGCTCCAACAAGGCCTTGGGGCCATCTTCCTGCGCCAGCATGGCCAGCAGCAAATGGGCCGGCTCGATATAGGGGTTGCCGCGCGTAACAGCCGCACTCTGCGCATCGGCCAGGGCTTCTTGGAAACGGGTGGTGAATTTGTCGGGGCGCATGATGAATCAATCCTCCGGTTAAAACTTGATTGGCAAATGAGGCGGGCCTGGCCTGAATTCAAGGGGCAGGCTGCGCGATTCGCTTGTGCCGCCGGGCTTTGCTCTGACAATCGCCGCAAACAACTCAGCCCGTCCTGAATTTATGAGCTTGAACCTTTATGCGGCTTCGGTGCCGGTTTTTCAACGCTATCTTGGCCAATTGAGTGCAATGCTTGATATGGCTCAAACGCAGATCGAGGCGGGAGCCCTGTCGGAGGGCGATTTGCTCGCCGCTCGGCTGGCAGCCGATATGTTGCCGCTGCGGGCCCAAGTCGAGGTGGCCGGCGGATTTGTGTTGCGGGCCCTGGCGCCACTCTTGGGGCGGGACGTGCCCGCCTTCGGCGAATATCCGGCCGGTTTGAGTGGGCTGCAGGCCATGATCCTTGCTCGCCAAGCTTGGTTGGCGGAATTGACGCCGGAGCAGTTTGCAGGCGCCGAGGCTAGGTCGATCAGCAGTGACGCGGGCCACGCCACGATAGAACTGCCGGGCATAGACTTTCTCTGCCAGTTCGCACTGCCTAACTTCTTCTTTCACCTGAGCTGCGCTTACGCCATCCTGCGCCAGCAAGGCCTTGCCTTGAGTAAAGAGGACTTTGACGGGCTGCATCGCTGGCGTTGAGCCACAAACCTATCGCTGGCCAAACATGTAAATCGCAAGCGGCGCCCTCACAGTTGACGGACAAGCGCTCAGCCCAGGCCTGGCGTAGCATTGCCCGAACCCCAAAGGAGATGCCCGCCATGCGAATGCTCATTGCCAGCCTAACGCTGTGCTTACCCTGGGGCGCCGCGCTCGCCCAAACGCCTCAGCCCGCTGTTACACCCAAGCCGCCTGCCGCGATTTATGACGCCGAGTTGGCTCAAGCTGTAGGCGCGGACGAATACGGCATGCGGCGCTATGTGCTGGTGATCCTCAAGACCGGGCCGACTCCGATGCCGGCGGGCGAGGCGCGCAGCGCCATGTTCAAGGGCCACTTCGCCAATATCAACAGTCTCGCGGCCGAGGGCAAGCTGGCTCTGGCCGGCCCACTGGACGGCGTGGACGGGTGGCGAGGTTTGTTCGTATTGGCCGTCAGCGATATCGAGGAAGCCAAGCTGCTCACGGGCACCGACCCCGTCATCAGCAGCGGCGAGATGGTGGCCGAGTACCACAAGTACTACGGCTCAGCGGCGCTGATGCTGGTCAATGACGCACATAAAAAGGTAGCGAAGAAGAGCTTTTGAGACGGCACTTGGATGCAGGGCAATGCCTGCATCCCTTGTCTCACTCAGCCTTGATTGACGCCGCCGCCGGGCTCAGGCCGTCCAGCCACGTCGCAAACTCCCCATCCAAGCTCTTGCCCCAGCCGCGCAGCAGCGCCTGGTAGCGCGGGTAGTCGCCGCTGCGGGTGAAGCTCAGCATCTGCTCCAGCTTGGACCGCTGCTGCTCGATCATGAAACGTGCGGCCAAGTAACCCCAGGCATAGACGCGCTCATCGCCGCTATTGCTCATATAGCCGGTGTCGAACAACTGACTCAGGGTGAAGGCCTTGCTGCCCGCCAGTTTCAAGGCTTTGGGGTGATCGGCTCCGCGCGCGATGTACTCGGCCACGCCTTCGGTCCACCAGATCAGATAGGGTGTTTGCGGCGCGGGCTTGGCGCAGTTCTCCGGCGGCTCATGGGAGTCATGCAGATTGGCGCAAAAGTCGCCATAGAGGTTGAAGCGCCCGTCCAGATAGTGAACATACTCGTGCCCGAGATTGCGCACGCTGCCGTCCTTGTTTTGGTTGGCAACAAACTCGGCCCTATTGCCGCTCTGCTCGGGCAGGCCTTCCAGATACATGCCGCCATTGTTCGTCGGCATATTGAAATGCGCACCCGCATAACGAACAAATTCATCGGCCGAGGCGTAGATATTGGCGCGCAACGAGTTGTTCAAATCATGCTTGACCGGCTTGCCCTCGGTACCGAACAGCCGGTGAAAGCGCGCTTCAATCTCGGCCAACTCGCGGCAGATGGCTTGCTCTTGCTGCGCACTCAAGGACTGCGAGCGCAGGTCCAGCGTGGCACTGCAGCGGTGGCTGCGACTCATGACCTGGTCCGCGCCGCCTAGCGCACCAGCCGCTGGATTGGACTCAGAGGCAGCGGCTTGCGCCACCCCCAAGAGACCCATGCTCAGCAGCACGCCGATCGCCAAACCTATGTCCCTGCAAGCCTGAGTGCCGGCTGCCCCAAATCGTTTCTTCGCGTTCAAATTTTTCCTCTCGGCTTCTGCGTCCATGCATCATATTTACTAATATATCTGCAATATAAGGCAACAAAAGATCAAGAGTAAGCGAGCAAACCCGCAGCCCGAGTGCGAGCTAAGCCTGCTGCATCAAGCGCCAACCCGCCGCCGCGCAGCCCAGGCCGCCGAGCGTGTGCAAGGCCGCGTGCCACAGCGCCAGGCCCGCCTCGCCGCGCTGCAACAGAGCCAAAGACTCGGCCGAGAAGGCCGAAAAAGTGGTCAGGCCGCCCAGAAAGCCAGTGACCAAGAGCAGCTTGAGTAAATCATTAGGGCTGCGGCCAAACCAGGCCATCGCCATGCCTATCAAGAAGCCGCCGGCCAGATTGACCACCAGCGTGCCGAGCGGAAAGCCCGCAACACTCGCGAACCGCTCATTGAGCCACAAGCCGGTAGCCCAACGCAGCAGCGCACCGACGGCCGCGCCGCCGGCGACGGCACCCGCCTGGAAGAACAAGGCCGCCGTCATACGGTGGCGTTGTTCGAGACCAAGCCCCAGCGCGCCAGCGCCGCATCGTCGCTGTCGCGCGCGTCGACCCAATGGGCGCCGTCGGGCGTGGTTTCCTTCTTCCAAAACGGAGCCTGCGTCTTCAGATAGTCCATCAAGAACTCGCAGGCTTGAAAAGCCTGGCCACGATGCGCCGAGGCCACCAGCACCAGCACGATCTGATCACAGGCGAGCAAGGCGCCGACGCGGTGAATCACCCGCGCGGCGCGAATGTCAAAGCGCGCAAAGGCCGCGTCAATCATGCTTTCGATCGCCGCCTCGGTCATGCCGGGGTAATGTTCCAACTCCATGGCACTGACGTTCTGGCCATGACTGGCATCCCGCACGGTGCCGACAAAGGCCACCACAGCGCCTATGCCGCCGTCTTGCCCACGCAGGGCCAGCGTTTGTGCGCCCAGATCAAAGTCTTCGGTTTGGATGCTGACACGGGGAATTTGCTTCATGCCGGAATTGTGCCTGCGCTGCCACGTGAAAATCACCCACAGGGAGAGTAAAACCGGGCCGCAGATGTCGCATACTGCGGCGCACGCTTACAACGAAGGAGCACACCATGGGGCTGATGGACTTCATCAAGAAACAGTTCATAGACATTATTCAGTGGACCGAAGACACCGACGGTACGCTGGCCTGGCGTTTCCCGATTGCCGATATGGAAATCCAGTACGGCGCCTCGCTGACCGTGCGCGAGTCGCAGATCGCCGTCTTCGTCAACGAAGGCAAGGTGGCCGATGTATTCGGCCCCGGCATGTACAAGCTGACGACGCAGACCCTGCCGGTGCTGACCTATCTGAAGAACTGGGACAAATTGTTCGAGTCGCCCTTCAAGAGCGATGTGTACTTTTTCAGCACCCGCCAACAGATCGACCAGCGCTGGGGCACACAGCAACCGGTGACGATTCGCGACAAGGATTTCGGCGCGGTGCGGCTGCGAGCTTTTGGCAACTTTGCTTACCGCATTGCCGACGCCAAGCTCTTCCACACCGAGATTTCGGGCACGCGCGAGCGCTACACGGCCCAAGACCTGGACGGCCAACTGCGCGGCATGATGCTGCAACACATCAGCGATGCGGTCGCGCAGGCCGGCATCCCATTTCTTGACCTGGCGGCCAATCAGGTCGAGTTTGCTGCGCAGCTGCAAGCCGTCACCGCGCCCGAGTTCGCCAAGATAGGCCTGAAGCTGGAGAGCGTCACGCTGCAAAACGTCTCGCTGCCCGAGGAGTTGCAGAAGATCCTCGACCAGAAAATCGGCATGGGCATGATCGGCCAGAACATGGGCCAATTCATGCAATACCAGACCGCGCAGGCGATCCCCAAGTTTGCCGAAGGTGCGGGCAGTGGCGGCGGCGGAAGTGGCGTGGCCGGCGACGCGATGGGTCTGGGGGCAGGTCTTGCCATGGGGCAAGTGATGGCCCAGCAATTGCAAGCGGGCTTAGGTGGCCAAGCCGCGCCAACTGCAGCAGCAACAGCGCCGGCAGCTCCGGTACAAACCGCGGAAGACATCATGGCCTTGCTGGAGAAGCTCGGCGAGCTCAAGGCCAAGGGCATCTTGACCGACGAGGAGTTCGCCGCCAAGAAGACCGATCTGCTGAAGAAACTCGGCTGAATTTCCTTTGACTCCAGCTGATTCCCCCGGCTCGGCGCAGCGCCGCTGGAGCGCAGCCTGCCCGAACTGCGGTGCGACGGTCGAGTTCGCCTCCGCCGCCTCGGCCAGCGCCGTCTGTTCCTTTTGCCGCAGTAGCTTGCTGCGCGAAGGCGCGGTGCTGCGCAAAATTGGCCTCAGCGCCGAGCTGCTGGAAGACTATTCACCACTGCAGCTGGGTGCCGGTGGGCGCTTTGCCGGCGATGCATTCACCGTGCTCGGGCGCTTGCAGCTGGGCGGCAGCAGCGGCACCTGGAACGAATGGCATGCGCTGTTTGATTCGGGCAAGAGTGCCTGGCTGAGCGAGGATAACGGCCAATTTGTGCTGAGCTTCGAGTCGGGCTTGAACGAGACGCCGCCGCAGTCCCATGAGCTGGTGCTGGGCGATATGCTGGTGCTGGCGGGCACAAGCTGGCGCGTTTCCGCGCTGACAATGGTCAAGACCCTGGCCGCGCAAGGCGAGCTGCCGCGCCCGCCAGCGCTAGGCGCCGAAGCTTGGCTGGCCGAGCTGCGCAATGCCAAAGACGAAGTCGGCACCTTGAACTACGGGGCGGACGGCGGCGTGCAGTGGTCGCTGGGACGGCCGGTACGCTTCGAGGACTTGGCCTTGCACGGACTGCGCGAGGACAAGCAAGAAGCCGCACTCAAGGCGCGCAGCCTAGAGTGCCCGAGCTGCGGCGCGGCGCTGACGCCGCAGCTGGTGCAAAGCAAATCCATCGTCTGCGGCCAGTGCCAGGCGGTGGTGGACATCTCGCAGGGCCCAGGCGTAGATTCAAACGCCGATACAAGCGCCGGACTCGCGCATTACGCCCAAGAAGTGGCCGGGCGCGAGCCGCAAATTCCGCTCGGCCGAGTCGGCCATATCGGCAATTTGGCGCTCAGCACGGGCGCCAAGCTGCCGTGGCAGGTGGTGGGCTACCAAGAGCGCTGCGATCTGCCGGCCGCCGGCAGCGATGACGAACAGACTTTTTGGCGCGAGTACCTGCTGTTCAACAAATTGGAGGGCTTTGCCTTCCTGGTGGACACCGAGGAAGGTTGGAGTTTGGTGCGGCCCTTGACCGGCTCACCCCAGGGCCAAGGTGAGCGCATCGAATGGCAGGGCCAGCGCTTCAGAAAACGCTGGAGCTATGCGGCCAAGGTCACCCATGTGCTGGGCGAGTTCTATTGGCCGGTGGCGCGCGATCAAATCGCGCAAGTCAGCGACTATGAAGCCGCCGGTGGCCAAGCCGGCACCCTGCTCAGCCGCGAGCAAACCGCGGATGAAGTCACCTGGAGCCTGGGCCGCAAGCTCGACGCCGCCGAGGTGGCCAAGGCCTTCAAACTCGATGCCAGCCAAGCTGGGGCACTCAGCCGCGATACGTCGAGCTTCAACACCGGCTCGCAGCGCCCCATGCGCAACATCATCCTGAGCCTGTTTGTGCTGTTCTTCATCTTCATGCTGGTGAAGTCCTGCGGCGCCGGCAATGACGATTGCCAAAGCTATAAAGACAATTTCGGCGAAGCCAGCGCTGAATATGCGCAGTGCCAGCGCAGCGGCGGACCACGCATCTACCCTGGCGGTGGAGGCTATACCGGCGGGTCCTATGGTGGCTCGGGCAGCAGCGGTGGCGGGCACAAATGATCAGCCGGGCGCGCCAAACAAGCAAACTTCAAGGAGTAGCGTATGAGTGGATTTGAGTGGTTACGCCCGGCCGTCGTGCTGGGCTCTATCTTGTATGCCGTGATCGGCGTGCTGGTCTTCTGGATCAGCTTTGTCATCATCGACAAGCTGACCCCTTACAAGCTCTGGGAAGAGATCGTTGAGCACAAGAATATGGCGCTGGCGATCGTCGTCGCCGCCATGTGCATCTCGATCGGGCAGATCGTGGCGGCGGCGATTCACGGTTGACTGCTGCGCAAGAGGCAATGGCTCCGGCTGCGCAAATGGCAGTCGCCGGCGAGACCCGCAAAGGTCCGCAAAGGCCCGTTAAGCCCTATGGGCAAACGCGAACACATCCTCCGGGCGCCAGATATGGCCTGACCAGGATCGATATCCGCGCAGCCAGAGACACCCGTCGAGACGCCGCAGGTACAAACCTTTGGGGAAGTCATCGTCTTCTTTCAAGGGCTTGGATGCAACCGTGATCGAGCCCCGCGGTGCTCCCCGCTCGGTTTGGGTGTCGGCAGTGCGGTCTTCCAGTTGCTCAAGCAGTTGCAGCCTCATGTGAGGCCCGAGTTCGGCCGGACAGGGCTGCAGGCCGGCCGCAGCGGCGACCGCAAGGACTTCAGAATAGTGAGCGCCTGCCGGCAGTCCAAGATCTGCGAGCGAGAGGATCTCGAGATCGACGGTGTAGGAACTTGTTGACACGATGAAGCCCTCATCAAGGATGAATGTCATCGCATAGGCATTCATTTGGACCTGCGCTTCGTGCAGCCTGATCAACAGGGCATCTTTTGTGAGGCCGCCTGTGCGGACAGCGAGCTGCGACATGTGTGGGCTGATGGGTCAAATGGATGGGGTGTCAAAGGCTGGGCCGATTCACAGCGCATTGTGAACGCAGACCATGCACCAAGCGGGCGCACTCCCGGCGATATTGCATCACAGCGCAACCCCCTGAACAATTTTGCCCCGGACGCCGAGGCGCCCGGACACAAAAACCGCCGCAGAGACAAGGGCGCTCAGATTCAGACCATTCAGGCAAACGAGTCCGCCATCAGCGCCTTGAACCATTCGTTCATGTCGTCAAAGTTGTCACCGCTCCAACCAAGGGAAGCACTCGCGCTGGCGGGCACCGCCTGCATCGTCTTTGTCACCGGATCGTATTGAAACACCACGTTCAACCAAGATGCCTGCGTACGCGTGATGGTCGAGAAGCAGGCCGAGTTGGTGACCGGAGCAGGGTCCGGCGCCAAGCCGCCGAAGTAACGCACCAGCGCATCGGCGCAGACCTTGGCCTCTTGGTTAGCGATATGCCCGGCCTTGGGCTGCGTGGTGGCGCTGGAGTCGCCGATGACATGAATCTTTGGCGCGCTCAAGCTGGCATAGCTCAGCACATCAACCGGCGCAAAGCGCCCGTTGGTGGCGGTGGCCAAGCCCGTTTGCTCGATCAGCTTGCCAGCCCGTTGCGGCGGGATCAAGTTGATGACGTCACCATGCACCGCGCCGCCATTGGTGTAAAGCATCATCTGTTGCTCATCGACCGAAGATATTTCCACATTGCGGTGGTACTCGATCACGTTGGCATGCAAGCCGAAAAACGCTTGAGAGAAATTGTCTTTCTCCACCACGATGTCGGGGTTGGCGTCCAGCACGATCAGCTTGCTGCGAGGCTTCTTAGCCTTCAGCCAATCGGCCACCAAACAAGCTCGCTCGTAAGGCCCGGGAGGGCAGCGGTAAGGCGTCTTGGGTATCGTCAGCAATACCGTGCCGCCGGCGCGCATCGCGGCCAATTGCTTGGCTAACTGCTCGGTTTGCACGCCGGCCGACCAGGCGTGCGGCATGCGAGCGGGATCGGTCTGACCGGGCAGCAGATCAAAGCGCATACCCGGCGCGAGCACGATCTTGTCAGCTGCGTATTTCAGCCCATCGCGGCCACCCATTTCAGCGGAACGCGGACAGCGTTTCAGACGAAGGCGGACACCATTTCAGGCTGATCGCGGGCAGCGTTTCAAACTGATCCCGGACACCCCGAGCGCGCGCAAGTGACCTGAACCGTGGGCATGCTGACCGATTTTTCGGTCTCTCATGCCCACTCCCAGGATTCACATGCGCCAACTACGACAAACCCTAAGACTTCACCTGGAGTCAAACCTGAGCATGCGCGAGTGCTCGCGCGTTCTGGGCATCGCCAAGTCGACCGTCAATAGCGTCGTCCTGAAGGCCCGCGCCGCCGGCGTCGATTGGGCCGTGGCTCAGACGCTGGACGATGCCGCGTTGGAGGCCCGCTTGTACGGCCCCGCTGTTCCTCGGTCCAGCACCCAGCTTGAACCCGACTTCGCCCTCATCCACCAGGAGCTCAAGCGCCCCGGCGTCACCCTACAGTTGCTCTGGGAGGAGTACCAGCGCGGCCTGACCGACGCCGGCTCGCAAGCCTACAAGTACACCAGCTTCTGCGTGAAGTACCGCACCTGGGTCGCCAGCCTCAAGCGTTCGATGCGCCAAGTTCACCCAGCTGGCGAGCGCTTGTTCATCGACTACGCCGGCCAGACCGTGCCGCTGATCGATGCCGTCACCGGCGAGATCCGGCAGGCTCAGATCTTCGTGGCCGTGCTCGGCGCCTCGAACTACACCTTCGCCTGCGCCACGCCGACACAGACAGCAGCCGACTGGGTCGGCGCCATCATGGATGCGCTGGAGTTCATGGGTGGCGTGCCCCGGCTGATCGTGCCGGACCAGGCTCGCGCCCTGATCGCCCGGCCCGACCGCTATGAAGCCACGCCCGGCCGCCTGGTCGAGGAGTTCTGCGACCACTACGACGTGGCGATGCTGCCGGCGCGCCCGGCTCATCCCCGCGACAAGCCCAAGGTGGAGGTCGGCGTGCAAATCGTCGAGCGTTGGATTCTGGCGCGGCTGCGGCATCGGCGCTTCTTCACCCTGGCCGAGCTCAACGCCGCCATCCGAAGCTTGCTGGCGGACCTGAATGCTCGCCCGTTCAAGAAACTGCCCGGCTGCCGGGCCAGCGCCTTCGCGGCCTTGGATCGGCCGCTGCTCAAACCCCTGCCGGCGGCTCGCATGCCCATCGCCCGCTTCAAGCGCGCCCGGGTCAACATCGACTATCACGTTGAACTCGACGGCCATTACTACAGCGTGCCGCACCGGCTGGTGCGCGAGCAGGTCGAGTTGCGCAT
>NZ_JAQQXT010000019.1:0-89175 GCF_028595345.1 Roseateles albus | reverse complement strand
CCCGGGGTCGCCAGTTGTACAGCCAACGCCTCGGCACCGTGGAGCCCGTATTTGCCAACCTGCGCCACAACAAGCGATTGACCCGGCTGAATCACCGCGGGCAGGCCAAGGTCACGGCGCAGTAGAGCCTGTACTGCATGGTGCACAACATCGAGAAGCTATCGAAGGCGGGCTTCGGGCAAATCGGGATTCAATAGCCCGGCTGGCAAGCGGCACAATCGGCTTCAGACGCCAAAATTTCGGCTTACACAGACAAATTCATCGATGAGTCCTGAAATGCGAACTCGAAAACTAACACGCACATCCAGCGGTGGTTGTGAATGCGCAGTTTGGGTTTTTGGACAGCCTCGTTAGGCCTCGCAAATCAACGCCGTCTCCGTACACAGCCTCTAATGCAAGTCGAACACCACATCACCATCAGTGCGTCAGCCAGCTCAGTGTTCAGGATCTACGAGGACGTCGCGAACTGGCACACCTGGGACCCAGACACAAAGCAAGCTTCGCTTGAGGGGCCGTTCGCCGTCGGCAGCAAGGGCCGGCTCACACCCACCAAGGGCAGCACGGTTCCGATGGTTCTGACCAAGGTAGAGCCTGGTCGCTGCTTCACGGTGGAGTCCAAGATTCCGCTGTTTCGCATGCTCTTCGAGCATGAGCTTGTCTGTGTTCCAGGGGCAACTGAGGTGGTCCACCGGGTCACATTCTCGGGGCCTCTTTCTCTGCTTCTGGGGCCCATCCTGTCGAAGCAGCTGAACGTTGGTCTTCCAGTTACGCTCAGCAGGCTCAAGGCTCTCGCGGAGGCGCGCAGTGCGGTTTAACCACCAGTCTCTCGAGTGGCCTTCCGCCACCTGGCTGCGGCCCCTCAGCTCGAACCTTAGGCATCTCATGGAGGATCTATGACTAACCAAGTTGAGATGATTGGCCAGATCGCCATCACCGTGAGCGATGTCGAGGCATCCGTTGCTTACTACCGGGATGTCCTCGGCCTGAAGTTCTTGTTCAATGCTGGGCCAGGTTTGGCCTTTCTATCTGACGGATCGATTCGAATCATGCTCACCACACCACAAGGGTCTGGGGCAATTGGAGCCAATTCAATTCTCTATTTCAAAACGACCGATATAGAGAGTACCCATGCCGCAATAGTTGCCCGTGGTTCAGTTTCTGAAAGGCCGCCACAGTTCGTCTCAAAAATGCCCGATCATGATTTATGGCTGGGCTTCCTCCGCGACCCTGATGGCAATTTGGTCGGCCTCATGGAAGAGAAGCGTTCTGGCTCAGATGCGAGGACAGTCGCTTAGCTCAAACGTTGAGTCACCGGTGGAGCGCCTCGTCTGCTGCCCGGGTGCTCTATTTCTTTGCGAGGGAGGCGTGCCTTTTAGCCGCGCCGGCAGGCCACTAACAGCGAACTAACAGCCAACTAACAGCCCATACAATCGGCTTCTAGCAGCGGGCAAACAGTCAGCTTCCACTGCTGCTCATGCCGCTGCGCGGGGAGATCAATACGATGGTGTCGAAGGCTCTTGGCTTGTTGAAGTGGAGTGTGGTGATCGCTCTGGTGGGCGGTATCACGCTGCTGGCGGTGCGCGCTTTTGATGCGCAGCGCGGGCCTGATCTGGAGCTTTGGCATACCTTTGTGCCGCATGAGTTGTCGGCGGCCGAGTTGGATAAGGCCGATTGGAAGCAGTTCCTGGCGGCGGAGGCGCAGGCCTTTGCCGAGGTGCGCAGCGAGGTGACCGACAAGCTTGGCCCTGAGGCTCGTATCGAGAGCAATCGCTATGACGCCAACAGCCCTATCTACCCCGGCAAATTCGCCACCGACTGGAATCGCTCCTATGTGATGCAGCCCGAAGGCAAACCGGTCGGCGCGGTGGTGTTGCTGCATGGCCTGACTGACTCGCCTTACAGCTTGCGGCATATCGCGCGGCGCTACCAGGAGGCGGGCTTTGTTGCGGTGGCCGCGCGCATGCCCGGGCATGGCACGGTGCCGGGTGGCTTGACCACGGTTGAGTGGGAGCAGTGGACGGCGGCAACGCGGCTGTCAGTGCGCGAGGCGCAGCGCCTGGTGGGGCCGGGTGCACCCTTGCACGTGATCGGTTTTTCCAATGGCGGCGCGCTGGCGATGAAGTATGCGCTGGAGGCGCTGGGCGACAAGTCGCTGGCGCGGCCTGACCGCATCGTGCTGATCGCGCCGATGATTGGCATCACCGCGATGGCGCGCTTTGCCGGTGTGATGGGCTGGCCGGCGCTGTTGCCGCGCTTTGCCAAGGCGGCTTGGCTGGGGCTGGTGCCCGAGTTCAACCCCTTCAAGTACAACTCCTTCCCGGTCAATGGCGCGCGCCAGTCTTCGCTGGTGGCCAACCGCTTGCAGCAAGAAATCAATGCCGCAGTGGCCGATGGCAAGATGGCTCAGATCGCGCCGGTTCAGACCTTCCAGTCGGTGGTTGATTTCACCGTCAGCACGCGCGCGATTGTGGATGCGCTCTATGTCAATTTGCCGGCCAATGGCAGCGAGCTGGTCTTGTTCGATGTGAACCGCAATACCAAGATCGGTGCATTGATGCGAGCCAATACAGATACCGTGGTGACGCGCCTATTGCCGGCCGCGCCGCGCAAGTTCAGGGCCACCATCATCACCAACGAGAGCCCCCGCCATGCCGAGGTGGTAGAGCGCGTCACCGAGGCTGGCGCCACGACTGAGCAAGTTCGACCCTTGGGCCTGCTCTATCCGCGCCAGGTGTTCTCGCTCTCGCATCTGGCGCTGACCTTTCCGATGAACGATTCGCTCTACGGCTTGCAGCCCGATGAGCCCGAGGAATATGGCGTCAATCTGGGCTCGATGGCGACGCGCGGTGAGCGCGGCACCTTGATCGTCAGCTTGGATTCGCTGTCACGGATGTCGGCCAACCCCTTCTTCCCCTATCTGATCGAGCGGATCGCGGAAGGCTTCAAGGGGAAGGGCGAGGGCAAGGCCGAGGGTAAGTAAGCCTATTGGGCCGGCTTGGCCTTGGCGTTGACCAGGCCCTGCGGCTTGGGCGCCAGAGCCACCGCGCTGTCGACCCAGCCGCCGCCCATCGCGCTGTAGACATTGACGATTTGCGCATAGCGTGCGGCCTGCAGGCCGACCGAGGACAACTCGGCGGCGAACAACTCGTTCTCGGCCACCAGCACTTCGAGGTAGCCGCTGACGCCCTTGTCAAAACGCAGGTTCGACAGGCGTGCGAATTCGCGCAAGGCGACGACTCGCTCGCGTTGCAGATCGAATTCTTGCTGGCGCTTTTGAGAGCCGCTGAGCGCGTCATTGGTCTCGCGGAAGGCGTTCAGCACCGTCTGCTGATAGCCGGCCAGCGCGGCGCGTTCGCCGGCTTCGGCCGAGGCGACCTGACCCTCGATGCCGCCAAAGGTGAACACCGGGCCGGTCAGGCTGGCCGCCAGCAGGCCGGCGCCGGCCGGGCCGCTGAGCAAATTGCCGAAGGCGGTGCTGGTGCTGGCCAGGGCCGCGCTGATCGACAGGTTCGGGTAGTAGAGCGCGCGGGCGGCGCCGATATTGGCGTTGGCCGCGATCAGGTTTTGCTCGGCCTGCATGATGTCGGGCCGGCGCAGCAAGAGCGTGGACGGTAGATCGGCCGGGATCAGCGGCGCCATCAGCTGGTCGATCGACTTGCCGCGCGCAATCGGCCCGGGGCTGCGGCCAAGCAGAATCGAAATCATATTCTCCTGCGCGAGGATGGCCTGCTCAAGCCCGGGAATCGCGGCGCGCGCCTGCTGCACCTGCGAGCGCACCTGCGACACCTCGGTCATCGCGACGACACCGGCCTTGAAGCGCAGATCGAAGACCCGCATCGTGGCCTCGAAATTGCGCAGCGTGGCCTGTGCGATCTCCAACTGGCGGTCCAAGGCGCGCAGGGCGATATAGCTGGTCGCTACCCCTGACACCAGCGACAGCACGACGCCGCGCTGGCCCTGCTCGCTGGCATAAACCTGCGCTTGAGCGGCTTCATTCAGGCGCCGCACGCGGCCGAACAGGTCGGTCTGCCAGGAGGCGCCGAGCGACACCTTGTAGAGCGAGAAATAGCGGTCGGCACCGGGTGGCAGCGGCGGCATCGCGACGGCGCTGGCATGCGAGCGGCTGGCGTCGCCGCCATAGCCTATCTGTGGATAGAGTTGCGAGCCGGTGGCGGTCAGCGCGCCGATGAACTGGTCAACGCGGGCGGCGGCCACGCGCAGATCGCGGTTGTCGCGCAGCGCGGTTTCCACCAGCTCGTTCAGTACCGGGTCACCGAACTGTTCCCACCATTTGAGATTGGCCACATCGGCCGCCTTCGGGTAGTCGATGCGCCAGGCTTGCGGGGCTTCGACCTTGGGGCGCACATAGTCGGGGCCGACCGTGCAACCGGCCAGGCCGGCGGCCAGCAATGCGGTGAACAGAGGCAGTTTCATATTGTCGTTTCCTTCGGGGGATGCGGTCGTGCGGTTTTGTGTGGGCGAGCCGCTGAGCTAAATCGTCAGCGCGCCGGATAGCAGTGCGTACAGACCCGCGCTGGCTGCCAGGCAGAGCGTGCCAAAGACAAACTTTTCTGCCGGGGTGAATACATGCAGGCCCTGCTCGCGCCGGGCATAAAAATACAGCCAGCTGCCCGGCGCATAGAGCAGCGCGGCCAGCAGCAAAAATTTGGCGCCGCCGGCGATCAGCATCGCGGCGGCGTAGAGCGCCGCGAGAGCGGCCACCCAGGCGTCACGGCGCCGCCCGGGCTCGTCCGGCGCATAAGCCTCGCCACTGCGGGCAAGCTTGAAGCCGTAGGCGGCCACCAGCAAATAGGGCAGCAGCGTCATCGCGCTGGTCATCTTCAGCGCCACGGTGAAGGCATGCTCGGCGAACCAGGTGACCAGCAAAAAGAGTTGAATCACCAGATTGGTCAGCCACAGCGCCACATAGGGCACGCCGTTCTTGTTCTCGCGCGCCAGCCGCTTGGGCATGGTGTCGTTCTTGGCCGCCGAATGCAGGACTTCGGCCGCGAGCAGCGACCAAGACAGGTAATTGCCGGCAATCGAGATCAGCAGCCCGATGCTGACGAAGACGCGGCCCCAGGGGCCAACGATGGCCTCCATCACCCCGGCCATGGATGGCGTCGCCAATGCGGCCAAATCGGGCCGCAACAAGATGCCGTAGGAGAACACTGTCACCAGCACCAGCAGGCAGAGCACGCCCAGAAAACCCAGCACGGTGGCGATGCCGACATCATTGCGATCCTTCGCATAGCGAGAGTAGACGCTGGCGCCTTCGATGCCGACGAAGACAAACACCGTCACCAGCATGGTCTGGCGCACCTGGCTTGCCACGCTGGACAGGCTGCCGCTTGTGCCTGCGTCGCCGCCCCAGAAATTCAGCGCGAATACATCCGCATTGAAGCCCGCGATGACGACCCAGACAAAAATCGCGATCGGCACCAGCTTGGCCACCGTCGCAATGGTGTTCAGCGCGGCCGCCTCCTTGACGCCGCGCAGCACCAGCAGGTGCACGGCCCAGACGATCAGACTGGCGCTGAGGATGGCCAGCGGCGTCGAGCCGTCGCCGAACGCCGTCCAAAACTGGCCCAAGGTTGCCTTGATCAGAATCAGGCAGGCTACATCGGCCAAGCAGCAGGCGATCCAGTAACCAAAGGCGGACGAGAAGCCTAGATAGTTGCCGAAGCCGGCCTTGGCGTAGGCATAGATGCCGGCGTCGAGTTCGGGCTTGCGGCGCGACAGGTTCTGGAACACAAAGGCCAGCATCAGCATGCCGGAGCCGGCGATGGCCCAGGCAATCAAGGCGCCTAAGGCCCCGGTCGAGCGGGCGAAGGCCGCCGGCAGCGTGAAGATGCCGGCGCCAATCATGGAGCCGACGACCAGCGCGATCAAGGCGCCGCGCGACAGCTGGCGATCTTGTGGCTCGCTCAACGCGCCACCTCGCGGATCATCAGCCAGCCGAACAGCGCGGCCAGACCCAGCATCGCCAGGCTGGCGGTCGTCCAGCGGCGCAGCCAGGCATCAAAACCTTCGAAACCCCGGCCCAAGGGTGCCAGCAAGGTCTGGCCGGCAAAACCCCAGGCCAGCAGCGCGCCGGCCGCAAACACCAGCAAGGTATTGCCCAATTCTTTGGGCGCCAGCGGGTTCTTGATCAAGTCGGCCGGCAACTCAGCGGCCAAGGGCCCGACCAGCGTCAGGCCGGCCAGCGAGAGCGAGCACAAGGCCAGCGACAGCGCCGCCAACTCGGACAGCCGCGACACTTTTTTCACGAGGATCAAGGGTGTAGCCGGGCGGCGCAAGGCCCGGCTCAAGATCAGCACCACATAGCCGGCGGTGAATGCCGCTCCCCCTTGCAAGACCAGCGTCCACCACCATTGGCCCGAACCGTCGGCGGCGTCCAGCAGCAGCTTCTTGGCCAGATAGGCGCCGCTGGGCACAACGCCCATCAAGGCCAGGCCGGACAAGGCGAGGGTGAGCACGGTCAGCGGCAAGGCGCGGGCGAGGCCGGCCAGATCATGGATGCGGTCATGGCCGAGCGCGGCGTAGATCAAACCAGCCGCCATGAACATGCCGGCCTTGGCTGTGGCATGTGAGATCGCCTGCAAGAGCCCGCCGGTCAGCACCGCGCCATGCACCAGCATGCCGGTGGCCGCGTCGAAAGCGAGCGGGAACATCAGGAATAGATAGCCGATCTGCGCGATGGTGGAATAGGCGACCAGCAGCTTCAGCCTTTGCTGGCGCAGCGCCACCAGGCTGCCGACGACGATGGCCGACGCGCCCAGCGCGGCCAAGACTTGGGCAGAGGGCAGGGTGATCACCGCCGGCATCACGTCAAACCACAGGCGCACGACCAGGAACCAGGAACCCTTGACGACCAGGGCCGACAGCACCGCGCTGGCCGCAGCCGGCGCGCCGGCATGTGCGGGCGGCAGCCAGATGTGCAGCGGGAACAGCGCGGTCTTGGCCAAGAGGCCAACCGTCATCAAGGCGGCTGCGGCCCAGGCAATCGGCTCCGGCCTAACAGTCTGGCCCAGCAGCGTGATATCGAGCGTACCGTAGCCGCCGTAGATCAGCACCGCGCCCAAGAGATACAGCACCGAGCCGGCCAGCGCGAAGAGCAAATAGCGCAGCGCGGCGCGCAGCGTCTCGGCCTTGCCGTCCAGGCAGACCAGCGGCACGCCGGCAAAGGTCAGCAACTCCAGCGCGACATAAAGCGTGAACAGATCGCCGCTGACGAAGACCAGATTGAGCGAGCCCCAGATCGCCATCAAGAGCAGCCAGAAGATCAGCGGCGCGCGCTTCTCTGCGGCCCCCGAGGGCAGGCCAAAGTCCGCCCGCGCATACAGGGCAATGCCGCAGATCACCACGCTAACGGCCAAGATCATGGCGACCGAGATGCCGTCGGCACGCAGCGCAATGCCCAGGGGTGGCGACCAGCCGCCGAGCAGATAGACCAGCGGCGCGCCGCTCTCCAGCCAGCTCAGCAGAATCGCTACCGCGCAGCCCAGGCCCGCGAGCAGGGTCAGCGAGGCCACGCGCTGCGCATGGCGCCCGCCCAGGAGCAGGCCGATCAGCACGCCCGTAAATGGCCCCAACACGGCCAACACCAGCAAGTAGCCTCCCAGCGTCGTCGCCATCAGTTCAACCCGTCCTTGTGTTGGGGCGGCGGCTCATTGGCGAGCGTGACCGAGCCGCTGGCATCGAACAAGCGCAGCAGCAGCGCGACGGCCAGCGCGGTGGCCGCAAAGGCCACGACGATGCCGGTGATCAGCAAGGCCTGCGGGACCGGGTCGCCCCCAAAGCCGGCGCCGGCACCACGCCGTGCGATCGCCCCAAAGAGCAAGAACACGCCGCTGCCGATGATGTTGAAGGCGAGGATCTTGCGCAGCGGATGTGGGTTGACGATCAGGCCGTAGACGCCGATACCGATCAAGAGCGCGGCGCAGAGGCCGAACAAAGTGGCCGCATTCATGTCTCATCCCTTTGCGCCGCGCCGAGCAGCATCAAGGCCAGGATCAGGGTCAAGGTCGGCATCAGCGCAAACTCGATCACCAGGATCAGCGGCTTGGCCGAGCCGACCGGGTAAGCCAGAAAGGCGCCCGCCGAGGCAGCGCCCAGCACGCCGACGCCGATGAAGATCAAGGGCCCGGCCACCAAGAGCGCGCGCAGCCAGCGCCGGCTGATCGGTGGCGCATCGGCCAAGCCCGCCATCAAGACCAGCAGCCACATCGCCGCCATCAGTGTGGCGCCTTGGAATTTGCCGCCGGGATGGTCGGCGCCGATCCAGAAAATATAGGCACCGATCACCAAGCCCAGCGGCGGCAGCAGGCGCGCGGCATAGGCCAGCAGACCGTTGGGCTCGGCGCTTTGCCGCAGACCCGGCCGGCCGCCCCAGTATTCGTCCGGCGTCAAGGACCACACGCCGATCAGGGCGAACAGCAGCACGATCGCTTCCAGCAGCGTGTCCATCGCCCGAAAGCCCAAGAGCACGGCGGTGATGGGGTTGCCGACTTCGGTCGCGCCCATTTTGGCGGCGACCTCGGCCGCCAACGAAGGGGCAGGGTCGGGCAGGGCCAGCACGCCCAAAGCCAGCGCAAGGGTGAGCCCGATCGAAACAAGCAAGGCGAGCCCGCGCGGAGCGGCCGAGGCGCTTTCCGCCCGGGCAGCAGCCTCGGTGTGGCGCAGGCGCTTGGCCGCGTTGATCAGCAGCGCGCCGGTCAGGCCGCCGCCTATCGCTGCTTCGGTCAGCGCGACATCAATGCCGTGCAACTGCACCCACACCAGGGTCAAGAGCAGGCCATAGGCGATGAAGCCGGCCACCGCTGCGAAGGCGCCGCGCGACACGACCGTCCAAACGGCCAAGCCCAGCAGCAGCGCCACCAGCATCAGGTTCAGCACGTCCATCATGGCCGCCGGGCCTCGTCGTTGCTGGCCTCTTTGGCCTCTTTGCCCTCTTTCTTCAGGCTGCGGTGCAGGCCATTAGCGATCAGTTGGGAGACGGTGGCGCTGGACAGCAGCATCAGCAGCCAGATGCAAAAGAGCTTGAGCATGGCCGCGACGCCGTCCACTTGCGGCATCAGCCCCAGGGCGACCAAGCCCAAGCCCAGGTTGTCGGCCTTGGTCAGCGCGTGCAGGCGAGTCAATGAATCGGGGAAACGCAGCAAACCGACGGTGCCGGCGAGAAAGAAGAACAAGCCAGCCGTCACGGCCAGCACGGTGAAAACGTCGAGGGCGGCTCTCATGGCCGGTCCTCGTGTTGACCGGGCGGCTGATCCTCTTGGGCCGCCGAGGACTGGGCCTTGACGAAGGCAAATCCGGCAAAGGCCGCCAGCAAGGCCAGGGTCAGGGCAACATCCAGGGTGGCGCTCTCGGCGCTGGCCACGCCCAGCAAGAGCAGTGCCGCCACACCGCCGGTGCCCAGCAGTTGCGCGGCCATCAAGCGCTCTGCGTCGCCCGGCCCGCGCATCACGCGCAACATGCCCAGTGCCACGGTTAGCACCACAAAGGCGGCGGCGGCCAGCAAGAATTCAGCCATGTGCTTGGCCTTCGACAAAGGCGCGCGCCAGCAGACGCTGTTCGGCGCACAGTTGTTCGACCACCGGCTGGTCGGTGTCCAGGCAGTGATAGAGCAGGCCGCCATCGCAATCGGCCACCGGCAGGGTGCCCGGCATCAAGCTGGTGATGGAGGCAAAGGTGTTGCGCGCCAGCCCGGGGGCGAAGCTCATCGGGCATTCCACCAAGCCGGGCTTGAGCGGCATGCTCGGCGCAAAAGCGCGCCGGGCCACATCCCAGCCGCCGCGCACCGATTCCCACAGGAAATGCGGCAGCAGCCGCAGCAGCGCGCCCAAGCGGATGCCGCCGGCGGCCGGCGGCAAGAGATAGATGCTGAGCCAGCTTGCGGCCCCAGCGCTGAGTGCGCCCAGAATCAAATCGGCAGGCTTGGCGCTGGGCAAAAGCAGCAGCCAAAAGCCGTAATAGACCAAGCCGCGAGCCAGCGCGGCGCTTGCTTTGGACGCAGGGGCTGGCGGCGCGAGCTGGTTCATGCGAGCCCCGCCTCCATGGCTTTGCCCTCGCCGATGGGCTCACTCTTGAGCTGCACCTGGATGCGACTGATGCGGTCAAACAGCCGAGCTTCGGCCAGCATGGGCCACCATTCGTGCAAGAAAATCTCGGCGGGGCGCCACAGCGCCACCCAGCCGCCAATCACCAGACTTTCCTTCAGTAAAGTCGCGTAGCCAATATGCTTGAAATGGGTGTAGGCAGCTTCGCCGAGCACCATCATCAAGGCCATAAAAACCAGACCGATCAGCAAGCTGATGCGCCCGGTGCGCAGCAGTTGGCGCACCTTCTTGCGGGTTGTGACGGCACGCCGGGCAAAGTAGTCGTGAATCGCGCCGCGCAGCATTTGAGCGTCATCTGCATCGCCGGACCGTTGACCCAGATGTACGAGCAGCGACAGGGTTTGCGCGGGGGGCAGTTCGCGGGCCCAGTCCACGATGTAGTCGGCCGCCTTGGGGTCCAGGTCGCGCTTATGGAAGGGCGCCGGGTCCATGGAATTGAACAGTTGGCGCGTGTCGCCCAGGTAGAGCTCCAGCGTGTTGCCACCCTGGCCACCGCCGGGCGGCAGGGCTTGGGGCTCAACAGACTTCAAGGCTTCGGCACTCATAGGCTCTCAAGAGGCTTACTTCAAAGCCGGCTGGCTGGTCGGCGCAGCGATGGCCGACTTTTCATTGCCGAACACCGCCACATAGACCACCGGCAGCAGCACCAGCGTCAACAGCGTCGCCACCAAGAGCCCGCCCATAATCGCAAAAGCCATCGGACCCCAAAACACGGTCGGTGCGATCGGGATCAAGCCCAGCACGGTTGAAGCCGCCGCCAGCATCATCGGCCGGAAGCGCCCGGTGGCCGAGGCCATCACGGCTTCCAGCACGCCCTTGCCCTCGGCCCTGTCGGTCTCGATCTGCACGATCAAAATCACCGCGTTCTTGGCAATCATGCCGATCAAGGCCAGCACGCCGAGGATGGCCACAAAGCCCAGCGGTCGGTTAAAGGCCAGCAGCGCCATCACCACACCGATCAGACCCAGCGGCATGATGGCCACCACCATCGCCAGGCGCCTGAAGCTCACCAGCATGATCATCATGATGAAGAGCATCAGGCCAATCATCAGCGGCACGACCGCAAACACCGATTGGCTGGAGGTCTTGCTTTCTTCATACATGCCGCCGGTCACGACCTGGTACTGCGCGGGCAGTTTGGCCGAAAACTCAGCGATCTTCGGCGCCAGGCTCGTCACCACGTCATCCGGGCTGCCGCCGGGCATCACGTCGGCCCGCACGGTCAGCGTTGGCAGGCGATCGCGGCGCCAGACCAAGGGGAACTCCTGCTCTTCGCTCAGCGTGGCGAACTGGCTCAGCGGCACCATGCGCCCGCTCGGCGTAGGCACTTGCAGCGAGCGCAAGGTGTCAAACGATGCGCGCTCGCTGTCGACGGCGCGTGCCATCACATTGACCGTGTAGATGTCGTCGCGCACCTGCGTCACCGTGGTGCCGGTGACGGCGGCGTTCAGCACATTGCCGATGGCCGCCGAGCTGATGCCGAGTTGGCGTGCCTGGTCTTGGTTGACCGTCACGTGCAATTGCCGCGCCGGTTCCATCCAGTCGAAGTTGATATGGCGGGTGCGTTGATCAGAGCCGATGATTTGCGCTAACTCCAAGGACAGGCGGCGTACCTCGTCTTTGTCCGGCCCGGTCAGCCGGTATTGCAACGGCCAGCCAACCGGCGGGCCCAGCTCCAGCGGCGAGACGCGCGCGATCACCTCGGGGAACTGCTCGGCCAAGACCTTGTCCAGCTTGGTGCGCAGGCGTTCGCGTGCTTCGAGGTCCTTGGTGACGATCACAAACTGGCCAAAGAAGGGGTCGGCCAGCTGCACATTCAGGGTCAGGATGAAACGGATCGCGCCGCGCCCGACATAGCTGCTGTAATGGTCAACGTCCGGGTCGCCTTTCAGCACTTCTTCCAGGCGTTTGACCTGCGTCTCGGTCGCGTAGATCGAGGAGTTCTGGCGCAGCGTCATGTCCACGGTCAGCTCGGGTCTATCAGACGCCGGGAAGAATTGTTGCGGCACCAGTCGCAGCAGGAACAGCGAGAGCACGAAGGCGCCCAACGTCAGGCCTATGGTCAGCCACTTCATGCGGATGGCGCCGGCCAGGAAGGCGCTGTAGCCATCCATCAGCTTGCTCGGCTTGGCCTCGGCTTCGACAGCTTCCCCCGCTTTAGGCGGCTTCAGCAGCGCCTTGCCAATCAGCGGAGCGAACAGCACCGCCACCAGCCAGGACGCGATCAGCGCGATGCCGACCACCGAGAAGATCGAGAAGGTGTACTCGCCGGCCGAGCTTTGCGCAAAGCCGATGGGCACAAAGCTGGCGATCGTCACCAGGGTGCCGATCAACATCGGCGCGGCCAAAGTGCGGTAGGCAAAGGTGGCGGCCTGGTCCGGCGTGTCGCCGGCGCCAAGGCGGCGAATCATTGCGTCCACCGTCGTCATCGCGTCGTCCACCAACAGCGCCAGCGCAATGATCAAGGCGCCAAGCGAGATCCGGTGCAGGTCGATATGCAGGATGCCCATGACGGCAAACACGATCGCCAGCGTGAAGGGAATGGCCAGCGCCACCACCGTACCTGGGCGCATACCCAAACTGACAAAGCTGCAGACCAGAATGATCACAATCGCCTGCCACAGCGAGGTCATGAAGTCACTGATCGCCACGTCCACCGACACGGCCTGGTCGGCCACCAGCGTCGACTCGATGCCATGCGGCAAATTGCTGCTGATCGCAGTCATTTCGGTGCGAATATTCTTGCCCAAGGTCAGGATGTCGCCGGCATCGCGCATCGAGATCGCCAAGCCAATGGCGGGCTTGCCATTGACGCGGAACATCGGCTGCGGTGGGTCGACAAAACCGCGCCTCACCTTGGCAATGTCGCCCAGGCGGAAGATGCGTTCACCGGCGACGATATTGACCGCCTCGATATCGGCCTCGGAGTCAAACGCGCCGCTGACGCGCAGGAAGACGCGCTCTTTTTCGGTCTGTATCGTGCCCGAGGGGCGCACCATATTCTGTGCCTGCAAGGTCGCCAGAATGCTGCTGATATTCAGGCGCAGGCCGGCCAGCTTTTCGGCCGAGAACTCGATGAAGATCTGTTCGTCTTGTGCGCCCAGCACTTCGATCTTGGAGACATCGGGCACATGCAGCAGGCGCGAGCGAGCGTCCTCGACATGGTCGCGCAGCTCACGGAAGTTGAAGCCATCGGCGGTGAAGGCGTAGATGATGCCGAAGGTGTCGCCGAAGTCGTCGTTGAAGAAGGGTCCGGCGGTGCCGGCAGGCAGGGTGTGGCGAATATCGCCGATGTTCTTGCGCACCTGGTACCAGACATCCGCAATCGCGGCCGGCGGCGTTGACTGCTTCAGGTCAACGAAAATGGTCGTCTGACCGGCCGTCGTGTAGGAGCGAATGCGGTCCAGATGATTGGTCTCTTGCAGCTTGCGCTCCAAGCGCTCGGTCAGCTGCTTGAGCGTTTCATCGACGGTGGCGCCCGGCCAGCCTGCGCCTATCACCATGGTGCGAATGGTGATGGCCGGGTCTTCGCCGCGCCCCAGGCGCAGGAACGCAAAGGTGCCGGCAATGACGGACACCAGCATGATGAAGATGACCAGCGAGCGCTTGGACAGCGCCCACTCGGAGAGATTCGGCCCGATCACGATTTGGTCTCGAGCAAGCGGACCTTCTGGCCCGGACGCAAAGCTTGTACGCCTGCGGTGACGATGATGTCGCCGGCGCTCAAGCCGCTGGCCACCTGGACGGTGCTGGCGTCCGAGCTGCGTACCGTGATCGTGCGCAGCGACACCGTGTTGGCTTTGGGCTCGACCACCCAGACGGCGGCTTTGCCTTCGGCACGCACCAAGGCGGCCGACGGAATCTGCACGCCCGCGACTGCGTCGAGCTGAATGCGGCCGGTGACGGTGCTGCCCAGGCGCATGGCTGCCGGCGGGTCAATCAAACGCACGCGCACGGCGAAGGTGCCGGTGACGGCGTCGGCGCGCGGTGCCACTTCGCGCACCTTGCCATTGGCGGTGATCTTGGGGTCATTGCTCATGCTGACCGTGATCTGCGGGCTCTTGGGCATCACGTCCTTGGTCTGGCCGGGCACGTCGAAGACCGCGTCGCGCGCACCCTCGCGCGCGACCTGGATGATCATGCGGCCGGCCGAAACGATCTCGCCCGGCTGCGGCCCACGCGCGGTCACCACGCCGGATACGTCGGACACCAGGCGGGTATAGCTGAGGCGGTTTTGGGCCAAATTGACCTGTGCTTGCGCGGCTTCAATCTGCGCCTCGGCGGTCTTCAAGAGCGCCTCGGCCTGATCGAACTGTGCGCGCGAGACGGCGCTTTCGGCGACCAGATCGCGCATGCGCACATGGTTGTTGCGGGCCTCGACCAATTGCGCGCGTGCGGCGGCCTGCTGGGCGCGTGCCGCTTGCAGGCCGCTCTCTTCGTTTTGCGGGTCCAGGCGCGCAATCAGCTGACCGGGGCGCACGCTGTCGCCGATGTCCACGGTGCGCTCGATCATGCGGCCGTCGACGCGGAAGGATTGGTTGATCTCGGTCTGCGCCTGCACCGTGCCGGTGAAGGCCACCGTGCCGCTGCTGGCCAACTTGTCTATCGTCATCACGCGGGCCGGGCGGATCTCGGGCGGCGGCGCTTCAGTCGTGCGATTGCAGGCGCTCAGGGCGGCCAGCGCAATCAGGGACATCAGGGCGGTGCCAACCCTGAGCGAAGGGCGGCGCGGGGCACGCAGAGTGATGAAGTTATCAGACACGGGGCGGTTCCGATCAAGGCTGCGGTTAGTTTGCACGCCGCATGGCGACAAATAAGGAATTACTCAATGGACCAAGGATCCAGGGCTCAAAAAGCCAGGCGGATTGTAGGCAGGCTTTGTGACGGCCTCTTGGCCCCAAAGTGGTGCCGGCGAGGCCTCAAAAAACAGTAGCGCCCGCTGCCCGCCGCCCCCAGTCTTGGCGAGCGGTGAGTGGCGGGCGTCGTGTGTCGGGCCGGTTTAGAAATCGACCGCGTCGCGCACGATTGGGCAGGTCATGCAATGGCCGCCGCCACGTCCGCGGCCGAGTTCGGCGCCGACGATGGTGATGACTTCAATGCCTTCTTTGCGCAGCGCCGTGTTGGTATAGGTGTTGCGGTCATAGGCATAGACGACGCCAGGGGCAGCGCAGACCAAGTTGGCGCCGCTGTCCCACTGCGTACGCTCGCGCTGGTAGTCGGTGCCGCCGGCCTCGACCACGCGCAGCTTCTTCAGGCCCAAGGACTCGGCCACCACGTCCACAAAAGGCTTGTTCTCCGCATGCAGCTCGATGCCGCTTGGGTGATCGCTTGGGCGATAGGAGAAGGTGCGGGTCTGGTTCATGAAGTCCGGCGCCACCAGCACGCAGTCGCGGTCGGCGAAGGTGAAGACGGTGTCCAGGTGCATGGCGGCACGAATCTTGGGCATCGCCGCCACGATCACGCGCTCGGCAGCACCCTTCTTGAACAAGGTCGCGGCGAGTTGGCTGATGGCCTGGCGCGAGGTGCGCTCGCTCATGCCGATCAAGACATTGCCCTTGCCGATAGGCATCACGTCGCCGCCTTCCAGCGTGGCCAGGCCGTGGTCTTCGGTCGGATCGCCCCACCAGACATTCACCTTGCCGCCAAAGTCGGGGTGGAATTTGTAGATCGCCGTGGTGAGGATGGTTTCCTCATGGCGAGCCGGCCAGTACAGCGGGTTGAGTGTCACGCCGCCATAGATCCAGCAGGTTGTGTCCCGTGTGTACAGCGTGTTAGGCAAGGGCGCCAACAGGTACTCGGTGACGCCGGCCGCATCGCGCACGACGGAGAAGGCCGCGCCGCCCACCGACTCGGGGAACTCGTTCGTCGACAGGCCGCCAATCAGGGTCTCGGCCAGCGTGCGGTTGTCCAGGCCTTCCAGGTAGCCGCGCAACTCGTTGACGAAGCCCAGGCCGATCTGGTTGGGCACGACTTGATTGTCCAGAATCCACTTCTTGCCTTCGGGCACGGCCAGGGTCTCGGCCAGCAGATTGTGCATTTCCAGCACTTCGATGCCGCGGTCGCGCATCTTGCTGACGAAGTCGAAGTGGTCGCGCTTGGCGTTCTCCACCCACAGCACGTCGTCGAACAAAAGGGAATCGCAGTTGGACGGTGTCAGGCGCGCGTGTGCGCGGCCTGGCGCACACACCATTACCTTGCGCAGTTGGCCGACTTCCGAATGGACGCCGAACTTCACTTCACTTGCAGTTGTCATGATGATCTCCGTTGGTAATTAGTTAGCTCACTGCTTAAATCGCTACGGCGCCCGTGGCCAGACCGTAAACGCCGTAGATGGCCGCTGCGACGATGACGCCGAAGGTGACCCAATCCGATGTCTTGACGAACACCGGTTTGCCTTGTTCGCGCCGCGCGATGAAGTAGAGCACGGTGCCCGGCGCAAACAACACTGCTGACAGCACGATGAATTTCAGGCCGCCGGCGTAAATCATGAACAAGGTGTAGAGCACCGCCAAGGTGGACAGAATCAGGTCGCGCTGGCGCTCCTCCGGCCGCACCTGATAGGTCTCGCCCCGCTTGGCGATCATCAAGCCGTAGGCGGCCACGAACAGATAGGGGATCAGCGTCGTCGCGCTGGTCAGGTTGAGCATCAGCGAGAAGGCGTCGCGCGACCAGTAGGTGGTGATCACGATCAGCTGGATCACGCCGCTGGTGACCCACAGCGCCGTCACCGGCACATTATTGGCATTGACCTTGGCGAAGGCCTTGGGCATGTCTTTGGACTTGCCAGCCGCGAACATCACCTCGGCGCAGATCAAGGCCCAGGCCAGGTAGGCGCCCAACACCGAGACCAGCAGGCCGACGCTGACGAAGATGGCGCCCCAGGGGCCGACCACCGACTCCAGCACGCCCGCCATCGAAGGCTGACGCATGCCGGCGATCTCGGCGCGCTGCATCACCGCATAAGGCAGCAGCGAAACCAAGACCATCAGGCAGGTCACGCTGATGAAGCCCAGAATGGTGGCCTTGCCGACGTCGGCACGGTCCTTGGCAAAGCGCGAATAGACGCTGGCGCCTTCGATGCCGATGAACACAAACACCGTCACCAACATGGTCGCTTTGACCTGATCGAACAAGCCGGTGGTGAGGTCGCCGCCGTACAAGTTGAAGCTGAACAGGTCCATCTTGAAGGAGAAGAACATGATCACGATGAAGATGCCGATCGGGATCACCTTGGCCACCGTGACGATGCTGTTGATGAAGGCCGCTTGCTGCACACCGCGCAGAATCAGGAAGTGAAAAGCCCAGATGCCCATGGAGGCCACGGCGATCGCGACCGCCGTATTGCCGTCACCGAAGATCGGGAAGAAGGCGCCCAGCGTTGACTTGATCAGAACCCAATAAGACACGTTGCCGATGCAACTGCCGATCCAGTAACCGAAGGCGGACAAGAAGCCCGGGTAATCGCCAAAGCCTTCGCGGGCATAGGCATAAACACCGGCGTCGATCTCGGGCTTGCGCTCGGCCAAGGCCTGGAATACGCGGGCCAGCATATACATGCCGGTGCCGGCGATCACCCAAGCGATCAAGGCACCCAGCGGCCCGGTGGCGTTGGCAAAGGTGCGCGGCAGCGAGAAGATGCCCGCGCCAACCATTCCCCCCACCACCATGGCCGTCAAGCCCATGCGTGACATCTTTTGTTCAGCCATGTCTCTCGTCCTTTTGATATTGATTTGGATTCAGGTCAACCCTGCTTCTCGCCAGGGCGTCTTGCTGCAGATCAACTAACGCTCAATCGCAGCGCAGCTCGGCGCAGTATCTGCCAGCTTTATTGCATGAAAGTAAACTTGTGATTCCGGAAATTCATTGTGAGATAACTTTCCAGCTGCGTGCAGCTTGGGTTAACCCGGGTACCCCCTAGAATGAAGTGACTCTTTGCTCACTCACCTATGTCGCCAAGTAATCATCTGATTCATCGTTTGCCTCGACACTTGAAGATGAGCGAGCTGCGCGTGTTCCTGGCCGTGTTCCAGTTGCGCAGTTTTCACAAGGCGGCTGCGGCGGTGCACTTGACGCAGCCGGCGGTGACCAAGTCGATCGCCGGGCTGGAGCAGATGCTGGGCGTCAAGCTGTTCGAGCGTCAGGCCAGTGGGGTCGAGCCGACCGCCTATGGTCTGAGCTTCGCCCCGCGCGCGATGGCCGTTTTTGAAGAGCTGCGCCACGCGGCGCAAGATCTGGCTAGCCTGAGCAGCGGCGCTACCGGCACCTTGCGCATTGGCACGGTGCCCATGCCGGCCATCCCGTTTTTGCCGGTCGCGATCAAGCGTCTGTGCGCGGCGCAGCCGCATAGCGCGGTGACCGTGGTCGAGGCACGCGAGGCCGAATTGCTGGAACGCCTGCGCAGAGGCGATATTGAGCTGGCGCTGTTGCGGCTTTCGCTGTTCGAGCTCGATGTGGACCTGCAGGCGCAGTCGCTTTTCGAAGAGCGCTTGATGGTGATGGCCGGAGCGGATCACCCTTTGGCCAAACGTCAGAGCCTGTGCTGGCCCGAGTTACTGGAGCAGCGCTGGGTGTTGCCGCCGCCGGACTGTGTCTTCTATGAGTTCGTGCTTCGCAGCCTGGCTGAGCAGGGCTTGGCGATGCCACGTGCTGCTGTGGAGGCCTACTCGGTGCCGGTGCAGGTCGGCCTGGCTCAGCATGGCGGCATGCTGTCCTTCGGCATGCGCTCGCGCTTCGAGTTTGGCGACAAGCGCTACCGCTTGTCACGTCTGCCCATCAACCTTCATTGCGCCGAGAAGCCTGTGGCCGCAGTATGGATAAGGGCACGTGAGTTGAGCCCGCTGGCGCAACAGCTGCTAGAGCATGTGCAGGCGCAATGTGATGCTGCACAAACGGTTTATCCCTGAGTCGAGTTTGGGCTAACCTTGAATCGGTGAGGACTGGTTTTTTGTCCCCGCCGACACTGCGCGCGTGTAGACTGCGCGCCGAACTGCTGTGTTATCGCTGATATGCCAAGCGCTGCGCCCATTTGAGCGACAGCGCTGGTGACGATACCTATTTTTTGTAAAACCATTTGAGGGACTGCTATGAGCAATTTTTGGGACTCGATCCTGCTGATGATTTCGGCCTTTGTGTTTGTGGCCTATCTGATCATCATGTTCCAGATCGTCGTGGACTTGTTCCGCGATGACGAGATGGGCGGCGGCTCCAAGGTCTTGTGGATCATTGGCCTGATCTTTGTGCCTATGCTGACGGCGATCATCTACATCGTCGCGCGCGGCAAGGGCATGTCCAGCCGTCAGCACGCCAGCATCAAGCGTGCACAGTCCGAGACCGAAGCCTATATCAAGGGCGTGGCGGGCAAGTCGCCGGCGGCCGATATTGCCGAGGCCAAGGCCTTGCTCGACGCCGGCACCATCAGCGCCGACGAGTTCGCCAAGCTCAAGGCCAAAGCACTGGCTTGATGTCTGGCTGCTGAACAAGGCCCTGCTGACTTCCGGTCTGCAGGGCTTTTTTATGGTTTATTCGCGCAGAGGCTCCATGCACAAGCAATCATTGACACCTCATCGTCTGCTCGCTCTGCTGCTGTTGAGTTCGACGCTGACTCCGCTGGCTGCTCGGGCCGATATCCATTTGCTGGCCCCCAGCCGCACGCTGGACCCGACTCAGCCCTTCAAGCTCAGCCTGATGCTGAGTGCCGAGGCCGAGCCGCGTTCCTACGCCTTGCCTGAAGTTCTGCGTGTGACGCTGACACCGGACCTGGGTGCGCTGACTGCAGTGAACCTGCGGCTCGAGTCCCCGCTGCCGCCGCAAATCGATCTGCACCCGGGCGAGTTTTTGCGCATCAACTATGTGGGCGAGTTGCCGGCCAATCTGCGCGGACGCGTGCGCATCGACGCGCTGGACCTTGATGCGCCGGCGATGCTGGTGCAACTGTCGACACCTTCCGCTTCACCTACACCTGCATCGACGGCGGCCCCATCTGCCGCAATTGCTGCCGCGCCTCTGGACGCGGCCAGCGCGCCTGCCGTCACGACCTTGGCCGTGCGCGCGGACAGCGACCCCAATTTGCAAGACCAAGGCCGGCTGAGCTTCAACGAGCCGATGTTTGCCGCAGTTGGCCCCGGCATCGAAGCCAATGCCAAGTTCCAGATCAGCTTCAGGCTGCGCTTGTACGAGCCGGCCGACAAGCTCTCGCGCCGCTTTGTCGACAATCTGTACCTGGGCTATACCCAAACGGCTTTTTGGGATTTGACCGGCGACTCCAAGCCCTTTGTGGACACCAAGTACAAGCCTGGCTTTTTCTATCAGTCACCCAGCACCGGTTGGCGCGTAGGTGGCAATGAGGTCGGCTTTGCTGCCGGCTACGAGCATGAATCGAATGGCCGTGATGACCTCGACGCCAAGTCGCGCAGCATTGACATCTTGTATGTGAAGCCCTTGTTCACCTTCGGTGACAGCGCGGGTTTCCACACCACCTTCGAGCCCAAGCTCTATGCCTATCTCGACAAGTCCGAAAACCCGGACATGGGCAAATACCGGGGCTACGGCGATTTCCGCTTCACCTACGGCAAGAAAAATGATTGGCAGATTGCCATGGATCTGCGCAAGGGCACGCTGGCCAAGGCCTTCAGCGCCGATGTGCAGGCGACCTATCCGCTGAATCGATTTGTCCCCGGACTATCGGGTTACTTGATGGCCCAGTACTTCACTGGTTATGGTGAGACGCTGCTGAACTACAACAAGCGCGAGCCTTGGGCGCTGCGCTTGGGCTACGCGATCTGGCGTTGATGTGAGCCCCCCGTCCAAGCCCGCCTCGCTGGACGCGGGCGTGCTTGGCCGGCCCCCCGTGGGGGCGGCGATTGACGCGGCTATGAGCCCCGTCAACATCGCCATGGCGGGCCGGCTTGGGGCGGCCCGGCGCTCGGCCCGAACCCCGCTTCCCGCTTCTCGCTTCTCGCTTCTCGCCTCGCTGGACGCGGGCATGCCTGGCCGGCCCCCCCCCGTGGGGGCGGCGATTGACGCGGCAGCGAGCCGCGTCAACATCGCCATGGCGGGCTGGCTTGGGGCGGCCTGGCGCTCGGCCCTTGCTTGGGTTCAGGCCTTACGCATCAGTAAGGGCTAAGGGCAGGCATGTCCTAGTCGCTAGTCGCTGGATCGCCTTGCCGCCCCGGCGGGGCGGTGGCCCAGGGCTCGCGAGACTGGGCCATGTGATAGCCAAATTGGTACAGCATATTCATCTGCACGGGGTCAAAGGTTTCGGCGCTCGTCATGCTGACGTCATTGGGAATGGTGACCCAGCGAAAGCCGGCCCCGAACTGCTGGGCATGGCCGTAAATCCGGAACAAATCGCCCAGCACCGCGACGCGGCCGGTGGCGTCGAGCACGCGGATGGCAATCGCCGACATGCTGCGGGCAACCGGGTCGGGCACCGGCAGCAACTGGCCGTTGTGGATGACATAGAAATCTTCATGGCCGGCGCCGAGGCCGCCTCGCTCTTGAATGACCGATGAGCGGTAGACGCCGCCGTTGACGAAGACGCGTGAGCCGACGCCACCGTCGACATGCATCTCGTCATAGCTTCGCGGCTCGGCCCTGCCTTCGCCGCTGCCCTCGTCCTGGACTTCCACCTTGAAGTAGACCGGCGGAAAGGCGACCGGTATCGAGGCCGAGGCCAGCATGACCTTGCGGAACAACTCAAGCGCTTCGGGTCGGCCGCTGCTGGCGATCAGGCCCATATTCCAGATCACAAAGGCGCGCGCGTCGAGGTCGGCGGTACCGATGTACAGGCGCCGGCCCTGGCCATGGGCAAGTGCTATCTGGCCCAGAAACTTGGCATCGACATTGCGCTCGATGATGGCCGCCAGTGGCTCGGTGCTGGCCAAGGCTTCGCCGGACAGCAACTGGCGCAGCAGCGAGCCCAGCTTGAAGATGTCGCGCGAACTGGTGGTGGTGTAGAACTCGCGCAAGGCCGGGTCATAGGCCGGGCCCAGGAAGGCAAAGGGCGCCATCAGCGCGCCGGTGGAGACGCCGGTGACGATCTTGAAGACGGGGCGGGTGCCGCTGCTGGTCCAGCCATTGATGAAGCCCGCGCCGAAAGCGCCATTGGCGCCGCCCCCCGACAGGGCCAGATGCGCATAACGGACCGAACCATCGGCGCTGGCTGGAAAGTCATTGGGAGATTCCATTTTGAACGAGGCCGCCAGATCCGCCTCCATGGCCGCACTGGGCAGGCCCGCTCTGGCACGAATATCGGGCATGCCGGGTACCGCCGCGGCGGTGGACAGCCGCGGCGGCACCGGATTGCGCGGCAATGAGCCGCAAGCGCTCAGCAAGACCAGCAGGCCGAGCAGGCTGATTTGCAGTGAGTGCCGCAATGAACGCCGCAGGGCAGTCGATGAACTCAAGTTTCTCTCCTGTTGGGCACAGCTTGTCGGCGACTTCAAGCCACCTTCAAGCCGCCTTCATGCCGCCTTTAGGTCGGCGCTAACGCGCTACTCCGCTGTACACTGAAGCGCACTTAGCGCAGCCGGCCGCGCATGATACCCAGGCCGCACGGCGCTGTCTTATCTCTTCAATCAAATCGAGGTTTGCATGGTCAAGACTGTTTTTGCTGCGCTGCTGATAACGGCATGCGCCATCGGCGCTACGGCCCAGGCCCAGAGCACGTCAAGTGGCGGCGCCAACACCTTGGGCAAGATCAAGGCGGCCAAGACCATCAATATCGCTTACTCGGCCGATTCTTTGCCCTTCTCCTTTGATGGTCCCGACAAGGCGCCCTTGGGTTTCTCGATTGAGCTGTGCAAACGGGTGGTGGCACAGATTGGCCGTGCGGTGGGCGAGCCTGATCTGGCAATCAAATGGATTGCCGGCTCGGTCAGCGAGCGTCTGCAAATGGTGGCCAGCGGCCGCGCCGATCTGGACTGCGCCAACTCCAGCCAGACCCAGAGCCGTTTGGCTCATGTCGACTTCTCCAATCTGATCTTCATCGATGGCGGCGGCTTGCTGGTCAAGTCCGGCTCCCCCGTCAACCAGGTCAGTGATCTCTCCGGCAAGAAGGTTGCCGTGATCAAGGGGACGACGACCGCAACGCGTCTTGCGGATGCCTTGCGACTGCGCCTGGTCAATGCCGGCCTGGTGCCCGTCAACGATG
This sequence comes from Roseateles albus, assembly GCF_028595345.1. Lineage (NCBI taxonomy): Bacteria > Pseudomonadati > Pseudomonadota > Betaproteobacteria > Burkholderiales > Sphaerotilaceae > Roseateles > Roseateles albus. Next base: position 65,904 of record NZ_JAQQXT010000019.1, on the reverse strand, counting down.
GGGCGAGCGCCCTGGCGATGCTGGAGGCGGGAACGGTTGACGCCGTGGCCAGCGACAAGGTCAAGCTGGTGGGCCTGGCGATCCAAGCCAAGGAGCCGGCCAAGCTCGCCTTGGTGGCCGAGGACTTTTCAATCGAGCCCTATGCCTTTGCTCTGCCGCGCAATGACTCGGCCCTGCGTTTGGAAGTCAATAAGGCGTTGACGCAGGTTTATGTGAGCGGTGACATCGAAGTCATCTTCGCGCAATGGCTGGGCAAGCTGGGGCGCCCCACCGGACTGCTGTCGGCGATGTACTTGCTGAACTCGATTCCCGAGTAAGCTGTAGCGTTCAATTTCTTTTTCACTGGAGTAACCAAATGATCAATTTCTCAACCATTCGACGCGCCGCCACCGTGTTCACGGCCGGCTTGACGCTGATGCTGGCGGCTTGCAGCACACCGCCCGCGTTTCAAGTGACCCAGCCTGCATCACGTGACGGCGTGGTCGAGTCCATCGTCCAGGGCCAGGTGCAAAACGGCAATGCCACCGGCGGCGCGATTGCCGGCGCGGTCATCGGCGGTCTGCTGGGCAACCAGGTGGGCGGCGGGCGTGGCCAGACGGCAGCGACCGTGGTCGGCGCGGGCGCCGGCGCGATGGCGGGTAATCACATGGCTTCGCAGCAAACCATCGTCTGGCAGATCGGCGTGCGTTACGACGACGGCAGCCGTGCCACCATTGAGCAAACATCTGCCCCAGCGCTGCGCATTGGCGACCGCGTGCGCGTGTCGGCCAACGGCATCCAGCAACTGTGATTGAGGTCGGCGCCGTATGAAGCGACGTGGCTTTGTCGGCGCAGCTGCCGCCGCTGTAGGGTCCGGCATGCTCTTGAGCGGCTGTGACTTCTCTTTGCGCGATGGGGTGCTCAACCCCTGCGTGCCGGAGTTACCGGCAGACTTGCGTGAGCATCCCTTGGTGCAGGCCGCTTGGCGAGGCATCGATGCCAGCAAGGTCTGGGACAGCCACTGCCATGCCTTCGGTGACGGCGCCTCGGGCAGCGGTCTGTGGTTCAACCCGCGCCTGAACAATATCTGGAAGCCGGTCGGCTACGCGCAAAAAGCGATGTACGTCAACGCGTCCTGCGTCGACGAGTCGTCCGGCCGCGCCGACGCCAGCTTTGTCGAACGCTTGCTGTCGCAATGCCGGGCCATGGCGCCGGGCTTCAAGGTCATGCTGTTCGGCTTCGACTGGGCGCGTGATGAGGCGGGCCTCGCCATGCCTGAGCGCTCCACCTTCCATGTGCCCGACAACTATGTGGCCGGCCTGGCCCAGAAGCATTCCGCTCATATCGAGTGGGTGGCGTCGGTTCACCCTTACGACCCCGCTGCGCTTGACCGGCTCGACGCCGCTGCCGCGCGCGGCGCCAGGGCCGTCAAATGGCTGCCCTCGGCCCAGAATATAGACCCGGCCGACGCTCGCTGTGATCGCTACTTCGCCAAGCTCGCGGCCTTGAAAATCCCGTTGATCACCCATGCCGGGGATGAGCGCGCGGTACACGGTTTTGGCGAGCATCTGGGCAACCCCTTGCGCCTGCGGCGCCCGCTTGACGCCGGAGTCAAGGTCGTGATTGCGCATTGCGCCTCGCTCGGCGAGGGTGAGGATACGGACCGCGCAGGCGGCGCCAAGTTGCCAAATTTTGAGCTGTTTGCGCGGCTGATGGATGAGCCGGCTTATCGCAGCAATTTGTTGGGCGACATCGCCGCGGTCACGCAGGGTAACCGGATGAACGTGCTGTCCAAGCTGCTGGCACGTCCCGATTGGCATGGTCGACTGGTCAATGGCTCCGATTACCCGCTGCCCGGCATCGTGCCCTTGATTTACCTGAAGGCCGTGATTGAGCAGAACATGCTGGACCCGGCCGCACTCGAGCCGCTGCGGCGCTTGCGCGAGACCAATGTCTTGCTGTTTGATTTTGTGCTCAAGCGCAGCCTCAAATTGAACGGGCGCGGTTTTGCGCCGGCGACGTTCGAGACGGCGTCTTTCTTTCGGCGCCCGGCCTGATGCACCAGTTGCCCCCCGATTACTTTGGAGACCTTGATGACGATGCAAACTCGATGGTTCAAGCTACCGCTGACTGCTCTGGCTGTTGCGGCTATTGCGGTGTTCTCGGCCTGTGCGCCGCTGACTGAAAGCGCGCCAAAGGCCGCCATGCCTGACCCCGCCCACAGCAGCCGCAATGCGCTCGACTGGGCCGGTACTTACGCGGGCACCTTGCCCTGTGCTAACTGCCCCGGCTTGCAGACGAGGTTGCGCCTGAATCGTGACGAGAGCTTTGAGTTGTCGGTGCAATACCTGGAACGCGACCCCGAGCCTAAGGTTTCCCGTGGGCGTTTCAGTTGGAATGCCAACGGCAACGCCATCACGCTCGACGAGCAGGGCGGCGGGCGCCAACTCTTGGTCGGCGAGGGCCGGCTCGCCATGTTGGCCACCGGCGCCGCAGCAACCTGGCCGCAAGACGGGCAGCGCCAGCTGACGCGCTTGAACCCGCTGCCCGCAACCGAGCTGCCGCGCACGCTTGAAGCACATCGCTGGACCTTGGTCTGGGCCACGGACGCGCAGGGCCAGCCGATTGCAGGCCTGCCGGCCGCCAGCCCGCGCGCCATCCATTTCAGCTTCAACGCAGGACGATTCAATATCGAAGGCGGCTGCAACCGCATGATGAGTGGCTACCAGGTCGATGCCGAAGGCAAGCTGGGATTCAGCCGCATGGCCTCGACGATGATGGCATGCGAGCCGGCCGCCATGAAGGTCGATGCGGCCTTGGCGGAGCTGCTTGCTGCACCGTTGAAGAGTGAGGTGCTGGCCGGTGCGGCGACGACGCTGCGCTTGACCAGTCCCGCCAATGCGACGCTGTTCTTCACTGGCCAAATGACGCCAGAAGCGCGTTACGGCCAAGCGACGCGGGTCTTCATGGAGGTCAACTCGAGAACGGTGGCCTGCAAGAATGCCCAGGGCGCGAACGCCGAATGTTTGCAGGTGCGCGAGCGCCGCTTTGATGAGCAAGGTTTGACCGTCGGCACGCCCGGCGCTTGGCTGCCCTTCGCCGAAACCATCGAGGGCTATACCCACCAGCCCGGCGTACGCAATGTGCTGCGCCTGAAGCGCTTTGACCGTGCGGCTGTGGGCGGCGGCGCGCCCTATCTGTATGTGCTTGACATGGTGGTTGAATCGGCGACAGAGAAGCCCTGATCTGACCCCTCCTTTCCCTTGTTCGTGATTCGTTTTACACAGGAGTAATCAGCATGAAGTTTGTTTCTACTTTGGCCGTCTTGGCCGTCGCGGCGCTGGCCACCGGCTGCCAATCTACGTCGGTACGCTCGGCTTGGTTCGACACCGACTTCAAGGGCCCGCCGATGAGCAAGATCGTCGTGGCCGGCAGCGTCAACTCGGTTGCCGAAGATCGCTTGGTGGAAGAGGTGTTCGTCGAGCGCATGCGCGCGACGGGTGTGGACGCGGTGGCGGGCCACACGCTGCGCCTGGATGACCCGAATCTGTCGCAGGCCGACTTTGAGGCGGCCGTGAAGGGCACGGGTGCGCAAGGCTTGTTGCTGGTCCGCGTGCTGGGCGTGGACACCCGCACCCAAGTTTCGACCACCATGGTGCATGGCGGCATGGGCTGGGGTCACAACTCCTGGGGCCCGACCAACACCTGGGGCGGCATGCATTCGCGCGGCAGCTTCCCGGTGCAAGAAATTCGTCAGTACGATCTGGCCACCGTCGAGACCAAGCTGTTTGACGTGAACACACGCCGTCTGGTGTGGGCCGTCACGACCACGACCTTCAACCCGCGCTCGGTGGCCCAAGAAGCGCCACCGTTTGCTAACTTGATCATCGAGCAGCTGAAGGGCCGCCAGATCATTGCGGTCAAGTAAGGCTTTAGCTCTCAATGCAAAACGGGCCCGCTGGGCCCGTTTTTTCGTCCAGGCGCTTTGTGCCCGTAGCCCGTTCAAGGACTACTTCTTGGCGCCTTTGGCGACCCAGAGGTAGAAGTTCAGGGCCACGATCACCAGGGCCACGGGCACGCCGATGTCAAGCAGGTTGGCGGCGCCGTCCCAGGACATGATGTGCCCCAAAAAAGTGACCGCCATGACGGCAATCACGACCGTCACCAGCGTGCTCTTGAGATCCTCGAAGGTGTTGATCTGCAAGCGGGACGCCATTTTCAGGTCCGGGTTGATGAACAACTCATAGAGCCCGAGCGCCAGGATCAACATCACGGTGCCGAGCAGGAACAAATCAAAAATCTCGATGAAGTAGAGCATCAAGACCTTGGCACCTTTGGTCGAGACTTCCGCCGAACTCAGCGCGCGCGTGATCACCACCAGCGTGTCGATCAGCCCGTAGGCATACAGCGCCACCGCTGACAGCAAGGAGCCAATCACGGCCGCCATGACCAAGTAGCGGCTGGCATTTAAAACCTTCAACATGTCGCAAAAACTCCTGGTCAAGCGATCGCGCATGCAGCGATCGTTGCTAAGGCTCTAGGGCCAAGCTCAAAACGAACCGAACATCGAGCCCAGCACGACGACCGCAATCAGGCCCAGGATCGCGCTGACGATGCCGACCATCACGATATCAAAGTAACTCTCTTTATGCGTGGCACCGCAGACGGCCAGCATGGTCACTACCGCGCCATTGTGCGGCAGGCTGTCGAGCGAGCCGGCGCCGATCACCGCCACACGGTGCATCAGCGCCGGGTCGATGCCATAGGTGTAGGCCAGTTCCATATAGGTCTCGCCCAAAGCGCCCAGCGCAATCGTCAAACCACCCGAGGCGGAGCCGGTCAGCGCCGACAGCACATTGGTGGCAATCGCCAGGCCGACCAGCGGCCCGCCTTCGATGGTCAGCACCCACTCACGCACCGCCGCAAAGGCCGGCAAGGCCGCCACCACGGCGCCAAAGCCGACCAGGCTGGCCACGCTGATGATGGGCAGTGCGGCGGCATTCAGGCCGGCGTCGACCGTGTCACGCAAGCTCTGCAAGCGGCTGCGATTGAAGGCGTACAAGACCAGGATCGCAGCACCCAGTGCCATCAGCACCGACCAGACGCCGCCGACGCTGGCGATGGTCGTGCCGCCCCAGCGCGGCTCAGCCAGGAAGCTGGTGTCCAGACGCGGCAGCACCAGCAGCGACATGGTCAGGTTGACCGCCATCACCACGATCAGCGGCAGCAGCGCGATGCCGATGCTGGGCAGTTGCGGGCTGCGAGCGCCATGTTCCAGCTCGGCCGGGTCAAACTCGCGCGAGGCGGTGGCGCGCTCGCGCACCATGGTGTCGCTGGCGGCATCAGCGGCAGTAGCCGCCGGGCCGCCAAAACCCTCTCCGTTGCGGCGCGCAGCCGCTTCCGAGCGGCTCAACCACCACATGCCAAAGCCGAACATGATGGCGGCGGCAATAAAGCCCAGGCCCGGTGCGGCAAAGGGCGTGGTCTCGAAAAACGGCATAGGGATCGCGTTCTGGATCGCCGGCGAGCCGGGCAGGGCCGACATCGTGAAGGTGGCCGTGCCCAGCATCACAGCACCCGGCAAGAGGCGGTTCGGGATATTGGCGGCCTTGAACAGCGCCTGGCCCATCGGTGCGAGCACAAACATCGCCACGAACAGGCTGACGCCGCCATAGGTGACCAGGGCACCGGCCAGCACCACTGAAAGAATGGCCCGCTTGCTGCCCAGTTTCTCGGTGATGAACTGTGCGATTGCGCTGACCGAGCCGCTGTCGGCCATCAGCTTGCCGAACAGCGCGCCAAGCAAGAAGAGCGGGAAGAACTGGGCGATAAAGCCGGCCGCCGAACCCATAAAGGTCTGCGTCCAATGCGCCAACAAGGGCTCGCCCGCGAATCCGGCCGCTATCAGGGCGGCGACGGGTGCTAAGCCCAACACGCTCCAGCCGCGAAACGCCAGCCAGACCAGCAGGCCCAAGCCTAAAAGTATGCCGAGCAAGCCCATGGTTACTGCACCTCCAGCATGGCGTTCAGATCCAGCGAGGACCGCACACCCAGCGAATCGCCATGTGTTTGCAGGAACAGCTCGGCGGTGCGCCGGCCTTCGTCGCGCAAGCCGCAGAGGAACTTCCACTCGGTGATCATCTTGGAGCTGGAGTCGAGCTCGGTGACGCGGTCGGTGGCGATGCGGTGCATGCGCATGCGCGCCCATTGCCCGCCCTCGCCGCTGTCCGCATCGGCGCATTGATGCAGCAGCGCGATCATGCGCAACTCTTTGAGCAGCGGCGCGTTGAAGGAAATCTCGTTCAGGCGGTTGCTAATATCGCGCGCGGTCTTGGGGATGGCCTCGCGCACGATAGGGTTGATCTGCACCAGAATCGTGTCACGCGATTGGCATTCACGCACCAGCGGCGTGATGGTCGGGTTGCCCGAGTAGCCGCCGTCCCAGTAGAACTCGCCGTCGATTTCGACCGACTGGAACATGGTCGGCAAGCAGCCCGAGGCCAGCAGCACATCGGGCGTGATCTCGGCGTTGCGGAACACCCGGCCGCTGCCGGTACGCACATTGGTGGCGGTGATGAACAAGCGGATCGGCGCCGTGGCTAGGCACTCAAAATCAACCGTCTTGGCGAGGATGTCGCTGAGCGGGTTCTTGCCGCTGGGGTTCAGGTCATAGGGCGAGAACACCTGCGTCATCATCTCGGCGGCCCGGTACATCGGTGAGTTATCCAGCGTCCACTGGCCGCTCATGATGTCCATGATGCTGCGCTTCATCGGGCTGAATTTGGCGCCGTCCGAGACCAGTTTCCAGAAATCTTCCAGCGCGGCCTTGGCGCCGTCGGCCCCGCCATGGGCATGGCCGCTGGCCATCACCGCGGCATTCATCGCTCCGGCCGAGGTGCCGGAAATGCCGTCAAATGTCAGCCATTCTTCTTCCAGCAAACGGTCCAGCACGCCCCAGGTGAAGGCGCCGTGGGCACCTCCACCTTGGAGTGCCAGATCAACGAGGACGGGCTTGCGACTTTGGGGGGAGGTGTTTTTGTGCATTGCAACATATTACCCATGCCTCGATGACAAAACCACCCCCCTAAGGCCATATAGCGCCGCTCAGCGCCACTGCACCAGGGAAACCCCTAGGCCGATGCCGTTGTTGCGGAAGTTGTAGTTCTGTAGCGAGTCCGCATAGCCGCCGAAGCCGCGCACATAACCGTGTAGCTCGCTGAACAAGGGGAAGGCCCATTCAATCTGCACATTGCTGCGGTTCGGTGTGCTGGTGTTGAACTTCAGATTGTTCTGCAGCGTGGCCGAGACGATATGTTCGCCGAAGTTGTAAATCGCTTGCACCTCGATGCGGCCGGCGTAGTCGCTGATGTCGGGGTTGTTGTCGGTCTCCGCCTTCTCTTTGACGCGCCACCAGGGCTTGACGAAGAGGCTCAAGCCGCCAGAGGTGGCCCCCAGGGTCGCGTAGATGCGGTTCCAGGAGCGCGACAAGGGGTCGGTCTGGCCGTTCGATTGGTGCACCAGGCCCAGATTGAGCATGCGCAGCTGAAACGATTCCGAGCCCAGTCGGAGCGGCATGGTCACAAAGGTCTCGGGTTGGTAATTGGACTCGCGAAACGGGCGGGACTCTTCGGCGTTATAGACCTGCCAGAAGCTCTGCTGTGTATAGGCTGCCCACCAGTCGATCTCGCTGCCCAAGATGTTTTGCATCATCTTGGTCTTCAGGCTGAGCTGGAACTTGGCCTCAAGGTTTTTATTGGTCTCGCCCGCACCGAGTGCGTTGTTGCGCGGGTTGGCCGAACTGGGGTTGCGGTTGACATGCTGGCGCCAGCTGAGCGGCAAGACATAGACCGGCATATGGGGCTTGACCTTGAAGAGGCCATCCTTGGTCTCGGGGTCGAGCTGAAAGCGCTCAGAGAAAGTTTGGCCGGTCCATTTGGTGGGGGGCGATGAGGGCGCCGGTGTCGGGGCTGATGTCGCCACTGCGGTGGGCACAGCGGCTGCTGGCGCCGAAATTGCAGCCGGCGCAGCAGCAGGCACAGCAGCATTCACACGGCCGGCCGCTCTGTCGTAACAGGCCAAACGCTCGGTGTCGAGCTGGATCTCGGTGCAAGATTGCGCTGCGGCGCTCAATGGCGCCAGGGCAGCCAAGCCGGCTGAAAGGAGATGGAGTTTGTTCATGATCGCAGCGCAGGCGGTGATGGGTAATGAAGCGTCTTCGCTCCGGCAAAGGCGGCGCCGATCATAGGCGAGATCAGCGCGGCATATTGCCGCCACTGGCGCGCAAGGGGTCGGTGCAAATGTCTGCACCGTCGGGCGGATTCGGTCCCCGCATCAGCCGCTCTATGGGCAGCCAGACGGGCGAGAGAACGGAGCGTATGGTCGAGCCGATCAGGTCGCCCCGGTGGATGCCGATGCGCTGGTTGTTCAGGGTGCCGCTGACGCGCAAGGGGGTTTGCAGGCGAAACAGGGCGAAGCCTTTGGCGCGTGGGCGGAACACAAAAGACAACTCATCGGTCGCCAAGTCGGCAAAGCCCTTGCCATGCACGCGCACCCGGGTGGTGTCTATGGTCAGGTTGTCTTCGGTCAGCTTGCCGTCCTTGAGGTCGAAGCGCGCCACCACGCAATTCACCTGCGGCTGTCCGCCCGGATCAAACAGCGGTATGAGGTTCAAAACCAGATTGACCGACCAGAGGTTGAAGACATCGGCACGCAGATTGCTGGGCCAGACAGCCACATCGATCTTGCCATCGGCCGCGCGCAGCACGGTGTCCAGGGTGGGCGCTTTGCCGGCCAGGTCCAGATTCATGCTGAATAGGCCTTGCACATTGCCCTCGCGGCCCATGCGGCGGGCAATGATGCCGTAGTCAAAGCGCTCGATCACGGTTTGCGCCTTGAACTCGATTTGCTCGCCGGTTGGGTCAAACGTGGCCGTCATCCGCATGCCGCCGCCTGGCAGATTGACGAAGGCAGGGTCCAGGCGCAGGCGGCCGTCCTTGAGCTTCAGGTGTAACTCTCCGTCGGCCAGCCGGTCCTCGCCGGAGAAGACCTCGCGGGCGACGACATCGACATTGGCGTCGAAGCGGCGCAAGAAACCCGCGCTCAACAAGCCCTCGGCGCGGCTGGCCACGCTGCTGATTCTGTTGCGCAGGCTGAACATGGCGCTGCCGTTCCCCTCAGCCTTTGCCTGCGCCGCCTGCTCTGCCTCATCGCTGAGCTCAGGGGTCGGGAAGTCGGCCAACTGAACGCTGCGCCCGGATAGGCGGGCATCCAGGCGCGGCCTTGGCCCGCTCAGGTCGATATTGCCGCTGCCGCCGAGCTGACTGTCGCCGACGCGCAGGCGCAGCTGCTCCAATTCGTAGCCATCGGCGTTCATGCGCACCGGCCCGCGCAGCCGCCAGGGCCCCCAGTGCGGCAGCTTGACCCGCAGGAGCGCGTTCAAGCTGTCGAGCCTGTCACCGCTGACTTCGAAGGTCAGGTCGCCCTCGCGTCCCAAGGGCAAGGCCACCCGACCTTCGAGCTGCAGCAGCGTGCCGGCGCCTTGCGCCTCAAGCCAGAAGGGCAGGCGCTCATCGACTTGGGTGAAGCCCGCCAGCGTACCGACGCGCACGCCGAGCTTGAGCGGAGTTTTGTCGACGCTGCCGTTCAGCTCCACCCACAGCGGCTGACCGGCCGCAGCATGGATGACTGCCTGTTCGATGGCGATGTCGGTCACGGGCCGCCGGCCCGCGCCGATGACCCTGACGCTGCCGCCGCTGATATGGGCCTCCAGTGCAGCCTGGCCGAAGAACTCGCGAACGCTATTGCCCTGGCCGCTCAAGCTGACTTGCAGAGCGTCGGCCCTGCCATCGAGGGCGTCGGCCGCACCCAGCCCGCGCAGCAAGGCGCCGATGTCAATGGCCTTGCTGGAGAGTTCGAGCTTGGCGCTGAAGGGCTCGGCGCGCGGGTCCATGGCGAGCTGGCCTTGCAGCTTCTGGCCGGCGATTCTTGCGCCTAGCGCCGACGGAGCCAAGCGCCCATCGCGCAGCCGGGCTTGCAGGTGCAGGTCTTTGAGCTCGGCCAGATCGGGGCGCTCCAGCACGACGCGCTGCAGGCTCAGGTCCAGGTCGGCGTCGGGCCAGCTGAGCATAGATGCGAGCAAGGGCTCCAAGGAGCGGGGTGTGGGCTGTTGCCTGGGCACGACGCGCAGGGTCGAGAGCTCGGCCATATCGAGCAAGGGGCTGTGCAGCGTGGCGCGGCTGATCTGGCCGTGGCCGTCTGCAGCGCTTGCGACGCGGCTGAGGTAGGCGTCCAGCAGCAACGCGCTGCGGCCAAGCTTCAGTTGGGCATGGCTCAGCTGCAGCGCCGCATCGCTGAGCTGCAGCTGCCCCTTGAAGTCGACCGCAAGCCTGGACGTCGGTGCAAGGCTCAAATAAGGCGCTAGGTCGCCGGAGCTGGGCGCCTTGAAGGCGAAGCTCAAGGCGGTGTCGCGCCAAGCACTCGGCTTGAACTGGCCTTGCAGGCGCAAGCTCATCTGCGAGGGCTTGAGCTTGAGGTCGAGCTCAAGCGGTGCGGCGAGCTCGCGCCACAGCTGCTCCAGCGAGCCTGCGCGCACAGACAGCAGCGCGCTTTGGCCGAGCAAGCTGCCGCTTGCCTGCCCGCTCAGGCGCCCACCTGCGCGAGCAGCCATGCTCAGGCGATCGAGCGTGATGGTGAGCGGCGCTGCGGCCTTGTTGCCGTCGCTGCCGCCGGGCCTGGGGATGTTCAAGCGCGCCGCTGCCGCAGCGAGCGAAAACTCGAGCCGGGGCAGCAAATCGTCCAGCGTTTCGCCGCTGCCACTGAGGCGCAGGTCCAGCCGCCCGAGCTGGCCATGGACTGGGGGCGCAGCGTCGCTCTTGCTGTCCAGTTGCTGCAGCAAGGGCTCGAGCGCCAGGTCTGCGGCCCCCAATTGCAGCGCCAGCCTTGGGCTTGCCGGGCGGGTGTCCAGGTCGAGCTGGCCGTCAAAGGGCAGACCGGCAGCCTTCGCATTGAACTTCAGGCTTGCCGTCTGCCCCTCGCTGCGCAAGGCAAAGGTGCTATCACCCAGCTCCACCGGCAGCCCAAGCCAGCGGTCCACGCTCAGATCCAACTGCAGATCCACGCCGGCCGGCACCAGGCGGCGCAGGGCAAAGGGCTGTGGTCCTGCGGCGGGCGGCTCGGACTCCCGCGCTGGCAACCAGGGCTGCAGATCCAGCGTCGCAAACTTCAAATCTCCACTGAGTCGGGGGCGCGCGGCGTCGAGCGCAAGCGTCAGCCGCCCCTCAAACTCGGTGTCGCCCAGCTTTGCGCTCAGCGCGGTCAAGCTGATCTTGGGGCTGCTTTGTAGCTGGGCCTGGCCTTCGGCGCGCAGGCTGGCGCCGTCGAAATTGGCGGCCAGCTGGAAGGGCCAAGGCGCCTGGCCCGTCAACAGCCCGGCCAGGGGAGCGCCTGCTATCGAGAGGCTCAGCGGCGGCTTCGCTTCGGCTGAGCTCTTCGCGGCCGGCAGCCAAAGCATAGACAGCTGCACATCCTCGCCGGCCCGGGCGCTGCCACTCAGCTCCTGCAGCGCCAGCTCATATTGATGGGCTTTGGCGGAGTCTTGATAACGAAGGTTCAGCCGGTGCAGCTTGAAGGGCGCGAGGTCGAGGTCTGCGGGCGCAGTGTTCGTGGCGGGGGAGTGGCCTGCCGCCCAGTTGCCGTGACCATCGGCCTTGCGTTCGAGCAGCAGGGCGGCGCTGCCGACCTCCACGCGCTTGAGCGGACTCCGCCCGCGCAGGGCCTCGATGAGATCCAGTTCGGCACTCGCATCGTCCAGCACCAACAGGTCGGCCTGGCTAAAACCGGCCGGGTTTTGAATCCGCAGCCGACCGAGCTGCAGCTCGATACCGAGGCTGCGCCTGAGCTTCAAGACCAGCGGCCCTTGCGTCAGCACCGGGCGGCCCAGGGCTTCGGTCGCATGGCGCTGCGCCGACTGGCGCCCGGGCGATATATCGATCGCCAACTCCAGCATGAAGGCGGCGACGAGCAGGGCCGCTGGCAGGGCGATCAAGCCCGCAGCCAGCCATGCCCAACGGCGCCAGCTCAAGCTCAAACCCCAAGCTCCAGCACTTTGACGCGCGCGCGGCAGATCCGTGGCCTTGAGATGTGCGGCAAAGACTTGGTGCGCCGATTGATGACAGTCATTGATGAATCATAAATGACAGGCACTGTGGCAAAAAGGCCCAGGCCAATGGCCGCTAGTCCTGCTAACGCTTGAATCGCAGTGCAAGTTGCGTACACTAGATCGACTCGGTCTGCGTACTCCGCAATGGCCAAGTCCAGAGGGGCCGGCACAAACGCCTGCCCCAGCGCACACCCTTTGGTGTGGGTTCACTCCGAAGTCCGAACATTAGAAAGACTACATCCATGAACAAGAGAAACTTCCTCGTTACCGGCGCATCTTTGGCAGCTGTTGCCTTGTTGAGCACGGCTTGCAGCACCACCGGCGGTGCCTCGGGCGACCCGGCCGCTCAGCGCGCAGCGATCGACTCGGCGGTTGAGAGTTCTTTGGCCCGTCTGTTCCAGGAAAATTCCAACGCCAAGGAATTGGTGGCTTCCGCCAAGGGCGTGTTGGTGTTCCCTAATTTCGTGTCGGCAGGCTTTATCGTCGGCGGCGCCAGCGGCACGGGCGCGCTGCGCAAGGGCGGCAAGAGCACCGCTCACTTCCGCATGACCGAGGCCTCGGTAGGCTTGCTGGCCGGCGCGCAGTCGCAAGGCGTGTTCATCTTGTTCATGACGCAAGAAGCCCTGAATAGTTTTGAAGCCAGCAGAGGTTGGACGGCCGGCGTCGATGGTTCCATCACCTTCGTCAATGTGGGCGCGGGCGTCAATGTCTCGACCCAAACGGCGCAGCAGCCCATCATTGGTTTCGCGCTGACCAATGGCGGCTTGATGGGCAATCTGAGCCTGAACGGCAGCAAGATTTCGCCCCTGACTTTCAATTAATTGCCGGCGCAAATCTGGCAAAGGCTCGGTGACTCGGCGCGCTCGCGCCCCTGTCGCCATTGCTGCCCTTGATGGCATGAATGCCGAAATTGGTGAGCGCAACCGAGCCTGTTGATATTGTTTACCTCTGGGTAGACGGTAGCGACCCCGCTTGGCGACGCAAACGTCGCCGGGCGGCAGCGCGCCTGTGTGCGGGGCACCGCGACGCCATGGCTGTTTATGGCAATGTCGAAGGGCGCTTTCGTGACAACGATGAGCTGCGCTACAGCTTGCGCGCATTAGAGCGTTACTTCCCTGCACATGGCCATGTCTATTTGGTCACCGATGGGCAGCGGCCGGCCTGGTTGATCGAGTCAGAGCGCCTGACCGTCATCGACCACAGCGCGCTGATGCCGGCCGGCGCCTTGCCGACCTTTGACTCCGGGCATATCGAGTCCTATATCCACCGGATCCCGGGGCTGTCGGAGCGTTTTCTCTATTTGAACGACGATGTCTTTTTGGGCGCGCCGCTGCGCCTGGAGGATTGGTTTTGGCCCGGCGGCATCTACACCGCATGGTCTGACGAGGCGCCGGTCAGTGATGAGCCGATGCGGGCCGACGCGACCGCGCTGGACAATGCCTGCCGGCTCTCGCATCAATGGCTGAGTGCCAGCCCACAGCAGCCCGTGGCGAGCTATCTGCCGATCTTTCGCACCTTTGCCCATGCCCCGCGGCCGATGCTGCGCTCGGTCTTGTTTGAGCTGGAGGAGCTGGCCCCGGAGCTGTTCGGAACGGTTCGCTCGACGGTTTTCAGGGTCTGGAACAAGCCGACGATTGTGTCGGACTTCGTGATGCGCTGGTCGCTCAGCCGCGGCTGCGCCAAGCTGCGCAGTTATCGCCATCTGTTCTTGGCCACCGGCGCCGCGCATGAGGACACCGAGGCGAAGTCCGCGCTACAGGCCTTGATTGCGGCCGAGGGCGAGCTGGACTTTTTCTGCCTCAACGACACCACCGACGACGCGTCCGCCGACGACCCTCGCTTGTTGCGCGTGCGCGCCGCCTTGCAGCAGATGTTCGCGGTGCCGTCGAGCTTTGAGCGCTCGACCGGGCCAGCTTCTGCTTGAATGGGCCTAAATACTCCGCTGCCCAAGCGGTATTCTCGGTGGCTCAGATGCTCCCCTGCCGGCGTACTTCAGCGTGACCGTGGGCACCCGGTCTGGAGCGCCGTCGCAGCTGTCTTTCGTCGATCTTGCTTGCCTTTATATGAAGAATAGAAATAGCGTGGCTGCCTTGGCTTTAGGTGCGCTGGTCTTGCTGCTGGCGCTGGCACCGCTTGGCGCCAGCGCTGCCAGCGCTGCCAGCGGTACCAGCGGTAACAGTATCAGCGCCGCCCCTGGCGGCTCCGCAAGGCCGCCGGCGGCAAGCGCCAGCAAGCAAGAGGCCAAGCGCTTGCAGCAGCTGCTTTCCGACTACTACCTCGCCAGGAGCCGGTACGAGCCGCTGGGGGCAAGTGCGAGCGGAGATCAGCGATTCGACGACCAACTCGGCCTCAGCATTGCACCGCATCTGCAGGCCAAGCAATACGCGCTGTACCGCCAATTTGCTGCGCGCCTGCAGCAGATCAAGCCGGCGCAGCTTGGGCAGGCAGACCGCATCAACTACGAAATTCTCGATTACGAACTGGCCGAGGCCCTGTCTTTCGAGCCTTTCCCGACCCATCTATTGCCGATCGACCAAGAGGACAGCGTGCCGGTGCAACTGGCCAATTACTCCAGCGGTGACGGTCCTCAAGCGCTCTCAACGCCTAAGCAATACTGGGCTTATCTGAATCGACTCAGGCAATTGACGCCCTGGATAGATCAGGCCATTGCCAATATGCGGGAGGGCATACAGACCGGCATCGTGCCGCCCAAGGCCTTGGTGGTCGCGGCTCTGCCGCAGCATCAACAGATTGTCAGCAGCACGGCCGAGGCGAGTGTTTTCTACAGCCCGATCAAGCGCCTGGAAGCAGGTGCGACGGCGGGCTTTTCGGCGGCCGAGTGGCGCCGTCTTGGCGCCGCCTACCGGCGCGAAATCGACACACATCTCAACCCGGCCTTGGCCCGCTTGGCGCAGTTTTTGCAAACCGAATATCTGCCGGCAAGCCGCAGCAGCGCCGGCTTGGGCGCGCTGCCGAATGGCGAAAAATGGTACAGGGCAGCCGTCGCAAGCGCCACCGGCAGCCTTTTGGACCCGGCGCAGATTCACGCCATCGGCCTGACCGAAGTGGCGCGCATACAGCAGCAGTTTGAGTTGCTGGGGCCGAAGCTGGGCTATAGCGGGCCGGCGGCTGATTTGCCGCAATGGGTTGCTGTGCAAGACCGCTTTCGTCCCTTCAACAGCGCGGATGAAGTCAATGACTGGTTTCGCCGGCTCGACCGCCAGCTGGACGGCAAATTGTCGGCCCTGTTCAGCCTGATGCCCAAGGCTGGCCTGGAGGTGCGACCTGAGCCCGAGTTGACACGAGCGACGGCGTCAGACCACTACACCAGCCCCAGCGCCGACGGCCAGCGGCCCGGCGTGTTCTGGTCGGTGGTCAATGATCCTCGCCGTTATGACAGCACGCAGATGAGCAGCCTGTTTTTGCATGAGGGGCGCCCCGGCCACCACTTTCAGATCGCCCTGCAGCAGGAGTTGAACTTGCCGGACTTCCGCAAGTTTGGCGGCAACAACGCTTTCATGGAGGGCTGGGCGCTCTACGCCGAAACGCTGGGTCAGGAAATGGGCTTGTATGAGGATACGGTGCAGTATTTTGGCCATCTCAATTCGGAGCTGCTGCGCGCAGCTCGCTTGGTGGTGGACACCGGCCTGCATGCGCAGGGCTGGACACGCGAGCAGGCCATCCAATACCTGCAGGCGACATTGGGCTACGACCTGGATGAGGCGACCAGCGCGATCGAGCGCTATATGGCCAGTCCGGGCCAGGCGCTGGGCTACAAGATCGGCGCCATGAAGATCGCGGCGCTGCGCCAGCGCGCCAGCAAGGCCTTGGGGGCCAAGTTCAGCTTGCCCGCCTTTCATGCCGCCGTGATCGGCGAGGGCTGCCTGCCGCTGCCTGTGCTTGAGGCCAAGGTCGAACGCTGGATTGAGGCTCAGAAATAGGCAGGTGAGGGCGAGGCTTGCGGCCCAATGCCGCCCAGCGCAATTGCTCTCAGCGGGCGCCGCGTAAGCTCACCTCAGGTCGAGACAATTTGGTTGCGGCCCTTGAGTTTTGCGGCGAACAGCCGCTTGTCGGCTAGATTGATCAATTCTTTGAGGGTATTGGTTTCCTGCGGGCACATCATGGCCAAACCAATACTGACCGTCACGGTCGGCAAAACCGTCGATTTTTCATTTGGAATCTGCAACTGCCGGATTTCTGCCATGAGTCGGTCGAGGACAACCATGGCTTGCTCAATATTTGTATTGCCGAAGACATAGACAAACTCCTCGCCACCGTAGCGGGCGCAGATGTCCCCCGGGCGCTTCCCTTGGTTAGACAAGGTTTCGGCGATACGTATAAGGCAATCATCCCCCGCTTGATGTCCATAATGGTCATTGAGCAGTTTGAAAAAATCTATATCTATCATGGCCAAGCTGATGGGTGCTTGCAGCCTGGCGCATCGATTCCATTCCGCCGCTAGAAACTCATCAAACCAACGTCGATTGAAAATGCCGGTCAGACCATCAAGGCGGGATAGCGCCATGACCGCTTCTTCCGCTACTTTTCTTTTTGTGATGTTTTGGTGAGAAATGAGGAAATAGGTTTCCAACAAGTAATCAAACGGTTTTACCGTCATCATGAACCAGCGAATTTCATCGGGGCTGTTGCAGGGATATTCGAAATTGAAGACGCCTTGCCCTGCTGCGATTAAATTTCTGATGCCTTTTGCGGCGGCGCTGCTGAATTCCTCACCGTAGTCTGCGGAACTGTCGCAGACAGCGAGATAGTTCACATCGGTCCAGTCCATCGTCGGACATAAATTTTCCTGCCCGAATTCGGTCCAGGCCCTATTGACGAATCGAATCAAACCTGTGCGATCGATAACAACAATATGCTCGGACAGGCTGTTGATTGTGGTCAGCAAAAACGCGTAGCTGTTGATCATTCAGCTCGCAACATGGTTGCGTCCTGGTGGCGGTGCAGTGTCGAAGATGCTAACAGGCAGCCAAGTGCTCAGGTGAGGATCGAAATCAAGGTCCGGTCGACGCGACACAAGACCTCACTCCGGGCACGCAACTTTGGCGTTGCGCATTCGCGCTCGGTACAGCCCGCCGCCAATGGCGGTACAAAGAGCCATCACGAGCAGACCATCGGCACTCGGCGAGAACAGCCAGGCCTGCGGGCCGGATAGCGCCAAGCCGCCGGCCAGGGCGAGCTGCGCGCTGATGTTCATGCTCGCGTGTAGCGCAAAGGCCGGCCAGATCGATGGCCAGCGCAGAAACAACTCGATATAGAGCCACTGCATCGCCAGCACACCGAGCAGAAGGCGCGGCGCCAGCGTCCGGAGCGACTCGCTGGAGTAGGCGGCCGTCAGCAGGTCCAGATAGGGCAGGTGCCAGGCAAACCAGATCAAGGCCCCGAGCAGCAGCACGCGCAAGTACGAGGTTCGCGCCAGCAGGCTGGGCATCAGATAGCCGCGCCAGCCTGACTCTTCCAGAAAGGCAAACAAGGCGATGCCGAGCGCGCTCGGCAGCAACTGCGCCAAGGCCAGCGGCTTCGGCCGCAGCATCAGGCTGCCCCAAGCTAAGCCGATGGCGATCACCAGACCGACCGCCAAGACCGCAGCAAGTGCAGCCACCGCAGCGGCGCTGGCGCTGCGCCCGTGCCAAGCGAAGTAGCCCCCCTGGGCCGGCCGCCGGGTCGCGGCGTCCCGCCGTCTGAACACAAAGCCCAACAGGGCCGGCGCCAGTATCCACAAAAGCATGCCTGTCGTGCCGCTTGGGGCTATCACTTGCCCCTGGTCAAGCACCAGGCGGCCGAGCAGGCCGGCGCCGATGGCGAGGGCGCCAAACAGCAGCGGCAGCAGCGGCAGCTGCTGTTTGGCGCCCGATCTGTTCACAAGGCGCGGTGCATGAATGTCGTCAAGGTCTCGGGTGGCGGCTGCACACCGGCCTGGAACAAGATCCGGCCGATGGCACCGCGGTGATAGCCGCCATGCGTGATCAGGTGCATCAGCATCTCCGCGCGCGTCATGCGGCCGGCTTTGCCGTCAACGAAAGTGAAGGCCACTTCTTCGGCCAGCTCCGCGTCACCGAGTCCGCGCACATAAGTCTCCAGCCACTGGTCGGCCGCCTGCTGGGCTTCGAACAGATCGGTCAGCGCCGGTGTCTCCGTTGTGTTCAGACCGGTATAACCATGCGCCAGACCTTGCAGATTGCCGTGGAAAATCTTGTCCACCACATAGATATGGTTCAGCACGCGGGTGGCGTTATGCCGCTCTTGCGCTTGGCTGGTTTCATGCAGGCCGATGACCAACGGAAATAGATCCTGATTGGCCCAGGTCTTGAAGGCGATCAGTTTGAGCAGCAGCGGTTTGATGGACATGAGGGTGTGTGGCTTGGCGGTTCAAAAACTCAGCAGCTCCTTCAGCTCGGCCGCATTGCGGCGCGAGACCTCCAGGCGCTTGCCGTCGATCATGGTGACTTCAAAGCCCTCGCGAATCGACTCCGCGATGCCTTTGATGGCTTGCAGATTGACCAGATGCTGCCGGCTGGCGCGGAAAAACAGCTGAGTCGGCAGGCGTTCCTCGATCTGGTTCAAGGACTTTTTAACATAGGCGCTCTTGGTTTCACCTGCGGGCTGGGTGAAAAACACCCGCACATAGTTCTTGCAGCTCTCAATGTAGAGAATCGAGGGCAGGGCGAGCAAGTGACAATGGTCACCGTCCTTGATGAAAATCTTGCTGTTGAGGTCCAGCACCGGTTTGGGTTCGGTTTCGGCCTCGGGCCCGGTCTGAGCCAACTCCGGCTCGGCGCTCAGTTTGGCCACTGCTTGCGCCAGCCGCAGCGGGCTGATCGGTTTGAGCAGGTAGTCGACCGTGTTGAAGTCAAAGGATCGGATCGCGTGCTCGGAGAAGGCGGTCGTGAACACGATGCGCGGCGTGTAGGCTAGCTTTTCCAGCAACTCGAAGCCGCTGTCGCCGGGCATGTGGATGTCGAGGAAAAGAAGGTCGGGCCGCAGCTCTTCGATCAGGATGCGCGCGTTTTCGGCGTTATCGGCCTGACCCAAGACCTCGATCTGTTCGGTAAAGGCGCCCAACATGCGCACCAGGCCTTCGCGAGCCAGCCGCGAATCCTCGATCACCAAGGCTCTTAGTTTGGTTTTGCTCATCAGCTGAATTCCTTGGGCAGGCTGAGTTCGACCTGGAAATGGCCTGGAGTCGATTTGATGCCTAGCGCCGCACGCTCGCCGTAGAGCAAATGCAGGCGCCGCTCGATATTGGGCAGACCTAGGCCAAGTCCTTGCCCGGCCGGCGTGGTGGCGGCATTGAGTGGCGAGTCGTTGCTGACCAGCAGCCGCAGCTTGTCGCCGGCGTCGATCACTTCAACGCTGAGTGTGCCGCCTTGGGGCAAGTGGTCGAGGCCATGTTTGATCGCGTTCTCGACCAAGAGTTGCAAGACCATGGGCGGCAAGAGGCAGCTCATCAGCGCGGGCGCTGCGTTGAGCCTGAAGTCCAGCCTGTCCTCCATTTGGGTGCGCATGATGGAGACATAGGCCTCGATGATGGCTAACTCCTGGTTCAAACGGGTCTTGCTTTGCTGGCTGCTCTCCAGCGAGTAGCGCAGCAGCTCGGACAAGGCCACGATCATCGCGTCGGCACGGTCGCCGTCTTCATGGATCATGAAGCGGATATTGTTCAGCGCGTTGAACAGAAAATGCGGTTTGAGCTGATTGGTCAAACTGCTCATTTGCGCGGCTTTCAAGCTCATCTGCAGCTGAAGATTTTGCACTTCACCCTCGCGGGCGCGCTGTGCGGCGGCGGCGCTGATGTAGACAAAGGCCCAGGCGCTGATGAAGAGCTGGGCCTGCAGACCATTGCTGAGGATGTTGCGCAGCAGAAAGCTCGGGGCGTCGAAATCCGCCCGCCCGCCGCTGATCTGGGTCCAAAAGAAAGGCATCACCATGGCCGCCACTGCCGCCATCACGGCCACACCGCTCAGGCTGCTGTAGCCGATGACGACCGGGATCAGGCGCCCCATCGCTAGCCCTGCCCAGCCGCGCCGCAAATAGAGCCAGCGAAAGCCCAGCACCGCCAACGTGTAGGGCGCCGTCCAGGCCAGGGTGTTGGCCAGATTGCTGGCGTCCAGCCGCCCAAACAAGAGGATGCTGAGCAGCGTCACCGCCGCGATAAAGCCCATGGCCGCGCCGTGATAGAGCCAGAACCGCCGCTCGCGGGGGAAGAACTTCATCGCTTTTTTCGCTGCTTTGCTGGCTAGGTGAATAGAGGGGGCTGCGCGCGGATTGTCGTGCTCATTGCTCGCTCACCACAGGCGCACACGCTCGGCGGCGGGCTTGAACATCTTGTCGCCGGCGTGGGTGCCGAAGGCTTCGTGGAAACCGTCGACATTCTGCGCCGGCCCATTGGCGCGGAATTCGTTCGGCGCATGCGGGTCGGAGCTCAGCAGCTGCAGCGTGCGCTCATCGCGGCGCTTGACGCGCCAGCTTTGCGCGAAGCTCAAGAAGAAGCGCTGCTCGCCGCTGTAGCCGTCAATCACCGGCGCCGGCCGGCCGCCCAGGCTGGCTTGGTAGGCCTTGAAAGCGATTTGAAGGCCAATCAGATCGGCCATGTTCTCCGGCAGGGTCAGCTCGCCATTGACGTGCTTGCCCGGCAGAGCCTCCAGCGCATTGAACTGCGCCACCAGCTTGGCGCCGAGCGCCTCGAAGGCCTTGCGGTCGGCCTCGGTCCACCACTGTTTCATCACGCCGTCGCCGTCGAATTGGGCGCCCATATTGTCGAAGCCATGGCTGATCTCGTGCCCGATCTGCGCGCCGATGCCGCCGTAATTGGCCGCGTCATCGGCCTGCATCTCGAACAGCGGCGCTTGTAAAATGCCGGCCGTCAGATTGATCTCATTGCCCATCGGGTCGTAAAAGGCGTTGACCTCTAGCGGCGACATCGCCCAGGCCTTGCGGTCCATGGGCTTGCCGGCCGCCGCGGCCTTGTGCTCCCAAGCAAAGCGCTTGGCGCGCTGCTGGTTGCCGAAGGCGTCGCCGGCGCGAACGTCCAAAGCGCTGTAGTCGCGCCATTGGTCCGGGTGACCGATCTTGGCCTTGTACTTGGACAGCTTGTCCAGCGCGGCCGCCTTGGTGGCAGGCTCCATCCAGCTATTGGCCGCCATCAACTGCTGGTAGGCGGCCAGCACATTGTTGAATATGAGCTCGACTTTTTGCTTGTGCGCGGCCGGGAAATGTCGCGCCACATATTGCTGGGCCAAGGCTTCGTTCATCGCCTCGCTCAACTGCTCCAAGGCGCGCTTAGCCCTTGGGCGGTCGGCTTGTGCGCCCGTGACGGCCTTGCCGTGGAAAGCGAAATGTGCCTCGCGAAAGCCCCGCGGCAAGACCTGCGCGCTAGCGTCCAGGCTGCGCAGCGTGAAGTAGGCCTGCCAGTCGGCCAGCGGCATCTCGGCGAAGAGCCGGGCGGTGGCGATGGCCGTGTCCAGCTGGGTGACGGTGACCTTGTCTTCATCCGAGATCTTGGCTGCGGCTAAAAACGCCTGCCAGTCGAAGCCGGGGGCTTTGGCCACCAGCTCTGCGGCCGAGAGGGGGTTGTACATCTTGGCGGGGTTGCGTGCCTCGCTCAAGGGGGTGTGCGCCTGGGCCAGGCGAGTCTCCAGGCTCAGCACGCGCTGGGCCAGATCCGCCGGTTTGGGCAGCCCGGCGAGTTCGGCCAAGCGGGTCAGATAAGTCAGATAGGCTGCCCGAGCTTTCGCGAATTGAGCATCGTTCAGCTTCAGGTAGTAGTCGCGGTCGGGCAGGCCCAAGCCGCCTTGCCAAGCCATCACGCGGTTCAGATTCGGGTTCATGAAGTCGGCAAAGCCGCCCCAAAGCCAGATCGGCGTTTCGATCTGTCCTTGGGCGCGGCCGGCCCAGGCAGCGAGTTGCTGCGGGGTCTTGATGGCGGCGATCTCGGCCAGCAGCGGTTTGATGGGTGCCAGGCCCGCCCTGTCGATGGTGGCGGTGTCCAGATAGGCGGCGTAATAGTCTCCGATCTTCTTGGCGCTGCTGACCTTGGGCTGGGGCTTGCTGGCGAGTTCTTGCAGGATGCTGCGGATGCGCTGGTCCACCACGGCCGGCATATCGGTGCCGTGCAGCTCGGCCTTATCGGCCGCAATGGCCTTGTCTCGCAGCCAGGTGCCGCTGCTATGGCGATAGAGATCGTCTTGCGCGCGCACGGCTTTATCGAAGCCGGGCAGGTCCAGCCCGGATTGAGCTTGGGCGGCGCCAGCCGGCGCGGCGTAGCCGGCCAATTGAATGAGCAGAGCGACGCTGCTGAGTTTGAGGAGTTGGCGAGCTTTCATGGGGGAGGGCTTTCGTGTTGAAGTGTCTGGTGGGCAGTCAGGGCGTATCAGCAGGCCCGGCGCCGCCAGTGTCTCGACTAGCCGCTCGTTTTGGGGGAAAAGGTGCCGAGCGGCAATGGGCGGGGATGAGTGGCGCCACCGTGCATCAGGGCTGCCTGCAAGCCGCCAAATTCAGGCATAGTCGAGTCACTTGTCCAGCGTGAGACTCCAGCTCTATGCAATCTGCCCCGCTCCGTGATGACGAAGCCCAAAGTCTGGCTGCACTGCGTGCGCTGGAGGTGCTGGACACCGGCCCTGAGGCCGAATTTGATGCGCTGGTCAGGGCCGCTTCTATCGTCTGCGGTGTGCCGATCTCGCTGATCAGCCTGATCGATGTGGAGCGGCAGTGGTTCAAGGCGAATATTGGCCTGCCGGGCGTGCACGAGACGCCGCGCGATTTGGCTTTTTGTGCCCATGCGGTGTTGGGCGATGAGCTGTTCGAGGTGGCTGACGCCACGCAGGACCCTCGCTTTGCCGACAACCCATTGGTCATCAGCCAGCCGGACATCCGTTTTTATGCCGGCGCGCCGGTGCGGCTCAGTGACGGCTCGCGCATCGGCACTCTGTGTGTGATCGATCGCCAGCCAAAGCGGCTGACCGAGGCCCAGCGCCAAGTGCTGACGGAGTTGGCAGTGGCTGCGGCCCAGGCTTTGGAAGGGCGGCGAGCGCTGCGGGCGGTCAAGCAGATATCGCGTGAAATGGCAGACAGCGAAGCGCGTTTTCGCCTTCTCAGCGAGAGCGTGCCTATCGGCGTGTTTGAGCTGGATGTCCAGGGGAACTTCAGTTACGGCAACAGCAAGCTGCTGGATATTTTTGGCCTGCAGCCTCGCCAAGCCCTGGACTGGACGCAAATGGTTGACGCGGACGAACGCAAGGCGATTACAACAATGTGGCGCGATGCCTTGGCCGAGCAAGAGGACATGGACGCCGAATTCCGCATTCGGCGGGCCGACGGCCGTGTGCGGCAGCTGCACGCGAAAGCGAAGCTGCGACGCAATGAAGCAGGCCAGCCGCTCGCCTATGTAGGCATGGTCGAAGACATCACCGAGGCTCGACAGCAGCAAGACGCACTGCGAACAAGCCGGGCTTTTCTGGATCGGACCGGCCGCATGGCAGGCGTGGGCGGCTGGGAAATTGACTTGGCAACGAACAGCTTGTTTTGGTCGGATGAAACCTGCCGCATTCACGGCCTGGAGCCCGGTCATAGGCCGAGTCTTGAGGAGGCGCTGGACTTCTACACCCCAGAGGCCAGACCCGTTGTCCAGCAAGCGGTGCAGCACGCGTTGGCTACCGGTGAGGGTTGGGATCTTGAGCTAGAGCAGCAGTTGCGTGACGGCCGCAAGATCTGGGTTCACGCCGTCGGTTCGGTCGAGTTCGAGGATGGCCAGGCGCGACGTTTGGTGGGGGCGTTTCAAGATGTCACCGAACGCGTCAAGGAGAGGCTGGCCTTGAAAGAGGCCCATACCTTGATGCAATTGGCCACCGACAGTGGCGGTATCGGTATTTGGGACTACGACCTCGTGCAGGGCAGCCTGAAGTGGGATGCCTGGATGTACCGGCTCTACGGCCAGATGCCCAGTGATGAGCTGGGGCCTTACGATTTGTGGGCGCGGCATTTGCATCCAGACGATAAAGCTGTTGCCGAACACAACCTTCAGGACGCGATCGAAGGGCGCCGCCCATTTGCGACGGAGTTCCGCGTTATTTGGTCGGATGGCTCGGTGCACCATATTCGCGGCACGGCGCTGATCAAGCGCGATGAGGCGGGCCGGGCTTTGCGCATGGTGGGCGTCAACTGGGACACTTCCGAGCATCACCGCATCGAGGCCGAGTTGCGCGAGGCCAAGCTGGTGGCCGAAGGCGCCAGCAAGGCCAAGAGCGAATTTCTGGCCAATATGAGTCACGAAATCCGCACGCCTATGAATGCCATCTTGGGCATGTTGACGCTGCTGCGCAAAACCAAGATGAGCGAGCGCCAGGCCGACTACGCCGCCAAGACCGAGGGCGCGGCGCGTTCCTTGCTGGGCCTGCTCAATGAGATTTTGGACTTCTCCAAGGTCGAGGCCGGCAAGATGACGCTGGACCCGCAGGCTATGCGCGTCGACCATCTGCTGCGCGATTTGTCGGTCATTTTGTCGGCCAATGTGGGCGCCAAGAAGTTGGAGTTGGTGTTTGATATCGACCCGGCCTTGCCGCGCGAGTTGGTGGCCGACGCAATGCGCCTTCAGCAAGTGCTGATCAATCTGACCGGCAATGCCATCAAGTTCACCGAGCAGGGCGAGGTGGTGCTGGCCATCAAGGTCGTGCAGCTCAATCAAGACTCGGTGAGCCTGCACTTCGCCGTCAGCGATACCGGCATTGGCATTGCGCCGCAAAACCAAGCGCGCATCTTCAGCGGCTTTACGCAGGCCGAGGCGTCGACCACACGGCGTTTTGGCGGCACCGGGCTGGGGCTGGCGATCAGCCAAAGACTGGTCGCGCTGATGGGCGGCGAGCTGACGCTGCAAAGCGAGGAGGGGCGCGGCAGCCGCTTTGAATTCAGCCTCACGCTGGCGCTTGCTGATACTGCGGTGGCCGCAAGGGCGCTGGGCGAAAAAACCGACCCACCCGCTGCACAAAGGCGCGCCCTGATCGTCGATGACAACGCGATCGCGCGTGAGGTGCTGGCCCGGATGTGCGAGTCGCAGGGCTGGATGGTGGACCTGGCCGAGAGCGGCGAGCAGGCCATTGCTTGCCTGCAAGCCCAGGCTCATACCGCTGCAGGTCCTTATCAGGCCTTGTTTGTCGACTGGCAAATGCCCGGGCTGGATGGCTGGCAAACCATCGGCCGCATCCGCGCGCAGGGGCTGGCCGGGCCGGCGCCCGTGATCGTCATGGTGACGGCGCTGGGGCGCGAGCAACTGGCGCAGCGCAGCGAAGCGGATCAGGCCATGCTGGACGGTTATCTGGTCAAACCTGTCACCGCTTCAATGCTTTTTGATGCCGTGGCCGACGCTGGCCTGCATCCAAGCCTGTTGCTGGCCAAACGCGAAGCGGCCACGTCCCCTGCCGAGCAGCAAAGATTGGTCGGCATGCGCCTGCTGCTGGTGGAAGATAACCTCAACAATCAGCAGGTCGCCAGCGAGTTGCTGCGCGGCGAGGGCGCCAGCGTGCAAATCGCCGGTGACGGTCAGCAGGCGGTCAGCGCACTTGCGGCCGCGCCTCACGCTTTTGATGTGGTCTTGATGGATCTGCAGATGCCGGTGATGGATGGTTATGCCGCGACCCACCATTTGCGCGAAGTCTTGGGGCTGAGGGCTTTGCCCATCGTGGCGATGACCGCCAATGCAATGAGTTCGGACCGCGAGGCATGCCTGGCGGCCGGCATGAACGCCCATGTGGGCAAGCCTTTTGATCTGGATGAGCTGGTGCGGGTCTTACGCCAGCATGGTGGCCTGGCAAGTTTGGACGGGGCGCGCAGGCTGGCCCCTCAGCAGGGAGGCGAGGTGACGGCGGCATGGAGTCGAGCGGCGGCCGGCGCGGGCGTGGACCTGTCCGCCGCACTGCAGCGCATGGGCGGCAAGCCGGCTGTCTATGCGCGCATGCTGCGCAACTTCACGGCCGACCTGGGCGCCATGCAGTCGCAGTTGCGCGAGCATCTGGCGCAGGCCGACGCCAGGTCTGCGCTGCGCCTGATCCATACGCTCAAGGGTGTGGCCGCAACCTTAGGCGCCGTCCAGTTGGCGGAGCAGGCCAGCCAGGCGGAGCGGGCCCTGACAGAGGCTCTGGCCGATCAGGGGGGCGAGGGTTCGGTCGCTG
This sequence comes from Roseateles albus, assembly GCF_028595345.1. Lineage (NCBI taxonomy): Bacteria > Pseudomonadati > Pseudomonadota > Betaproteobacteria > Burkholderiales > Sphaerotilaceae > Roseateles > Roseateles albus. Next base: position 39,591 of record NZ_JAQQXT010000019.1, on the reverse strand, counting down.
AGGCCTTGCTGCTGGCGAGCGTCGAGCGCTGCTGCGTCGCCATGGTCGCCGCCATGCCCGGCTTGACCGAGTTGCTGCGAGTGATGCAAGACGAAGCTAATGCGGCCTCGCCGCCGGCGCTTGCTGATTCAGCGGCCTTGCCCGTCTTGGGCGACTTGCCAGCGGCAGAGCTGCAGGATTTGACCCAGGCGCTGAGTGAGCTCTTGCTGCGTCTGCAAGATTCGGATATGGACGCCTTGCAAGTGATGTCAGTCTTGCAAAGCCGTTACGGCGCTGTCTTGGGCGGGCGCCTGCAGGGCTTGGACGAGGCTCTGGGGCGGCTTGAGTTTGATGCAGCGATCCTGCCTTGCCGCGCCTTGATCAGCGAGGTGAAAGGCATCTTGCAATGAGGTTGCCTGCTTTGTTGCTGAGCTTTGCGATGCTGGCTTGCGCTACCGCTCGGGCGCAAGATTCGGCACCGGTGATACTTTGCCTGACCGAGTTTCCACCTTTCAATAGCGAACAATTGCCCAAGCAAGGTCCCTTGATCGAGTTGGCGACCGAGGCCTTCAAGCGCGCGGGTCGCCGTATCGATGCGCAGTTCATGCCCTGGGCGCGGGCGCTCAAGGAGGCCGAAGGCGGCCACTGTGCTTTGTTTGGCATCTGGCGCAACGCGGCGCGCGATCAGGTGTTCGACTACTCCAAGCCCATCATTCAGATGGAGTTGGGTTTTTTCGGCCGGCGCGGGGTGGCGCTTGATTTCAACGATCCTAGAGTTCTGGCAGGGCTGCTGATCGGCATACAGCGCGCCACCTATTTACCGCCCTTGCTCGACAACAAGAACCTGCGCTTTGATCTCGGCAATGACCTGCTCAGCAGCATGCGCAAGCTCGTTCGCGAACGGGTCGATCTGGCCTATGGCAACCGGGCACTAGGGCAGTACCTGCTCAATGCCGAGCCCGAGCTGGGCGCGCAAGTGGAATGGAAAGCCCCGGCTCTTGAGGTCAAGGACCATTTGCTGGGCTTCGCCAAAAGCTATGAAGGCGGCGGAGCCTTGTTGAAAGGCTTCAACAAGGGGCTGGACAGCATGAAGGCGGACGGCAGTTACCGCAAGATCCTCAGCGCCGGCGGGCTTGATGTTGCGCGCTGAAATGCCGCGAGAATAGACCGCCAGAACAGGCCGCGAGAATGCCCCCGGAAAGGCCTCGACCTGTTTCTCGTCTCGTCCGCTACCTCTGGAATCGACCTTGTCTTCTCAACCTAGCTTTTTGGCCCGCATCCCTGCCGGTGCCGGCGTGCTCTTTTTCGTGCAGATGTTCTCCACGTTGGCCTACGCGGTGCTGTATTCCAGCCTGGTGCTGTAATTGAACAAGCATCTGCGCTTTCCGCCCGAGCAGGCCGCGCTGATGATGGGCGTTTTCGGCGCCTTCAATTACGGCCTGCATTTGTTCGGCGGCTATCTGGGCGGGCGTTTCTTAAGCAACCGCAACCTCTTTGTTGGCGGCATGGTGCTGCAAGTGCTGGGTTGCGCCGCGATTGCCGGCGGTACCAGTGCTCTGCTTTACTGGGGGCTGGCGCTGTTCCTGGTCGGCAGCGGCCTCAATGTGACGTGCTTGAACATGATGCTGACCCAGCGCTTTGCGCCTGAGGACAGCCGCCGCGAGGGCGCGTTTTTGTGGAACTACGCCGGCATGAATATCGGCTTTTTCATCGGCTTCACCATGGCCGGGCATTACCAGCTGAGCGAGAGCTACAGCAGCTTGTTCATCTTCGCCACGGTAGGCGGCGTGCTGGCGATTGTGTTGTCGGCGCTGTTCTGGAAGACCTTGGCCGACCTGGACACGCCGCTGATGCATGTCAGCGCGGCGCAGTTCCGCCTGCGCTTTGTCGCCGGTGTGGCGATCTTGCTGGGTCTGGTGCCGGTGCTGTGGATGTTGCTGCAAAACCCCAAGGACACCGACACCTTGCTGAAGGGGATTTGCGCTCTGGTTGCAGCGGCGCTGGTGTTCATCACCATCAAGCATCCGGATGAGCCCGAGCGCCGGCGCATGTGGGCCTATCTGATTCTGACTCTGGGTTCGTTGATGTTCTGGTCGCTGTACCAGATGGCGCCGAGCGGCCTGCAGTTGTTCGCCGTCGGCAATGTGCGCTTGGAGTTATGGGGTTATGTGATCGCGCCGCAATGGGTGCAAAACATCAACACGCTGGTGATCGTGATCGGCGGGCCGCTGCTGGCGGCCTGGTTTTCGCGGCTGCGCGAGCGCGGCTGGCCGATCGATATTCCTCAGCAGTTCGCCGCCTCGCTGGTGCTGATGGGCTTGGGCTTTCTGGCCTTGCCGCTGGGCATCTCCTTGGCGGACGCACAGGGTCAAGTGGCGTTCTCGTGGTTGTTCACCAGCTATGTTCTACAAAGCGTGGGCGAGCTGCTGATCTCGCCGGTCGGCTACGCGATGATTGGCCGCCTGGCGCCGCGCCAATACCAGGGTGTGATGATGGGCAGCTGGATGCTGGTGACGGGTCTGGCCTCGCTATTCGCGGCCGACTTCTCCGGCATGGTGGCGCAGCCAGCCGACAGCACCGCCCTGATCAGCAACCCGGCCTACAGCGCGCTGTTCACGCAGCTGGGTGCGGGCTCGGTGGTGGTGGGGCTGGTGTTGGTGGGCTTGATCCCGGCGCTGCGCCGGCTGATTGGTGAGCCGGCCAAACCCTGAGCCAAACCAAAGAATTGGGCTGAGCTGAAATGACTTTATGCGATAGTGCCCGCAAGCAAAAACCAATAGTCATTGCACTTCATGCGCAGCAAGCAGTTTCTTCTTTGTACCGCTCTCTTTGGCAGTTTGGCCGCGCCACTGCCCGCGCTCGCGCAGGTCCGAACCGAGCCGTTTGAAAACCAAAGAATCGAGTCCGTCCAGGTCACAATCGACAATCCCAGCCCAGACGCGGCGCTGAACTCGCGGGTCGAGGACCTGGTCCGGCGCACGCTGGCGGCCTACCCCAGCAGCCGCTTTTCTGAGGACCGCTTGATCGCGGCGCTGGCGCGCTTGTCACGCGCGCCGGAGATTCGCGCCACCCGTCATGAAGTCGTCAACGGCAGCACCGGCGGGGTTCAGCTGCGCGTCGCCGTGACCCTGGCCGACGGGGCCGCGCCGCCAGCCGACGCCAGCCCACAGTTCCCGACCCTGTACCAGTCGAACGGTACCTTGGTCCGCGCCAAGCTCGAGACGCTGGCCATGTATTACGGCAATAACAATGCCTGGTATGGCCGCAACGACCTGATGCTCAATGGCAATCCTTTTGCCGTCGGCAAGGCTGCCGGCAAGGGCTATAGCCAATGGCTGGAAGGCTTTGTGCAGGCCGGCCTCTACGCCATCACGCCGCTCACAGACAGCTTGTACGTCTATGGCGGGGCCAGCGTCATCGCCAGCGGCTCGGTTGGGCAAGAGTTGTTTACCGATAAGACGCGCAGCCATGTGGCACTGGAAGATGCTTTCCTTGGCCTGGTCGGCGGCAGCACTACCGAACAAGGTGACCGTTTGGTCTATAACCTCTCAGCCGGACGGCAACGATTCAGCGTCGGCGAGGGCATGATGCTGGTCAACACCGCCCAGAATGGTTTGAACCGGGCGGCGCTGCAGTCCAACCCGCGCTGGGCGGGCGATCAGGTCGTGTTGGCGCGCCTGGCCTATAACGACTGGAAGCTCGAAGCCTTTCATATCGACCCGGACGAGTTGCCGGAGGTGGACTCCAAGACGCAAATCCAGGGCCTCAATGTCGAGACCACCGCGCTGAATGATTTCACGCTGGGTGTGATGGCGCTGCGGGTGCCCAAGTCGCAGGCGTCCTACTACACCACCAGCAGCCGTTTGCAGCGCGAAGGGTTGCGGGCGTTGGACTTTCGTGTCCGCTGGCAACCGGCGCCCAGCAGCGGCGTTGGCCCCTTCATTGCCGCTGAATTTGCACGTCAGACGCACAGCAAATTCGATATGCAGGCGCAGGGCTATTTCGGTGAATTCGGCTATGTGTTTGCCAAGGCCGCCTGGTCGCCCACGCTCAGCTACCGCTATGCGCGCTTCACCGGCGACAAGCCGGGCACAGAGCGTTTCGAGCGTTGGGACCCCTTGCTGTCGGGCGGCAATGGCGAGACCTGGGTGCAGGGCATCAACCATTTCAAGATCTTTCAGGATTCCAATCTGATCGCGCACCGGCTGCAGGCACGCTTGCGGCCGCAGCAGAACATCGAGCTGGTGCCGCAGTTCTGGCTGTTCCAGGCGGATTCGCTGACCAATCTGGGCGGCAACCCCGCCTTATCGATGTTGCAGTCCAAGCAGTTGGGCAAGGAGTTGAATTTGACGGCCAAGTATTTCTACTCCAGGAACGTGATGTTCCAGGGGCATGTGGCTGCAACCTATGCCGGCACAGCGATTGATCAGGGTCTGGGCGCGCATGCCAGCCCATGGCTCAGCACCATGTTCTTTGTGCGCGTCGGTTATTGAAACCAGTTTTTTCCACAGCAAAGGGAGTCAGCAATGGAACGTCGTGATTTGATGAAGAGCGTAGCGGTGTTGGCGGCAGCGGGTGCAGCGGCCACTGGGTCCGGCAAGGCCTCGGCGCAGTTTCAAGGCAAGCCGCAAGCCGGCGTCGGGGTGAAGGACATCGAGCCGGTGCCAAAGGATCAGTTCACGCCGGATCGCTTCAAGGGCAAGACCATCATCATCACCGGCTGCGCCCGTGGCATGGGTGAGGCGGCTGCCATCCGCGCCGCGCGTGAAGGCGCCAATGTGGTGGGCGTCGACTGGATACCGGAGCTGGGCGCCCAGACGATTGAGCGCATCCGGGCGGCGGGCGGCAAGGCGGTGTTCGTGGCCGGCCATGTCGGCGAGACCGCGACCTGCGAGCGCATGGTCAAGACGGCCGTCGATACCTTCGGTGGCCTGGATTTGGCCATCAACAACGCCGGCGTGATGGACGGCGTGTACTCGGGCGACCCGATTGATTTTGAGAAGCAGAAGTCGCTGATCTTCGCGCCCATCCACGAGGCCTCGGATGAATATTGGGACCGGGTGTTCCTGAGTAATTCGGCCGGTGTGTTTCGCAGCATGCGGGCGGAGCTCAAGCAGATGGTGGCGCAGGGGCGCGGCGGTGCGATCGTCAATGTGGGCTCGATCGCCGGGCTGACCGGCCTGGCCGGCAACCCCGCTTATGTGGCCAGCAAGCATGCGGTGACCGGCCTGACGCGTAATGCGGCGATCGACTATGCGCCCTACGGCATTCGCGTCAATTCGGTCAATATGGCCGCGACCGACACGCCTATGGTCGCGCGCGCAACCGAGCTGGTGATGGCCGCGAGCAAGGCGGCGAGCCGCCCCGGCATGGGCAGCATCAAGACGCAAAGCGTTCTGGCCTATGCGGACTCCAAGCGCCGCCCGGCCACGGTCGGTGAGCAGGTCGCGGTGATGCTGTTCATGCTGTCGAACGAAGCCTCCAACCTGACCGGCGCGGCTTACGCAACCGATGGCGGCTGGACCGCCTATTGACCACGTGGCGTTGGCCTTGCGGCCTCCAAGCTCTTCACTCGCAACAAAGGCCTCGCCATGATCGAAATCCACCACCTGAACGAATCCCGCTCGCGCCGCATCACCTGGATGCTGGAGGAGCTGGGTCAGCCCTACGAAGTGATCAGTTACCAGCGCGACGCGGTGACCCGCTTGGCGCCGCCGGAGCTGATGGCGATTCACCCGCTGGGCAAGGCGCCGGTGCTGCGTGATGGCGGGCTGGTGATGATCGAGTCGGGCGCCATCATCGAGTATCTGGTGCGCCGCTATGGCAACGGCCGCTTCGCGCCGGTGCTCGGCACACCGGACTACAACCGCTATGTTCAGTTCTTGCACTATGCCGAGGGCTCGGCGATGTTGCCGCTGATGCTCAAGCTTTATGTCGGGCGCCTGGGCGAAGCCGGCGCACCGCTGCAGCCGCGCATCAGCAGCGAGTTGCAAAATCATCTGGGCTATCTGGAAGCCGAATTGGAAGGGCGGGATTACTTTGTCGGTGAACAGCTCAGCGGTGCTGATGTGCAGCTGTCTTTCGTCGCGCAGATCGCGGTCAAAGGCGCGCAGGCCGAGGCCTATCCGAATTTGCGCCGCTTTGTCGCGATGCTGGAGGCGCGGCCTGCTTACAAAAAGGCGATTTTGCGTAGCGGAGCTTGAGTGTTCAGATCAACTCAGGCCAAGGAATCGGCAACTCGTCGCACAAAGCTTCTTGCCCTCAGAGGCGGGCGCCACAATCGCCGGCATTGACCCACTCCCTGACCCAACCCATGCAAACTCGAATCCAAGGCCGCACGCGTACCCTCCTGGCTGCACTGACCTTGCTGACGGCGCTGGGCTCGGCGCAGGCCACTATCTTCAAGGACAAGGAACTCGACGCACTCTCGGACGCGAACAAGTTCGCCGAGCTTGAGCGCTTGGCGCTGAATCGCTTGAAGGCCAACCCCGCTGATGCCGAGGCCAGCGCTGCCTTGTCTTTGGCGCTCTCATCCTTGGACAGCAGCGACAGCAAGCGTGTCGAGGCTGGCGCAAAGCAGGCCAAGGTCTGTGTCGAGCAGCATCCGACGGTGGCGGTGTGTCAACTGGTCACGGCGCAAAGCCTGAATGTGCAGATGGGCAGCGCGGGCATGTTCAAGATGGCCTCCATGCTGGGTGATATCAAGGCGGCGCTGATCCGCACGCTGGAGCTGGAGCCAACGCAGGCGATGGCGCGCATCCAACTGGCCAAGCTCTATTTGTTCGCGCCCGGCATGCTGGGCGGCAGCGTCGCCAAGGCGCGTGAGCTGGAGGCGGCGGTGCGTAACAGCCAGCCCGAGCAGGCCCGGATCATCCGCATCTACATTGCCGCCGAGGGCAAAAAATGGGCAGAGATGGAGACCGAGCTGCTGGCGCTCAAACCCGCCAAGGACGCGACGCTGCTCGACGAATCACGCAGCGCCTATTTGCAGCTGGCCACGCATTACCTGAAGGACGAGAAAGACTTGGCCAAGGCCAAGAGCTTGTTTGAGCAACTGCAGCGCGAGCAGCCTGCTCAGGCGGCCGGCGTCTATGGGCTGGGGCGAGTGCAGGCCGAGATGGGTCAGGCCGACGAGGCGGTGCGGCTGTTCGAACGCGCCAGGACGCTCGAAGGTGCGGATGATTTGCCCATCGATCACCGCCTGGGTGACGCCTTGCTGGCCAAGGGCGACAAACCGCAAGCCAAGGCCGCCTATGAGCGCTTCCTCACCAAGAAGAATGCCAACCCCAATAACGTTGAGGCCGCACGCAAGAGCCTGGCCAAGCTGAGCTGAGCTATGCCTCAGCTACTTGCTTGGTGAACTGCAGCCAAATTTCGGGCTCCCGGTAGCTGTCAAAGCTGACCTTGAGCAGCTTGAAGCCAGCGCTTTCAAAGTAGCGAATCACGGTGGCCCCTTCGTCTTCGATCGGGGTGCCGAGCTCGTATTTGGCGCCGTGCGCTTCGTCGTTCCAGTTGCCCGGATCGGGGTAAGGCAGCACGACAAGGAGCGCGCCCTCGGCATGCAAGATGCGGTGAAACTCGGCCAGCACCTTGGCCGGCTCGTAGGCATGCTCGAGCGAATGGGACGAGTAGACGATGTGCAAGGACTCGTTCTCGAAGCAGCCGAGATCATGCATATCGCATTCCATCACCGGGTAGCCGCTTTGTCGCGCCATCTCCAGCTTGGCGGGGTTGAGTTCCACGCCGACTAGATTGGTAAAGCCCATTTTTTTGAAATGGCGCAGGCCCACGCCGTCGCCGCAGGCAATGTCGGCAATGCGCAGATCGTGCGGCAGGTCGGCAAAGGTGGCGTTGAGGTAGCGCTGTTGGCCCAGCTCCCATTTGGGCACCGAGATCTCATGCGAGGCCCATTTGTCCGTCTGGTAGCCCAGATAGGTCTGGTAGTCCGGGACGATGTCCTGGTAGGTTTTGGTGGCCTGTTGCGGGCCGGACGCTGAGCTCATGCGGGTCTCCGTTTGCCGGGATCACAGAAGTCAATACGGTAGCGACCGATCCATGACTCGATCGTCGGAAAAGACGGCAGGCCGCAAGCTATCTGTCAAAGACCTAACCAAGGGCTGCGTTTGACCGACACCGCCACCATATAGGCCAAGAGCAGCAGCGAGACGAAATAGGCCGGCAGGTGGAAACGGTTGCTGCCCATCGCCATATGGGCGCTGAAGGTGTAGGCCGCCAGGGCCAGCAGCTTGGCCAGCAGCCAGCCGTCACGCAAGAACGGGTTCAGGTAGAGCAGCACCCACAGGCTCAGACCGGTGATGGTCAGCAAAAAGTCGATGCCAAACACCAGCGTGCGCACGCGCTCGTCCATCACCCAGGGTGCGCCGAACTGAAAGAGCAGACCGCGCACCAAAAACATCGCCACGCTGGACCAGGCCAGCACGGCGTGTATCTGACCCATCTGAAAATCAAAGGAATAGCCCATGGCCTCGCACCTCTCGTTCGGGCGATAGCTTGGGCCAGTGGGCCTCCCGCTGTCAAGCCGGGCTTGCCATGAGTGGCGGTGCTTGATGTGCTTGGGAGAAGCGCTTGAACAAGCCGTAGCAGCAAGCCGCTGTGCCAAACCGCTGTACCAAATCGTTAGAGCTGTGATCCTTTGATCTTTTCGCGCTCGGTCTTGTCGTCTTTGAAAGACAGGCGAGCCGGTTTTTGGCAATCGGCCAGCTCTGCGACCGAGCTCTTGCTCAGGCATTCGCTGTGCGCTCGGCTTTGATCGCTTGAATAGACGCTGCTGCTGTGCTTGTCTCCTTTGGCGATAGTTTCAAACAAACCCATCAGCCAGCACATCGGGCAGCCGCGCAGTAGAAATAAGGCGCCGACCAGTGCCAAGCCGGAACCGATGGCGCCCAAACCCTTGAGCATCAAGGCGGCGGCGATCAGCGCAAAAGCTGCCGCGCCGCGCAAGAGGTGAATAGAAACCGAACTGCTGCAAAACATGTTTAAGCGTCCTTGTTGACTTCGAAGGAGCGCGGCTCGAGCGCGCCGTCCTTCATCCAATAGCCGCTGGCCATCAAATGCTCACGCACCTGCGCGCGCGCCCGGTGCAAGCGGCTCTTTACCGCTTCCAGGCTGAGCCCCAGTTGCGCGGCCACTTCCGGCGCGGTCAGCTCATGCACATCGCGCAGCAACAAAACCTCGCGGTAGGGCGGGGTGAGTCGCTCCATGGCGCGCACCAGGTCGAGCCGCAGATCGGTGGGCACGGCCGCTGCGGCTGGCATGTCTTGCGGCGCCAACTCGTCCAGATCCTCGGCCTTGCTGCGTAGGCGGAACAGTCGGTAGCACTCGCGCTCGACGATGCGAAACATCCAGGTGGCAAAGGTGGCGGCGGTGCGCAACGCGCCGATCTTGCGGTAAAGCTGCCAAAGCGCGATTTGCACAGCGTCCTCGGCATCCTCGGTGGTGGAGCAGGTGCGCCGGGCGAAGCGTTTCAGGTCCGGCTGGCAGACGCTCAGCAGGCTTGAAACGGCACCTGCTTCGCCCCGCGCAGCGGCTTCAATCAATTGCGCTTTGGCAGCGATCATCGGTCTATTTCTCCAGGTAGCGGCGGCCAACCATCGCACAGGCCGGGCAAAAGCCGACGAAGGCGGTCAGCACCATTGTGGCGGCGGTGACGATGGCTAAGTAAGTCACGATGCCTGTCGTGAGGCCGCCGAGTATGGCCGCGGCGATGGCTACACCCATGGCGATGCGTAGGGCGCGTTCCCAGGTGGGTAGATTGCGTTTGAGGAAGAACATGATGAAAGAGTCCTAGGTTCAGGTGGATGACCTAGACCTAGAGGCGCGGTGCTTCGAAAAGGATTCAAAAGGGAGCGAAAAAGATTGAAAATTTTTTCGCCAAAGCTGAATCCTTTGGCGCCTCGGCCGCCTCTTGGTCAATGGGAGCGCGATCTTCGTGACGCCGCCCAGTTCATTGCTTCAATTCAAACAAGGCCGACATGACACGCAACATTTCAAACAAGTTCTCCATTCAACGCAAGCTGGCCCGCGTGGCGGCGTCGACCGCCATCGGACTAGCCGCTGCCCTGCTGGGCAATGCAGCTAACGCTGGCGAAATCCGCAAGGCGGATATGGAAGCCTATATGCAAGCCGCGACGCAGAACAAGCCCATCATCATGCATGTGCATGCCGGCTGGTGCCCGGTCTGCAGCAAGCAGGGGCCGCTGATCGAGGCGCTGATGCAAGAGTCCGAGTTCAAGGATGTGATCGTCTTCAAGATCGACTTCGATGCCGACAAGCCGCTGGTTGATCAGCTGGGCGTCAAGTTTCAATCGACCTTGATCGCGGCCAAGGGCTCGACCGAAGTGGGACGCAGCGCCGGTGTGACCGACAAGGACAAGCTGCGCGAGTTCATCCGCAAGTCCTTGTAATCTGCGACCCAGTGGCCGGTGGCAGATCAGTCGCACCGGCCAATTTTCAAGTTAGTCAAAGCGGAACACATCATGAACTCGGTTTCCATTGCCGTCGAAGCAGACCCTGACAGACAGGTGAAGCAGGCCATACAAAGCGGGCTCTTCGATGCCAACGTTGCGCACACGGGCGACGGGCATTTCGACGCGGTTTTGCTCGTGGCGCGTGACGCGAATTCAAACGTGATCGGCGGTGTGGTCGGCGAAGCCTATTGGGGCTATGTCAATTTCACGGCGGTCTGGGTGCATCCCGAATACCGAAGACAAGGCCTGGCCAGACAAATGCTCCAGGCGGCCGAAGTGGAGGCAGCCCGCTTGGGCTACACGCAGGCCTATCTGGATACGTTTTCCTTTCAAGCACCGGAGCTGTATTTGCGTGCGGGCTATGAGGTTTTTGGGGTCTTGGACCATTTCCCGGCCGGCGCCAAGCGTTTGTTCCTGCGCAAAGCGATAGGGCCACAAGTTGCTTAGAACTTGTCCGTAAATAGCCGGGGTCGGCTGACGGTCGATTCGAACCCATAGCTGTGTTGCAGATCCTCGCGATACCAACAGGTATCGCTACGGTCTGTGCCTTGCTCTGCGCTCAATTCGCCTCGCCATCCTCTGACCCGCTTGTTTGCGGAAAAGTTCTTAGCCATGACCGCCGCGGGCCTGTAGTCCGCCTCCCAAAATCTGACCTGGAGCACTTCAATTGCTAACTTTAGCTTTCAGCCTGCTCGCGGGCGCCTTGTCCACGCTCTCGCCCTGTGTCTTGCCCATCGTGCCCATCATCATGTCCAGCGCCATGCAGGTGGCGCGCCTGGGGCCAATCGCCTTGTTGGCGGGCTTGGCGCTGTCCTACACCCTGGTGGGCACCGGGCTGGCGCTGTTTGGCAGCAGCCTCGGCGTGGATGCTGGCTGGGTGCGCAACATCAGCGCCGGCTTGATGATCTTGTTCGGCACGATGTTTTTGTTGCCGGCGCTGCAGCAGGGTCTGGTCAAGCTGCTGACGCCACTGACGGCCGGTGCCAATGCCCAAATCGCCAACTTCAAGGCCGACAGTCTGTGGGGTCAGGGCTTGCTCGGCTTGATGCTGGGTCTGGTGTGGTCGCCCTGTGTTGGGCCGACCTTGGGCGCGGCCGTGACGCTGGCTTCCCAAGGGGACAGTGCTTTGCAGGCCTTGCTCACCATGTTTGTGTTTGGCCTCGGCGCCGCCTTGCCGATGGGCCTCTTGGCCTACGGTTCCAGGGCGGCGATGTCGGGGCGGCGCAAGGCGATGGGCGAGGCGGGCCTGTGGGGCAAGCGGGTGATGGGTGTCGGGCTGGTGTTGGTCGGTGCGCTGGTGCTCAGCGGGGCCGACCATTTCTTGGAGGCCTGGTTGACTCGCCAGATGCCGCCTTGGCTGCTTGATTTGACGACGCGTTTCTGATCCATGGCCCAAGCCTTACGGACAAGGCAGCCCTTGGCTGCCTTGAATGCAGCCATGATTGCCGCGGTAGCAATGCTTTTGCTGAGCGGCTGCTCGACGCTCAAGGGCGGCAAGCTGTTTGCGCCGGAATTGTTTGGCTGGGTGCCGGTCGGCGCGAACCTTTATGTTGAGCGCGGCACCGACGAGGCGACTCAGCGCTCGCTGGTCTTGGCGATGAGCCAGGCCGAAGCGGTGATTGAGACCGCCTTCGGCAGCGTCGCCTCGCGGCCTGTCGTGCATGCTTGTGTGAGTGCGGAGTGCCTGGCCGATTTCGGCGGTCAGGGCAATATCGCCAAGGTCTATGGCGACCGCATTTTGCTGTCGGCGCGCGGCGCCAACTGGCAGTTCATCGCGCATGAATGGAGTCATGCCGAGCTGTTCAAGCGCCTGTCTGTGCGGGCCTGGTGGCGCTTGCCGAAATGGTTTGATGAGGGCTTGGCGGTTGTCGTCAGCCAGGCGCCCGAGCATTCGCAGGCGCATTGGCAATACCTCGTCGATGCCGGCATTGCACGGCCCAGTGACGCCGAGTTGCTGAGTTTGCAAACTCGCAGCCAATGGCTGGTGGCGCACAACAAGTACAGCGACAACAAGAACGGCGAGCGGCGAGCCCGTGGCGAGCCCGAAATTCACGCCCTCTACGCGGCTGCCGGCCACCAGGTGCGGCCTTGGTTGGCTGCGGCGAGCAGGGCCGGCTTGTTACGCTTGATCGAGCGCCTGAATTCGGGCGAGGAATTCGATCTCTCAGGCGCTGGCCGAGGCAAAGGACGCTCTGCATAACTCCTCGCGGCGTGTGCTAGCGCGGCCTCGGGCGGTCTGCGGCCTTGCATTTTTCGCCAATAGCTACGGCTATTGGCTTCAAAACACGCCTTGCAGCCCATCCCGATCCGCGCTGCACCCACTCGCGCTTAGTTATGCAGAGCATCCTTAAGGCTAAAGTTCTCAATCATGTCTCAATTCGAACTTTCCACTGAACTGCCTGCGGCCGAGGCCTTCAAATCGCTCTACGACACCACAGGCTGGGGACCCGCCTCGCGCGACGCTGCCTTCTACCAAGCCGCACTGGCCGGCTCTTGGCGCGCGCGCGCGGCCTATGCCGAGGGGCAATTGATTGGTTTTGTGCGCGCCATCTCCGATGGGCATCTGCACGCCTTCATCACCGAGATGATCGTGCGCCCGGAGTTTCAGGGCCAAGGTGTCGGGGCTGCGTTGCTGGGCGCCATCATTGCAGATTGCCAGGCGGCCGGCCTGAGCGATATCCAGCTGTTTTGCGCTCAGGGCAAGTCGGTCTTTTACCAGCGCCATGGCTTTGTCAGCCGGCCGCTTGATGCGCCCGGCATGCAGTTCAAGCCGGCAGGGTAAGCCGCCTTGCCTCAGGGACTGCGGTCGATATAGTCAGCCAGGGCGGGATAGGCCCGGCTGCACTACTGTTTTGAAAGGCTCAGCTTGATGAAGGCAAAGACTCTTAAACTTCTGGCGACCGGCTTGGCCCTGCTGGGTTCAAGCGCTTTATTGCTGGCGCAAGCGCCGGCCCCCGCTCCCGCCTTGAGTCGCACCGTAGTCGCAACCGCCGATGTGTCGGTGCCGAATCGGCAGGCGGTAGTCGCGCGGGTCGAAGTGGCGCCGGGCGGCGTGGCCGGCTGGCATACTCATCCCGGCGATGAAATGAGTTATGTGATGGAGGGCGAGGCGGTGCTCTTGATCGCCGGCCAGCCCCCACGCCATGTCGCCAGCGGCCAGGCCTTTGTGGTGCCGGCCGGCGTTGTGCACAGCGCGCGCAACGAAGGCAGCACCACCGCCAAGCTGGTCGGCGTTTATGTGGTGGAAAAAGGCCAGCCCTTGGCCTCGCCGGCTTCGGCGCCCTCTCCTTGAGGGGCGCTCAGTCCTTGCGCTGCGCGACGGTAGCGCTGCCGTTCTGGCGCATGGCCATCTGGCTGTAGCGCCCGCCGGCATCGGGCAGGAACTCGACGCTGAAACCGTTACGGCCCTTGACCTGGAAGCGGTTACCGCGCAGGCCCAGCAATTCGGACGGCGCACCGGTGCGGCCGGCCATCGTCAAGACACCGTCTGGGCGTAGCGTTATCGTCAGCTCATTGCTGCCAATCGCATAGGTGCCGGCGAACTTGGCCAGGAAAGCTTGATCCTTGAAGTGCCGGTCGGGCAAGCGCTTGAATTCGATCGCTTTGACGGCCGGCTCCAGCTCGACGCGCAGCGCGTCCACATCTCCCTCAAAGTTGGAGAGGAACTGCACGCGCGTTTCGCTCAGTTCCGAGAGCTTGTCTTTCGGGGCTTGGAAGACCTCGTAATGCCAATGCGGCAGCGCCGCCTGCATGTCGTTGTAGCGCATCTTTAACCCTTGCTTGGCATCGCCGCCGATGGTCAAAATGCCATAGCCCGGATGCTCATATTCACCTGCATATTCGACCAGGTCGAGCGCCGGCTTGGTGCCGGGCTTGCCGGTGTTGAGTTGCTGCGTCTCGGCGGCCTTTTCGGCGGCCAGGGCTTTCAGGTAGTTGCCATGCAGGCGCGCCGTCCAATCGACCGGCTGAAGCCCAAGCAGGCGATCAATGGCCGCATAGAGGATCACATCACGCATCGCACTGTTGCCGATGTTGACGGTCGCATAGACGCCGATATTGCGTGCCGGCACAAAACCCACGGTGGTCGCTGCGCCGGGCATATTGCCGCCGTGATCGACCAAGGTCACGCCACGGTAATTGCTGACGAACCAGCCCATGCCGTACTGCGGGCCATTGCGCTCGGGCCAGAGTCGGGCGTCGGGTAGCGTCATCTGGCCGGAGGTCATGGCGCGCAAATCACCTGACGTGATCAAGGTCTTGCCTTTGTAGCTGCCGTCGGCGGTCAGCATCAGCAAGTAATTGGCCATGTCCCGGGCGCTTGAGTTCAAGGAGCCGGTCGGGCCCATCGCATCGATAGGCGTATAGGGCTTGGCCTGCGGCTGCTCGTCATTGTCCAAGGAGTAGCCGGTGCCGTGGTCGGGCGCCTTGAGCAGGTCCTTGATGCTGAAGTTGGTGGCGTTCATGTCCAGCGGCTTGAGCACCTTTTCGCTGACCAGCGCCTCCCAGCTGCTGCCGGCGACCTTGCCGCCAAGAAAGCCGGCGGTCATATACATCAGGTTGTTGTACTGGAAACGGGCGCGCGGCTCGGCGCTGAGCTCGAAGTGGCGCACGCGTTTGATCAGCTCTTCGCGGCTGAGCTGGCTGTTGAACCAAACCGCATCGTGGCGGGGTAGACCGCTGCGATGAGTGACGAGGTCGCGCACGGTGACGGTCTGGGTGGCGTAGTCGCTGTGCAGGCGAAAGTCAGGCAGGTACTCGCGCACCGGCTCATCCCACTTGATCTTGCCGTCACGCACCAGCGTTGCCAGCGCCGCCACGGTGAAGCTTTTGGTGGTGCTGGCAATCGGCTGCACCGTGTTCTCGGTCATCGGCAACTTCTTCTCGAGATCGCGGAATCCGTAGCCGCGTGAGAGGATGACCTTGCCGTCCTTGACGATGGAGATCGATGCGCCGGGCACTTTCCACAGCGCCAGTTGCTCGGCCATAAAGGCATCCCAGTCGGCGAATTCGGCCGGTAAAGGCGCTTGTTGCTGTGCTTGGGCCGCCAGGCTGAGCAGGCAGGCGGCGCTGATGAGCAGGAACTTCATGGTTGGGCTTTCTTGGCTTGGGATGATGGTGCCGAATGGATGGATCGAATCAACGGGCGCGATGCTAGCGGAGCTCACTCGCTGCGGCCAGTGCTTGATGGCATGGGCAGGGTTTTCATTGTGGCGCCTTGCCGTCTGTCATGCCTTCTCGTTGTTGCCCTCTCGTTGTTGCCTGATAGTTGCCGCGCCTACTCCTCCGCCTCAGCATGCCGCCACTCAGGCAATATGCGCAGCGCCTGTGGGTAGACGTTGTGGTAGCGGCGCTTGCTGCTGCCATTCGTGGTGGGATCGAGCAGGCGCCGCAAGCGACCCTCCAGGAGCGCGTGGGAGGCCAGCAATTTGCACAGCAAGGCAACGCCCATACCTTGCTTGGCGGCCTGCCCCAGCAAGCCACCGTCGTAGAAACTGGCGGCCGGCGTGCCCCTGCTGGGCTCAAGCGGCCTTTGATCGGCTAGCCAAGGCCAAGCCAACATGGCCCAGACCTTGGCTGGAGCAGACGCCGACTTCAGTACTGCGTTTTCACCTGGACGCCCGAGTAGGCCGTCTTGCCATACAGGCTGATGTAGATATAGCTATTGCCAGGCGGGTTGGTGATGGTGATGGTTTCGGCGTTGCTGGCACCGATGGAGCGATAGTTGTAGGCGGTCGAGGTGGCCCAGGTGCTGGTGTTCACGTAAAGGTCCGCGTTACCGCTTCCGCCCGCCGACGAGATGGTGATCGCCGTCGTGCCCGCCGGGATGTACACGTACCTGTACTTCAGGCTGCCCGCGCCGCCCGAGAGATTGCTCTTCACGCAGTTCTTGCCCAAGGCTTCGGCCGCGCCGGTGCATTCGGGCAGCGTGCCGGCTTGCACCACAACAGTGGCCGTGCTGGAGGCGCTGCCGCCTTTGTTGTCGGTGACGGTGAGCGTGACGCTATAACTGCCGGCTGCCGCGTAGGTCTTCACCGGCGCGGCCAGGTTCGAGCTTGTGCCGTCGCCAAAAGTCCAGGTGCGCGAGCTGATGCTGCCGTCACTGTCGGTGGATTGATCGGCAAAGTTGACGCTCAAGCCATTGACGCTGCTGCTGAACTTGGCGACCGGCAGGGCATTGCCCGAACTGGCTTGCACAGTCAGCAGCTTGGAGACGGTGCCTTTGCCGCCGCTGTTGTCAGTCACGGTCAGGCTGACGGTGTAGCTGCCTGCGGCCGTATAGCTGTGGCTGACCGTGGCGGCCGTTGAACTGCTGCCATCGCCGAAATTCCACAAACGAGAGGCAATCGTGCCGTCGCTGTCTGTGGAGGTGTCGGTGAAGCTGACCTGCAAGTTGGTGATGGCGTTGTTGAAACTGGCCACCGGCAAGACATTGGCCGGCGGCGTGGTGTCCGCGCAGTTAGGCTGGGCGGCGTCAGCGGCGCATGTCAGCCAGGTGTTGAAGCCGGCGTCCATGCTGGCGCTCATCGCTGCGCTATTCATATAGCTGGTGTAGCCGGCGTAATTGCCCGGCCTGAAGTAGCCCAGAATATTACCAACCTTGCTGCGTTGCTTCTCGAACATATAGCGCACGGCCAAATAGCCCCAGTTATAGACGCGGGTGGTGCCGGAGTTGTAGTCGTTCTTGAAGATAGTGCTCAAGGCATAGGTTTTCGCTGCGGCTTGATTGCGGGCGTCAACATAATCGAGCTTGCGGTAGGAATAGGACATATATTCCGCGAAACCTTCTATCCACCAGACCGAATTGACGCCGGTGGCGGCACCGAAGTCCCCATACATATTGAAGCGGCCATCGAGGTAGTGGATGTATTCGTGTGTCAGATTCCAGATCTCAAATTTCGGCAACATCCATTCTGCTTGGTAGGCGATAAAGCGCGCCTGGTTGCCGGCGATTTCTGGGCTGCCTTCCAAATACATGCCGCCGTTATTGGTGTCAATACCAAAAAGCGCACCCGCATAGGCTTTATAGTCCTTGCTGCTGCTGAAGATGACCATTTCCAGCTGGGTATTGTTGTCGTTTGCGACCGGCACTTTTCCGCTGGCGACTTGGGTGTGGAAGTAACCCTCTTCGGCAGCGACGATGGCGCAAGCCTCGCTCAGTTGAGCTGCGGTCAGGGATTGCGCCTTCAAGCGCAGGGTACTGCTGCAGCTGTGTTTGATCGGCAAAACATTGCTGTCGATGCGAGCGACAA
The DNA here is from genome assembly GCF_028595345.1 of Roseateles albus. Classification (NCBI taxonomy): domain Bacteria; kingdom Pseudomonadati; phylum Pseudomonadota; class Betaproteobacteria; order Burkholderiales; family Sphaerotilaceae; genus Roseateles; species Roseateles albus. The sequence goes on along the minus strand of NZ_JAQQXT010000019.1, from coordinate 21,875 downwards.
AGTCACAGAGGTTGTAATAGCTGCAATTGGCTTTGTCGTAATAATCCACATTGCCGCCGACCGCAACCCATAGTGCGGCGGTGTTGCCGGTGACATTGCTGCGGTCCAGTATCAGTTTGACTTTGGGCTTGGTGGCATTTTTGAGTGCTGAGCCTTCGGTGTATTTTAAAAAGCGGCTGAGTTCCCGCCCGGCATTGGTAACGAGATAATCGGCGCTGCCGCCAAGTGCATTGAAATTGTTATTGATGAAGTTATACAGCGTGTCTGTGATCGATGTATCTGCTTGCACCAGCGTTGCAAACGCCGCATTGTCATGTCCGCGGAATAGTATGGTAAAGGTGTTGTTGACCGCGCTTTGCATCCAGAAGTAGTTATTGAAGCTGCTGTTGTAGTTATCCAGCAAGCGTTTGACTACCGAGCTTAAATAACGGGCATTTTCTGAGCTGCTGTCAATCAAGGTCACAAACTCGGCCAGTATTTCGCCATGCGTGTTATTGACCAAGCTGAAATTGCCGTTGTTGACAAAGGCGTCCAGCGCTGCCCGCACTGCGGTTTTCAAGGCCGCGCCGTAAGGCCCGGTGTCGGCGCTGTAATACCAATTGACGTAATAGCCGGCGCGCAAGAATAGGATCAGCTGCATCGCGCTGTTGGCGTTGCTGCCGTCATAGCTTGAGGCCACCGTTCGAAACGCGTCCGCAATGCTGACCATTTTTGCTTCGTTCAGCGTTTGGCCGGCAGCACTGCCGGTGAGGCTGAACAACTGTCCGACGCAGTCGGTGCTGCTGGCCTTCACTGCATTCACCAAGCTGGCGCCGGATGAGGTGGCAAACAATTGCAAATCACAGCTGGCCGCTGTTGCCGCCGCTGCAGCCGCCGCAGTTGCGGCGCCTTTTGCGGGCTGAGCTGGTGCCTGCGCCTGTAGCTGAGCTTTGGACTGGTTTTCTGCCCGCATGGACGGGCGCTGAATCAGCGTTTTGAGGCTCGCTTCTTGGCCGCCGTATTTCATCCTTGCGCTGAGTTCGCTTGGCGCGTTAGGCCGCAATTCGGCAGCGCTTAAAGGGCGCTTTTGATGGTGGGCGCCACTCAGTTGCGATTCCGTGCTGCCGGCAACAGCAGGCGGCTTGGATTCACTCTTGCTGCTGCCGAGTTGCTCGTTTGCGGTTTGCGCATGCGCTGCCGTGCTGAATACCGCCGCTGCGACGGACATTGCGCAGACTGCGTTGATGGCGCTGATTACATTGCGCCAGCCGGCCGATTGTTTGCCATGTGTTTTCACAAAGTCTCCTGCTCACTGAAGGGGAGGGCACCCCGGGGAGGGGGTGGACTCAGGCGCCTTGTCGCTGCCTGGTTTGCTCAAATGTTTTTCTGATATATCAACACAAGAGCTGCGCCGACTGTAGGAGCGGATGGGCTGGGCCCACACTGTCAGGTCTTACAGGGGTGGCTTGCCACGAGTGGCCTTGACTTTGTGTCCATCAAGTGCCAAACACGTGCCAGGGGGCTGCAGTTTCTGCTCCATCGTCGGGTACAGGGGCCGAGGAAAAGGCTGGGGGTGGCGATTCACCGTGCTGGCGTGAATCGTCGCCTTAGACGAGTCCCTTCAAGCGCCGCGCCGACTCGTTCATTTCCGCATGCAGCCAGTCGCACAACATGCGCAGCGCCGGCTCCTCACGCAAGGCCGGCGGGTAGACGATGTGATAGCGGCGCTGGCTGGCGCCTTCCAGCGTTGGGCCGGGCAAGCGCCGCAGGCGACCGTCCAATAGCGCATCGGCACACAGCAGTTCGCGCGCCAACGCCACGCCCATGCCTTGCTCAGCGGCTTGCACCAGCAGGCCGCCGTCATTGAAGCTGGCCGCCGGGAAGATGCTGCAGGCCAGGCCTGCTTGGGCGAACCACTGCGTCCATTGCTCGGCGTCTCCGAGCAGCGCTTGATCGGCCAAGGTCTGCAAGCTGGCGCCTTCCAGTTGCTGCGCCAAGGCCGGCGCGGCCACCACGATCTGGCGCGACTCCATCAGCACCTCGTTGACCAAACCCGGCCAAGGCCCCGCGCCCTGACGCAAGGCCAGGTGGAAGCCCTCTGATTCCAGATCAATCACGCGCTGCAGCGTGAACAGTTTCAGGCTGATGTCTGGATGCGCGGCCCGCCAGCCGCTCAGGCGGGGCATTAGCCAGCGCTGCGCAAACGAGGGTGTGCAGGTGATGTTGAGGCTGCGCATGGCACTGCCGTCAGCCGCACTGGCGGCGCGCAGGCCCAGATCCAGCTCGGCCCAGGCGCGCTCCACGGCGGCTTGCAAAGCGCTGCCGGCGGCATTGAGCTGGATGCCGCGGCCGGCGCGCTCGAACAACGCGAAACCCAGCTGCGCCTCCAGCGCGCGGATTTGCTGGCTGACGGCGCTGTGCGTCAGGTGCAGTTGTTCGGCCGCGGCGCGCACATTTTGCAGGCGCGCGACGGCTCGAAATGCGGCCAGGTATTGCAGAGGCAGACGAGGTGGATTGCTCATTTGGTAAGTTTAACTGCCCATAACGGGCGGAAATTCGCGCTTTTCAGCCGGTTATTGAAAACTTACGATGCCCAGCAAGTGATTTGACCTCAGCATTCCCCGCCTTGAAGGAGCCCCAGCGCATGAGCCCGCACCGTCTGATGATCGCCACCCTCGTGATTGCCGCCTTGGCTGCGAGTACTCAATTGCCGCAGGTCTTTGCCACCGATGCGGCGGCCTTGCCGCATGCGCAAGTGGACCCGCAGGCGAATGCCGAAATCGGCGCCGCAGCGGCGCGGGCCGGCGAGTTGCTGCGGGTGAGCGCGCGGTCGTCGACGCCCAAGTCGGCCGAAGCTGCCCAGCCCGCCGCCTGGAGCGAGCATCAAGTGGTCACACCCGACGGCTTGCTGGCCTATACCAGCTTAGGCCAGGGCCCGGTGCTGCTGGTCATTCCGGGTGGGCCGGGCGGCAGCAGCTATAGCTTACGCAGCCGCTTCTTGCCGCTGGCCAAGGACTTCAACATCATCCTTGTCGACAATATCGGCCGAGGCCGCTCGACGCGCCTGGCCGACCCTACGCGCTACACGGTGGAGCGGGATGCGCAAGACATCGAGCATCTGCGCCGCTTTTTGGGCGTGAAGACGCTGGCGCTGTATGGGCATTCCTATGGCGGCCTGGTGGCGCAGGCTTATGCCGCGCAGTACCCGCAGGCGGTGGACCATTTGATTCTGGGCAATACCTTGCACGGCGAGCAGAGCTGGCAGGCGCAGATCGACGGCTTCAAGGACTGGTTGCGCCGCCATCACCCCGAGCGCTGGCAGCGCGTGCTTGCACTGCGCGAACAGGGCCAGCTGAGCGGCAGCGCCGAGGGGCAGGACTTGTTCGGTGCGGCGCTTGACGCCTTGTACTGGTCCGATCGTGCGGCGCAGCGCCCCAAGGCGGCCGTCAGCGGCGACCCGCGCGACGCGATGAACAAGACGGTGTATTTGGCGATGCTGGGCCCTGACCCGGAGTGGCGGGTTGGCGGCACGCTGCGTGGCTTTGAGCTGCTGCCGAGATTAAAGTCGGTCACCGCACCGACCCTGTTGCTGACGGGGCGCTTTGATCCGGTGGCGCCGCCCAGCGTGATGGTGGAAATGCAGCAGGCCCTGGTGGCCAGCGCAGGCACAAGCACCTTGGTGTTTGAGCATTCCGGCCACCGGCCATTTGCCGAAGAGCCCGTGGCCTGGGCCAAGGCCGTGGGTGAATTCATGCAACGCAGAGCTAACTGACTATGTCCAATCACCCCGCCCCTGAATTCGTCGTCCAAGCCCAGCTTGATGCTTACAACGCTCGCGATATGGATGCTTGGCTCGCGACCTATGCAACGGAAGCCAAGCAATATGCCTATCCCGGCGTTTTGCTGGCCAGCGGCCACACAGAAATCCGCGCCCGCATGACGGAGCGATTCACCGAAACCAATCTGCATGCCCGCTTGCTCAGCCGCTCGGTCTCGAAAACCGCCGACGGTGCGACGGTGATCGACCATGAAACCATCACCCGCAGCTTCCCCGAGGGGCCGGGCGAGATCGATATGGTGGCCATCTACGAAGTGGGCGGCGGGCTGATTCGCTCTGGGCTGTTCATTGTCGGGGAGGCCAGGCTTGCTGCTTTGTCTGGCGATCGGGCTTGACGCTTGCTCAGCGCAAGCGCCATTCCGCCAAACCTTTCAACCAGACGGCGGCCGATTGCTGCAACCAGCTCTGGGCCTGGGGGTCTGCCCGCAGATGCGTGTTCAGGAACGCAATGCTGATGTGCTCCACCACGACGCCGGCTTCCTGGTTGCCCTTGTCCAGCAGCGTGGGCGGCGGGGCGGCACTCATGATGGCGTTCTGCGGCCCCAAGCCCTTGGCAGGCTGGCTTTGTGGGCGTCGGCTGATGCCCCGACCGGCGGGCTCCTCCGGTGATTCAGCCATGCCGCTGGCACCCGCCAGTGCGGCATGGCTGGGGTTGTTCAGCAGCAATAGATACTTGTTCGCGTCAGCGGGCAATTGCTCGAAGAAGCGCGTGCGCTCGGCCGCCGAGTTGAGCAGGCCGGTGAGGTCAGCCGCGCGGCGTGAGTTGATTGCCAGCAGCGGCAGCCTCGGGGGCATGGTGGCCAGCGCCTGTTCGGCATCAGCATGGGTCACGCCCGAGGGGCTCAGCATGATGACGGCGCGGGCGCCTCGGCCCGGTTCAGCGGCCTGGGGCCCCAGGCTTGCGCCCCAGGCCAGCGCCGTGGCCGCGCCCAGGTCATAACCGACCACTGCCACGCGGCTCAGGTCCACCCGCGACCACAGCGCCTCGCCGGCTGCGGCGCGCCGGCCGAGCTCGGCAATCGCCCCCTGCAGCACATTTAGCCTTGCTTGCAGCAGATGGGGCTGCTGGTGTTGCAAGGCCAGCGCGCTGAAATCGGCCGAGCGAGCCAGCGCCGATGACCAGGCTGTCTGGTCGGCCTCCAGGGCTTGAAAGCTCAGTACCGCATAACCCGCACGTGCCCAGGCATAACGCCAATGTGCACCGGCTTGAGCCGACTCACCCAGGCCGGGCAAATAGACCAAGAGCGGCAAGCTGGAGCTGCCGCTCAGCGGGGCCGCCAGCGTCACGGACAACGGCTCTCCATGGACCACCCATTGTTGGCTGGCGACCGCGAGCTCCACCGTTGCCGCCTGCGTGCTGGCCGGCCTGGGGGCGCCGCTATAGCCACGCGCGGCCAAGTCCAGTGCGCGTTGCTGGGCGGCCGAGGCGTCTTGGCGCGGCGGGCCATAGGGCGTGTGCTTCTGGCTCGGGCTGGAGCAGCCCAAGACAGCCGAGGCGCAAATGAGAACACAGAGCAGCGAGCAGGCGAATCGGGGGGACCTATTTTTCGGCATGGATCTCAGTCTTGGACGGAAGGCGGTGGGGCGGCGAGCAGCGACAAAAACCGGCCAAGGATAGCGCCTCAATGCAAGGCCGCGTCCAGCAGCCGGCTGCGCACCAGTGGGTGCCACAGTCGCGCATCGCCCAGCGGTGTGGCGGGCGGCAGATCGGGGTTGCGCAGAATCAACCAACGCCGTTCGGCCAGTTGGGCGCGCAGCAGTTGCGGGCCCACCCAATGGTCGAATAAGGCCTCGAAGCTGCCATCGGCCAGCACCAATTCCCAGCCCTTGCGCAAGCGCTCGGCTAGCGCCGGCGACTGGGGGCTGACGAAGAAGTAGAAGGCCGAAGGATAAGCAATCAACCATTGGTCCAGCACAGTCAAGCCCGGCAGCGCGTCAACAATGGGGAAGACCTCAATCGCCCCGAGCGCAAACAGATCGATGCGCTCGCGCTTGAGCATTTCGGGGAAGGGCGCTAGCTTCGCCATGCGTTCGACCTTCCAGCCATTGGCGCTGAGGATCTTGGCATCGGGCCAATCCGCCACTTGCCCGATGCTCAGCGCTTGCGCCTGACTCGGGCTGCTGATGGCTTCCATCTGTTCACGCCGGCTGCTCAGCGCGATCGGCAAGCGTACACCCAGGAGGCCACGGTAAAGACAGACCCGAACCGGGATGCCTTGGGCTTCGCGGGCTTGTGAAGTCATCGAACTCAGCAACTCCAGTTCGCCCGCAGCGAGTTGCAAAAAGGCCCGGCTTTGCGACACCACCTCGCTGGGCTGCAGCCGGTAAGGGCCGTGGGTCGGTATGGTCTTGTCCAGCAAAAGCTTCAGCACTGCTTGCTCATAGGTCAAGACCTTGGCGTTTTGCTCCTGCGCCAGGGCGTGCCGAATCACCAGGACCTCGGCCAAGCAGCTTTCGCCGTAAAGGCCAAGCCACAGGGCCGCAACGACGATCAAGCACCGCTTGATGGCTGCGGCGTCCCAACTCAACAGTGCTGCGGCCGGCTTCATCGTCTGGCCATCTTAATCAAAGCGCCTGTACACGCACCGCTGTAACCTTGAAGCCAGGAATCTTGCCCGCCGGGTCGAGCGCGCTGCCGGTCAAGACATTCGCCGCCGCTTCCCAATAGCAAAAGGGCAGAAAGACCTGACCCCGGCGCACCTCGGGGCTGACCTGCAGGAGGGCTTGCAGCGTGCCGTGACGCGACGCGATGACGATTGCTTGACCTTCATCCAAGCGCAGCGCGGCGGCGTCCTCGGCGTGCATGCTGAGCAGGGGCTGGGGCGACAAGGCGTCCAAGACCTCGGCGCGGCGCGTCATCGCGCCGGTATGCCAATGCTCCAGCACACGCCCGGTGCTGAGCACCAGCGGGAAGTCTTGGTCGGGCTGCTCGGGGCCAGGCATGAAGCTGGCCGGCACCAGCTGCGCACGGCCGCTGGGCGTCGGAAAGCTCTGCTCGAAGATGATGGCGTGGCCGGGTTCGCCCTCAAGCGGCGCCGGCGTGACCACCGCCTGCTCGCGCCTTAATCGCGCCCAAGGCACGCCGGCCAGCGGCGCCATCACCGCACGCATTTCCTCGAACACGCGCGCCGTCGGCGCTTCGGCCGCCAGCTGGCCATCGCCGTCGGCGGCTTGCCAATACTGCCAGCCCAGGCCGATGCGGCGCGCCAGTTGCTCGATGATCCACAGGTCTTGGCGTGCTTGGCCCGGCGGCGTCAGGGCCGGCCGGCCCAGCTGTATCAGCCGGTCAGTATTGGTATAGCTGCCCCATTTCTCCAAATGGGCCGAGGCCGGCAGGATCACGTCGGCGAGCAGCGCGGTTTCGGTCGCGAAGATGTCTTGCACGATCAGATGTTCCAGCTTCGCCAAGGCGGCGCGCGCATGGTCGAGATCGGGGTCGGACATGGCCGGGTTCTCGCCCTCGATGAACATGCCCTTGATGCGACCCTCATAGGCGCCATGGATGATCTCGACCACGGTCAGGCCGGGCTGTGGGTCCAGCGGCGTGGCCCATAGCGCCTCGAAATGCTCACGTATGTCGGGCAAGGCGATGCGCTGGTAATTGGGCATCATCATCGGGATCAGGCCGGCGTCCGAGGCGCCCTGCACATTGTTCTGACCGCGCAGCGGATGCAGGCCGCAGCCGGGTCGGCCGATCTGGCCGGTAATCATCGCGAGCGCAATCAGGCAGCGGGCGTTGTCGGTGCCATGCACATGCTGGCTGATGCCCATGCCCCAGAAAATCATCGCGCTCTTGGCCTTGGCATAACGCCTTGCCACATCGCGCAAGACCTCGGGCGCGATGCCGCAGATTTCGCTCATGCGCTCCGGCGTGCACTCGGCCACCGAGGCCTTCAAGGCCTCATAACCATTGACCCGCGCGGCAATGAAATCCGGGTCGGTCAAGCCCTCGGCAATGATCACATGCAGCAGCGCGTTGAGCAGCGCCACATCGGTGTCGGGCCGGAAGGCCAGATGGTGGGTGGCGAATCGTGCCATCGGCGCGCGCCGAGGGTCGGCGACGATCAGCGTGGCGCCGGCTTTCACCGCGTTCTTGATGAAGGAGGCGGCGACGGGGTGGTTGGAGCTGGGGTTGGCGCCTATCAACAGAATCACTTCCGCATATTGAGCGTCCAGCACCGGGTTGCTGACCGAGCCCGAGCCCAGGCCTTCGAGCAAAGCAGCAACCGAGCTGGCGTGGCACAGCCGCGTGCAATGGTCGACGTTATTGGTCAAGAAGCCTTGGCGAATCAGTTTCTGGAACAGATAGGCCTCTTCGTTGCTGCCCTTGGCCGAGCCAAAGCCGGCCAGCGGGCTGGCAGAGCCGTTGGCGTGGGCATCGCGCAATTCGCAGAGGCCGGCAGCGGCAAGGTCCAGCGCTTCGTCCCAGGTCGCTTCGCGGAATAGCGCCGCCAGCGGCACCTCGCCGCGTCGCACGCGGCCAATGTCGGCCGGGTCCTTGGCCACGCCTTCGCGGCGGATCAGGGGTGTGGTGAGGCGCTGATCGCTGGACACATAGTCGTAGCCATAGCGGCCTTTGACGCATAGCCGGCCCTGGTTGGCCGGGCCGTCGCGGCCGATCGCCTCAATCACCTTGTTGTCCTTGACTCGGTAGCTGAGCTGGCAGCCGACGCCGCAATAGGGGCAGACCGAATCGACCACCGCGTCGGCCGGTTGCAGCGCGGCGCCATTGGCCGGCGTCAGCGCCCCGGTCGGGCAGGCTTGCACGCATTCACCGCAGGCCACGCAGCTGCTGTTGCCCAGTGCCTCGTCGGCATCGAAGCTGATGCGGGTGTCGGCCCCCCAGCCGGCCACGCCCAGCACATCGTTGACCTGCTCATCGCGGCAGGCGCGCACACAGCGCATGCATTGGATGCAGGCATCGAGTTGTACGGCTATGGCCGGGTGGCTGCGGTCGGCCGGCGGGGCCGCTGGTTGCGAGAAGCGTGGTTTGCCGACTTCGAGCGCCTCGCACCATTGCGTCAGCTCGGACTTGAGCGTGTGGGCATCGGCAGGCGCCTTGGCCGCGAGCAGTTCCAAGACCATGGACTGGCTGCGCCGCACGCGAGCGGTTTCCAGACCGACCGTCATGCCCTCCCGGGGCTGCCGGCAACAGGAGGCCGCAAGCGCGCGTTCCCCGCCAATCTCGACCACGCAGGCGCGGCAATTGCCGGCCGGCTTCGAGCCGTCTTGGTGGCACAGAGTCGGGATGCTCAGACCTTGGCGCCGCGCGGCGCTCAAAATCGTCTCGTTCGGCTTGGCCTGCAGGGCCTGGCCGTCAACGGTGAAGGTGATGTCACTCATGCTCGTGCCTCGGCGCTGAACTCGTGCGGGAAATAGCGCATCGCGCAGCGCAAGGGGTTGGGGGCGGCCTGGCCGAGGCCGCAGATCGAGGCGTCGGCCATCACCGAGGCCAGATCCTCCAGCAGCGGCTGATCCCAGACCGGCTGGCGCATCAACTCGACGGCACGCTGCGTGCCTTCACGGCAGGGTACGCATTGGCCGCAGCTCTCATGCTCGAAGAACTCCATCGCATTGAGGGCCAAAGCGCGGGCGCTGTCTTGGTCAGAGAACACGATCACCGCTGCCGAGCCGATGAAACATTCATGCACCTGCAAGGTGTCGAAGTCCAGTGGCGCATTCGCTTGGCTGGCCGGCAGCATGCCGCCGGATGCGCCACCGGGGAAGTAACCGTATAGCCGGTGACCCGGCAACATGCCGCCGCCGTATTCGTCGATCAACTCCACGGCGGTGATGCCGGCCGGCGCCAGATAGACACCAGGCTTGTTGACCCGGCCCGAGAGCGAAAACGAGCGCAGCCCTTTGCGGCCGTTGCGGCCCTGGTTTGCAAACCAGTCGGAGCCGCGCTCCAGAATGTGACGCACCCAATGCAGCGATTCGATATTGTGTTGCAGCGTTGGTCGGCCAAACAGGCCGCGCTCGGCCACATAGGGCGGGCGCTGGCGCGGCCAGCCGCGTTTGCCTTCGATCGATTCGATCATCGCCGACTCTTCGCCGCAGATATAGGCGCCGGCGCCGCGCCGCAGCTCGATCACCGGCAAGCCGCTGCGCGCCGCTTGCAGCGCGGCAATCTCCTCGCTCAGTACCTGGCGCAGTGCGTGGTATTCGTCGCGCAGATAGATGTAGACGGCCTCGGCGCCTACGCAATGTGCCGCTATCAACATGCCTTCCAAAAACAGCTGCGGCTCGCGTTCCAAGTAATAGCGGTCTTTGAAAGTGCCTGGTTCACCTTCGTCGATATTGACGGCCATCAGCCGGGGAGCGGACTGTGCGCGCACGATGGACCATTTGCGCCCGAGCGGAAAACCGGCGCCGCCCAAGCCCCGCAGGCCCGATTCGCTGAGCGTGTGAATCGTGGCGTCAATGCTGCGCGTGCCGCTCAGCAACTCGTCGAGCACGCGGTAGCCGCCTTGTGCCAGATAGTCGGCCAGGGGCTGGTGTGTGGGCCGAATGTCTTGTACTTGACCTTGTTGCAGCAGCTTGACGGCTTCGCTCGCCGTGGCGTGGCCGAGTGGCCGCTGACCGATGACCGCCACGGGCGCCTGCTCGCAGCGCCCAACGCAAGGCACATCGATGACGCGCACGCCGCTCTGCTCGGCCAGCAAGGCACGCAACTCGCGGCTCAAGCCGGCTCCGCCCGCCATGGCGCAGCTGAGCGAATTGCAAACGCGTAAGGTCAACGGGGCGGGCGCTTGCTCGCCTTCGTAAACGATGTCGAAGTGGTGATAAAAACTCGCCACCTCATGCACCTCAGCTTGAGATAGCTTCATCTCCTCGGCCAATGCGGCCAGCATATCGACGCTCAAGTGACCCTGCGCGTCCTGAATGCGGTGCAGGTGTTCGATCAATAAGTCGCGTCGGCGCGGCAGGTCGCCCAGTAAAACGCGCACCGCTTCGATGGCGGCAGGGCTGGCTTGGCGGCCCCGTAGGCCGCCGCCTTTGGCGGGGCGGCGAGAGGCTTCGCTGTGGATGGGGATGACGGCTTTCATGACGGGATTGTGCCGGGTGAATTGACCGCGGGAGGGCTGCGATACTGAGCAGATTACTAGGAGTTTCATGCATGGAGACATTGACGATTGCGGTCGACGCGGGCGGCGTGGCCCACATCACCATGACCAGGCCCGAGGTCTTCAACGCTTTCAATGAGCTGATGATTTCGGAGCTGAGCCAGGCGGTGGAGCATTGCGTGGCCGACCCCGGCGTGCGCGTGATCGTGCTGGCCGGCGCCGGCAAGGCCTTCAGTGCCGGTGCCGATATCGAATGGATGCGCCGCGCGGCGGCTGCCTCGGAGCAGGTAAATCTGGAAGACGCAAGGCGCTTCGCTGCGATGCTGCAGCGGCTGGCCGAATGCCCCAAGCCGACGCTGGCGCGCATCCAGGGCCTGGCCCTGGGCGGCGGGGTGGGCCTGGCCTGCGCCTGCGATATCGCGATTGCCAGCAGCGAGGCCAAGTTCGCCGTCAGCGAGGCGCGCTTTGGCATCTTGCCGGCCGTCATTGGCCCTTATGTCATCAATGCGGTGGGGCCGCGTCAGGCCAAGCGCTTGGCGCTAACGGCCAGCCGTATCGGCGCGGCCGAGGCGCTGCATATGGGTTTGGTGCATGAGGTGGTGGAGCCGGGTGAGCTGGACGCTGCGCTGGCGCGCTGGGTGCCAGAGTTGCTGGCCAGCGGGCCGCAGGCGCAGGCCGAGATCAAGGCCTTGTTCGCGCAGATCGAGGTCGGCCCTGTCAGCGCCGAAGTACGCGAGTTGACGGCCCAGACGATAGCGCGTGTGCGCACCGGCGCCGAGGCGCGGGAAGGCTTCGCCGCCTTTTTGGCCAAGCGCGCCGCGCCCTGGGCGCCCCAGTAAAAAGAAACATTTGGAGCAGAGCGATGAGTGAGACAAAGCAATGGGCGGTGGCCGCGGAGCGGCCGGCGCTGATTGGCGTGGTCGGTGCTGGCGTCATGGGAGCCGGGATCGCCCAAGTGGCCGCACAGGCGGGCCACGCGGTGCTGCTGCTGGATCTGCGCGAAGGTGCGGCCGCGTCGGCGATCGCGCAGACGGCCCGGGCCTTGGACGCCTTGGTGGCCAAGGGCCGCATGGAGGCCGTCGAGTGCGCGGCGGTGCTGGCGCGCATTCAACCGGCGCAGAGCCTGGCCGAGTTGAAGGATGCGGCCTTGGTGATCGAAGTCATCGTCGAAAAGCTGGAGCCCAAGCAGACCTTGCTGCGCGAGCTGGATGCCTTGCTGGGCGAAGGCGCCATCATCGCGAGCAATACCTCGTCGATCAGCGTGACGGCCCTGGCCAACGGCATGCAAAACCCGGGCCGCCTGGTTGGCATGCATTTCTTCAACCCGGTGCCTTTGATGAAGTTGGTGGAAGTGGTTTGGGGCGCCGAGACCGAGGCCGGCGTGGCCGAGGTGATCGAGGTCTTGGCGCGGCGCTGGGGCAAGACGCCGGTGCATGCGAAGTCAACGCCAGGTTTTATCGTCAACCGCATTGCCCGGCCTTTTTACGCCGAGGCGCTGGCCTTGTTGCAAGAGCAGGCCGCGACACCGGCGCAGATCGACCGGGCCTTGCGCGCGGCGGGTTTCCGCATGGGGCCTTGCGAGCTGATGGATCTGATTGGGCATGACACCAACTTCTTGGTCACGCAGTCGGTTTTCGAAGCTAACTTTGGCGATAAGCGGTATATGCCTTCCTTGGTGCAAAAGGCCTTGGTTGACGGCGGACGCCTGGGACGCAAAGTGGGCAAGGGGTTCTTTGTTGGCCTGCCCGAGGCGGCGGGGCCGGTGGAGGCGCCGCAGCAAGCGCTGGCCGCGATCGGCGTGGTCGGGCGCGGGCCTTTGGTCGATACGCTGGCCGCTTGCTTGGACCTGAAGGGCTTGACTTACACGCGCGGGGAATCTGCCGATTGGAACGGTTTGTCGGTGGGCGATGTTCATGTGCATCTGAGCAGCGGTGTGACCGCCGCGCAACTGGCCGCCGAATGGCGTCACCCGCAGCTGGCCGTGATGGACTGGCCTTTGGCGCCCGGCCGTGTCGATGCGCTGGCGCTCAGTGTGGCGCCACAGTTGGACGCAGCAGGCTTGGCGGCGATCGAAGATGTCTGGCGGGCCTTGGGCTGGCAGCCGCTGCGCATGCGCGATGTTCCCGGCTTGGCCGTCGCGCGAACCGTGGCGATGTTGGTCAACGAGGGTTGCGACGCGGTCTGGCAAGGCGTGTGTGACGAGCGCGCGGCAGATCTGGCCTGCAAGCTCGGTGTCAACTATCCGGCTGGGCCGTTTGAATGGTTGCCGCTGATTGGTGCGCCGGCCTTGGTGGCGACACTGGACGGCCTGTTTGCTGCCTACCGCAGCGAGCGCTACCGCGTCAGCCCTTTGCTGCAGCAGCGGCGCTGGTCAGAGCCCGGGCACAAACAGGCCTGAGACCTGTTTGTGCCTAGTGAAGGCTTCAGGCCTCCGGCCTGGAGCTGGACGAGGCTGAACTACAGCAACATGCGCAGATGCGTTTGGGCTTGGAGCAGGGGAGGCAGGCATTGCTCAAGCAACTGCTCCATGCTCATGCGGGAGGCGTGGGCGCAAATATTGAGCGAGGCGACGACCTCGCCCCGGTAGTTTTTCAGCGGGACGGCGACGGTACGCAGGCCCAGCTCTAGCTCTTGGTCAATGCAGGCGTAACCGAGCGAGCCAGCTCTTGCGATTTCTTGGCGCAGGCGCTCAGGCTGTGTGATGGTGTGCGGCGTTAAAGCCGTCAGCTGCTGGCGAGCCAGCCAAGCGTCTAGCTCGGCCGGGGCCAAGGCGGCCAACATGACGCGCCCATTGCCCGAGCAATGGGCCGGCACGCGCATGCCCGGCTGCAAGGCGGGCGCCACGAGGCGGCCGGAATTGGTGGCGGCGATGCAGATCACGTCGTCACCGTCCAAGACGCCGGCCGAGCTGGCCTCTTTCAAGGCAAAGGCGAGCTTGTGCAGCTCGGGCTCGACGATGCGGGGCAGGCGGGCCGAATGCATATAGCTTTGACCCAGGCGCAGAACTCTTGGCGCCAAGGCGAACATCTTGCGGTCTTGCGTCACAAAGCCCAGATGCGTCAGGGTCAGCAGGTAGCGCCGTGCGGCCGCTCGTGTCAGCCCGGTGCGGATGGCGACCTCGCTGATCGTCAGCCGAGGCCGCTCTTGATCAAAGGCCTCGATGACGGCCAGCCCTTTTTCCAGGCCGGCAACCAAGTCGCGCTTCAGCGGCCCGGCCGGCTTGCTCTCTTGCGCGGGCAATGCCGCAGGATAGAGCTCGGGGCGCTCAAAGGTCGGGGGCGAGGGCGAGCCCAGGGCCTGCTGATACTCAAGGTCATCGAAATTGCGGGCAGCTGACATGGTCGGAGTGGCGAAAAGGCTCCCCAATCTTGATTGCTTGGTCAAGAGGCGCGGCCATGAGTGGGCCGGGGAAGCTTTTGAATCTGAAAGAAAGCTCCACCGCGAGGCGGAGTGCTGCCGGACAGGCCTGTGAACAAGTTGGATCGGCAACTTTTCGGGCGAAACTTCCGTCGATATATGTGCGCTGTACGCCAAAAATCAAATTTAGTATGCCATGTTAAATTTTGTTTCTGGGTACTAATACCTAGGAAGTTCGGGACTAAAACTCATTTTGCTATGAGCTTTAGTCATGGCAAACGACTGCGCTTCTCAGACTCTTTCGATGACGAGGGCGATGCCTTGGCCGACCCCAATACACATGGTGCACAGTGCATAGCGCCCGCCGCTGCGCTGCAATTGATGGACGGCGGTCATCACCAAGCGTGCGCCGCTGGCGCCCAGCGGATGGCCCAGGGCGATGGCCCCGCCGTTCGGGTTGACGCGCGCGTCGTCGTCGGCCAGGCCCAATTGGCGCAACACGGCCAAACCCTGGGCGGCAAAGGCTTCATTGAGCTCGATCACATCCATCTGAGCGAGGCTCAAGCCGGTCTGCGCCAGCACTCGCTGGCTGGCCGGCGCCGGGCCAATGCCCATGATGCGCGGCGCCACGCCGGCACAGGCCATGCCAAGCACGCGCGCGCGGGGCGTCAGCCCATTCTTGGCGGCCGCAGATTCGCTCGCCAGCAGCAGTGCGCAAGCGCCGTCATTGACGCCCGAGGCATTGCCGGCGGTGACGGTGCCGTCGGGGCGCACGATGGGTTTGAGCTTGGCCAGCGCCTCCAGGCTGGTTTCACGCGGATGCTCATCGCGATCAACGCAGATCGGCTCGCCCTTTTTTTGTGCAATCGAGACCGGCGTGATCTCGGCGTCGAAGTAGCCGGCCTGCTGCGCGGCGACCGCCCGCAGCTGGCTGCGCAAGGCCATCAAATCCTGGTCGGCACGGCTGATGCCAAAGTCGGTGGCGACGTTTTCGGCCGTCTCGGGCATCGCGTCGACGCCGTACTGCTCCTTCATCAACCGGTTGACAAAGCGCCAGCCTATTGTGGTGTCATAGACGGCGTTGCTGCGGGCGAAGGCGGTTTCGGCCTTGGGCATCACGAAGGGCGCGCGGCTCATGCTTTCGACGCCGCCGGCCAACATCAGGCCGGCCTCGCCGGCGCGAATTGCGCGCGCCGCCGAGCCAACGGCGTCCATGCCCGAACCACACAGGCGGTTGATCGTGGCGCCGGGCACGCCCACCGGCAAGCCGGCCAGCAGCGCCGACATGCGCGCAACGTTGCGGTTATCTTCGCCGGCCTGATTGGCGCAACCGTAGAGCAGGTCGCTGACCGAGGCCCAGTCCACGCCAGGGTTGCGGGCCATCAATGCACGCAGCGGAATGGCGCCCAGATCGTCCGCCCGCACTGAAGACAAAGCACCGCCATAGCGTCCGAAGGGTGTGCGAATAGCGTCACAAATAAAGGCCTGTTGGGTCATGGTTCTTCCTGTTGGGAATAAAAGTGCTGCGTACTGCTGAATTTATGCACGCAAACGACTGCCGTGGTCGCAGCAGTTGATGCGTGACTATATATAGTGGCCTCAGAGATTGAGAATGCTTGCGCGGGGGCTGAGCTGGTCCCTGTTCAAGCCGGTCATTTGGGCCGTGGTGGACGTGATAAATCGCACGAGGCTTTCAGGCATTTGAGCAGTGCGCACCAAAGGCGGGACTAAGGACTTAAGTTTTAACCATTGCTTGCCGAAGCTTGACCGGAGGGCGCCTCAAGGAATTGGCGTAGGAAAAATATGAAGGAAAGTTCGGACTATCCGCTGATCGAAGTCAGCCAGTTGAAGGTGGGAATGTTCATCCACCTGGATCTGGGCTGGATGGCGCATCCCTTCCCGCTCAGCAGCTTCAAGCTGGCCAGCGAGGAGCAGCTGATGATTTTGCGCCGCCTGGGGCTGAGTCAGGTGCGCTGGAGTCCGGGCAAGAGCGAGTTGCAACTGGAGGCTACGCCGCTGCCCATCGCGGCGCCGGCGGCCGCCGACCTGTCGGCCGTTTCGAACGAAGATTTGGCCCGCGAGGCGCATCGGCGCGCGCTGGCTGCGCAGCGTGCGGCGCTGCAACTGTGTGAGCGCCAATATGGAGAAGCGGCTTCGGCGTTCCGGGATGTGATGGAGTCAGTGCCCAAGGACCCGCGCGGCAGCCGCGAGCAAACCACCGCACTGGCGGCGGCTTTGCTGGACAAAATGCTGATCGAGGGCGATCTGAATATTCGCCTTCTGAACGAAGGTGCCGGTGATCGCAGCACCGCGCATGCCCTGAATGTGTCCATCATCGCTTTGTTGCTGGGTCGGGCTTTTGGCCTGAACCGGGAGGAAATGCTTGATCTGGGTGTTGGGGCGCTCTTGCATGATGTGGGCAAACTCGAGGTGCTGGCCCGCTTGCGGCACCGTGAAGACACGTTCACCGGCCCCGAAATGCAGCTTTATCAACAGCATGTGGCCAAGGGTGTGGCGATCGCGCAAGGCATGGGTTTGACGCCCGGCCCCTTGCTGATCATTGCCCAGCATCATGAGAACGCCGATGGCAGCGGCTTCCCGCAGCGCATCAATATGGACAAGATGAGTGCCGGCGCACGCATCGTCGCGCTGGTGAATCGTTTCGACGGGCTGTGCAATCCCTTGCTGGCCTCCAAGGCGATGACACCGCATGAAGCGCTGTCGCTGATGTTTGCGCAGGGCCGCAACCGCTTCGACGCCACGATGCTGAATGCTTTCATCCGCATGATGGGTGTCTACCCGCCGGGTTCAGCGGTGCAGTTGACCGATGACCGCTATGCCTTGGTGGTGGCCGTCAATTCTTCCCGGCCACTGAAGCCACGCGTGATGGTGCATGACCCGAAAGTACCGCGTGAAGAGGCGCTGGTGCTCAATCTTGAGGATCAACCCGATTTGGGCATTCGTCGCAGCATCAAGGCGCAGCAATTGCCGCGCGCCGCGATGGACTACCTAAGCCCGCGCACGCGGATCGCCTACTTCTTTGAGCCGGTAGGTGCTGGCATGGCGACGGAGTTAGCGGCGTGACAGTTCTCAGGCTGCAGCTGGCGCCTCAACCAAGCCCTGTCGAACCCTATGCCGCCCTGCTGGACGGGCTGCTGGATTCGGCATGGTTGGTTGACGGCACAAGCCGCTGCATCCTGGCGGTGAACAAAGCTGCGCACCAGATGTTGGGGCTCAAGCCCGAGCAAATGGTCGGCCAAGCGGTTGAAACCCTGGTCAGCACGCCCGAAGATGCGATGTTCTGGCTGGAAGCGGCCAGCAGCACGGCGGCCAGTTTGAATTCGGACACCTTGATGCGCCATGCCGATGGGCAGATGCTGTGGGTTACGCGGCGTATCAGCTATGTGGCGGTCAATTCAAAAGCGGCCGGTATGGCCAGCTCAGTTTATGGCGCAGAGCCGGCCGGTTACTGGTTGGTCGTGATCCGTGATCAAAGTCGGCAGCGTCAAAGCGAAGAAGAGCGTGAGGCCTTGGTGGCCGAGTTGCAGGCCACGCTGGAATCAACTGCCGACGGCATTTTGGTCACCGATCTGGCCGGCCGCATGCGTTCCTTCAACAAGCGTTTTGCCTCTTTGTGGGGGATTCCCGCTGATTTGCTGCAGGAACGTAACGACGAGGCTGTGCAGACTTGGATGCGGCGTAGCGTGCTTGACGGCAAGATCTATGCACAGCGCTTAGATGCGATTGAAGAGGCGCCCTTGCTGCAGAGCAGCGACGTGATCACGCTGACCGATGGTCGGGTGCTGGAGCGCGTCTCGCTGCCGCAATTCAGCCGCGGTCGGGCGGTCGGGCGGGTGTATTCCTTCCGCGACCTGAGCGAAAAGCTGGCTGCCAGCCAGCGCATCGACGAACTGGCTCACTCGGACATGTTGACCGGCCTGCCGAACCGGCGCGCTTTGGCCGAACGGGTCGACTATGCGCAGGCAATGGCGCGGCGCGAGAGCATTCCTTTTGCGCTGCTCAGCGTCGATCTGGATCGCTTTCAGCAAATCAATGAAACGCTCGGCCACTCCTATGGCGACCGGGTCCTGAAAGAGGTGGCCGAACGCTTGAAGAGCTGCCTGCGCGAAGTCGACACGGTGGCTCGTCTGAGCGGCGATGAGTTCGCGCTGCTGATTCATCAGGCCGATGTGCGCGGCGCCGAGAACGCGGCGCGTCGGGTGCAAGAGGCGATGTCGCGGCCCTTTAGTTTCGATACGCTCAGCTTCACCGTGACCTGCAGCACCGGCATTGCCCTGTTCCCGGGCGACGGCGGCACGGCAGAGGAGTTGATGGCCAGCGCCGAGAGGGCGATGCACTGGGTCAAGGAAAGCGGCCGCGGCACTTTCCATTTCCATCGGCCGCGCAAGGACGTCGATCTGCTTTCGCGCATGCGCCTCGATCATGCGATGCGCCAGGCCTTGCAAGAGGGGCAGTTCCGCCTGCATTACCAGCCGCAAGTCGCCTTGGGCAGTGGCCAGGTCATAGGGGCGGAAGCGCTGATTCGTTGGCGCGATCCGCTGCGTGGCGAGATTTCTCCGGGCGAGTTCATCCCGGTGGCGGAAGAAAGCGGCTTTGTCGTTGCGATTGGCGAATGGGTGCTGCGCCAGGCCGTCGAGCAAGCGGCGACTTGGCTGCGCCAAGGTCGTGCGATGCCGGTGGCGGTCAATGTCTCGGCCATGCAGTTCCAGCAAAGCCAGTTCGTCGACTCGGTGGCTGCGGTTTTGAAATCCTCTGGCTTGCCGCCCGCCTTGCTCGAGTTGGAATTGACCGAATCGATTTTGTTGCGCGACGCCGAAGAGGCGCTGCTGCGCCTGCAGGCGCTGGCAGAGCTGGGGGTGACCATGTCGATTGACGACTTTGGCACCGGCTATTCGAGCCTGGGCTATTTGAAGCGCTTCCCGATTCAACGCTTGAAGATAGACCGCAGCTTTGTGCAGGGCTTGCCAGGCGACAGCAGCGACGCGGCGATCGTCAACGCCATCATCCAAATGGGCCAGGCCTTGCGTCTGCAGGTGATTGCCGAGGGCGTTGAAACCGAGGCGCAGCGCGAATTTTTGCTGCGTGCCGGCTGCCACGAATTTCAGGGCTTTCTCTTTGCGCCGGCCTTAGACCCGCGCGCTTTCGAGGAGCGTGTTTGGCGGCGCAGCCCCGAGACCCCGGTGCGCTCCGTCGGCATGCATTTTCTAGGCGGCTTGCTGGTCTGAGGGATCGGGGTTCAAGCAGGCAACGCACAATAGCGCTCAGTTCCTAAAAGGAGTGAGTGATGATTTACAAATTCAAGTCCAAAGCCGGTGCCGACGTCATCATGATGGGCCCGCAGGGCGATCAAATCTTGGCGCTATTGGGCCGGGAGCCTTCCAGCCAAGGCCTGCTTGCCCTGGCAAGTCTGAGCGAGGCGATGGCCAGCCTTGAGCGAGCCGCAACAGAAGATGATGCCGCGTTTGCCGCGCAGCAAGCCGAAGCAATGGCTGCTGGCTTGCCCGCCCCGCGCCGCGAAGGCATCAGCTTGCGTCAGCGTGTTTGGCCTCTGCTTGAGTTGATGCGCCACAGCGTGCAAGCGGGGGAAGACCTTGTGTGGGGCGTCTGAAGCGATGCCTCTGGACAGCAGTACTCAAATCCTGGCGATTCGGCATGGCGAGACCGAATGGAATCGCGTCAAGCGGATTCAAGGCCACACTGATATTGCACTCAGCGAGATCGGTCTGGCCCAAGCGCGCTTGTTGGGCCTGGCCTTGCAGGAGCAGCCGATCGCTGCGATCTACACCAGCGATCTGCAACGTGCCAGGCAAACCGCCCAAGCGGTGGCCGACCAAGCGTCTCATGCAAGCTTGCACTTACGGCTGGATGCGCAGTTGCGGGAGCGAAACTTTGGTGTTTTCGAAGGCATGACCTGGGAAGAGATTGCTGCGCGTTGGCCGGAGCAAAGTGAACGCTGGCGCAAGCGGGATGCCGAGTTCGGCGCGCAAGGCGGTGAAACCTTGGGTGAATTTTACCGACGCAGCATCGCGGCGCTGACCGGCATTGCTTCGCAGCATCCGGGGCAAACGATTGTGGTGCTGACGCATGGTGGCGTGCTGGACTGCCTGTATCGCGCTGCCACCGGCCTGGATTTGCAGGCGCCGCGCAGTTGGGTACTGGGCAATGCGGCCATCAACCGGCTGCTTTTCACGCCAGCGGGCTTTAGCTTGGTCGGGTGGAACGACGCAAGTCATTTGGTCGACCTTGGGAAAGAATCGCTGCCTTGAAAATCGCGTCGATTCCCATCGCACGCGCAAGTGCTGAAGCGCATGCTCTTGGGGTTAGCAGGGAAGTGTTGCAATTTCGCGTCGAACCACTGGCGCTCAAACGTGGCACTTCTATACTCGCGACACATTGCGCAGAAGTCCGGGCCAATCAGCCTAACTGAGCTCAGCTCAATTTCAACTCACCAAGGAAAACGATGAAAAAGATCGCTATCGTGGCCGCTATTGCAGCCTTCGCAGCTCCCGCCGCATTCGCACAAAGCTCGGTCACCCTGTGGGGCCGGATCAATACGTCGGTTGAGAGCCAGTCGACTGACGGCGGCGATCGCGTTGCCGTGGTTCAGAACAACAGCTCGCGTTTGGGCTTCAAGGGTACCGAAGATCTGGGCGGCGGCCTGAAGGCTCAGTTCCTGCTGGAGCATGGTCTGAATTCGGACACCGGCGCGGCAACGAAAGGTTCCAGCGCGTTCTGGAATCGCGAAGCTGCAGTTCAGTTGAGCGGCTCTTTCGGTGCCGTCAAGTTGGGCCGTTGGACCAATGGTTCCTACTTCGCCACCGCTGACTACATCAGCATGCACAACCACGACACCGGCACTTCGTCGGATGCGCTGTATGCATTTGGTACGGGTTGGAGGGAAGCCAACAAGGTTGGTTACTTCACACCTAACTACGCCGGCTTCACCGCTGAAATCACCGCCAGCGCCGGCGAAGGTGCTCCAGGCGTTGAGCGTGCATTCGACCTGTCCGCCAACTATGACATGGGCCCTATCCACTTGGGCGCTGGTTACGGTAAGGAAGGCGACAACAGCCAGTACGCCATCCGTGGCCTGTACGAAATGGGCGCTTTCACTTTCGGCGCCTACTGGCAGTATGAAGATCACGCAAGCAAGGGCGTGAAGAACAGCACCCGTAACATCGGCCGCGTTTCGGCCATGTACACGATGGGCGCATCTGAATTCCACGTCAACGTCGGTGGCACCGAGTCCGGCGGCACCGCGGGCTTCAATAATCATGGCGCCAAGCAGTACACCTTTGGTTACAACTACAACCTGAGCAAGCGCACCAAGGTCTATGGCTTCTACACAGCCATCGACGCTAACGACACCAAGAAGGGCGACTTTGACTCCTTCGCAGTGGGCGTGCGCCACAATTTCTGATCGTTCACGACAGAATCAAAAAAGCGACCTTCGGGTCGCTTTTTTTATGGGGCTGACCCGTCCTGACCCAGGTTGACACATTTGCCTTCAAGAAAGGGCATGTGTGATGGATACAGGCGTCAAGCGAACACAGCGCGACTACACGATGGCTTTTAAGCTGGCCGTGGTGGAGCAGGTCGAAAAGGGCGAACTG
>NZ_JAQQXT010000018.1:0-94291 GCF_028595345.1 Roseateles albus | reverse complement strand
TCGGGGTGTCCGGGATCAGTTTGAAACGCTGCCCGCGATCAGCCTGAAATGGTGTCCGCCTTCGTCTGAAACGCTGTCCGCGTTCCGCTGAAATGGGTGGCCGCGATGGGCTGAAATACGCAGATGGATCCAACGAGGATTGGTCTTTGTGAGGACACTGTTGAGGGCGTTTACCATCTCCTCGGTTGGACGCATGGATTAGACGGCCTGTGGTGTTTAACGACAGGATTCTTGTGGATTTTCAGCACATGTAGGCAGAAAAAAAGCCCTGAAGGCATATTGCCTCAGGGCTCATGAAGGGTCGCCGACCGGCTTTAGGCTGCGGACTCGTCCTTCAGCACGCCGCGGCGGATCTGATCGAGCTCAATGCTCTCGAACAAGGCCTTGAAGTTACCTTCGCCAAAGCCTTCGTTGCCTTTGCGCTGGATGATTTCGAAGAAGATGGGGCCAATCACTTCCTTGGTGAAGATCTGCAGCAACAACTCGTTGGGTGCGTCCAAATGCGCTGCGCCGTCGATCAAGATGCGCAGTCGGCGTAGCTCCTCGACGTTTTCACCGTGGCCCGGGAGGCGCCGGTCGATCAAGTCGAAATAGGTGTTGATGGTGTCCTGGAAGTCGACGCCTGAGTTGCGCATGCGCTCAACGGTTTTGTAAACGTCGTCCGTACCCATGGCGACATGCTGAATGCCTTCGCCATGGTAGATGTCCAAATACTCGGCGATCTGGCTCTTGTCGTCGCTGCTCTCGTTGATCGGGATACGGATATTGCCGCAGGGGCTGGTCATGGCCTTGCTCTTGAGGCCGGTCAGCTTGCCTTCGATGTCAAAGTAGCGCACTTCGCGGAAGTTGAAGAAGCGCTCATAGAAGTCCGCCCATTCCTTCATGCGGCCACGGAACACGTTATGCGTCAGATGGTCGATGTAGGTGAGGCCCAGGCCGACGGGGTTGGATGGCACCGGTTTACCTTGCGCATCCAGCAGCGGGACGAAATCGACGTCATAGATGCTGATATTGCCGATATCGCCGGCGGCGGCATCGTTCTTGCCTTGCCAACGGTCGACAAAATAGATCAGCGAGTCACCAATGCCCTTGATGGCCGGAATATTGAGCTCCATCGGGCCGGCTTTGTTGTCAAAGCCCCAGGCGCCCAATTCCAAGGCGCGCTGATAGGCGTGAGCAGCATCTTGGACGCGGAAGCCGATGGCGCAGATGGATGGTCCGTGCAGGCGAGCAAAGCGCTGGGCAAATGAATCGAGTTCTGCGTTGATCAGAAAGTTGACACCGCCTTGGCGATACAGGGTGACGTTCTTGTGCCGATGTTTGGCCACGGCGGTGAAGCCCATGGTCAGGAACAGCTTGCCGAGTTCGGCTGGATCGGGTGCAGCGAATTCAATGAATTCGAAGCCTGCGGTGCCCATTGGATTTTCCCAGGGGGTGAATGCCATCTCTTGTCTCCAAAAAAATACCTTGCGATGGGTCAAGACTGTAGGTGTTTTGATGCGCAGGATTCATGCGAACTCTGGCGCAAGGGTTCGTCCAGCCGCAGGAATCCTGCGAGAATCACAAAGATGGGAAATGAAGTGCAGCTCGATGCCATTGATAGACGCATTTTGAGGGCGTTGCAGATCGATGGCCGCGTCACCTATGACGCCTTGGCGGCGCAGGTCAGCTTGTCAGCCTCTGCTGTGCTGCGGCGGGTGCGGCGCTTGGAGGAGTCGGGCGCAATTGCTGCCTACGTGGCTTTGGTGCCGCCCGAAAAGGTGGGTTTGGGCTTAACCGCTTATATCAATGTACGACTCGAAAAACACACCGAAAGCCATCAACGCAATCCGATGGAGCTGTTCCGGGTCGCCGTTCAAGCCTGGCCCGAGGTGGTGGAATGCGCCGCTTTGACCGGCGATATGGACTATTTGTTACGCGTGCTGGTGCAGGATATGGCGCATTACGCGCGCTTCATCACCGAGACGCTGCTCAAGCACCCCAGCGTGCAGGACTGTAAAACGAGCTTTGTGCTGGATCGGCTGAAGAACACGACGGCCGTGCCCGTCTAGCCGGGGCGAATCCGCTTAGCTGCAGTAGATATCAGCATCATCGCCTAGTCAGTACTACTGCCAATTCCGTCCAGCCTTGGGCGTGGACATGTGCAGGGTAGGGCGGTGCTGGCCAAGTCCAGCGCTCGGCAGGGAACAATGCCCGCACAGCCTGAATGTCACAGTGGTAGGGCGGACCTTCCACGATGCCCTGGCCCGCGCTGTCTCTCCGGGCTTGCATCAGCAAGGCGAAAAGTCGACCGCCGGGTTTGATCCAGGCATGGAGTTGATCGGCATAACGCAGCCATTGATCTGGATGCAGGGCGCACAAACAAGTCTGTTCATAGACCGCGTCGATGGCTGAGCGGGGCTGCCACGCCAAGACATCGGCTTCTTCCACCTGCGCGAAGTCGCAGCCACCGGCGCTTGCCAGTTGTGTTCGAGCCATGGCAACTGCAGCGGGCGAATAGTCCAGGCCTCGCGCACGAATCCCGGCCTTGGCCAGCAGCAGCAATTCATGCCCGCGGCCGCAGCCGGGGACCACCAAATCAAGCCCCGCTGTGATCTCGCCTTGTTCGAGCCAAGACAGGAGCTGCGGATGCGCTTCGCCACGGTCCCAGGGAATTTGCCCGCTGACAAAGCGTTGCTGCCAAAAATCTTGCGTCGGCCCAGCCATCTCAGGTCTTGTCTCAGTCGAATTCGTGCAGCAACTTGAGCGTCGCCTCTTGGCTCAGGTTGAGCAGCTTGGCGATCTCTAGCAAGTCGTCCGGCACGGCCTCGTCGTTCCAGTCGTCGGCGGTGTGGCGTGCCAGCCGAATCGCCAGCTTGACGCATTGGACCTGCGGGTCATTGGCGCGCTTGTCGTTGGTGATGTGTTGCAGCAGTTCAGGCAGATGCCAAGCTTGCATCAGCGCCTGCTCCAGATCGCTCAACTCAATATGCAATACCTCGCGCTGCACGGCCGTGCTGCGCAAATGACGGTCAGCTGTTTGTCGGTCCCGGATTTGTTGAGCCAGCTCGGGCGCGTTGACCCACAGCAGCATTTCCGCAAAATCGTGCAACAAGGCGGCGCTGTGGATGACAGCCGCATCCGGGTCGCGTCTATGGATGGCAAAGCACAGCGCATAGCGCGCTGCCCGCTCGGCACGGTGCAAGACCCGCTGCAGCCCATCTAGCGCCTGGGGCTGAGCTGCCAACCTGTCCTCCACCGTCGGCTGCGGGCCGAACTCACGGAAGAAGGGTGTGATGCCCATCAAGACCAACGCGGCCGTGACGGTTTCGGCGTCGGTCATCAGGCGGCTCGACCGGTGATTGGCAGCGTAGGCCAAGACCTTCAGCGTCATGAGTGGGTCGGTGGCAATCATCTCGCCCAGGCTGTTGGCGTCAACCGCGTCTTCGTTGCTGCGTAGCAGTTCCAGTGATTCCGCCGTTTCGGCCAATACCGGGATTTCGGCATTGCAGAACAGGGCCGTCCATGCCGCCAAGTCCGGGGGGGCTTGGCGTAGAGCGGGTAAGGGTGTGGTCGCGGGCATGGCTACTTGCTGGAGTGATGCCCAATCGTATAGCGACTATTTCTGGCCGGTGCCGAGAAAAGAGGCGCAAACAGCGGCCTTGCCGTGGCAAAACACCGCCCTTGACCGCCGATTCAGTGCGGCCAAGGGGCGGTGGCTGGCTTCACAGCCGCGTGATGCCAGACAAGGTGCCGATGCGGCGGCCGTCGGCATACAAAGCGCCCTCGGGCGCGCCGGCTTCGGCATAGAACTCCAACTCGGGTTTGCGCTGCTTGTGGCGCTGAGGCAGCAAGCGATGCGCCAAGCGAGCCAGCAGCGCGCTGCCACAGCGCAGCGCAATGGCCAAGCGTAAACGCCAGGCCTCGTGAGTCCATTCGTATTCGGCGGCGCTTGCGTCGGGGCCGCGCAATTCTGTCAATCTCATGATGTCTCTCCATATCGGCCCAAGGCAGGGCCGGTCGGTTCAGGCGCTGCTGTCCGGCAGCGTCATCTCCAGGGTTTGTTTGTGCAGATCGCGGCGCGCCGTTTGGCGCTGGCTACTGCCGGTGTTGAAGTGGCCGTGCTTGCCGGCTTGGCGCATCAGCGCGTGGGCAACCAGCGGATTGCGCGGTTTGCGCAGCTTCAAATTGAGGGGCCGGGGACTGGTGAACTGAGTCATATGCAAAATTCCTTGGCGAGCCGAGCTCGCAATAGTTTTTGGGCATGCGGCGGCGCTGCTGGGCCGCTGCGGCGTCAATCAAATGCTTGAGGCAAGCCGCCGAGGACGGCTTTGGGAATTGCAGCGGCTCACGATCGGTGCTGCTGATCGATTGATGGGCTGCGACTAACGATTTATCGGCGGAGCCGAATGGCTTGGGTGCAGTGCCGGCCTTCTTGAGCGCCTGGGGCGTCAGTGCAGCGGGGTGCGCCCGTTAAAGAGTTGAGTTGGGCGTTATGGGGTCTGTCATCGCCGCGACGCCTAACGCCGCGACTTGTGCAAATGATAAACGAATGTTTATCTTGCGCAAGTGCTTTGTTTCTTTTTTGATAAAGAAATTAGGGGGGTGTGGATCAACGCTTCTTGGGCTTCAAGGGCGCTATGCCTTGTTGAAGGCGCCGCCACTCGTCCAACTCGGCGGCGCCGCCATGTGCTGAGCCAGCAGCCGGGCTGGGCCGACTGGTCGCGCTCGGGCTTGTCGGCACCGAGCGGGGGGAGGCGAGCGCGGGTGCCGCTGCCGGCGGCGTCAGGACCTCACCCAGCAGATCCAGCAAACGCGTGCGGGCGCGCTGAGGGTGGCGGCGGTAATAGGTCAGCACCAAGCCGACGATAAAGCGCTCATCATCATCTTGCGGCACGCTCGGGCTGCTGTCTTGCACCGGGGTCGCAGCCGCCTTACTCTTGCTGTGCTGGGGCTTGTCCATCCAGCCGGCGGGTTTGTGGAACAACTGTTCGAACTGCCGCGCCAGACGCTCACCAATCTGCCGCGAGCGGCTCTTGATCTGGCTCCAATAGCTGGGCTGAATCTGCAGGCGCTCGGCAAAGCGCCGCTCCAGCCCCCGCAAGGCGGCTGCATCAGGTTGTTTCACGGCGGCGGCAACGAACTCTTCGAACAGGAGCATCGCGTTGTCCAACCGGACTTGGGCGACGTCCACAGGGGCGGATGACATGGCCGTATGATAAAGCTTCATTGCTCGCAGGCTTTGCGCCGGGGCAATTCAAACGCAAAAGATGCAGGGTCTTGCTCAGGTCACCTGCGCCAACATGAGGCGCTTTCACTGCTGCTTGGCGCTGCATTGATAAAGAACCGTTCATCAGTCGCTTGTTTACTGCGACCCGCCGCCTCAGTCGACCTCATCGCTGGCCTTGTAGGCCGCAATCAGCTGGGTCTGCATGTTGGGCGGCACTGACTCATAGTGAGACAGCTGCAGGGTGTAGCGCCCTTGCCCGCTGGTCAAGGCATTCAGGCGAGTTTGGTAGCTGGACAGCTCGGCCAGCGGCGCTAGCGCTTGCACCGTGATGGCGCCAGGGGCGGAGCTGTCGCCAACCTTGGTGCCGTTGACTTGGCCTCGCCGTGCGGCGAGGTCCCCGGTGATATCGCCCACGGCTGTGGCCGGCGCGCTGATTTCAATGTGCACCATGGGCTCCAACACCAAGGGCCGAGCCTCTCGCACCGCCGCAATCAAGGCCCGCCGGCCGGCTGTGACAAAGGCAATTTCTTTGCTGTCGACGGCGTGGTGTTTACCGTCAAACACGGTGACGCGCAAATCGACCAGGGCGTAGCCGGCAACGACACCGCTTTCAAGCGCAGAGCGCACGCCTTTCTCGACGGCCGGCATGTACTGGCCCGGGATGGTGCCGCCCTTGACGGCGTCGACGAACTCAAAGCCGGCCCCGCGGGCCAGCGGCTCGATGCGCAAATAGACCTCGCCAAACTGTCCGGCGCCGCCGCTTTGCTTCTTGTGCCGGTAATGGCCTTCGGCCGCCGCAGAAATCGTTTCGCGGTAGGCAACCTTGGGCGGCTGCGTCAAGACTTCAAACTTATAGCCCTCCCGCAGCCGCTCCAGCAGCATGCGCAGATGCAGTTCGCCCAGGCCATAAACCACGGTTTCATTGGTCTGCCCGCTGTGCTCAAGCTTCAGGCATGGGTCTTCGTCAACCAGTCGATTGAGAATCTCCCACAGCCTTTGCTCGTCACCGTGACGGGCCGGGCTGATGGCCAAGCCATGCACGGGCACCGGAAACTCCAAGGGCCGCAAAAAGATATGTTCGTCTTCGGGCGCGTCGTGCAGCACTGCGTCATAGTGCAACTCGTCGACCTTGGCAATCGCACACAGCTCACCCGGCAGCGCCTGCTCGACCTCGACATGCTTATTGCCCTGTAGCAAAAACAGATGGCCCACGCGAAAGGGCTTGCGGCCATGCCCCACAAAGAGTTGGCTGTTGCGTGTCAATGTGCCCTGGTGAACGCGCAAGATACCCATCTTGCCCAGGTAGGGGTCGCCGGAAATCTTGAAGACATGGGCCAGCACATGGGCGTTGGGGTCGGGTTTTGCCAGCAAGGGCTCGGCGCCCTCGGTCCCCTGAGCGCGCAGAAACTGCGGCGGGTTGCCCTCGGCCGGATTGGGCAGCAGCCGCGCGATCACGTCCAGCAACTCGGCCACGCCGGCGCCGCTGCGGGCGGAAGTGAAGCAGACCGGGATCAGATGACCTTCGCGCAGCGCCTGTTCAAGAGGCGCGTGCAATTCGCGCGGATCGACATCGCCTTCGTTCAAGTAACGTTCTACAAAAGCGGCATCTACTTCCACCACCTGCTCAACCAGCGCCTGATGCGCAGTCCCTACCGAAGAAAAGTCGGCTTGGCCCGTGATGTTGAAGAAGCAGTCCAGCACGCGGCTGCCGCCGGCTGCGGGTAGATTCAGGGCCAAGCATTCGCGCCCAAAGACTTCGCGCAACTGCGCGAGCAGGCCCGGCAAATCAAGTTCGGCCGTGTCAATTTTGTTGATCACGATCAGCCTGCACAGGCCGCGCTGGGCGGCCGTCTCCATCATCTTGACGGCCATCGGCTCAATGCCGCTTTGTGCGTTGATGACGACGACGGCAGTATCTGCGGCCTCCAGGGCGGGCAGCGATTGGCCGATGAAATCGGCCGCTCCCGGCGTGTCGATCGCGTGGATGCGCAAGCCGCCATGCTCAAAATGGGCCAATGACGTATGCAGTGAGTGTTGCAGCTTGCGCTCGAGCGGGTCGTGGTCACTGACAGTGCTGCCGCGCTCGACGCTGCCGGCTTGGGTGATGCTGCCCGCATGCAACAGCAGCGCTTCCAGCAAGCTGGTCTTGCCCGCGCCGGCCGGCCCAACCAGGGCCAAGGTGCGAATGGACGCTAAGCCGCGGCTGCTGTCCTCGAGATGACTGGCGGGACTGGGCATGACGTGCTCCTTGACGCGGGATGCATGGACATTTGTACCAGTGCCGGGTCGGTCGAGAGGCTGCCCGGCGGGGCTCCCAGCGTAGGGCAAGCGCGGCCGACTTACAAGTGCGGCCAGCTACTTGAGCGGAATTGGCGTACCGCGATCCACCGGCACGGCGCTGATGCTGTTTTGCGGCGAGCCCTCGATCACGCGGTCGGAATAGGTCAGGTAGACCAGGGTGTTGCGCTTGGCGTCGACCATGCGCACGATGCGTAGTTTTTTGAAGATCAAGGAGGTCCGCTCATTGAAGACTTCTTCTTGCTGCGGCAGTGCTTTGGCGAAGGCAATGGGGCCGGTCTGGCGGCAGGCAATCGAGGCCTCGGATTTGTCCTCGGCCAGCCCCAAGCCACCCTTGATGCCGCCGGTCTTGGCGCGCGACACATAGCAGGTCACGCCGCTGACTTTGGGGTCGTCATGCGCGTCGACGACGATTTTGTGGTCCGGGCCTATGAACTTGAAGACGGTGTCAACCTCGCCGACCGCGTCGCCCGCCAGCGCCAAAGCCGGGCCGCTCAGCGCCAGCAAGACTGTCAATTTGAGTCGCATTGCAGATCCTCCGTGAGCGTTGAGGGTATCAGGCCTGCGGTCTTGGGTGCGCTTGCCGACTGTCCAGCGGCGCCTGCTCGCGGTCGTGCAAGCCGTAGTCTCTTTGCACCTCGGCGACGCGCAGTCGGTAGTCAGCGAACACTTGGCTGCGCCCCAAGGCCTGCGTGCTGCGGTGTTGTTCCAGATTGCGCCAGGCCCTTACGGCCGCCTCGTCGCGCCAGAAGGACAGCGACAGCAGTTTGCCCGGCTCGCTCATGCTGCTGAAACGCTCGATGCTGATGAAGCCGTCGATCTGCGCCAACAAAGGACGCAGCTCGGCGGCCAGATCCAAGTACTCTTGAAAGTGCGCGGGATGGGGCTTGACTTCGAAAATGACGGCGATCATGGTTGCTCCTGCTCGAACCTGGCTGTGCTCAGTATGGGAATGCGCGCATTGGCCAAGGCCTGATAGCCTGTGCACCGGGGTGTTTGCTGACGGGCGCCGCCCTCCAATGCGCGCCACAAAGCCACCGCACTGGCAGTCAATGCCAGCGCTATGCCGGGGCAGCGGTGGCGGCCGCTGCCGAAGCTCAGCGTATCGGTCTGTGTATCGGTCTGCGGATCATCGCTGCCGACCAGCAGCACCAGCAAGGCCTCTCCCGCTTGCAATGTCTGACCGGCCAGTACGCAGTCGCGCGAGGCCCAGCGGCGGGTGTGATGAATGGCGCCCGGCTGCCGAGCTGCCGCCTGGAGCAGGGCGGCACAAGCGGCCAAATCCGGTGTCGAGGCAGTCGAGGCTTCCACTGAGGTGGCCGCCAGCAGGGCAAGGCCGAGCAGGCCGGCGCCGGCCTCGTAGCTTTGCCAGAGCAGGGCCAGCGCCTGCGCTTGCCACCATGCTTGGCCACCATCCAACTCAAGTCGCAGCGCCTGTGTCTGTAGTGCAGCAGCCAGTGGCGCATCGGCTGCGTCGCCTAGCTGGGCCAATAGTTCAGCGACGGCTTGGTCGGCCGCGTCCAGCGCTACAAAGTCCGCTTGGGGTTTCAGTGCGAGCGCCATGGCCGCCAACTTGGCCTGCAGCCCTGCTTGATCGGCCGCGTCGAACATGGGCAGGCCAAGCAGCGCGGCCACCGTGCAGGGAATGCTGCGCCATTGCCAGTGGGACCATTCCAGGCCAACACCCACGTCTAAAGCCAGGTCGGCTTGGCGCACAGCGATTTGCTCGACCAGGGCCGCGTCAAGCCGCTCGAGCGCCAACAGAACGGCGCGCTTCTCGGCCTCGCGCGCGGCGTCGTCGCGCATGCGCAACCAGCGCGCGAAGACGGCTCCAAAGGGGCGGCCTTGCAGGCTTACGGGTACAGCTTGGCCCGGTGGGCGTACGCCCAGAGCGAGGTGCTCCAAGGCGGCATGTGCCAGCGCTGGGCTTGCGGCAAGCCAGCAACCCGATGCCTGGTCGAACTGCAAGGCGGCTTGCTTGCTCAGCGCGCTGTAAAAGGACTGCATGGCAGTGGAGTCGGGCGATGCGGCAGCATTGAGCACGCTCAGCGCAGCGGTGGGGGCGAGGTAGGGGCAAGTCATGGCGCCAGTATCTTTGCCTTGCCTTGGTCATGCTTCGTTTAGCATCGAAGCATGGATGAGCAGCAGACTTTTGCCGACGCGGCCTTGGCCGAGATTGCCCAGTGCATGGCCGAGCCGGCGCGGGCGCGCATCTTGTGCTGCTTGATGGATGGTCATGCCCGTACGGCTACCGAGTTAGCGGCGGTGGGTGAGGTGGCAGCTTCGACCGCCAGCGCGCATCTGGCGCGCTTGAGCAGTGCCGGCTTGATCGAGTGCCAGTCGCAGGGGCGTCACCGTTACTACAAGCTGGCCGGCGGCGAGGTCGGCGCGGCCCTGGAGGCGATGTTGGTGCTGGCCGGACGCAGCGTCAGCCGGGCAATGAAGCCCTTTGAGCCCAGCACACCGCCTGGCATGCGGGAGGCGCGTCGCTGCTATGACCATCTTGCCGGCGACTGGGCCGTGCGTCTGCATGACCATGCTTTGCGCAGCAGCTGGCTAGAAATCGATGCGGCCCTGCCGCGAGCCTATACGCTCAGCGCGACGGGGATTGCGGGCTTTGCTGCCTTGGGCTTGGATGTGGAGGCTGCAAGGTCAAGCAGGCGGCGCCTCGCCTGCGCCTGCATGGACTGGAGCGTACGCAGCCCGCATTTGGGCGGGGCCTTGGGCGCTGCTTGGCTGCAGTGGCTCGTCAACGAGACCTGGGTAGAGGACGAACTGGATAGTCGCGCCTTGCGCATCACGCCGCGTGGCCGCCGCGGGCTGCAAGGTCTACTCGGACTGCGTTTCGCATGAAGGCCAAACAACTGGTTTTGGCGCTTTGCCTGTTGCTGTTCAGTGCGCTGTCCTGCGGTGCCGCGGATGTGCTGCGCATCGGTTCCAAGCGTTTCACCGAGTCCTACATCTTGGCGCATGTGTTGGCGCAAACTGCACAAGGAACGGATAAGTCCGGCAATGTGGAGGTGCTCGCCGGCCTGGGCAATACCGCCATTGTCTACGCCGCCCTGCAAGCCGGCAGTATTGATCTGTACCCCGAGTACGCCGGCACCATAGACCAGGAGATTTTGAAGAACAAGACACCGTCAAGCTTGGCCGCAATGCGTGAGCAACTGAAGCCGCTGGGTCTGGGCGTTGATATCGCGCTGGGCTTCAACGATGGCTATGCCTTGGCGATGCAGGCAGATAGGGCGCAAGCGCTGGGCATCAGCAAATTGTCCGATCTGGCCCGGCAGCCCCATTTGCGCTTGGGGCTCAGCAATGAATTCATTGGCCGAGCCGACGGTTGGCCCGGGCTGGCCAAACGCTATGGTCTGCGGCAGCAGCCGACCGGCCTCGACCATGGCTTGGCCTATGAGGCCTTGAGCGCCGGCCAAACCGATGTGATCGATATCTACACGACTGACGCCAAGATCGCCCACTTGGGCCTGCGCGTGTTGCAAGACGATGGCGCTCATTTCCCGCGTTATTACGCGGTGATCTTGTATCGGCTCGATGTGCCGCAGCGCTTTCCCGCCGCATGGGCGGCGCTGCAGGGTCTGGCCGGCAGCATCGACGAGGCGGCCATGATTGACATGAATGCCAAGGCCGAATTGCAGGGCAAGAGTTTTGAGCTGATCGCCACCGAGCATTTGCAAGCCAAGACCAGCGCGGTGAGCGAGCCTGCCCAAACAGGCTTTTGGCACAAACTGTTTGGCCCGGATCTGCTGCGCCTGACCTTGCAACACCTGAGTCTGGTTCTGACTTCGGTCGGGCTGGCGAGCGTGATCGGCCTGCCGCTTGCACTGCTGGTGGCGCCGCATGCGCGCCTGCGAGGCCTGCTGCTGGGGGCCTGTGGCTTGCTGCAAACCGTGCCCTCGCTGGCGCTGCTGGCCGCGCTGATCTCCTGGGTCGAGCGCATCGGCAGCCTGCCGGCGATGCTGGCACTGACGCTTTATGCCTTGCTGCCCATCATGCGCAATACCAGCACCGGCTTGGCCGAGGTGCCGGCGGGGCTCAAGCAGGCCGGCATGGCCCTGGGGCTCACGCCCTGGCAGAGCCTGCGTTTGATTGAGTTACCGCTGGCCTTGCCGCTGGTGCTGGCCGGCGTACGCACGGCGACCAGCATCGCCGTCGGCACCGCGACGATTGCCGCCTTCATCGGTGCCGGAGGCTTGGGTGAGCGCATCGTCACCGGTCTGGCGCTGAATGACCACGAACTCTTGTTGGCTGGCGCTTTGCCGGCGGCCGCGCTGGCGCTGCTATTCGAGGCGGCATTTGCTGTTTTGGCGCTGGGCCTGCGCAGACGCTTTGTTTGAGCCAGCCGCCGGGCCACGGCGCGGGCTTGCCCTAGACTGAGAACATCATGCGTCCTCTACACCAATGAACGGTCTCGCTCCACTGCTTCAAATCGACGGTCACGTCGCCCGCATCACGCTGCGCCGGCCGCGCTTGGCCAATCGCTTGGAGATCGAGGATTTGCGCACGCTGCGCGCGCAGGTCGATCAGGTCAACAGGGCGCACGAGGTGCGGGTCTTGGTGCTTAGCGGCGAAGGCCGTTACTTTTGTAGCGGTTTCAATATTGCTGCTGTGCCGGGCGTAAATGCCGGCGCCCTGTTCGAGGCCTTAGCGGATGACTGGGAGGCGGCGCGGCCCATCACGGTGGCCAAGATTCAGGGCGGGCTCTATGGCGGTGCGACCGATTTGGCGCTGGCCAGCGACTTCCGTTTGGGCGCTGCGGCCTGCGAGATGTTTGTGCCGGCGGCGCGCTTGGGCCTGCATTTCTATCAAGGCGGCCTGCAGCGCTATGTCAGCCGGCTGGGCCTGCAATGGGCCAAACGGGTTTTGCTGGCGGGCGCTACCTTGGACGCCAAGCAAATGCTGGCCTGCGGCTTTCTGGATCAGCTCTTGGCCGGCGCTGCCGAGCTGGATTTGGCCAGCGAGGCTTTGGTGGCGGACCTGTTGCAGATGGCGCCTTTGGCCTTGCTGGGCATGAAGAAGCACTTGAACGCGATCGCCCGGGGTGCGCTGGATGAGGCAGCGCTGCAAGCCGATATCGCACATGCCAATCTTTCAAGGGATTTAGCCGAAGGCGTTGCTGCCTGGCAGGAAAAAAGACCAGCCCACTTCATCGGCGGATGAGTGCCGCGGCAGCCCGTCGCGCGGATTTTTTAAACTGAATTTGGCGCAACTAGGGAATCCCCTCCCTCGCTCCAAGGGGGCGAGTAGCGAACTGCGCGCGAGATCGGCCTCCAGATAGTGGAAAATACAGGGTCGGCGCATTTGCCCAATCGGATCGAGGAAAATCCGGCTGAGCGTTTGTGCCAGGCTCTCTCTAACTCAAATCAGGACCGACGTGGCCAAGGACAGTACTAAAACCACCATCGAAGCTGATGGACTGCGCTACCGCTCAAAAGCTCCAGGTTCGCCATTTGCGGCGACCTCCTCCTTCGGTGCGGCAACCATGTCGTGCTTTTTGTGCGGCAAACATCGCCCGCGTGCAATGCTCAAGTCCAAGAAGCTTTTGGGCAAATCTCAACCCGTATGCTCCCCCACTTGCAAGGAGCTGGATGAGTTGCTGACCAAGCCGTGATGGCTTGAACCTGGAACAAAACGGCCCGCTCCGAGGTCGTGTTCCTTCAAATCTGCCTGAAGCAACGTCCGCAGACGGCCCGGTAACGGGCATT
Organism: Roseateles albus; assembly: GCF_028595345.1. Taxonomy (NCBI): domain Bacteria; kingdom Pseudomonadati; phylum Pseudomonadota; class Betaproteobacteria; order Burkholderiales; family Sphaerotilaceae; genus Roseateles; species Roseateles albus. The sequence continues at coordinate 81,064 of NZ_JAQQXT010000018.1, read as the reverse complement.
TCCGCCAATTTCGACCTGGTCACCGACGGTGACCTTGCGGTTGTTGGCGTCGACACGCATATTCATTGTTGCCTTGCGACCACAGTCGCAGATCGTCTTCATCTCGTCCATCTCATCGGCCAAGGCCAGCAAACTGGCCGATCCGGGGAATAGCTCGCCCTGGAAATCGGTGCGCAGGCCGTAGCAAATGACCGGCAGGTTGTGGATATGGGCCAACTCATGCAGCGCCCAGACCTGCGTCTTGTTGAGAAACTGAGCCTCGTCGATCAGCAGGCAGGCCACGCCAGGCTGCGCCGCATTCAAGGCCAGGAAATCGGTCTGCGGCTCAAACAGCTCCGCTTCGCGCTGCGGCCCCAGGCGCGAAGTGATCTGGCCGCTGCCGTAGCGGTCATCAACCCGCGCGGTAAACAAGCGCACGCTGTGGCCGCGCTCCTCATAGTTGTGTGCCACCTGCAGCAAGGCGGTCGACTTGCCTGCGTTCATTGCGGCATAACGGAAAAATAACTTGGCCATGGGGGGGTGACTGGGGTTCAGTGTCGTTTGGAGTGATCGGGCCATTGTCCTTGCAATCGCCTAATCGAAGGACTTGCGCCGTCACTCCTTCGATCCGCCGCAGTAATCCCCTAAATAGGCGGTATGACTTACCCGAATTGTGACAAAACCTGGGGCAAGCGAGGTAGTCAATTGCCATATCTGCCGCCTACTATTGTGTAGAGGGATGGGAGTAGTCAACGCATATCGGGCCCGTCGCGCCCCTCGCGCCGTGGGTCGGCAAGGCTAAGGAGTGAGAACAATGAGCAAAGACACCTACACCAGCGTCAGCGACAACGGTCTGCGCTATGAGTCGAAGTTAGGCGGATCACCTTTTCTGGGTAGCGGCCACACTCGCTCCTGCTTCAAATGCGGCAAGCACCGCACACCCAATAACCTGCAGTCCAAGCGCGTGCTGGGGCGCACCGAGGTGGTTTGCAAGCCCGGCTGTGCCAAGCCCAAGGACAGTATTTAAGTCTCTGTGCATTGGCTGCGCCTTTTTGTAAGGGCGCGTGTCAGAGTTTGCGTGAGCGCCCGTGTATGGCCTAGACTGGCTGGTATGGAATACCTTATGCGCGCCTTATGCGTCAGCCAATTCGCCGGCTTGTGGGTCAAGCTGGCGCAGCCCACCTTGGTCGCGGCTGCTCTGATGCTGCAAGTGACGGTGCCTGCTATCGCTGCGGCTACGGTGGGCGCTGCCTCTGCCGAACCCTATTCGGTGCTGATCAACCCTGGCGATGAAGCGGAACAATCGCGCTTCGCCACCTTCAGCGCTTGGAAGTCGACGCTCGAGCAATCGCTGCGCCCCGAACGTGGTGCGGCGCTGAAGGTCACGCCCTCGACGGATGCATCTGCCGACCTGTCGGCCACCCGAGCCCGTTTGTTCGACGTCTTCGTGGCGCCGGCGCATGTGATCGGCAGCGCGGTGCGCTATGGCTATGTGCCCGTCGCCAGTATTGAAAAGCCGGTGCAAGCGGTCTTGGTGGCCTTCAATACCAGCTCGGTCAGCAGTCTCGAAAGTGCCGCCGGCAAGCGCCTGGGCCTGCCCCAGCAAGACAGCGTGGTGACCTACCTCTTGCGGGGCGAACTCAATGCCGCCAACACGACGGTCAAGCGGCATTTCAGCAGCGTGGTCGAAAGCCGCTATCAAGACGCTTTGTTGATCTGCCTGCAAATCAAGCGCTGCGATGTGGTGGCGGTGGAGCGGGCGGTCTTTGAGCGCTGGGTGGCCGCGGGTGAGCCGCTCAAGGTCGTCATGCAGAGCAAGGCCGTGCCGGGCATGGGCGTGGCGTTGAAGCCGGCCTCGACAACTTCGCCCGAAGCCCTGAGGGCGGCCCTGGCCAAGAACATGGCGGCCGCACCGGGTGCTTTTGGTGCACAAAAATTGCAAGCCCTGGCAGCCAAGGACTTCGACTATGTGTCGACCTTGGGTTATTTCACGCCGCGCAGCCTGCCCGGCGCGACTGTGGTTGACGCCGCCACTGTCGCACAACTGCAGAAGGCGGGCGCGCTCTTGTTCGATACCCGCAATGACGTCGAGTTCAAGGCCGGCCATATCGCCGGCGCCAGCCTGCTGCCATACGGCGAGAAGAGCGCCAAAGACGCCGACTTCAAGGCCGCCGATGATTCCTTTGATATCAGCAAACTGCCTGCCAACAAGGCGACGCCGCTGGTGTTTGCCTGCAATGGCGCCGAATGCTGGAAGAGCTTCAAGGCCAGTCATGCCGCCTTGAAAGCCGGCTATAGCAAGGTCTATTGGTTCCGCGGCGGCTTCCCCGAGTGGCGCAGCGCGAATCTGCCCGTCGCGGTTCAGTAGCGCGCAGCGCCTCGGTTCAGACGGGCGCGCTGATGACCCGCTTGATGCCGGCCCTGCGCAGGCGCTCCAGCATGGCCGGCTCGGCTTGGCTGTCAGTGATCAAAGAATCAATCGCCGCCGCGCCGCAAATCTGGACGCGGCTGCCTTGTCCCAGTTTGTCGGCATGGGCCAGCATGATGTTGTGGCGTGCATGGGCCAACATGGCGCGCGCCACGCCGGCCTCATGCCAGGCGTAATTCAGTGCGCCATGTTCCGGGCTCAAGGCCGTGGGTGAAATCAAGGCGTAGTCGGCATGAAAGCGGGCGATCTCGCTGATGGTGAAATCACCACTGGTGGCCGGCACGTCCGTGTGCAGATTGCCGCCCAGCAAATGAACCTCGATGTCTGAGCCGGCCGCCAAGGTCTTGGCCACCTCGACCGAATTGGTGATGACGCGCAGGCCTTTGTTGTTCAACAAGGCTTGTGCCAGTGCATGCGTGCTTGAGCCGGCGTCGATAAAGCAGGCGCTGCCGGGTTCGATCAGCGCGGCGGCATGTCGTGCGATGGCGCGCTTTTCGGCCTGAAATTGGCGCGCCCGCTCCAGGTAGCTGGCCTCTGCCAGGTTCTCGGCCGGCAAGTCGCAAGGCACCGCACCGCCATGCATGCGCTTGAGTTTGCCGTTGGACTCCAACTCGATCAGATCGCGGCGCACGGTTTCTTTGGAAACACCCAACTCCAAGGCGAAAGCGTCGGTAGTCAGGCGCTGGCGCTGATGCAGCAGCGAGATGATGCGGTCGTGACGTTCGGGAGTCCACATATGAGCGAAAGTGCACCGGGCTTTTGAAAGGCTCGCGCGAGGCCGATCAAGAGGCGCCGGGCGAATAAACAGCAGCGCATTAGCGCCCAGCCAGATGACGCGGTGATGACGTCAGCTCAGTCGTCCAGCAGGCAGGCCAGCGGCGTGGGTTGCAGCGGCGCCCGCCCGCCGCGCCCTGATTGCGCTTCGGGCCAGCCCAGCATGGTTTGCGTGATGGGGCCGCAGATACGGCCCTGGCAGGCGCCCATGCCGCAGCGCGTTTGCAGCTTGGCATCGCGCCAGCTGCGCTGCCCCTTCAACTCGGCCAGCGTGACGTCCTCGCAGCGGCAGATGATGGTCTTGGCATCGGCCAGGGTCAGCAACTCGGGACGCAGCTTGAAGGTAGCGGCAAGCGTTTTGGCAAAGCGCTCGGCTTGTGCCTTTTGGCGACGCAGGGCGGGCGTGGCGCTGTGGCCAAGCAAGGCCCGCGCAACCAGTTGCCCCTCGATCAGGGCCTTGTCGACGCCGCCAATGCCGGTGCATTCGCCCGCCGCATAGACGCCGGGCAGCGAGGTCTGCAGCGTGGCATCAACGTCGATCGCGCCGGCCTCGATGCGGCAGCCCAGCAGCTCCGCCAGTTCGATATTCGGCAGCAGGCCGTAAGCGACGCCGAGCGCCTCGCAAGGCAGCTCCCATTGCGTGCGGCCATTGCTCAGCACCACGCCTTCAAGCCGCTGCTGGCCCAGTGCCTTGACGACCCAGCTGCCGCTGCGGTAAGGCGTGGCGCGCAGCCGCCAAGCCAGCCCGGCCGCTTGCGCTGCTTTGGCCGGCGTCAAGCGGGCGGCAAAACCCGCCAGGGCCCGGCGCGAGGCCTGTTCGGCCACCAGGGTGATTTGCGCGCCTGCTGCGCGGGCGCTGTCGGCAGCTGCCAGCAGCAAGGGGCCAGAGCCAGCCAGAACGACGCGCTGGCCCGCCACCGGCCAGCCGCTTTTGACCAGCGCCTGCAGACCCCCAGCGCCGCTGACGCCGGGCAGGGTCCAACCCGGAAAGGGCAAAAACCGTTCGCGTGCGCCGAGCGCCAGCAGCAGTTGCGGCGCTTGCACCAGCAGCGCCGCCGCCGTGGGCTCAGCCAAATTTTGCAGGCGCAGGCGATAGCTGCCTTCCGAGGGTCTGTCGGCGTCAATCACCGCATGGCCAAACAGGCGGCGCAGGCCCGAGTGCGGCAGCAGTACGGCAAGCTGTTTGGCCCAGGGCTGGGCCACGCCGGCGCGCCAAATCTGCCCGCCTGCCTGGCCGGCCTGATCGATCCAGATGACGCTGCGCCCGGCTGCGAGCAGCGGCTGCAGCGCCGCAATGCCGGCGGGGCCGGCGCCCACCATGATCACATCGGCCTGCAAAGCGTTCGGCGTTTTCATGCTTCGGTCTTGATCTTCATGCCGTCTTTGGCAGGTGTTAGGCAGCCCAACCGGTTCGCCACCGCGTCAATGCTGACCCGGCACTCCTGGCATTGACCCATGCCGCAAAAAGCCGCACGCGGCTGGCCGGTCAGCGAGCGCCTGCTGAGGTTCAAGCCCGCATGGGCAAGCGCTGCAGCCACACTGCAGCCCGCCGGAACCCGCTGGGCCTGGCCGTTGATGTAGACCGTGATTTGGGCAGTTAGCAGTGCTGGGCTCATAAAAAGCGACTCGGTGAGAATGGGCCGGCGTCCAGCAAGGGCGTGGCACCGAGGCTGAGGTCTACCAGCAACTCGGCCGTGGCCAGCGAGGTGGTGATCCCCAAACCTTCGTGCCCGGTGGCCAGCCAGACGCGTGCCAGTTCCGGGTGGGCGCCGATCAGGGGTTGGCCATCGCGGCTGGCCGGGCGCACACCGGTCCAGCAGCGCAGCAGGCTCAAGTCTCGCAGCCCGGGTAAATAGCTGCAGGCTTGGCGCAGCATGTCTTGCAAGATGGCCGGATCCAGTATGCGGTCGCTGCGGCCGATCTGGCGTGAGGAGCCGATCAGCAGTTGGCCACCGGGGCGGGGTTGCACATTGAAGGAAACCGTGTCCTGATCGCTCAAATGGGCTTTTTTGATATAGCCCAGCTCGACCAATTGATGGTTGAGCATTCCTGGATAACGTTGGGTGATCGCGAGTTGTCCTTTTTTGGGGATCAGCCAGCCCGGCGGCAGCCAGGCTTGGGCGGCCAAGCCGGCGCACAGGACCGTCAACGCGCCCCAAAAACGCCGGCCGTCGGCCAGCACCACGCCATGGCCGTCAAAAGACAAGACCTGACCCTCGATCAGCTCGGCGCGCGCTTCGGCCAGCCAGCGGGCGGCGACCTTGGGCGGGTAGACGCGAGCGTCGCCGGGCACGCGCATGGCGCCGGCCAAACCTTGACGAAGCATGGGCTCAGCCCGGGCCAGATCGGCGGCGCCCAGCATCTCGGCAGCCAGGCCGCGGGCGGCCAACCAGCGCTGCTTGCGTTCGGCCAGGGCCAGCTCCTCGGCGTCCGCTGCAATCCACAGCGTGCCGCAGGCCTGGTGCTCGGCCAGTGCCGGGTGCTCGGAGTTTTCGTCCAGCCATTGCTGCCAGAGCTGCTGGCTGCGCCGAGTCAGCTGGAATTCGGCGTCAGCACCGCCGGCTTCGTCATCAACGACCAGTAAATGCCCCATCGCCGCAGCGGTCGCGCCGCCGCCGATCGCGCTCGGCTCGATCACGCAGACCGACAAACCTTGGCGCGCGTAGGCCCGTGCACAGGCTGCGCCGATGATGCCGGCGCCAACGATCAGCACATCGGCGCTGCGGCTTTGCTTCAAACCGGTATGCCCCAGGCGAAGGGGTCGCCGGGCTGGAACACCAGGGTCGCATCCATATTGACAAAGGCGCGGCCTTGAATGCGCGGCAGGATCTGCCCCATCTCTCCCGGCCGGTAGTCCGCTTCAAAAACGCTGCCGATGACGCTTTCCTGGCGCCATGTCTGGCCGGGCGCCAATTTGCCGTCTGCTGCCAGGCAAGCCAGCTTGGCACTGGTGCCGGTACCGCAGGGCGAGCGGTCATAGGCTTTGCCGGGGCACAGCACAAAATTACGGCCATGATTGGCCGGGTCTTGGGCCGGGCCGGTCAGCTCGATATGGTCGATCTCTTGGCCCCCCGCGCCGCTGATGCCTTGTTCGCGCAGGGCTTGGCGGATGCGCCAGGATAAATCGGTCAGCGCTTCTGCCTGGCCAAGGTTCAAACTCAGGCCGTGGTCGGCGCAAAGGAAAAACCAGTTGCCGCCCCAGGCCACATCGCCATGCAGCAGACCGTGGCCGGCCACGTTCAAGGCGACTTGAGTGGCATGGCGATAGGACGGCACATTGGCGACGCTGACACTGCCGTCTGCGGTCAACGTGGCGGTGATGAGGCCGACAGGCGTTTCGATGCGATGCTCGCCCGGGCTGATGCGGCCCAGATAGGCCAATGTAGCGATCAGGCCAATCGTGCCGTGGCCGCACATGCCCAGGGTGCCGACGTTGTTGAAGAAGATCACGCCGCAGGTGTTGGCCGCATCGACCGGCTCGCACAGCAGCGCTCCGACCAGCACGTCAGAGCCACGGGGCTCGTTCACCACCGCGCTGCGCCAACCGTCATGTTGTGCCCGAAGTATGGCCAGGCGCTCGGCCATGCTGCCTGCGCCCAGGTCAGGGCCGCCGGAAATCAAAACGCGGGTCGGCTCGCCGCCCGTATGAGAGTCAATGAAGCGCATGGGTACTGGGGTCTTGGAGTTAGGCAATGACAGCCTGCGCGAACTGGCGCAGATAGTCGAGCAGTGCGTCGGAGGCCGCAGCGGCGGCGTTGGGCTCACCCTCGGCCACTGCTTGCGCCAAAGCGAGATGGCAGCGTGCGCCTTCGCTCATATCGCCCTGGTGTTGATAGGCATACCAAAACCGCCGGCATTGAATCGCCATCGGGATCACCGCGGCCACAGCAAAGGGGTTGCGGCAGGCGGCGTGGTTGACATGGTCCAGCGCTTGGTCGGCCGCCATATAGGCCGGCAAGTCCGAGGCTTGGGCCGCGGCCACCATTTGGCGCGCGCAGTCGAGCAAGTCGTCGCGCTGCTGCGGCGTGGCCCTTCGTGCCGAGGTCGAGGCGATCAGGCGCTCCAAGACCCGCCGGGCTTCCAGCAGGTCGAGGTGTTCGGCCAGGCGAATGTCGCTGACCAACAAGCCGCGCCGGGGCTGCTGCACGATCAAGCCACTGGCAACCAAACGCATCAGCGCCTCGCGTGTGGGCGTGCGCCCCAGGCCGGTATGCTCGATCAGCTCGGACTCGACGATGGGCGCACCGGGCCGCAGCAGCAGGGTCGAGATCATCGACTCCAGCTTGTCATAGGCTTGGTCGGCGTAACGCCTTTTGTCGCTGCCGTCGCCGGCTGGCAAAAGGGCTGAGGTGCTGGCGGCTTTTTTCATAGTGCCAACATCATCGCAGGCTCAGCGCCTCCGCTTGCACTTGCTCAGAATAAACGACTCAGATCCGGGCGGGTGTCGAGGCCACGCTGAATGATGGCCATCACACGGGCACGCTCCTCGCCGACCAGGGGCAAGCGCGGGCGGCGCACGTTTTCGTTGCCGACGCCTGCCATCATCTCGGCCAGTTTGATGTTTTGCACCAGCTTGGCGTGCACGTCCAAGTGCAGCAGCGGCATGAACCACTGATAAATCTTCAGCGCTTCGTCATAGCGCTTGGCGCGCATCAGCTTGTAGATTGCCACCGTTTCGGCCGGGAAAGCGTCACACAAGCCGGCTAGCAAACCATCGCAACCCAAGGCCAAGGCCTCGAAGCTGAGGTCATCCACGCCGATAAAGAGCTGATAGCGATTGCCCAGGACATTGCGCAGGTCGGTGACACGGCGGATGTTGTCGGTGGACTCTTTGATCGCAACCAGCCATTCGCAGTCGGCCAACTCGACCATGTCTTCGGGCTTCAGATCGACCCGGTAGGACACCGGGTTGTTATAGAGCATGGTCGGCAGCGCGGCAGCGGCGCAGATGGTGCGCACATTGGCGATGGCCTCGCGGGTGTCGGCCGGGTAAAGCACGGCCGGCATCAGCATCAAGCCCTCGACGCCGATGCGGGCGGCGCCCTCGACATAGCGCAAGGCATTGCGGGTGCTGGTTTCCGACACATTGGCCAAGACCGGCACGCGGCCGTTAGATACGCGCACCGCGATGCTGGCAACTTCGAGCTTTTCTTCAAGCGTCAGGGTGCTGGCTTCGCCGAGCGAGCCGCCAGTGACGAGTCCGTCAACGCCGTTGGCGATCTGGAACTCGAAGTGGCGCTCCATCTCGGCCACATCCAAGTCCTCGTTCGGCTTGAACTTGGTCGTGACGGCGGGGAAGACGCCGGTCCAGCGTGGCAGATTGGCTTTGGCTTGAGGCAAGGGCATGATTTGCTCGTAGGTATGCTGTTGATATATTTAACTTTAGCCTTGCATGATGTGGATGTCAACCACATATTGCTGCGGGTAAGTTGGGTTCCAAGGCCGGCCGATTGTTGCGTGCTTGGGCGCTTACAATCCGCGCTCGTTCGCCTGGCGGCGCTTGATCGCTGATCAATAGCCGGCTTAGGCGCATTTATTCATAAGGGATCTGTCGTGTTTATTTCCAATGCTTTTGCCCAGGTCGCTCCGGCCGCTTCTGGCAGCACCGAATCCAGCCTGCTGAGCATGCTGCCGCTGGTCTTGATGTTTGTGGTCTTGTACTTTGTCATGATCCGTCCCCAGATGAAGCGCCAGAAAGAGCATAAGGCGATGATCGACGCGATCGCCAAGGGCGACGAGGTGGTGACCACCGGCGGTCTGCTGGGCAAGATCACCAAGCTGGGTGATAGCTTCATCTCGATCGAGGTGGCCACAGGTGTTGAGTTGCAAGTGCAGCGCGGCGCGGTGGTGCAAGTCTTGCCCAAGGGCACCGTCAAGTAAGACTGACCGGGGCTGCTTGGCTGATGGGTGGCAATGCGAGCCCATCGACCGAACACACCCTTTGCTCAAGTTATCCAAGTTATCCAAGTTGTCCAGAGGCCGCTCAAGCGGCCGGGCAGCGCCCCCAGCACAGCATGCCCTGGTGCGCAAGCACCACGCAGCCATCACGGCCGGGTCTGAGAGGAAACAGCATGAACCGTTATCCGATGTGGAAGTACGCGATCCTTATCTTCGCGTTACTCGTCGGCACCATCTACACCTTGCCGAATATTTTCGGCGAGGCGCCGGCCGTGCAGGTGTCCAGTGCCAAGGCCACGCTGAAGGTCGACCCTGCGCTGCAAAGCCGGGTCGCAGCCGCTCTGGCAGAGGCCAAGATCACGCCCGATTTCGTCCAACTCGAAGGCAACTCGATCAAGGCACGCTTTGCCGACCTGGACGCGCAGATTCACGCCAAGGACGCGATCAGCAAGGCGATCAATACCGACCCGGCCGATCCTAGTTATATCGTCGCGCTGAACCTGTTGTCGCGCTCGCCGCACTGGTTGTCCAGCCTTCATGCTTTCCCGATGTATCTGGGTCTGGATCTGCGCGGCGGTGTGCACTTTTTGATGCAGGTCGATATGAAGTCGGCGCTGACCAAAAAGGCCGAATCGCTGACCGGCGATGTGCGCACGATGTTGCGCGACAAGGGCATTCGTCACTCCGGTATCAGCCGCGATGGCAATAATGTGGTGGTGTCCTTCCGCGACGCCGCCGTGCTCAAGCAAGCGCAAGACCTGTTGAGCGCGCAACTCGGCGATGTGCTGTGGACGGCTTCGACCGAAGGCCTGGATCAGCGCCTGACCGGCAGCCTCAAGCCCGCTTCTATGGTGGCCGTGCAAGACGCGGCGCTGAAGCAAAACATCAGCACGCTGCACAACCGGGTCAATGAACTCGGCGTGGCCGAGCCGACGATTCAACAGCAAGGACGCGACCGCATCGTCGTGCAACTGCCCGGCGTGCAAGACACCGCTAAGGCCAAGGACATCATCGGCCGCACCGCCACGCTGGAGTTGCGCATGGTGGACGACAGCGCCGAGGCGCAAGCTGCCTTGGCCGGCAGCGGCCCGGTGCCCTTTGGTACCGAGCGCTTCATCGACCGCGGCTTTGGCCCCATCATCGTCAAGAAGCAAGTGGTGTTGACCGGTGAAAACCTGACCGACGCGCAGCCCGGCTTTGATGAGAATCACCAGGCTTCGGTGGACTTGACCCTGGACGCCAAGGGTGCCCGCATCATGAAGGACATGTCGCGCGAGAACATCGGCAAGCGCATGGCCATCATCTTGTTCGAAAAGGGCAAGGGCGAGGTCGTGACCGCGCCGGTGATTCGCAGCGAGTTGAGCGGCGGCCGAGTGAAGATTTCGGGAGCGATGAGCACCCAGGAAGCCAGCGATACCGCGCTGCTGCTGCGCGCCGGCTCCTTGGCCGCGCCAATGGAAATCATCGAAGAAAAGACCGTCGGCCCAAGCCTGGGTAAAGAAAACATCGAGAAGGGCATTCTCTCGGTCACCTGGGGTTTTGTCGCAGTCGCGATCTTCATGAGCATCTACTACCGGCTGTTCGGCGTGATCTCCTCGCTGGCGCTGGGCTTCAACTTGCTCTTGCTGGTGGCCTTGTTGTCGATGCTGCAGGCGACGCTGTCGTTGCCGGGTATCGCGGCGATCGCGCTGGTGCTGGGTATGGCGATTGACTCGAACGTGCTGATCAATGAGCGCATCCGCGAGGAGCTGCGCGCTGGTGCCAGCCCGCAAGGGGCGATCACCATCGGCTACGAGCGCGCCTTTGCCACCATTCTGGACTCCAACGTCACCACCTTGATTGCCGGCCTGTCGCTGCTGGCCTTTGGTTCTGGCCCGGTGAAGGGCTTTGCCATCGTCCACTGCCTGGGTATCTTGACCTCGATGTTCTCGTCGGTCGTGTTCTCGCGCGCGCTGGTCAATCTTTGGTATGGCCGTCAGAAGAAACTCAAATCGCTGTCGATCGGACAGATTTGGATCCCACCCACCGAGGTTATCGCGGCTGATCAGCCCGTGGCCAAGTCCTGATTAGGCGGAGCTAGAAAAATGGAACTGTTCCGTATCAAGCGGGATCTCCCGCTGATGAAGCATGCGTTGATCTTCAACGTCATTTCCTTCGTCACCTTTGCTGCCGCAGTGTTCTTCTTGATCACGCGAGGCCTGCATTTTTCGATCGAGTTCACCGGCGGCACGGTGATCGAGGCCGAATACGCGCAGGCCGCCAATATCGAGAAGACCCGTCAGATCGTCGAGAAGCTCGGTTTTGGCGAGGTGCAGGTGCAGAACTTCGGCAGCACGCGCGACGTGATGATCCGCCTGCCGCTGCGCGCCGACATCAAGCAGACCGAGCAGGTCGATCTGGTGTTCGGCGAGTTGTGCAAGGCCGAGCAAGGCACCATCAGCCAGCGTCAAAGCATCAGTGACAAGGGCGAGTCCATCAGCAAGCAGGTCTGTATGACGGCGGCTGGGGCTGAGCCGATCAAGCTCTCGCGCAGCGAGGTGGTGGGCCCGGCCGTCGGTGAGGAGTTGGGGCACGACGCGGCGAAGGCATTGCTGGCCACGGTGATCGGCATCATGATCTACTTGGCTGTGCGCTTCGAATGGAAGTTTGCGGTCGCGGGCATCATTGCCAATCTGCATGATGTGGTCATCATTCTGGGCTTCTTTGCCTTCTTCCAGTGGGAGTTTTCGCTCTCGGTGTTGGCGGCGGTCTTGGCTGTGCTGGGCTATTCGGTCAATGAGTCGGTGGTGATTTTTGACCGGGTGCGCGAGGCTTTCCGCAAGTACCGCAAGATGAGCACGCACGAGGTGATCGACCACGCCATCACCAGCACCATGAGCCGCACCATCATCACCCACGGCTCGACCCAGATGATGGTCTTGTCGATGTTGATTTTTGGTGGCCCGACGCTGCATTACTTCGCGGTCGCACTGACCATCGGCATCTTGTTCGGCATCTACTCCTCGGTCTTCGTGGCGGCATCGATCGCCATGTGGCTGGGCGTCAAGCGTGAGGATTTGGTCAGTACGCCGGTCAACAAGGGCGACCCGGACGATCCAAACGCCGGGGCCTTGGTGTAGAGTACTTTCAGCTTTTTCCACTTAGCCTTAGCCGCCTTCCAGCTCTATGACCGTCGCCGCCCGCAACAAGGCTCTCGCCACACAGGCACGGCGCATCTACGTCGAGGCGCTGGTGCATGGGCTGGTGGCGCTGGGGCGGGCGGTCAATGAGTCCGCCGCTAAGCTGCTTTTGCTGTCTGCCGAGTATGCGGTGATGGTGGCGCGCCGCGACGGCGTGCAGTCCTGGAACCGGCACGGCCCGGCCTGGCAGGCGGGCGTGATCAGCGGCATTCGTCATGCGGCGGTCTATGGCATCGTCGACACCCAAAAGTCGCCGGCCGACGCCAAGGCCGTGCACACCGAGGGTTCGATGAGCCTGGTGGACGATGACACCATCGAGCGGGAGATCACCGCCTCGCGGCTGGCGCTGGCGATGATGGACAAAGCCACCTGGGAATTCTCCGATCTGCGCACCCGCATGCAGGTCTTGGAACAGCAAGACGAGTTGGCGCCACAAGATTTGTTCCGGGCCAATGTGCTGGCCAAGCTGGTGTTGGACGCATGGACGCGCAGCGGCCTGAGTAACTCTGACTGGCAGATGCTGCGCACCGATCTGCATCAGGAATTTGCCCAATTGCTGGGCGAGGCCTATCACGAGGTCAATGCTTGGCTGCTCACGCAATCGGTGATGCCCGAGGTTGATCTGCGGCCTTTCATTCGCCGGGCGGCCCAGGCAGCAGGCACGGCGGCCTACCCGGGCCAGTCGGCCGAAGCGCAGTTGCGCGGAGGGGTTATGCGGGGTGGCTCAGGTTTGTCGCCGGCAGCGGCGGCAGCAGCAAATCATCCTGCCGCAGTCGCTGCTCGCAGCCCGGTCAGCAGCCAGGCCGAGGAGGTCTTGCAACTGTTGCAGCGCATCGTCGGCGGGCAGGTGCCGGCCTTTGCCGCGACCCGGCTGGAAGCCCACGCCACAGCGATGAGCGGCGGCGCTTCGGCCTTGGCGCCGATGGCGGGCGGCGCCAAGCAAGGCCTGCCGGCAAGGCTGTCCTCAGCGATCAAAAATGCCCAAGAGGCGCTGCAGCGCGCGCCGCTGCAAACGCCGGGTGCGCCGGAGCCCGCAGCGCCGCAGGTGCTGGAGGAATTGCAGACCCGCAATCAAGCCTTCAAACAAGTGCTGAAGCAGGCGGCCGAAACGCCGGCCGAGCGCGCCACGATTGAGTTGGTGGCGATGATGTTCCAAAGCATCTTGATGGAAGAGCATATCCCCGCAACGGTTCGGGTGTGGTTTGCTCGGCTGCAGATGCCGGTGCTGCGAGTGGCGGTCAGCGAGCCTGACTTTTTTGCCACCACCGACCACCCGGCCCGTCAGTTGATTGATCGCATGGGTTCTTGCGTGATGGGCTTCAGCGCCGGCAGTGGTGCCAGCAATGGTGGGTCGGGGCCTGAGCCCTTGGAGCGCGAAATCAAGCGCGTGGTGCAGGTGGTCGAGGCTTACCCAGACACCGGCCGGCGAGTTTTTCAGACCGTGCTGACCGAGTTTGAGAAGTTTCTCGATAACTATTTCGAACATGAAAACCAGACCACCAGGCATGGCGTGTCTCTGGCGCAGCAGGTCGAGCAGCGTGAGACGCTGGCGATTCAATACACGATAGAGCTGCGAAAAATGCTCAGCGCGGTACCGGTGCAGGACGGCGTGCGCGAGTTTTTGTTCCACATCTGGGCCGATGTGTTGGCGGTGACGGCGGTGCGAGCCGGCGCGCAATCCGAGCAAACGCGCTTGATGAAGCGCGCCGCAGCCGACCTGATCTGGTCGGCCAGCGCCAAGGTGTCACGCGAAGAGCGCGCCGAGGTGATTCGTCGCCTGCCCCCCTTGCTCAAGACCCTGCGCGACGGCATGGGCCAGGCCGGTATGGCGGTCGAACGCCAGGACGAGCAGGTGCGCACGCTTAACAATGCCTTGGCGGCGGCCTTTACCGCCAAGACCGCGCAGATACCGCGCGAACGCCTGGACGAGTTGATGGACCAGCTTGAAACGCTGGAGGCGATGCTGCCGGAAGGGGGCGACGAGATCGACATCGACCAAACCATGGTGCGTGATCTGTCCGGCCATGAGTCCGAGGGCATGGAAGTGGTGGCCGAGGGCGGCTCGGAGCCTAGCCCGGCGATGCTGGCCTGGGCCAAAGAATTGCAGGTCGGTGGCTGGTATATGTTGGACTACCGCAACCGCAATGAGGCGGTGCAACTGGCCTGGCGCGGCACCCGCCGTCAGATGGCCTTGTTCGTGACCGCCAGCGGACGCGGTGTGCTGTTCCAGCTGAGCCGGATGGCGGCCTTCCTGCAAGCCGGGTTGTTACTGCCGGCGCAAGATGAGTCCTTGACCGTCAAGGCAACCCGCAATGCGCTGGCCAAATTGGATGTGGATCCTGCGCGGCTGCTGAACTGAGCTGGGTGGGCCGATATCTCTGAACCGGTGTTCAGTGAATCAGCCTGTCTTCGGGAGCGACAAACAGCTCGTCCAGGATCAGCGCATCGGGTTCTTCGCCGCGGCTCCAGAACACCATCAAGACGATAATCTTGAGGTCGTCCAGGTCCATCGGGCCACCCGCAATCGCCATGCCGCGGTCTATGACCATCTCGCGCATGGGCGGCGGCAAGACGCCGGCCGACTCAAGAAAGCTGATGAATCCGACCGAAAGTTCGCCCAGATGGTCCAACTCGGCGACGGAATAGACCCGCAAGCTCAAGGCGCTTTGCTGCCCTTGATAAGACGCTGCGCCCTGCGCCAAGCCTTCCAGCCAAGACAGGGCTTCCTGGATTTCATCGCTTTCGAAACCGACGGCCGACAACTTTCGAGTCAGCTGTGCCGCGTCTGGACAGGCATCCGGACGCCAATAGGTTTCGTAGAGGTAGACCAGCACATCAAACATGGGCTGACTATACCGCAGGCCCTTTAGGCCTCTTGACCCAAAATTGCGCCATAAAAGGCCTTGATTGGCTTGAAATCGCCTTAAATGCGGTAGCTACACCCGTTTGCGGCGCTGGAATAACTGGCCTGCCA
Organism: Roseateles albus; assembly: GCF_028595345.1. Taxonomy (NCBI): domain Bacteria; kingdom Pseudomonadati; phylum Pseudomonadota; class Betaproteobacteria; order Burkholderiales; family Sphaerotilaceae; genus Roseateles; species Roseateles albus. Next base: position 65,832 of record NZ_JAQQXT010000018.1, on the reverse strand, counting down.
AGCGGGCAATTTCGCCGGCCAACTCCAGCTCCAGCAAATGACCGCTGAGATCCGCGACCGGCCAGCCCGCGCGTTGCGACAAGGCGTCAAGGCTGACCGGCTCGTAGCCCATCAGTTGCAATATTTGCGCCTGTTCCCGGCTCAAAGCGGCGTCGCCCGTCGGGCTGGCGCATGCCGGCGCAATGCTGGGCTGGATCAGCAGCTCTTCCAGCACGTCTTCGACCCGCTCGACCAGCTTGGCGCCTTGCCGTATCAAGGCATGGCAGCCCTGGCTCAGGGGTGAGTGGATGGAGCCGGGAATGGCAAACACCTCGCGGCCGGCCTCGCTGGCCAGACGCGCCGTGATCAGCGAACCGGACTTCAAGGCGGCCTCGACCACCAAGCAGCCCAAGGACAGGCCCGCGATCAGCCGGTTGCGGCGCGGGAAATTGGGCGGCAAGACCGGTGTGCCGAGCGAATACTCGCTGATCAAGAGGCCGTGCGCGACGATCTCCTGGCTCAGCTTGAGATGGCGTTTAGGGTAGATCTGGTCCAGGCCGGTCCCCAGCACGGCAATGGTGCCGGCGCCGCCTTCGCGCTGGCCGGCCAAGGCGCCCTGATGGGCCGCGCCGTCGATGCCCAGGGCCAGGCCCGAAACAATGGTCAGGCCCGCCTTGCTCAGGGCCTGTGCGAATTGGCTGGCGTTGTCATGACCTTGTGCGGTCGGGCTGCGGCTGCCCACGATGGCCAGGGCGGGGCGGCTCAACAATTCGCGCTTGCCATGCAGATAGAGCAGCAGCGGCGGATCGGCCGTTTGCAGCAAGGCGGCCGGGTAGTCGGCGTCACCCAGGAGCAAGATGTCATGGGCCGGGTCGGCGTTCAGCCAGTGCCAGGTTTGGGTCAGTAAATCATCAAAGTGGGCTGGCGGCAGGCTGAGGGAGTCGCGCTGCGCCGCACTCAAGGCGGGTTGCCAAGCGCCCTCGGATGATTCAAAAATGGCTTGGGCCGAGCCGGTCAAGGCCAGCAGCCGGCGGGCTGCTTCCAGACCGATGCCGGGCGTTTCGAGCAGTCGCAGCCAAGCAGCTAATTCATCGCGCGCCAGCATAGCGATGTCCAGCCATCAGGGTTGGCTGAACCGGTCCCCCGCCCTGACCGGCGCCCTGACCGAGATGATCAAAGCGTAAGAAACCCGCTCGTAAACCTGAAACACAAACAAGACGCCGTGACGCTCGTCGGGCAGCCTGATGACTTCGCGCTTGTCGCTGGTGCTGTCCACCATGCTGCGGCCGCTTTGCCACAAGGCCAGCACATGACCGCGCTCAATGCCGTCACGCCGTCCCCGGTTCAGAGCGACGATCTGGTTTTGGCCCGCATTCAAGCCATCGCCATAAATCGACACGATCTGGCCGCTGATCGGCGCGGATGGTGAATGCGGCACGTAGCGCGTAAAACTGCGCTGCGGAACCGGCGACAGTCGGTCGCCAACGCCGATCTCCTGGCGCACCGCCTTGATCACCAAGGTCGCGGGCACGATGACAGCCTTGCCGTCTGGCAGTTCGGTGCTTTGCTCGCCTTGTTTCAGCTCGGCGGTGCCCAAATAGGGCGCCTCGAAGCCGAGTACTTCCTGTGTGCTGGGGTCCAGCAGTGGCCGGGTATTGCGGAACACGCGGTAATCGGTGGCTTGGCTCAGGTCGCCCCTCGCGTAGGCCAGATCGCCGCGCGACAAGAGCACGCGGCCCTCCGGCGTGGCCACAATGCGCGGTGCGCTCGCCAGCTCGTCGGTGTCAAAGACCACCGCGTCGTTCAAAAAGGGCTCGATCAGATTGAGTGGGATCGCGGTGATCGCGTTGCCGTCAAAGTCGCTGCTGCGCACGCGCGGCGAGAGCTTGCCGGACTGATCCGCCTCGCCGCCTTGAGCGCCCGCACGTTGTTGCGCCATTTGCAGCTGCGCGCGCCCATCCATTTTGACCAGCATCAGCGTCTGGCCCGGGTAGATCAGATGCGGGTTGTTGATCTGCTCACGGTTCATGCCCCAGAGCTCCGGCCAACGCCAAGGGTCACTTAGGAAGAGCTTGGAGATGTCCCAGAGCGTGTCGCCGCGCTTGACGGTATGCGAGTCCGGCGCGTTGGGCGCCAGCTCACTCAAGGCTACGCCGGCCTGCGCGACGCGCTCGGCCGTGGCGCGCTGCTGGTCGGTGATGGGGAGTGACGCGGTCTGCGCCCAAGCAGCGGGCGCCGCGCCTGTAGCGCTCAAGAGGCAGATGCCGGCCGCTCGCAGGCTCAAGCCCAGCATGGTGCGGCGGGGAATATTCGTGTTTTCGCAAAAAGGCATTGAGCACTCTCTGCCGCGACGGGATGCGGCTCTGGGTTGACTTGTTTTACGGCGCGAACGGCGGGCGAATTGCCGATTGCAGAGACCCGCAAGCGGCCAAGCTTGCGCATTTCAGCGAAAATCCACCCGGCCGCGACGATTCTGCCCCCAAAAACAGGCCGTCGCAACGAACAAAACAAGGGCTTTCGCCCTCTTGCAAGCACTTACAAATAGGCGTTGTGTCCCGTTCACAGCGCGAGAATCATGGCGATATTGAATATTTTGCGTTACCCCGACCCACGTTTGCACACTGTGGCTACGGCCGTGGTGGCTGTTGATGCCCGCATCCAGCGTTTGGTCGACGATATGTTGGAGACCATGTACAGCGCCGAAGGTGTGGGCCTGGCGGCCAGCCAAGTCGATGTGCATGAGCGGGTGGTTGTGATGGACACCTCGGAAGGTCGCGACGACCCGCGCGTTTTGATCAACCCCGAGTTGATCAAAACCAGCGCCGAGTTCACCGAGGGCGAAGAGGGCTGCCTGTCGGTGCCGCAGATCTACGACAAGATTCCGCGCTATTCACGCGTTACGGTACGGGCCTTGAATCGCGAAGGCCAGCCCTATGAGTTCGACGCCGAGGGGCTGTTGGCCGTCTGCGTTCAACATGAGATGGATCATTTGATGGGCAAGGTATTCGTTGACTACCTGAGCCCGCTCAAGCGCGAACGCATCAAGACCAAGATGCTCAAAAAATCGCGCGAAGAAGATGGCCGTCGGCGCTGAGTGATGACGGCTCCGCTTCGCGTCATCTTTGCCGGTACGCCCGAGTTCGCGGCTACTGCCCTGAAGGCTCTGCTGGACGCGGGTTTCAGCGTGCCGCTGGTGTTGACCCAGCCTGACCGACCGGCCGGGCGCGGCATGAAGCTGCAGGCCTCCGCCGTCAAAGAACTGGCGCTGCAGCATGGCATTGCGGTGGCGCAGCCGCGCAGCCTGCGCCTGGATGGTAAGTTTCCTGAAGACGCCGCCGCTGCCCGGCAGGCCTTGCTGGACGCTCAGGCTGACGTGATGGTAGTCGCCGCTTACGGCCTGATCCTGCCGCAATGGGTGTTGGATCTCCCGCCATTGGGTTGCTTGAACATCCACGCCTCGCTTTTGCCGCGCTGGCGTGGCGCCGCGCCGATTCACCGGGCGATCGAGGCCGGCGACGCCGAAACCGGCATCACCATCATGCAAATGGATGCGGGACTGGATACCGGCGCGATGCTGATGATGGCGCGCGAGCCCATTGAGCCGAGCGACAACACCAGCGCTTTGCATGACCGACTGGCCGCCTTGGGCGGGCAGATGATTGTGGCGGCGTTGAAGGCTCCCGCTGCCTCATGGGTGGCGACGCCGCAGCCCAGCGAAGGCGTCAACTACGCCCACAAGATCGAAAAAGCCGAGGCGCAGATCGATTGGGCTCAGCCCGCCGGCCAGATCGAGCGTCGCTTGCGCGCTTTCGACCCTTTCCCAGGCGGCTTGACGCAGCTGGACGGCGAGGCGATCAAATGCTGGCGTGGCGAGGTCTGCGCCGGCGTCGGCGAGCCGGGCTTGGTCTTGCGTGTGGATGAGCAGGGTGTCGTCGTCGCTTGTGGCGAGCAAGCCTTGCGCTTGACCGAGCTGCAGCGAGCCGGGGCCAAGCGTTTGCCGGCCCAGGCCTTTTTGCAGGCAAGAGCCATCCCGGTCGGGGCGCGCTTCAGCGCTTGAAATCGTCGGCAGCGGTCCGATCTATTGGACCGTTATCATCCGTTTCGTTTTCCCAAGGAGTCCTATGTTCAATTTGATGAAGACCGCTATTTTGATGGCCGCCATCACCGCCTTGTTCATGGCCTTAGGGGGCATGATCGGTGGCCAAAGCGGCATGATGATGGCCCTGCTGGTGGCGCTGGGTATGAATTTCTTCAGTTACTGGTTTTCCGACAAGCTGGTGCTGAAGATGTACAACGCGCGCGAGGTCGACGAAACCTCGGCCCCGCAGTTTTACACCATGGTCAAGGAGCTGGCGGCCAAGGCCGAGTTGCCCATGCCGCGCGTCTACATCATTGATGAAGACGCGCCCAACGCCTTCGCCACCGGGCGCAACCCCGAGCATGCGGCGGTGGCGGCTACCAGCGGCATCATGCGTGTTTTGTCGGCCGCGGAGTTGCGCGGCGTGATGGCGCATGAGCTGGCCCATGTCAAGCACCGGGATATCTTGATCAGCACCATCAGCGCGACGATGGCGGGTGCCATTTCGATGCTGGCCAATTTTGCGATGTTCTTCGGCGGGCGCAATAGCGAGGGGCGCAGCAGCAACCCGCTGGTCGGATTGCTGGTGATGATCTTGGCGCCGCTTGCCGCCAGCGTGATCCAGATGGCGATCAGCCGCGCACGCGAATTCGAAGCCGACCGGGGTGGTGCCGAGATTGCCGGCGACCCGCAGGCGCTGGCCTCGGCGCTGACCAAGATTCACAATTTCGCCCAGCGCATCCCGATGGCTGCGGCCGAGAGGCACCCCGAAACGGCGCAGATGATGATCATGAATCCGCTCTCCGGCAAAGGTCTGGCGGGGCTGTTCAGCACCCACCCGGCGACCGAGGAGCGCGTCGCCCGTTTGATGGAAATGGCGCAGCGCCGGTGACACGGCCGAGCTTTCACTCAAGCGCTGAACCAAATGAGCCGATACACAGCGCTATGAAACCAGCTTTTAAATCAGCTTTTGCGTCAGTTCGTGCGCTGCCCCTGTTCTGTCTGCTCTTGCTGACCGGCTGCGAGCAATTGGGTATCGAAGACCCGGCCAAATTGGCCGCCGCCAAGGAAGCCGAGGGCAAGGCCATCGGGAGCGCGTGCCGCAATGCCATGCGCGCGATTGAGGACTGCTACACGCTCAACCCCAAGGCGCAAAAGGCCGCTGTCTTCAATGGCTGGAAGGAGATGGACGAGTACATGCGCGAGAACAAGCTCGAAGGAGTGGCGCCGGTGGTGCCGCGCACGCCCATCGTCAAGCCCGGCGCCGAGCCGGAAGAAGAAAGCAAACCCAAGGCCAAAGGTGGCGACGCCGCCGATGACAAGGCCGAGGGCAAAGCCAGCAAGCCCAAAGCTGCACATTGAGTTGCCCATTTGGCCGGTAAGGAAGATAAAGCCGCAGCGTGTATTCGCCGCGGCTTTTTTGCTTTCTATGCCTTCGCTGCTGCATTCCGTCGCAGCACAGGCCGGCGCAGCATTGATCGGCGAGATGATGAGGGCATTGCAAAGCAAGACCCGCTTACAGGAGCTCTCCCCATGTTGAATCGCCGCACCGTTTTCGCCGCCGCCAGCGCTGCCATTTTGGCCAATTTCGCTTTTGCGGCGCCTGCGCAGGCCTGGACCTGGGGCTTCAATGAACAGGTCAAGGCCTCGGGTGAAACGGTCAGCGAAAGCCGCGATCTGGGGGCATTCGACGCCATCAGCCTTTCCGGCAATTACAAGGTCGTGGTGCGTCAAGGCCCCGCCGTCAAGCTTGAACTCAAGGCCGACAAGAGTTTTCTGCCGCTGATCGAAACCCGGGTGGTCGAGGGCAGCAAGGGCCGCACCTTGGAGATCGGCAACAAGAAGGGCTACAGCTTTTCAAGCCGCAACGAGCCGCAAATCACCGTGGTGCTGCCTCAGCTGCGCGCGATCGCCATCGCCGGCTCCGGCGATGTGCGGGTCGAGGCGATGAAGACGCCGGCGGTCAATGTCAGCGTCAGCGGTTCGGGCGATGTTGATCTGCTTGAGCTCAGTGGCGACAGCTTGAGCGTGCAGGTCAGCGGCAGCGGTGACATCAAGGCCCGCGGCCGCGTGGGCCAGTTCAGTCTGTCGGTCGCCGGCAGCGGCGATGTTGATGCGCGCGGGCTGCAGGCCGACGAGGTCAAGGCCAGCATCGCCGGCAGTGGCAATGCCACCGTGCATGCGGTCAAGACTTTGAAGGTCTCCATCGCCGGCTCGGGCGATGTGGCCTACCTCGGCTCCCCCGTGCTCAGCAGCTCGGTGGCCGGCTACGGTGCGATTACCAAGCTCAACTGAGCCGCCGGCGGGCCTGGCCCGACGACAATCGGGGTATGAACAGAGAAGTAGCGGCGCTGTGGCGCCACCCCGAATTTCGCAAGGGCTCGCGCGAGATGATGAGCATAGGCCTGGGCATTTCGGCCTGGGGCTTGGTGACCGGCGTGGCCATGGTCAAGAGTGGCTTGTCGGTGCCGCTTGCGCTGTTGATGAGCTTGGTGGTGTTTGCCGGCAGCTCTCAACTGGCCGCATTGCCCCTGATTGCCAGCGGCGCGCCGCTGTGGGTGCTGTGGGCCACCGCTTTTTGCGTCAATTTGCGCTTCGTGATTTTCAGCGCGCAGTGGCGCATGTATTTCGGCCATCTGCCGCGGCTGCAGCGCCTGAGCCTGGCTTACTTTGCCGCTGACTTGAACTATGTCGCCTTTATGCGGCGCTACCCCGAGCCCAAACCCGGCCCCGGACAAATACCTTATTACGCCGGCGGGGCGGCCTGGACTTGGGCTTCTTGGCAGGTGCCCTCCATCATCGGCATACTCGCGGCCGACCGGGTGCCGACCGAATGGGGCCTGGGATTCGCCGGCGTGCTGGCCTTGCTGGGCTTGGCTTTCTCCCTGTTGAAGGACCGCAATGCCTGGGTCTCGGGGGCAGTGGCCAGCTGCGCGGCGGTGGCGGCCTATGGCCTGCCGCTGCGGCTCAATATTCTGGTGGCTATCTCGGTGGCGGTGGCGGCAGGGTTGTTGATGGAACATTGGCTGCCTGAGCGCAAGGTGCACGAATGACTGACTGGGAAATCGTTGCCGGCATCCTCGGCATGGCCCTGATCACCGCCTTGACGCGCGGCTTCTTTTTGATCTCCAACAAGGCCTTGCCGATGCCCGACTGGGCCAAGCAGGGCTTGCGCTATGCGCCGCTGGCGGCCTTGGCGGCGGTGATCGTGCCGGAGATCGTGATGACGCAAGGGGCTTTGATCAACACCTGGCAAGACGCCCGGCTCTATGCCACGGCGGTCGGTACGGCCTATTTCTTCTGGCGCGGCGGCATCCTCGGCACCATCATCAGCGGCACCGCCGTGATGTTGTTGTTGCGTATTGGGCTGGGTTGGTAACGCGGCTGTTCGGCACAAGGCAAAGGGCTTGGTAAGCTAGCGACCATTGCATTTACATACCGGGCCTTACTTCATGAATGTCATCCGTTTTTCCGATTTGATCGCCGCCGGCAAGGTCGCCGGCCAGCGCGTTTTCATCCGTGCCGACCTCAATGTGCCGCAAGATGATGCGGGCAATATCACAGAAGATACCCGCATCCGCGCGTCCATTCCTTGCATCGAGCAGGCCTTGAAGGCCGGCGCTGCCGTGATGGTGACCTCGCATCTGGGTCGCCCGACCGAGGGGGAGTTCAAGCCTGAAGACTCGCTGGCACCTGTGGCAAAACGCATGGGCGAGTTGCTGGGCCGCGAGGTCAAGGTCGTGGCCAACTGGGTCGACGGCGTCAGCGTTGCACCTGGTGAACTGGTTTTGCTGGAGAACTGCCGCGTCAACAAGGGCGAGAAGAAGAACGACGAGGCGCTGGCCAAGAAGATGGCCGCGCTGTGCGACATCTTCGTCAATGACGCGTTCGGCACCGCCCACCGCGCCGAAGGCACGACCTATGGCATTGCGCAATTTGCGAAAATTGCCTGCGCCGGCCCATTGCTGGCGGCCGAGATTGACGCCATCACGAAAGCGCTGGCCACGCCAAAACGGCCCTTGTTAGCTATCGTCGCCGGCTCCAAAGTCTCGACCAAGCTGACCATTCTGAAGGCGCTGTCCGACAAGGTGGACGGCTTGATCGTCGGCGGCGGCATTGCCAACACCTTCATGCTGGCTGCGGGGCTGAAGATCGGCAAATCGCTGGCCGAGCCCGATTTGGTGCCTGAAGCTCAAGCCGTGATCGCGGCGATGAAGGCGCGCGGCGCGGCGGTGCCGATCCCGGTTGATGTGGTGGTGGCCAAGCGTTTCGCGGCCGACGCCGAGGCGACGGTCAAAGCCGCTGCCGATGTCGCCGACGACGACTTGATCCTGGACATCGGGCCGCAGACCGCCGCCATGCTGGCCGAGCAGCTCAAGGCCGCCGGCACCATAGTCTGGAACGGCCCGGTCGGCGTCTTCGAGTTCGACGCTTTTGCGCATGGCACCGAGACGATTGCGCGCGCCATTGCGGCGTCCAGCGCCTTCAGCATCGCTGGTGGCGGCGACACGCTGGCAGCGATCGCCAAATACGGCATCGAAAAGGACGTGGGCTATATCTCCACCGGCGGCGGCGCTTTCCTGGAGATTTTGGAGGGCAAGACCTTGCCCGCCTTCGAGATTTTGAGCCAGCGCGCGCAAGAGGCCTGATCCCGTAAATCCAGCGCCTCGCCTGAACGCAGCAAACTCACCCAAGCCGATGATTCTTCGCCGTCTTTTGCTGGGTTTGCTCTTGTCGACCTTGCTGGCGCTGTATGCCAATGAGAACTGGATGACGCGCACCGTGGTCATCGACGCCAGCAGCCACAAGCTGGGTCAGATCGCCGCCGTCAATGACCAAGAGGAGGGCGGCCACAGCGTCGCTCGGGTCGAGCCGCAGGGTTCGGGCTGGGTCCTGCACTGTGACATCAAGACCGGCTATGAATGGCCGTTTTGCGATCTGCAAATACGCCTCGGCATAGGGACGCAAGGCATAGACCTGACCCAGTTCGACAGCTTGCGCCTGTGGGTGCGTGCCAGCGGGCCAGAGCCGCGCCAGCAGGTGCGGGTCTTTCTGCGCAACTTTGATCCGGCTTATTCAAGTTCGAAAAGCGTGGCCGACCTGAAGCCGCATGAGGTCGTGTTTGACCCGGCCGCCGAAGCCCAGCCGGTCGAATTCCGGCTGGCGCAATTCATGGTCGCTTCCTGGTGGGTGCAAGAGCATCCGCTGCCGACGCCCTTGCTGGGCCCGCAACTGAGCCGCGTCACCTTGCTCAGCCTGACGACCGGCGGGCAAGTGGTGTCGGGCGAGCACAAGATTTACCTGGACCGGGCCGAATTTGTCGGCCTGTGGGTGCAGCCGGCGACGTTTCGGCTGGGCGTCATCGCGGTGTGGGTGCTCAGCATGGGTCTCTTTTTGCTGTGGGATTGGCGCCGCAGCCGACTTCGGCTGAGCCGGACCCTGCGCCGCAAGCGCGAGTTGCAGAAAGCCAATGCACGCTTGGTGATGCGCTCGGATGAGTACGAGGCCAAGGCCCATCATGACGGCTTGACCGGACTGTCTAACCGCACAGGCCTGCAGCATGATTTGAAGCTGCTGATCCGTGCGCAAGAGGAGTTGCTGTTCCCGCTGGCGATCGTGTTTGTCGATATCGATCATTTCAAACGCATCAACGATACGCTGGGGCATGACGCCGGCGACGAGGTCCTGAAGTTTTTTGCCCTCAATCTGAAGGCCAATATCCAGCGCGAAGATTTGCTCGCCCGCTGGGGCGGCGAGGAATTCGTCTTGATGATGCCGCAGACGACTGAAACTGAGGCGGTGGCCGTGGCCGAGCGCCTGCGCCAGCATTTGACGGGCTTGGCTTGGCCGTCCGGCCTGCAAGTCACCAGCAGCTTCGGCGTCGCGCAGGCCGAAAGCGAAGCGACCATCGAGGCCGCCGTCAGCGCGGCCGACCAAGCGATGTACCGAGCCAAGCGCCTGGGCCGCAACCGGGTGGAGCATGGCGCATCGGCGCAAGACGCGGAGACGACCTAAGGTTTTGCCATCTTTGCATGACGCCTAAAGCACTCGGCATCGAATGGATGGAATCGGCAGGCTAAGCTGCCGCCAGTTTGAATAATCAGGAGACCGCGATGAGCAAGAAGATGGACGATTTGTCCCCGGCCGAAGCTGCGCTGCGCGAAGCGGCGCTCGAATACCACCGCGCACCGACGCGCGGCAAGATCGCGGTCACTCCCACCAAGGCCCTGTCCAACCAGCGCGACCTGTCCCTGGCCTATTCGCCCGGTGTGGCTTATGCCTGTTTGGCGATCGAGCAGGACCCCGCGCTGGCAGCCGAGTACACCTCACGCGCCAATCTGGTCGGCGTGATCACCAATGGCACGGCGGTGCTAGGCCTGGGTGATATCGGCCCCTTGGCGTCAAAGCCGGTGATGGAGGGCAAGGGTTGCTTGTTTAAGAAATTCGCCGGCATCGATGTGTTCGATATCGAGCTGGCCGAGCGCGACCCGGACAAATTGGTTGAGATGATTGCCGCGATGGAGCCCACGCTGGGCGGCGTCAATCTGGAAGACATCAAGGCGCCCGAATGCTTCTACATCGAGAAGAAGCTCAAGGAGCGCATGAACATCCCGGTCTTCCATGATGACCAGCACGGCACGGCCATCATCTCCAGCGCGGCCTTGCTCAATGGCCTGGAACTGGTCGGCAAGGACATCGCGAAAGTCAAGCTGGCGGTGTCGGGCGCCGGTGCGGCGGCGATTGCCTGCCTAGACGTGATGGTGGGTCTGGGCGTGAAGCGCGAGAACATTTACGTCTGCGACTCCAAAGGCGTGATCCAGGATCAACGCGAGGACGCCAAGGCCGGCAAGTTGGACGAGTCGAAGCAGCGCTACTGCCAAGTTACTTCAGCGCGCAGCTTGGCCGATGTGGTCGACGGTGCCGATGTCTTCCTGGGTTGCTCGGCCGCCGGCGTGCTGACGCAAGAGATGATTGTCAAAATGGCTGTGAAGCCCATCATCCTGGCGCTGGCCAACCCGGAGCCGGAGATTCGCCCTGAACTGGCCAAGGCCGTGCGGCCCGATTGCATCATCGCCACCGGCCGCTCGGACTATCCGAATCAAGTCAACAACGTGCTGTGCTTCCCCTACATCTTCCGTGGCGCGCTGGATTGCGGTGCTTCCAAGATTACGGAAGAGATGAAACTGGCCTGCGTGCGTGAAATCGCCGCGCTGGCCAAGGCCGAGACCAGCGACGAAGTCGCGGCCGCCTATGCCGGCGAAGAGCTGCATTTCGGACCTGACTACCTGATTCCCAAGCCTTTTGATGCGCGCTTGATTCTGCGTATCGCGCCGGCGGTGGCCAAGGCCGCGGCCGAGTCCGGCGTGGCGCTGCGGCCGATCGCAGATCTGGAGGCCTATCGCCAGTCGCTGGAGCGTTATGTCTACCAGACCGGCATGTTCATGCGCCCGGTGTTCACCGCCGCCAAGGCTGCTGTTCTAAAAGGCGCGGCGCGCGTCATCTACGCCGAAGGCGAGGATGAGCGGGTGCTGCGTGCGGTGCAAGTGGCGCTGGATGAGGGCATCGTCAAGCCGACGTTGATCGGCCGTCCCGAGGTGATCAGCGCACGGATTGAGCGTGCGGGGCTGCGCCTGAAGCTGGGCGTCGATGTGGCGGTGATAGACCCCGACAACGATGCGCGCTTCCGTCAATACTGGGAGGCTTATCACGCGGTGCTGGGGCGCCAGGGCGTGACACCCGATATGGCCAAGGCGGCGGTGCGCCGTTCGGCCACCACGATTGGCGCGTTGGCGATCAAACTCGGCGACGCCGATGCGATGATTTGCGGCCTGGTCGGACGCTTTGACAATCATCTGGAGCATGTGTCTGACTTGATCGGCCTGAAGCCCGGTGCGCGCAACTTCGCCACCATGAATGCGCTGATGTTGGAACAGCACACGTTGTTCATCACCGACACCTTTGTCAACGACCAACCCGACGCCGAGCAACTGGCCGAGATCGCCGCGATGGCTGCAGAAGAGGTCAAGCGCTTCGGCCTGCCGCCCAAGCTGGCCTTTGTTTCGCATTCGATGTTTGGTTCCAGCAAGCGGCCGTCGGCCGTCAAGATGCGCCGGGCTCGCGAGTTATTCACGCAGCATGCGCCGGATGTGGAATGCGATGGCGAGATGCATGGCGACGCGGCGCTGTCTGAGTCGGTGCGGGCCGCCTTCCTGCCCGGCAGTACCTTGAAAGGCTCGGCTAATTTGTTGGTCTTGCCTTCGCTGGACGCGGCCAATATCTTGTTCAATGTGTTGAAAGTGACTTGCGGCCACGGTGTGACGGTCGGGCCAATTCTGCTGGGTGCAGCGGCGCCGGTGCATATCTTGACGCCGTCGGCGACGGTGCGCCGCATCGTCAATATGACGGCGCTGGCGGTAGCGGACGTGTTGGCGACCAAGGGCTGATGCTGTAACCGCGTGAAACCGGTTTACTGACTTGAAAGCGGCTCATAATCGGCGCCTGTAACTTTATTTCAGCGAGAGCCCGTCATGACCCGTGCCACCAAGATCGTTGCCACCCTCGGCCCAGCCTCTTCATCCCCGGAGATCCTGGAGCGGATGATCCGGGCCGGCGTGGACGTGGTGCGGCTGAACTTCTCGCATGGCAAGGCGCAAGACCACATCGACCGCGCTCGCATGGTGCGCGAAGCCGCAATGGCCGCCGGCAAGGCCGTCGCCATCATGGCCGATATGCAAGGCCCGAAGATCCGTGTTGGCAAGTTCGAGAACGGCAAGATCGAGCTGATCAACGGCGAGCGTTTCATTCTCGATGCCGACCGTACCGAACTCGGCAACGAGGAAGCCGTTGGCCTTGATTACAAAGAGCTGCCGCGCGATGTGAAGCCCGGCGACACGCTGCTATTGAACGACGGCCTCTTGGTGCTGACGGTCGAAGCAGTGCGCGGCGCTGCGGTGCACACCATCGTTAAGCTTGGCGGCGAGCTGTCCAATAACAAGGGCATCAACAAGCAGGGCGGCGGTCTGACCGCGCCGGCGCTGACTGCCAAGGACATGGAAGACATCAAGACCGCGATGAGCTTCCGCTGCGAGTACTTGGCGATCAGCTTCCCCAAGAACGCCACCGATATGGAAATGGCCCGCCAGCTCGCCAATATGGCCGGCGAGCCTTATAACCACAAGCCCAGCATGATCGCCAAGATCGAGCGCTCGGAAGCGATTCCACACCTCGAGGCGATCCTGAAGGCCAGTGACGGCATCATGGTCGCGCGTGGCGACTTGGCGGTTGAAGTCGGCAACGCGGCGGTGCCGGCGCTGCAAAAGCGCATGATCAAGATGGCGCTGGCGCTGGACAAGGTGGCGATCACCGCGACCCAGATGATGGAGTCGATGATCATCAATCCGGTGCCTACGCGTGCCGAAGTGTCCGACGTTGCTAACGCCGTGCTTGATGGCACTGATGCGGTGATGCTGAGCGCCGAGACGGCCGCCGGCAAATTCCCGGTTGAAACCATCGAACAGATGGCGGCAATTGCCTTGGAAGCCGAGCGCGCCGAGTTCGTCACGCTGGACACCGACTTCGCAGGCCGCCAATTCGGCCGTATCGATCAGTCGATTGCGATGGGCGCGCTGTTCACCGCGCATCACTTGGGCTGCAAGGCGATCCTGGCCTTGACCGAGTCGGGATCGACCGCCTTGTGGATGAGCCGGCACCGCATTCAGGTGCCTATCTATGCATTGACCACGCAGGAAATCAGCCAGCGCAAGATGACGCTGTACCGCAATGTGCGGCCTTTGCTGATGCCCAAGTTCGAAGACCGTGACACCGCGCTGGCGGCGGCCGAGAAGATTCTGGTCGACAAGGGCGTGTTGATGCCGGGCGACACTTATGCGATCACCTGCGGTGAGCCAATGGGCTACCCAGGCGGCACGAATATGCTGAAGGTCTGCCGCGTCGGCGGGTAATCCGCAAGTTTTGGCGGGCCAGCGGCCCGCTATAGTCGGTGCATGAACTTGCGCCTGCGTCATCATTTGCGCCGAACCTGGGCCACCGTTTTTTTGGCCGGATGGGTTCTCCCGGGCGTCAGTTCGGCGCTGGAGACGCAGGTCGAGCCGCCGGCAATACGCTGGCTTCTGCTGGACTTTGTGCCCTATCACATGGTGGATGGGCCAAACAAGGGCACGGGGCTGCGGGATCAATACCTCAGCGCCCTGATCAAGCGCATGCCCGAGTATCGCCATGTGCTTGAGGTCAGCAGCACCGAGCGGATCTTTCAATACATGCAAAGTGGGCAGCCGGTCTGCACGCTGTCGATGTTGAAGGTGCCGGAGCGTGAGGCCTATACGGTCTTTGGTAGCGAAGCCTTCTTCATTCAACTGCCGCCGGTGCTGATTGTGCGGCGCGGCTATGTGCCGCCGGGGGGCTGGAAGAAGCGCCCGCGCGGCGATATTTCCCTGGCCGAGTTGCTGCAGTCGCCCGAGGTGCGGGTCGGCACCTTGCCCAAACGGCGCTTTGGTTTGGGGATCGATGAGGCCTTGAAGCAAGCCCGCGCCAGCCGGCCGGAACAGGTGCTGGACTTCAGCGAGTACGGGCTGCTGTCCGGCCTTTTGCACACCCTGGGGCGCAAGCGCTTTGATGTGACGCTGGGCTATTCGATCGAGGTCGAGCAGTTGCGCAAGACCCAGCCCGATCTGGGTGACTTTGAATATTTGCCGCTGGTGGAGGCACCGGGCTTGATTGTTACTTATCCGTCTTGCAGCCGCACGCCTTGGGGCAAGCAGGTCATCCAGACGATTGACCAATTGCCGGGCATGGAAGCCGAACGGGCCTTGCTGCGCGAGCGCTATGAGGCGCTGCTGCCGCCCAGTGAACGGCAGGTTTACCGGGCACGCATGGCGGCCTTGAATGCCAGCGCTGCGGCACAGCCAGCGCCCCCGGCGCCTATCCAGGCGGACCAGCCCAAGCCAGGGGCGCGCTGATTGAGCGCAAAGCCGGTTGCGCTAGGCACCCAGATGGCTGAACCCGGTTTATGGATGCGACGACGCGATGCCTTATTGGCGGGCGGCTCGCTGGCACTCTCAAAACAGGTGGCCGCAAATGCGAATGCACCGACGCAGGCTTGGCTGCCAGTGCCAATCGCAGTCAGTGAATCCAGTCGCCGACCTTTTGTGACGCAAATGCTCAAGCTGATCGGGCAGGCTGCGCGCATTGAATGGCAGATCCAAGCCGTGCCCTGGGCGCGTTTGCTCTTGATGGCCGAGCGCGGCCAGGCGCTGGCATTCGGGGTCTCGCGCAGCGCCAGTCGAGAGCAGCAGTTCGAGTTCAGCCAACCGGTGTTTGATAACCATGTCTGGATGGTGGTGCGCCGCGATCGCTCGCTCAATTACCGCAGCCTGGCAGATCTGGGTGCTCGTACCCTCTGTGTTACCCGCGGCATCAGCTACGGCTCTGCCTTTGAGGCAGCGAAACAAGCGGCGCTGTTCAGGGTCGAGCAAGTCGATGGTGATCTGGCGGCGCGTACGCGCATGTTGATGGCCGGGCGCTGCGATGTGATGCTGACATCTCACCGCAGCCCGCAACCTTGGGCGGTGGAGCAGGTCTTGCGCCGGGAGTCCGGCCATGCGGCGGGAATCGCCGTGCTGCCGGAGCCTATGCAGGTGGACCCGGTGCATTTTGTGGCGGCACGCGGACATGAGCTTGCCCGGGTCTTGCCTCGTTTGAATGCCGCCATGCGAAAGGAGGCCGAGGCGATGCGGGCCTTGATCAGCAGCGAGCTTTGAGCCCGCGAAACCCTGTCAGATCAGGCGTTCTGCGCGCTTTTCACCAAGGCTGCGATGCGTGGCGTCATATGCGTGGGCAGTAGCTCCACTTCCTGATGCGCTTTGGCGAAGACGCGGAACAACTCGTCGGTGAAGCCGTGGCCTACATCGACGACACCGTCGAAATTGATCTCGGCGCGCTTGAACATCGGCAGGCGTGCTGCCACCCGGCGGGCCTGCGCGCGCGAGTCCAGCGGCTGACCCGGCCCGGCCAGCAGGCGCAGCGCAATGGTGGTGTGGTCAAACTCGATGCCGCTGCCGTCCAGGCTCCAGGCCTCCAGCACCTGGTCCAGCGTGCGCTTGGTGTCGAGCGAGATCGACATATAGATCGAGCTGCCCTGGCGCGGCATGGGCCGGCCCGGCTGCCAGCCTCCACTCTCCCAGGCTCTACGCTGGAAGGCGGTGCCATTGGCGTGGATGTCGAACACATCGGCCAGCTGCGAGCTGAAGAACAGGCCGCGGCCGGTGTGCATCTCGGGCTGGCTGGTCAGTCGGCCCTTGCTCAGCTCCAGCATCGCGTGCTGGGCGTTGGCGATGTCAAAGGCCGAGCAGATCTTGTCGAACACGCCGCAGCCATCGTCGGAGACCAAGAGCTGTGCGTGGCTGGGTGTTTGGCGCAGCGAGACGGTGACGCTGCTGCCCCCGCTGTGATCGGCGGCGTTATTGACCAGCTCGGTGAAACCATGCTGGATCATCCGCGCCACATGGGGCGGGAGGTCGAAATTGGGCGCAAAGTCGCGCTGCCAGGGGATGTCTTCTTGCAGGCCATAGAGCGTGTAGCTGCGCGCGACTTGGCGCAGGTGCCCAGGGCCATAGACCGGCCGGCGGTCGCTGCCGCTGCGGCGCAACCAGTTGGCATCAACCAGGCGGCGCAAGGCGGCCAGCGAGGCGCGCCGGCTGGCACCAGTGCGCTCCTCCAGATGGCTGGCCAGGTCGTGCGAATGCTCGCGCGCGGCGGCGGTGATCCAGAGCGTCAACTGGTCAATGGCTAAACGTGTCATGCAGTACTCCCTTGAGCCTAGTGTCAGCGGCTTCAAACTTCGCTAAGCCGTGAAAAATAGGGCACAGCGAGCCTAAATGCTCGGGCGCTGGCGCACAAGCGAGTCAGCCCTTGCTTCTGTGTGGCAAAGCCGCCGCTAGAATCGCCGCCAGTTACAGCGCGGTTACATGCCCCAAGACCAGGTTTTGGCGCTAGGCTGCGTTCGCAGGGTTTTTTACGGTTTTTAACTTCCCAAGGGACTCTCTCATGGCTCTCGTTTCAATGCGCCAACTGCTGGATCATGCCGCCGTCAATGGCTATGGCATCCCGGCCTTCAATGTCAACAATCTGGAGCAGGTCCAGGCCATCATGATGGCCGCCGACGAGCTCAACGCGCCGGTGATCATGCAGGCCAGTGCCGGTGCACGCAAATACGCGGGCGAGCACTTTCTGAAGCACTTGATCCAGGCTGCGGTGGAAAGCTATCCGCATATCCCCGTCGTGATGCACCAGGATCATGGCCAGAGCCCGGCTGTCTGCCAGGGCGCGATCGACCTGGGCTTCTCCTCGGTGATGATGGACGGCTCGCTGGAAGCCGATGGCAAAACCATCGCCAGCTATGAGTACAACGTCGATGTCACCCGCAAGGTCGTCGACATGGCGCATGCCTTGGGCGTGACGGTCGAGGGCGAGCTGGGCTGCCTGGGCTCCTTGGAGACCATGCAGGGTGACAAGGAAGACGGCCACGGCACCGACGCGGTGATGACCCATGCCGAATTGTTGACCGACCCCGAGCAAGCGGCCGACTTTGTGCAGCGCACCCAGCTCGACGCGCTGGCCATCGCCATCGGCACCAGCCACGGCGCGTACAAATTCACCCGCAAGCCCACCGGCGACATCTTGGCCATTGGCCGGGTCAAGGAAATCCACGCCCGCCTGCCCAATACGCATTTGGTGATGCATGGCTCGTCCAGCGTGCCGCAAGACCTGCTGGCCAAGATCCGCGAGTTCGGCGGCGATATGGGGCAGACCTTCGGCGTGCCGGTCGAAGAGATTCAGGAAGCGATCAAACACGGCGTGCGCAAAATCAATATCGACACCGACATTCGCCTGGCGATGACGGCGGCGGTGCGCGAGTTCTTCGTCAAGAATCCGAGCAAGTTCGACCCGCGCGAGTTCCTCAAACCCGCCCGTGACGCAGCCAAGGTGATCGTGCGCCAGCGCTTTCAAGAGTTCGGCTGCGAAGGTCAGGCCGGCAAGATCAAGGCGCGTTCCTTGGTCGATGTCGCCGCAGCCTACGCCCGGGGTGAGCTGAATCAAATGATCAAGTAATAGGGCGATTCATTCGCTTGGAACCCGCTCGGTTTGTGCCCAGCGGGTTTTTTTATGCGTGGATTGCCGCCTAAAATCGCGCCCTACCCAACGGACGACCGTCATGACCGCAGCCTTATTGAACTCCACGATCACCTCCTTGCCCCTGATTGCCCGTGGCAAGGTGCGCGAAAACTATGCCGTCGGTGAGGACCGCATCCTGATGATCGCCAGCGACCGCTTGTCGGCCTTCGACGTCATCATGGGTGAGCCGATTCCCGGCAAGGGCGCTTTGCTGACGCAGATGGCGCTGTTCTGGTTTGCCAAGCTGGACGGCATCGTGCCGAATCATTTGACCGGCGACGACCCCTTGTCGGCGGTCAGCAGCGCGGCCGAAAAGGCTCAGGTCAAGGACCGCGCCATGCTGGTCAAGCGCCTGAAGCCGCTGCCGGTCGAGGCGGTGGTGCGCGGCTATCTGGCCGGCAGCGGCTGGGCCGAGTACAAGGACAAGGGCGAGGTCTGCGGCGTCAAGCTGCCTGCCGGCTTGCAAAACGCATCCAAGCTGCCCGAGCCGATCTTCACGCCCGCCACCAAGGCCGAAATGGGCGACCATGACGAGAACATTTCCTTCGACGTGATGGTCGGCATCATTGGCCAGGATCTGGCCACCCGCGTGCGCGATATCTCGATTCAGCTCTACAAACGTGCCGCCGACTTTGCGCTGACCAAGGGCATCATCATTGCCGACACCAAGTTCGAGTTTGGCTTGGATGCCGACGGCACGCTGACGTTGATGGATGAGGTCTTGACGCCCGACTCCTCGCGCTACTGGCCGGTCGAGAGCTACCAGGTCGGCATCAACCCACCCAGCTATGACAAGCAGTTTGTGCGCGACTGGCTGGAGCAGGCCGAGGTTGGCGGCAAGCCCTGGGGCAAGACCGCGCCGGCGCCGGCGCTGCCGGATGCGGTGATCGCCAATACGGCGGCCAAGTACCGGGAAGCCTTGCAGCGCTTGACCCAAGCCTGAGCATGCGTGCATGAGCAACAGGCCATGAGTATCAAGAGTCGCCTGTTGAAACGACTCGACGCCGAGATCGCGGCGTCGACGGGCGCGGCGCAGAGCGCCAGCCTGAAGGTGCAGCGCGCCGTGCTGTTTGTGCGCCATGGGCAAATGAGCCGTGCGCGTGAAGACTTGACGGCCCTGCATCTGCTGGCCTTTCAGCACCCCAACCCGGAGATTGCCGCTTGGCTGCATTACGCCGAGGGCTTGATGAGTTACTACACCGACTTCAGCAGCGCCGCGCAGGAGAAGGTGGTGCGCGCGCATGCGATGGCCAAAGCAGCCGGGCTGAGCGAGTTGTCGGTCCTGTGTTGCGCCTGGTTGGCGCAGTTTGCCTACCTTAGGCATGATCTACCGGAGATGCTGGCGCAGGTGCGGGCTTGCGATGCACAGGCCAAGGCCGATGACCATGACGCGCGCTACCGGCTCTGCACGGTGCTGGGGCTGGCCCATGACCTGACCGGGCGTCCCGACCTTTCGCGTGACTGGTATGCCAAGGCCCGCGCCCATGCGCAGGCTGAAGGCGACGATGCCTCGCTGTCGGCGCTGATGTACAACATGGCCGCGACCCGCGCGGCGCAGGTGCGGCGCGATGCGCTCTCACAAGGGCTGGTCAAGCGTTCGGGGCTCTTGCTCGGCGCCGATTCGATCCGGCATTACGACGCTGCGGTTGGCGGCTCGGTGTTGTCGGACCTGACGCCCGTCTTGTGCGCGCAAATTCTGACCGTTGAGGGCGATTACGCCCAAGCGCGCGCCTTGTTCGAGGAACATTTGCCGCAGACCATGGTGACCGGCCTCGCCCGCTGGGGCAGCAGCTTGCTGGCCGATCTGGCGTGGTGCCGGGTCAACTTGGGCCAATCGGAGTTGGGCTTGCAGCAAGCTCTTGAGGCCGAGTCGGAACTGGGCGGGCTGACCGATGCCGATGACAAGGCCTCGACCCACAGCCGTTTAGCGCAGGTTTTTGCGGCCCTGGGTGACAAGGCCAAAGCGGCCCGGCACGAAGAGCTGGCTACCCAATGCTGGTCGATCTTTGCCCAGCAACAGCAAGCTTGGGCGCAAGCTTTGAGTGACTCGGACTTGCGGCCCCGCTGAGGCCAGGCCTCAGCTTCAGTTGAGCGCCATGCTGAGCTTGCGGCGGTACTGATCCAACAAGGGGTCGCGCGGCACGACCGCAGCATGGCCCGCCAGTTCCAGCGTTCCCTTGGTCTCGGTGGCCGCGGCTTTGGGGGTGGGCTTGCTCATCAACTCCAAGATGGCCACATAGGTCTTGCGTGCCAGGCCGTTGTTCCAGGCCTTGTCCCGCATGATGATTTCCAGCAACTCATCCATCGCTTCGGTATAGCTCTGCCGGGCGAACAGGCCCTGGGCCAGGGCG
This sequence comes from Roseateles albus, assembly GCF_028595345.1. Taxonomy (NCBI): domain Bacteria; kingdom Pseudomonadati; phylum Pseudomonadota; class Betaproteobacteria; order Burkholderiales; family Sphaerotilaceae; genus Roseateles; species Roseateles albus. The sequence continues at coordinate 45,234 of NZ_JAQQXT010000018.1, read as the reverse complement.
AAGCGGGCATCGAAGTCGCGCTTATTGCTCGTAATGGCGGCCTGCAACTCGGCGGCGTTCAGGCCGGCTTGGGCGCGCTCGGTGGCGGCCAGCCAAGCCCCGAGTGCGGCAAAGCGTGCGTGCGGCGTGATGCTGTCAGCAGCGCGCGCGGCGACCGGCTCAAAGGCCGCCTTGGCGTCTGCCAGCAAGCCCAGCTCGAGCAAGGCCTTGACATAGTCAAAACGCGCCGCCTCGTTGGCGGGGTCGGTTTCCAATGCGTTTTGCAGCTTGACGAGCGCGGCTTCCAAGTCACCCTCGGCCATCAAGTCCTCGGCCTCGGCGACTTCTTCCTGTGCTTCCAGCACCTCGCCGGCGGGCACATGCTTGTCGAGGAACTCGCGGATCTGTGCCTCGGGCACCGCGCCCACGAAACCGTCGACCGGTTGGCCGTCCACGAACATCACGCAAAACGGGATGCTGCGCACGCCGAACATCTGGCTCAGCTGGGTCGAAATTTCCGGCACTTCGTCGGCATTCACCTTGGCCAGCTTGAAGCGGCCCGCATAGGCGACCTCGAGCTTCTCCAGCAGCGGGCCGAGGGTGCGGCAGGGGCCGCACCAGGGTGCCCAGATGTCCAGCAGCATGGGCTGCTGCACCGAGCCGTTGATGAGTTCGGATTCGAAGTTTTGTAGCGTGATGTCTATCATGGCGGGTGAGCTTGTTGGCGGTTCAACGGCGGTTAGGGGCCCGTAAAAAAGGGCTGACGGCGAGCAAATGGCGCTCGCCGCCTACAATTCAAGGTTTTCGGACTTTCGCAAAACTGCCCCAGCGTCGTTCTTCCGCCTTGTCGTACAAGGCGTACTGCCTTCGGCGTCATGCCTAGCTGGAACAATTTTGCGTAAGCCCTTGTCTCTGGTCTTCTTGCAAGCGGGCCTTACAAACGTGTAGGACTTGCCGAGCGTCTCAATGAACATAGCAGCAGCAACTCCTTTGGTCGGCGTGGTGATGGGTTCCAGCAGTGACTGGGACACCATGAAGCATGCGACCGCCATTCTCGCCGAGTTCGGCATCGCCTTTGAGGCGCGGGTCGTGTCCGCCCACCGCATGCCAGACGATATGTTCGCCTATGCCGAGACGGCGGCCGCGCGCGGTCTGCAGGCCATCATTGCGGGCGCCGGCGGCGCCGCCCATTTGCCGGGTATGTTGGCAGCCAAGACCGAAGTGCCGGTGCTCGGCGTGCCCGTTGCCAGCCGCCATCTGCAAGGTGTCGATTCCTTGCACTCTATCGTGCAGATGCCCAAGGGCATCCCGGTCGCGACCTTCGCAATCGGCAATGCCGGCGCGGGCAATGCGGCATTGTTTGCGGTCGCGATGTTGGCCAATCACGACGCCGATTTGCGCGCGCGCTTGACCGCCTACCGGGCCCGCCAGACCGAAGTGGCCCGCGCCATGACACAGGAATTGATCTGATGCGGGCGATATTGCTGCCGGGTGAATCGAGTCTGGGCGTGATGGGCGGTGGCCAGCTGGGCCGCATGTTCGTGCACGCCGCGCAAAGCCTGGGCTTTCGCACCGTGGTCTTGGACCCGGACGCCGACAGCCCGGCCGGTTTGGTTGCGCACGAGCATATTCGCGCCGACTATCTGGACCCAAACGGTCTGAGTCAGTTGGCGCAGCAATGCGCGGCCGTCACGACCGAGTTCGAGAACGTGCCGGCCAAGGCCTTGGAACAATTGGCGCAGACAAGGTTTGTGGCGCCGGCCGGCGCGGCGGTCGCGATTTGCCAAGACCGCGCCGCCGAGAAAGCCCATTTTGCGGCCAGTGCAGTCGCTTGCGCGCCTTATGCGGTGATCACTACCGAGGCCGATTTGCTGGCCGTCGGCGATGACTTGCTGCCGGGCATCCTGAAGACCGCCACCATGGGCTACGACGGCAAGGGCCAGGTGCGGGTGCGCAGCCGCTCCGACTTGGCTGCCGCCTGGGCTGAGCTCAAACAGGTCCGCTGTGTGTTGGAGCAGATGCTGCCGTTGGCGCTGGAGATCTCGGTCATCAGCGCCCGCAGCGACCGAGGCGACATCGTCCAGTTCCCGGTTCAGCAGAATCTGCATATCGACGGCATCCTGGCCGTCACGCAAGTGCCGGCTCCAGATGTCAGCCAGGAATTGCAGGCTCAAGCCTTGGCCTCGGCCGCACGCATTGCGGCGTCAATGAACTATGTCGGCGTGCTCTGTGTGGAGTTCTTTGTGCTGCAAGACGGCCGCCTGATCGTCAACGAGATGGCGCCACGCCCGCACAACTCCGGCCACTACACGATGAATGCCTGCGATCTGTCGCAGTTTGACCTGCAGGTGCGCGCGATGACCGGCCTGCCGCTGACTCAGCCGCGCCTGCATTCGCCGACCGTGATGCTGAATCTGCTCGGCGACCTTTGGTTTGACCCTGCTGTTCCCGGTGTCGAGCGCACGCCGGCGTGGGACGCAGTGTTGGCGCTGCCCGGCACCCATTTACACCTCTACGGCAAGGCCAGCGCCCGGCCCGGACGCAAGATGGGTCACCTGAACATCACCGCCGCCACGACCGAACAGGCCGAAAGTGTCGCGCGGCAAGCGGCGACACAGCTCGGCTTGGCGGCGGATTGGTGAGCTTGCCCCTATGTTGTTGAGTGGTTTCGACCCCGCTGCCGTAGCCTTGGCCGCCACTCGCTTGGCTGCCGGTGATTTGGTCGCCCTGCCGACCGAAACGGTCTACGGCCTCGGCGCGCGTGCCGATGACGACGCCGCAGTGGCGAAGATTTTTGCCGCCAAGGGCCGGCCCGCCGATCACCCCTTGATCGTGCATGTGCTGGACGCAGCCGATGCCGCCGCCTTCAGCACCGAATTGCCAGCCTTGGCCAAGCGTTTGATGGATGCGTTCTGGCCTGGCCCTTTGACGGTGATCGTGCCGCGCGCGCCGGCCATGGCCGCAGCGGCGGCCGGCGGGCAGACCAGCATAGGCCTGCGTTGCCCGGCGCACCCGGTGGCGCGTGCCTTGCTGACGGCGGCACGGGCGCAGGGTGTGCTCGGCGTGGCGGCGCCCAGCGCCAATCGCTTTGGTCGTGTCAGCCCGACGCAGGCGCAGCATGTTGTGAGCGAGTTTGAGACCGATTTGCTGGTCTTGGACGGCGGCGAATGCGAGGTCGGCATCGAGTCCAGCATCGTCGACTGCAGTCGCGGCGGCGCGGTCTTGTTGCGTCCGGGAGTGCTGACGCAGGCGCAAATTGAGGCGGCGCTGGGCCAAGCCTTGCAGGCCAATGATGCCCAGGCGCCGCGCGCGTCGGGTACCTTGGCCGCCCATTACGCGCCTCGCGCCACCGTGCGTCTGCACAGCGCCGAAGCCTTGGCTGCGCGCTTGAGCCAGCCGCTGCCAACGGGCCTGGCGGTATATTCCCGTACGGTGGAGGTACCCCATGTCGGCTTGAGGCGGCAGATGCCGGCCGATGCATTGGCGGCCGCGCAACAGTTGTTCGCCGTGTTGCGCGAACTGGACGCGGCCGGTGCGCAGGAGATTTGGATTGAATTGCCGCCGCAGGGCAGTGAGTGGGACGGGGTCCGGGATCGCCTGACCCGCGCCGCTGCGGCGTTTGAAGCCTAGGCTTGAGTGTTGGAATTTTTGGACGGAGTTTTCATGAAGAGTATTCAGCGTAGCGCAGGCCGCTACGGTCGCGCCCTATTGGCAGCCGCTGCCTTGTCCACCTTGGGCGTGCTGGCGGGCTGCGGCGGCGGCACCGAACAAATCGAGCCCTTCAATCCGTCCCGCATCATTGCGCTCGGTGACGAGTCGAGCTTGATCACGCCCGAGGGCAAGAAGTACACGATCAATGCGCTCAACGCCACCACCGGCGTGCTGGAATGTGAAAACAACCCGATCTGGGTGCAAACGCTGGCCTCCTCATTTGGCCTGGTGTTTGCCGAGTGCAATCCCAACAAGGTGGCCGCGCCGCAAGGGTTGATGCGCGCCAAGGTCGGCGCCAAGGTGGCTGATTTCAAGGGCCAGGTCGATACCTTGCTGGTCGGCGGCATTGGGCCACGCGACCTGATTTCGGTCTTGGTTGGCGCCAATGACGTCTTGGAGCTGTACGCCAAATTCCCGGCGCAAAGCAGGGAGTCCTTGCTCGCCGAGGCGCGCGCACGCGGCAAGGCCTTGGGCGCCCAAGTCAATCGCCTCGCCAATGCCAACGGCCGGATTATTTTGTCGACCCTGCCGGACATGGGTTTTTCGCCGCTGGCCGAGACCGACCGCAAAGTGGATTCGACACGCCCGGCTTTCTTGAGTGAGTTGACGCGCGAGTTCAATCTCGAAATGCGCGTTGAAATCATCAACGATGGCCGCTTGATCGGCTTGGTTTTGACCGATGAAAACACCCAGGTCATCGCCCGCTATCCGAGCAGCTTTGGTATTTCCAATTTCACCAATGCGGCATGTCTTACGACGCCGGCCTTGCCGGATTGCACGGTCAAGACCTTGACCCCGGAAGCCACCAAAGACAATAGCTGGAACAGCTATTTGTGGGCTACCGACCGCCTGTATGCGCCTGCCGGGCATGCCCAGATTGGCCGCATGGCAGCCACCCGCGCTCGCAACAATCCTTTCTGATTTTTCGCACCGCAAACGAGCCCGGCCGCACCAAACCGGCCGGGCTTTTTCGTTCGTTATTGCCCCCAATTACACTGCCGCCATGAGCATATTGCTGGCCCTGGATAGTTCGACCGAAACAATGGCCCTGGCGCTGACCAGCCCGGCCGGTCGCTGGCTGTTCGAGGCTGCCGGTGGGCCGCAGGCCTCGGCGCGTTTGGTGCCTGAAGTGCTGGCCCTGCTGGCCGCTGCGGGCCTGAGTTTGGCGGACGTGGATGCGATTGGCTTCGGGCGCGGCCCGGGGGCTTTCACCGGCCTGCGCGCGGCTTGCGCGGTGGTGCAGGGTTTGGCTTTCGGTGCCGGCAAACCGGTGCTGGCGATCGACAGTTTGATGCTGGTGGCCGAAGACGCGCGCCAGCAGGCCGCAGCCGATGGGCAGCCGCCGCTGACGGGCTCGGTTTGGGTGGCCATGGATGCGCGCATGGGCGAGATCTACGCCGCCTGCTATGCGTGGAGACAGGGCGTTTGGGTCACTGAAGCGGAGCCGGCGCTATATACGCCGGCCAGTCTGTGCGAGCTTTGGCAGGCGCAAGCCCCAAGTGCCGTGGCCGGGTCGGCCTTGACGGTTTTTGCTGAGCAACTCGCCATGTCAGATAGGGCGGACTGCCGCGTCTGGGCGAACAGCCGCTCGCGTGCGTCTGCACTGGCCGCGCTGGCGGCGCAGGCTTGGGACAGCGGCGCGCAACTCGATGCGGCCGAGGCCATGCCGGTTTATGTTCGAGACAAGGTCGCTCAGACCACGGCGGAACGCCAAGCCGAACGTCAGGCAGTACACCAAGCTGAGCGTCAGGCGGAGCGCCCATGAGCGCCCAACTTGCGGCTCTCGCCACCCGCTTGCGGCCCATGGCCGTCTCGGATGTGACCGAGGTTTTGGCGCTGGAGCGTCAGGTCTATGCGATGCCCTGGACCGAGGGTAATTTCATCGACTCGCTGGCCGCCGGCTATGAAGCCTTGGTGCTGCGCCCTGTGCCGGCGGGACGCGATCCCAAGCCCCAGCTGCTCGGCTATATGCTCGCCATGAAGGGTGTGGATGAGATGCATCTGCTCAATTTGTCGGTGGCGCCCGAGCAGCAGGGCAGGGGCTTGGCGCGCTTGATGCTGGACGCCTTGTGCGGCATTTGCCGCGAGCAAGCCTGCCCGCAGCTGTGGCTGGAGGTGCGCGTCGGCAACCAGCGTGCGCGCGAGGTTTATCGACGTTATGGCTTTTCTGAGACGGGTTTGCGGCGCGCCTACTATCCGGTCCAGCAAGGTCCGCGTGAAGATGCGGTGCTGATGAGCCTGGCGGTGGCGCCATGAGTTGGGACGAGCGCCAGCGAGCGATGTTGGCCGAAATGGGCCTGCGGGTCTGGTCGCCGGTCCCGCAGCAAGAGGCCTTGGCTGAGCCGCTGCGAACGCCGGCAGCCGCACTCGCACCTGTTTCAGCGTCAAGTGCAGCACCAAGTGCAGCGCCTACCCACGCCGCCCCTGCAATCGCCGCGGTGCAGGCATTGCCAACTGCTTTGCGGCCCTCTGAGTCGCTTGAATCAACGCCTCCTGCTGCCGGTGGCGCTGCCCGTTCGCCCGCCATCGCGCGCATGGATTGGGCCGAGTTGCGCAGCAGCGCGGCCGCTTGCCAAGCTTGCGCGCTGTGCGGCGGGCGCAGCAATAGCGTGTTCGGTGCCGGGCCTGTTCGCGCCGATTGCCTGGTCGTGGGTGAGGCGCCGGGCGAGCAAGAGGACGCTCAGGGTGAGCCCTTTGCCGGCCAATCCGCGCAGTTGCTGGGCAATATGCTGCGGGCCATCAATTTGTCGTTCGCCCTCGATCCCAATTCGCCTGCGCCCGAGCGGCAGGTGTATTTGAGCTCGGCCCTGAAGTGCCGCCCGCCGCCGGGCAGTACGCCCGGCGCGGCCGAATTGGAACAATGCCGACCCTATCTGGCGCGGCAAATCGAGTTGGTCAAGCCACGCGTGATTTTGGCCATGGGCCGACTGGCGGTGCAGACCTTGCTCGGCAGCAGTGAGCCTTTGGGCCGGCTTCGCGGGCGCGTGCATGACTACCAGGGCACGCCGGTGATCGTTACCCTGGCTCCCAGCTATTTGTTGCGCAATCTGAGCGAGAAGGCGCGCGCCTGGGAAGATCTTTGCCTTGTGCAAGCGACGCTGCAAGGCTTGGGGCCGCGATGAGTGCAAAGCCTGCGCCTGGGACTATCGACCAAGGCTTGCGTTTCATTGCAGATCATCTGGGCGGCTTGCTGGCGCTGTATGACGCCAAGACTCAGTCTTGCTTGTTCGCCAACCGGGCCTATGCGCAGGCCTTCGGCTTCGATGCACAAACGGTGCTGGGGTGCAGCTTCGCCGAGCTGATCGGCCCGACCGCATGGCGTTTGGTTCAGCCGCAGCTGGAGCGTCTCTTGCAAACGCGCCAGCCGGTGCACCATGGGCTGGATTTGCTGGCCGTCGATGGCGCCAGCCGCTGGAATCAGGTCAGTCTGACGCCGCAGCTCGATGTTGACGGCGAAGTGAGCGCTTTCCTGGTGCAGCTGTCGTACAAGGCGCCGCGCTTGGCGGCGGACTTCGCGGTGCTGGAGTCCGAGGCCCGGCTGGACAAATTCATGCAAGCCTCGGTCGAAGGCATTGCCTTTCACTGCGAGGGAATGATCACCGACGCCAATCCGCCTTTGTGCGACTTGCTCGGCTACCGCTTGCAGGAACTTTTGGGGCGTCCCGCCTTGGATTTTGTCGCGCCACGGTGCCGTGACCGGGTCGCGGCGGTGATGGAGGCTCGCGACGAGCTGACGTTTGAGTCCGAGATGATGCACCGCGATGGGCATGGCATTGCGGTGGAGCTGATTGTGCGCAGCATGGAGCGCGGCGCCGAGCGGCTGCGCATGTGCATCGTGCGCGATATTCGCGAGCGGCTGGCCGCTCAGGCCCGCATCCAATACCTTGCGCGGCACGACGGTTTGACCAGCTTGTTGAACCGCAGCGCTTTTATGGAGCAGGTGCAGACCTTGATCCTGCAGGCATCCGCGGCGGCCCAGCTCAAACCCACGCCGCAGCAGTTTGCGTTGCTCTTCATCGATCTCGATAACTTCAAGCGCGTCAATGATTCGCTGGGGCATCTGGAGGGCGACAAGGTCTTGAAGACAGTGGCCGAGCGCATCAGCGAATGCCTGCGCGGCACCGACCTGGTGGCCCGCTTTGGTGGCGATGAGTTCGTCATTTTGCTGGGTGATGTGCAGTCGCGCGCCGATGTGCTGGTGGTGCTGATGGCGTTGCTGGCCGTGGTTGAAGTGCCGGTCAATGCCGACGGCTGCGTGCTGACCGTCACGCCTTCGATCGGCGTGGCCATGTATCCGACGCATGGCGCGCGCGCCGAGGATTTGATTCAACATGCCGATATGGCCATGTATCTGGCCAAGGCCAAGGGCCGCGCCAGCTACTGTTTTTATGAGCCCAGCCAGGCCGACAGCGCTTATGCGGAGCTGGTCTTGGAGAGCCAGTTGGTACAGGCCATCGAACGCAATGAGTTCGTGCTGTACTTTCAGCCGCAGGTGTCCGCAGCGACCGGAGAGCTGGTCGGGGCCGAGGCCTTGTTGCGCTGGCGCCATCCGCAGCGCGGCCTGCTCGGGCCCGATGTTTTCATCGACGTGGCCGAGCGGCACCGGCTGATGTTGGATCTGGGCGCCTGGGTGATGCGGGCGGCGGCCGAGCAGGCACGCGTCTGGCATCAGAGCGGCATTGCCCCGGTGCGCATCGCCGTCAATCTTTCCCGCATGGAATTCCGCCTTGACGGCTTTGCCGAACTGGTGGCCGAGGTCTTGCGTGATTTGGGCGTGCCCGGCGCTTGGCTGGAGTTGGAGCTGACCGAGCGCATGTTGATGGATGAAATCGCCAGCGCGCCGGCCACCCTGGCGGCTCTGCGTGCCCAGGGCCTGACGGTGTCGGTCGATGACTTTGGCACCGGCTACACCTCCTTGGCGCACCTGACCCGGCTGCCGCTGGACAAGCTCAAAATTGATCAGAGCTTTGTGGCGCCCTTGCCCAACGATCAGGGCGCAGCGGCGATCGTGCGGGCGGTGATTCAAATGGCTGCGGGCCTGGGGCTGCAGGTCAGCGCCGAGGGCGTGCGGACCGCTGCACAACGAGATTTGTTGCTTGAATGGGGTTGCGATGGCCTGCAGGGTGAAATGATAGGCGAGCCGATGTCGGCGCAGGCCTTCGAACATTGGTTGGCGCAGCGCTGATGAGCACCGACAAACAAAGCAACCCGCTGGACCAGTTGATACGCCGCTCCATCAAGGACGCAGGCGACTGGCTCGGTTTTGACCATTTCATGGCGCTGGCGCTGTACGCCCCCGGCCTGGGTTATTACAGCAATCAGCGGCGCAAGTTCGGGCTCATGCCCAGCGCCCAAGAAGGCGGCTCAGACTTTGTCACCGCGCCCGAGATGTCGCCCCTGTTTGGCCGCGCGCTGGCCGCTCAGGTCGGCCAGGCTTTGGCGGCCACCGGCACCGATGAGGTCTGGGAATTCGGTGCCGGCACGGGTGCGTTGGCCGCGCAAGTGCTGCAGGCGCTGGATGAGCAAGGCCAGCCAGTCGCTCGGTACAACATCGTCGATCTGTCCGGCAGCCTGCGTCAGCGCCAAGCGGAGCGTCTGAGCGCCTGGGGTAACAAGGTGCGCTGGCTGGATCAGTTGCCCGAATCTTTCGAGGGCGTGGTGCTGGGCAACGAGGTCTTGGACGCGATGCCGGTGCAACTCTTGGCTTTTGATGGGCAGGCCTGGGCCGAGCGCGGCGTGGCTGTCGACGAGCAAACCGGCGCGCTGGTCTTTGCGGACAGGCCCAGCATCGCGCGGCCGCCGGTGGATGAGGCTCAGCCGTTCGCGCCCGGCACGGTGACCGAGATTCACCCGCAGGCCGAAGCCTTTGTGCGCACCTTGGCGGCCAGTCTGCGGCGTGGCGCCGTGTTCCTGATCGACTATGGCTTCCCCGAGGCCGAGTACTACCACCCGCAGCGCAGCGGCGGCACCTTGATGTGCCATCACGAGCACCGCGCCGACGCCGACCCGTTGGTCTTGCTCGGCCAGAAGGACATCACCGCGCATGTCAACTTCACTGGCATCGCGCTGGCCGGCCAAGAGTCGGGCCTGAGCGTGCTCGGCTACACCAATCAAGCCCATTTCTTGTTCAATTGCGGCCTGGTGTCGTTGTTGGAGTCGGCCAGCTTGGCCGAGCGCGTGATGGCGCACAAGCTGATCGCCGAGCATGAGATGGGCGAGTTGTTCAAGGTCATCGGCTTTGCGACCGGTGACGGTTTTGACGCCATCGGCTTCAGAGCCGGCGACCGCTCACACAGCTTGTAGGCGGGCTTGTAGCGCGAGCAGGGCGTTCAACCTCGCGGTTTGCACCGCCCGCCCAATCGCGGGCCCGGTCTTGCCCTCGGCCAAGGCAGCGGCGCTGACGGCAGCTAGATCAATGCCCAAAGTCGCCTGCAGGTCCTTCAGCAGACGCTCGCGCTGCGGATAAGGCTTTTGCGTCAGCCCGAGCCGGCCCCGCGCGTCACATTCGCAGGCCCAGAGCAGGTGCTCGAAGCGTTCTGGCCGGCGCCAGGCGTCGCAGCGCTCCAGCAGACGCAGCCTGGCCTCGGCGCCAAAGGCCTCGCTCTGGTGCACATGGGTATGCTCCCGCGCGACCAGTTCGGCCAGTTCGCGGCAGTCGCTCGGCACCCGCCAACGCTCGCTCAAGCGCTTGAGCAGCGGCACGCCGCGGGCTTCATGGCCGATATGACGCGGCAGCAATTCAGCCGGCGTCAGCGCCTTGCCCAGGTCGTGGCAGAGGCAGGCGAAGCGCACGACCAGCGGCGCGCCAAGATGCGCGCATTGGTCCAGTACCAGAGCCAAGTGAGCGCCGGTGTCGATTTCGGGGTGATGAGCCGCCGGCTGAGGCACGCCGAACAAAGCCTCGACCTCAGGCGCAATGCGCGCCAGCGCGCCGCATTCGCGCAGCACCTGCAACATCCTGGACGGCTGACCTTCCATCAGCCCCTTGGCGAACTCCTGCCAGACCCGCTCGGCCACCAGGGCATCCACCTCGCCTTGCGCGACCATCTGGCGCATCAAGGCCTGCGTTTCGGGCGCGACGCTGAAATCGGCAAAACGAGCCGCAAAGCGTGCCAGGCGCAAGATGCGCACCGGATCCTCCGCAAAAGCCGGCGACACATGGCGCAACACCTTGTTCGTCAAATCTTGCTGGCCGCCGTAAGGGTCGGTGACGGCTCCGCACTCGTCCTGCGCCATCGCATTGATCGTCAGGTCTCGCCGCGCCAGGTCTTGCTCCAGCGTTACCTCGGGCGAGGCTTGGAAGTCAAAGCCGTGATAGCCGGGCGCGGTTTTGCGCTCGGTGCGCGCCAAGGCGTATTCCTCATGCGTCTTGGGATGCAAAAAAACCGGGAAATCTCGCCCCACCGGCGTGTAGCCTGCCTTGACCATCGCTTGCGGGTCGGCGCCAACCACGACCCAGTCGCGATCTTTGACCTCTAATCCCATCAGTCTGTCTCGCACCGCGCCGCCCACCAAATACTGTTTCATCGTCTCAGATCCGCTTCGTTTGTGTTGGATGCAACATCGATGCATCGATCTGACATGCTTGTGTCATGAAACCCCGGATTCTGATGATCCGTTCGGGCTGGAGAAATGCTGCAGTGCAAAAAAACCACCTCAACCCCCGAAGTGAGGGGGTGTAAATCGAAAACTCGCTGGTAGAGTGCGTCCAGGGGAGTTGATTCACAGGTCCCTAGCTAGCCCGAGTGGGCAAAACACAAGAGAGTGAACCATGTCAAAACTGAATTTTATCGCCGCAGCCGTTTTGGCTTTGTCTTCGGTTGCTGCAAATGCAACGACCATCTACGCACCTTCGATTTCTGGTACCAGCTTTACTGACGTAGTTGTTGGACAAATTACCGTTGCCAGCTTGTCTGACATCGTTGGCAATTTCTTTGCCGCTGAGTCCGTGACTTTCCCCGCGCCATTCGCAGGCACATACACGCTGGACAAAGTGACATTCACGAGCAGCTCTGTTGGTTCATTGGTTGATCTTGACGCATCCGCTGTTGGTTTCAAGTTCCAAAATGTGGCTGCCGGTGTTTACACCGTTAAGGCCAGTGGTACCTTGGACCTGTCGGGCGAATTCAAGAAAGCCGCTTTCATCGGTGCAGAATACAACGTCACAGCCGTTCCTGAGCCAACAACCTACGCCCTGCTGTTGGCAGGTCTGGGTGCTGTCGGCTTCGTGGCTCGCCGCCGCAAGGCAGCCTAATTTTTAGGCAAGTAAACTCATCGGGCCGCAAGGCCTGATCTACAAAGAGCGCCCTAGTGGCGCTCTTTGTCATTTTCGGGCCAAAAACTGTCACAAAACCCGGGCGCAGTGCGGTCCCGCTGGGTCGACTTGGCCACAAGGTGCGCCCACACTGTCATCGGTCTTCATGGTTTACTCATAGGTCTCTCCTATCAAAATCTTGCTGTGCCATGAGAGGTTCAATTTGAAGTGCAAAGTGCCTCAGGGTAAGCCCCAGTTCGTGTGAAGAATCACGAACTGCACCCCCTAGATGGGGGGGCATCAAAATTCAGTCACACTGTTAGAGTTACCTCAAGGGATTTGATTTGCAGTTCCCTGGCCGGCCCAGTCGGGCTTAACTTTCTTGAGGTTGAACCATGAAAAAGCTGAATTTTGTTGCTGCAGCTGTGCTGGCTGCATCGTCGTTTTCTGCATCTGCGCTTACCACACCTTGGGGTCAGCATGATGCCATCGAGTTTGGCACTGGCTCTGCGGTAGGGGCGAATTCGATCATTTCTGATTTCTTTACCTTCACATTGGCCGCGCCAGTAAACACAGTGGCCGTTGCTGTGACGAATGACACTGCGCCGCCGACTACATTTGCAAACCTGATTAATGCCTCTTTGACTCTGTGGGATGTGACAAACAACGTCGTGGTAGGTACGGTGAATTTTGATTCGACGGCAGTTACCAAGGATTTTGGCAGCTTGGCTGCTGGTAGCTACAAGTATGCGGTGTCAGCGCAGGTGGCAGCTAATGCCATTGGGGGCTCATACCTTGTGACTTCTTCAGTGACGCCAGTGCCGGAGCCAAGCACCTACGCCCTGCTGTTGGCCGGTCTGGGTGCCATCGGTTTCGTTGCTCGCCGCCGCAAGTCTGCCTAATTTTTAGGTCAAGCACGAAGTTGGGCTGCAAAGCCCAGTCTGTAAAGAGCGCCCTGGAGGCGCTCTTTGTTATTTCCGGGGTGTTTTTGCGCTTGGAGCGAGTGCCTACGATGGGCGGCAAATGCGCTATGTTTAAAAATTAGCAGGCATCAATGACGAATGTGTGGTGCAGTGCACAACTTTTTGTGAGATCCCCCCGAACAGGGGGAAGGCAGATAGAACCTGAATCGCTACAGTGCGTAGCAAGGGAGCTAAGACAGGTTCCTGGACCTGCCCAGGGTGGGCGCATTTAATTCTCAAAGAGTAAAGCATGAAAAAATTGAATTTTGTCGCCGCAGCTGTGTTGGCCGCTTCTTCGTTCGCTGCTTCTGCCGCCAGCTATGACCTGGGCGTGATCAGCCATGACCTAGCCAACCCAACCCAAGATTCTTTCTTGGTCAAGGCAGGTGCTTTTGCAGACACCATCGATTTTGTCGTTGACACGTTCGGTAATGTTTCGGCTTCCGGAAACTCCATTTCGCTCAAGCTGAATGGTGTCACTGTTGCCGCGATCCCTGATTTGAAGTTGGCTGTTTGGAACACTTCACATAGCACGAAGTTTGCAGAATTTGCGGGTGACGACACTACTGTCAAGTTTGATCTGGCAGCTGGCATCTATCACATCGACGTGACTGGTACTGCACTGCGTAATGCCTCATATTCCGTCGCACTGGCTGTAACACCCGTTCCTGAGCCAACAACCTACGCCCTGCTGTTGGCAGGTCTGGGTGCTGTCGGCTTCGTGGCTCGCCGCCGCAAGGCTGCCTAAGACTTAGGCAAGTCAAAACTTTGGGCCGCAAGGCCCGATATGAAAAGAGCGCCCTGGTGGCGCTCTTTTTTATTTCTGGCAGCTATTCTGGCCTAAGCACTCAGGCCTTTTGCCGATAGGGCTCCTCGAAGTCCAAAAAGTCCTGCTCGGCCATCGCGTCCTTGACCCATGCGGCCACGGCCGGGTGCTGCTCGATGGCCTGGGCATAGGCCGCAGCCTGCTCGCTCAAGGGCAGGCCGTAGCGTGTGACTCGCATTACCACCGGCGCGAAATAGGCATCGGCAGCGCCAAAAGCGCCAAACAAGAAGGGCCCGCCGCTGGCGGCCAGCGCTTCGTTCCAGAGGGTGTCCATGCGCGCCAGGTCGGCGCGCAAGCCCGGCTCGCTGCTCAGCAGCTTGGCGCCGACTTCGTGCAGATCGGCATCGATATTCATCGGGCATAGGCCGCGCAGTTTGCCAAAGCCGGCATGCATTTCGGCGCACAAGCTGCGAGCACGGGCGCGTTGGCGGGCGTCGCGCGGCCAGATCGCATGCTCGGGGTGCATGTCGGCGAGGGCTTCGGTGATGGCCAAGGTGTCCCACACGGCGAAACCATCGTCTTCGACCAGCACGGGCACCTTGGCCGTAGGCGTGACCGGCTGCAAGGCGCGGTAAAAGGCCGAATCCGGCGTGAAGTCAAAGCGCAGCTTGACCTCCTCGAAGGGGATGCCGAAGGCCTTCAGCAGCACCCAGGGCCGCATGGACCAGGACGAGTAGTTCTTGTTGCCGATCAAGAGTTTCATGCCTTCTCACCTCGCAAAAAATAGAGGCCTGAGCATAGCCAAGCAGCGCGGCGTTATGGCTGAAGTTTATGCAAGCCAGTGATGCAGCTTGCGCATCAATCAATCAATCCCGCGCGGCGCGCCAAGCTTCCAACCTTGCGCAGCCTTGGCCGGCGCTCAAGTAGTCCGGCAACACGGCGGCCATCGACTGCGGCTTGAGCCCCAAGGTTTCGAGGCCCGGCAACAAGCCGCTGGCCACATTGGCGATTTGCATTGAGGCCAGGTTGTCCCGCGACATCAAGGGCACGCCCGGCATCATCTCCATCACGACCGCCTGCGACCAGGCCAGTGGCGCGGGCAGCGCAAAAATCGGCCGCGCGTGTCCGCTGATCTGCCCGGCAAGGCCGGCGATCTGCGCCAGGCTCAGCACTTGCGGGCCGGCCAACTCAAAGGTTCGGCCGATGGTGTTGCGGTCTTGTACGCAGGCGACGATCGCTCCGGCCACATCCTCGACCCAGACCGGCTGAAACTTCACCGCTGCGCCAGCCAAGGGCAGCACAGGAAAAACCGACTGCAGCTTGGCAAACAGATTGACAAACCGGTCCCTGGCCCCGAACACCACCGAGGGGCGCAGGAGTGTCAATTCCAGCTCTGCGCCCTTCAGCACAGCCTCGCCGGCCGCCTTGGAGCATAAATAGCGAGAGGGTGCCGGGCGGCCGTCATCGCGCAGCCCCAGGGCGCTGACATGGATCAGCCGCCGCACGCCGCTGGCAGCACAAGCCTCGGCCAAGCGGCGTGGCAAGTCCACATGGGCGCGCTCGAACTGCGCCTCGCTGCCCTGCAAAATCGCGATCAGATTGATCACGACATCATGCCCGGGCAGCAGGCCTTCGAGCTGGCCGGGCTTGTGCACATCGGCCTGCAACACCGTCAGGCCGGGCAGGCCTTGAACGGCTTGCGCGTGGGCCAAACGCCGAGTCGGCACGGTGATGCGCGCCCGCCCGCCGTAAGCGCGGGTGAGCTGCTCACACAGGCTGCGCCCGATGAAGCCGCTGCCGCCCAGAATCAGGATGTTCGGATTGCTCGTGTTCATCATCGTCATTGCTGTTCTTCCGGGGTGATGGTGGGGCTGGCGTCGCGGGGGCCGATGGGCGGGCCCAGGCGCTTGCGCAGGCTGGCATTGTCCAAGCCCAGTACCTGGGCATAGAGGGCCGAATTGGTCAGCACTTTTTTGACATAGTCGCGAGTCTCGTTGAAGGGGATGTTCTCGGCCCAAACTGCGGCCTCCAGAACACTGCCTTCGCGCCAGCGCCGGGGCCGTCCAGGCCCGGCGTTATAGGCCGCAGCCGCCATCGCCATGGAGCCGCCAAAGTCATCCAGCACCAACTTCAGGTAGCTGGCGCCAATCTTGATATTGAAGTCGCGGTCCATCATGTATTCGGGCCGGAACTCGGCCCCGATCTTTTTGGCCGTCCAGCGTGCGGTCGCTGGCATCACCTGCATCAGACCCGATGCACCAACATGCGAGCGCGCATCCATCACGAAGCGCGACTCCTGCCTGACCAGTCCGTAAACATAAGCCGGGTCAACCCCGACCTCGCGCGACTTGGCCAGCAGCTGTTGGCGGTGCGGCGTCGGGAAACGCTGCGCCATGTCGATCTCCTGGCGACTGCGCTCGCTGGTGTTGATGCAGCGGTCCCAAATTTCGCGATCGCAGGCCTCTTGCGCGGCGGCACGCAACTCGCGGTCGCTCATGCGCATGAGGCTGAAGTTCCATTCCCTGACGCCCTCATTGCGCAGACCCAAATCAATCAAGAGCAAGGCGCTGTTCAAGCCGGCATGGGCTTGCGCTTGCTTGCGCTCCGCCGCCGTCAAGGGGCTGGGCGCGGCGGGCAGTGGCAGGGTCAGGCCGAGTTCCTCGCCGGCCAAGCGGCCATAAAAGGTCAAGGGCGACACGGTGGCCTGCAGCAGGCCGCGCGCTTCGGCGCGGATCGCCTCTCCAGGCGCTCCTTCGGCCGCACTGGCCAGCAGCGCCCGCGCCCGCCAGAACTGCCAGGTGGGGTCGGCCTGATCGGCGGGGCTCATCTTGCCGATGACCTGCAGCACCTGCGTCCAATCACCGGCGCGCATGGCGGCTCGGGCTGCCCAGGCCATGGTTTCGCTGCTCCATTCGGGCTGGGGCTGTTTGTGTTTGGCCTGCTGTTTGAAAGCGCGCTCAAAATAGTCGTTAGCTTCTGGCTGCAGTTTGAAGGCCGCTTGGCGGCCAATTTGCGCCCAGGCCCAGGCGGCTAAATCATGCGGCAGCTCGGCCTCCCAGCGCCCACGCATCAAGTCGGCCGCTTGGGCCGGGTCATTGGCCGCCACGCGCATCAAGGCCAAGGTCGCCAGCTCGGTGTGGGTGCGTGCGCCGCCCTTGGCTTTGCGGTTGATGAAGCGGGCCGGGTTGTCTTGCAACTCGGCCAAGGCCAGCTCGACCGGCTTGCCCAGCAGCCCGGCAGCTTGTTTGGCCGCGCGCGGGCGCAGCGCCTCGACGCTCAGGCGCAGCTTCAACCACACATCGGCAGGGCTGAATTGTTTGGCTTCAAGCAGGGTAGAGGCCAGCAACTGGCAGCCATCGTCGCCTTCGCGCTGCGCAATCCAAGCCGCCCGTGCTGGCTCGGCCACATTGCGCCCGTTCAGGTGCTCGACCAGCAAGGCATAGCAAGCGACCTCGCGGTCATCGCGCATCTGAAAACGGGGGTGATCAATGGCAAAGTTCTTCCAGTCACGCCTGCGCCCCAGCTCCAGCAACCAGTCATTGCGCAGCCTGTCCTCGACATAGCTGCCCGGCCAGCGCGCATAAAAAGCCGTCACCTCGGGCTGGCTGACTTCGCCCAGGCGCAGGCCCAGCTCCCAATAGGCGATCCAGGGTGCCAGCGGATGGCGCTGCGCCTGTGCGACTTCGTTGATGGCGGCCAAGCGCTTGCGATCTTTGCGGCGCTGTGCGTCGTGGGCTTCAAGGACTAAATCGGGTTGGGCGGATTGGGCGGGCTGGGCTGGCGCTGCCGTCGTTTGCGTCTGGGCGCGTGCTGGCGCGCCCATTGCCAATGCCAATGCCAGGGCCAAGGCCGTTGCACTTAACGCTCCATATACTGCTGAGAAATTCCGCTTGCGCATCAAAGGGTACCGTGTCCAGTTTTCAATCAACATCTTCATCGCTTCCGCATGAGCGCCCGGCTTTGCGGACTCACTTGCTGGCCCAGCGAGCCGCCTGGGCCGCCACCCCGGCAGCGCATGCCGCTGCCGGCAGTTTGGGGCAACAGCTGCGCCATTTGCTGGAGCAACTGGAGCCGCAGTGCCTGGGTCTGTTTTGGCCGCTTGAGGGGGAATTTAACGCAGCCGAGCACTTGGCGTCCTTGTTGGGCTCAGGAAACCTCGGCTTGCACGAAGAATCTTTGCCGATTGCAGCCCAGGATGATGAGGAGGACGAGGGCGAAGCCTCGCCAGCTGAGCCCATGCAATGGGCCTTGCCCTACGCCTACAAGGCGCCGCGCCGCATGGACTACCGGCGCTGGGACGGCAGCACGCCGACCGTTCAAGACGAGTGCGGTATAGGCAGTAGCAAGGGTGCGGTGCTGGTGCCTGACGTGGTGCTGGTGCCCTGCGTGGGCTTCACCCGCGAGGGCTACCGGCTCGGCTATGGCGGCGGTTATTACGACCGCTGGCTGGCCGCGCATCCCGGCGTCACCAGCATTGGTTTGGCTTGGTCCCTCAGTGAATGTCATTTTGCGGCCGAGCCGCATGACCAGCCGCTGACACTGATTCTGACCGAGCGCGAAACCATTTCGCCCTAGGGTAAGGTTTCGCCAATATCGATGCGCGCCTGTGCCGCCTGGGTCAGCAGCCAGTCATTGAACATCAGCACCTCTGGTCGGGTCTTGCTGTGGCGGGACAGCAGCAGCCAATAGGCGATGGGGCTGCTCATGCGGCCGGCCGGGCCGAAGGGCTCGATCAGGTCGCCGCGTTGCAGTTGTTCGCTGACCAAGGCGACCCGGGCCAGCGCCACCGCTTGCCCACCCAAGGCCGCTTGAACTTGCTGGTAGGTGAAGTTCAGATACATCCAGCGGCGCGGCTGCAAGTCGGCCGCGCCATGCTCGCGCAACCAGCGCCGCCAGCCGAGAAACTCTGCCGTTGGGCGTTGGTCATCCTCTTCGGCCAGGGTGTAGTGGGCCAGATCGGCAGGCTGACGCAACGGTGGGCGCTCGCCCTGATCGCCTTGGGCCGACAGCCAGCGGCTGACCACCGGCGTCAGCGTCTCGCCGAACAAGCGCTCAGCTCCTGGCGGCATATTGCCGGCCGCCGTATAGCGCAGCGCGATGTCGAACTCGCTGTCGTCCAGCTCTATCACCTGATCGTTGGCCGAGACGCGGATGTCGATGTCGGGATGCTCGCGCTGGAAGGCCTCCAACCTCGGAATCAGCCAGAGCGAGGCAAAGGAGGCAAAGGTTGTCACGTTGACGACCCGGCGGCCGCGAGCCTGGCGCAGCTGGCGCACCGTTTGGTCGATTCGCTCCAGTGCGGCGATGGTGCTTGCTTGCAAGGCGGCGCCGTCGCTGGTCAGCTCGACATGGCGGGTGCCGCGCAGAAACAGGCTGAAGCCGAGTTCTTCTTCGAGCGAGCGGATCTGCCGGCTGATCGCCGACTGAGTCAAAAACAACTCATCGGCCGCGCCGCGAAAGCTCAGGAGGCGGGCCACCGCCTCGAAGGCGCGCAAGGAGCCTACGGAGAGCGGGCGTTGGCGGGTCGGTTTTTGATGCGGGACGGCGGGCGCTTGATTCATGCGTGAATGGTATCAATCCCGTGCGCCCATCTCATTGGACCTGCTGCCAGGCTGTCTCTAGTATTCAGGCCCATAGACGGCGCCGATTGCGCGGTCAACTGGAGGTAAATGAATGATGAGCTATTCGCAAGCATTGTGGGCCTTGGCGCCGGGCGAGGCCATGAGTCTGGAAATCGGCCCAGGCGCCCGTGAACTGGCCGTCGCCCAAGGGCGTGTGTGGCTGACGCAGCAGGGGCGGGCGCAGGCGCCGGCCGAGGATCTGTGGCTGGAGGCCGGCCAAAGCGTGGCGCTCGCGTCCGGCAGCCGGGTCGTGCTTGAAGCTTGGCCGCAGGCCGCCTTTCAATTGCTGGTGCCGCCGGGGGCTTGTCGGCCTAATCAGCCGCCTTGTAAATCAGCACCTTGAGCGAGCGGTCTTCGGAGATGTCTGCAAACGCCGGCGGGTTGGCCACGCGCCCTACAAAAGCCAGCTGGGGCGCAAGCTCCAGCATTTGATCTTGCAAAAAGGCCAGGCCCAGCTTGGGCGTGTTCAGGCAAAGCATGGCGTGGCCGCCCGGCGCCAGCAGATCGGGCAGGCGGCGCATCAGTCGGGCGTAGTCCTTGGTGGCGACAAAGCTGCCTTTTTGAAAGCTGGGCGGATCGAGAATGATCAAGTCATAGGGGCCGCTGCGGCTGATCTTGCCCCAGGAATTGAAGATGTCATGGGCCAGAAAACTGGCCCGCGCGGGTTTGCCGTCGAGCCCGTTGATTTGGTGATTCTGGCGGCCGATATTGAGCGCACCACTGCTCATGTCCACATTGACGACACTGCCGGCCCCCGCTTGCAAGGCCACCACCGAAAAGGCACAGGTATAGGCAAACAGGTTCAAAACCTTGATGCCGGGTCGACTCTGCGCATGATCGCGCACCCAGCGCCGCCCGCCGGCCATATCGAGAAACAGGCCGTGGTTTTGCCCCTTCAGCAGATGCACTTGATAACGCGAACCTTGCTCGGACACGAGATGCGGCTCAGGCACGCTGCCGCTGAGCAGGCGCGTTTCGCTGCGGCCTTCATCCCGGTATTGATAGACCAAGTCTAGCGGTCGGTCAGGTGCCAGGTCTTGCCAGCGCGCCGCCAGGGCAGCGCGGATGAGGCTCAAGTCAAGTTCCGACGCGGGCTGAAAACTGGTCAACAAAAAAACTGGTGGGAAGGCGTCCAGCGCCCATTGCTCGCAGCCCGGGAAGCGGGCACCGCGACCGTGGAAGATGCGCTGGGCGTCAAGGGGGAGGCCCATCGTGGCGATGGCGCTCAGCAAGGCTTGCATAGAGGCGGGACCGGGTGAAAGTGAGAGTCAAGCTTGGCGCTTGGTCGCCATTTTCGCCCCTGGCTTTGCTGTGCCGGTCTTTGGCTTGGATTTTTGGTGCGGTTTCTTTGCCGTGCCGGCGCGCAATGCCGCGCCCAGGGCCAAGCGCCCCCAAGCATCCATCAGCGCGGGCGACTCCATCGCCTCCTCCGGCGCGACGAAATAGTTCAGGCGCATGACTTGACCCTCACGCTCGTACTGAAACGGCGCGCAGCCGGCGGCCTCGAACAGAGGGCGGGTTTGCGCATCGGCTTTCAGATACAACTGGTCGAAGGCAATGATGGCGATAAAGAAGTCGCCGGCGTAAATGCCCCAGCCGCCGAACATGCGGCGGCTGCGCAAGGGCCCCAGCGGCGCCAGCAACTCCATGCAGTGATCAAGTAATTCTTTGCTTGCCATGGCTCAAATATAGGGTCTCAACGAAGCTGGCCGCCCTATGGTCTGCCCACACAATCGGGGTAGCCGCCAGCAGAGCTACTTGGAAAGCTGGCCCGCAGTTTCTTTGTTGGGAGGAATTGTCCGTGGATATGAATGACCGCGCTGCCTTGCGCCACAAACTGATTCAGGCGCGCCTGGATCTGCCAAACCGTTTGGAATTGGCCGAGTATTTGCAGGAGGTTTTGCGCGTTTGGCTTTTGCGCCGAACCGAGTTGACCATTGGTGCTTACTGGCCGATCAAGGGTGAGTTTGACCCTTTGCCGGCACTCTACCGCTGGGGCGAGGATCATCCGGAACGCAGGATTGGCTTGCCGGTGGTGGACAAGGCCTTGGGCACGCTGCGCTTTCATGTCTGGTACCCCGGTTGCCCGATGGAGGAGGATGCTTACGGCATACCTAAGCCGAAAGACACCGAGGTCTTTGAGCCCCAACTTTTGCTGGTGCCTTGCGTGGGCTTTGGCCCTTGCGGCCTGCGGCTGGGTTATGGCGGCGGCTTTATGGACCGCACCTTGGCGGCGCTGCAGCCGCGCCCGGCCACGGCCGGCATTGGCTATGCGCATGGCTTTCAGCCCATGTTGAAGGCCGAAGCCCATGACGTACCGCTGGACGCCATGTTGACCGAGGAAGGTGTGGTGTGGGACTGCAATGGTTGAGAATGCGGGCATGACTACTTACGCACAACACCTGAGCCAGCTGCAAGCCCAAGCCGAAAGCGCCCTGGCGCGCACCGGCTTTGACGCTTTGCTGATCGCCTCCGGCATCGAGAAATACGCGTTCCTGGATGATCGGCCCTATCTTTTCCAAGCCAACCCGCATTTCAAGCATTGGCTGCCGCTGAGCAATCATCCGAATAGCTGGATCGTGGTGCGCCCCGGCCACAAGCCGCGCGTCGTCTACTACCAGCCCGATGATTACTGGCATGTGCCGCCAAGCAGCCCGACCGGCGAGTGGGTCGATGCGGTTGAGTTGATCATCATCAGCCGCGCCGAGGATGCGGCAGCGCATTTGCAACTGCCCGGGCGCCTGGCCATCATTGGCGAAACGGATGCGAGTTTGGCCGGGGTGGAGCCCAATAATCCGCAAGACTTGCTGAACCTGCTGCATTACCAGCGCGCACGCAAGAATGGCTATGAGCTGGACCAGATGCGGGCCGCCTCACGCCGCGCCGCGCCCGCGCATATGGCCGCACGTGATGCTTTTCTGGCCGGCGCGTCCGAGGCCGAGATTCACCGCGCCTATCTTGTAGCTGCGGGCCACACCGACCGCGATCTGCCTTACGGCAATATCGTCGCGTTGAACGAGCATTGCGCCGTGCTGCATTACCAGTACCAGGATGTGCAGCGGCCGGCCGAGAGTCGCTCTTTCCTGATTGACGCTGGCGCGCAGGTCAATGGTTATGCCTCGGACATCACGCGCACTTGGAGCCGTGGTGATGACGCCGACTTTGACGCCCTGCTCGCGGCGATGGAGACCGCGCAGCTGGCGCTGGTGGACGAGGTGCGCGACGGGGTCGACTACCGTGACATCCATCTCAGCACGCACCGTCATCTGGCCGGCATTCTGCAGGCACAAGGCATCGTCAAGATGAGTGTGGAGGCCATGCTTGAGCAAGGCGTGACGTCCATCTTCATGCCACACGGTATTGGCCATTTGCTGGGCCTGCAGGTGCACGACATCGGCGGTTTCATGGCCGATGAATTTGGCAAGCTTGCGCCCAAGCCCGAGGGCCACCCCTATCTGCGTCTGACCCGCAAGCTGCAGGCCGGCATGGTGGTGACGATAGAGCCGGGTCTGTATTTCATCCCGACGCTGTTGCGTCAGCTGCGCGCCGGCCCTGCGGCGGCAGCGGTCAATTGGCCCTTGGTCGAGCACCTCAGTCGCTTTGGCGGCATACGCATCGAAGATGATGTGGTCTGCCGGGCAGAAGGCGGGCCGGAGAATATGACGCGGGATGCCTTCGCTGCGCTTTGAGCAAGAAAAAAGCCGCTGCAGCCTGAAAAGGCGCAGCGGCTTTATTTGACTAAGCTCGCTTAGAAGCGCATGCCCAGGCCAACGCCGACCAGCAGCGGATCAACCTTGAACTCGCCAATATCAGCACCGTTGGAGTAAACGGTGGTCTTGATTTGAACCTTCTTGAGGTCCACGTTCAGGTAGAGGTTCTTGGCAACTTCAATGTCGGCGCCGATCTGTGCGGACAGGCCCCAGCTGTTGTGCTTCAGGCCCAGCTTCAACGCAGCGACATTGGCGTCAAACTGCACGTCCGAGATATTGGTGTAGTTCACACCCAGGCCAACATAGGGGCGGAACATGCTGGTTGGGCTGAAGTGGTACTGCGCGCTCAGTGTAGGGGGCAGATGCTTGAAGCTGCCGATCTTGCCCACGCCGGTGACGGACAGGTCTTGCTTTTGCGGGTAAGTCAGGATCAGCTCAACCGCGACATTGGGG
Source organism: Roseateles albus (assembly GCF_028595345.1). NCBI lineage: Bacteria > Pseudomonadati > Pseudomonadota > Betaproteobacteria > Burkholderiales > Sphaerotilaceae > Roseateles > Roseateles albus. Next base: position 21,778 of record NZ_JAQQXT010000018.1, on the reverse strand, counting down.
TTGATGAAATAGCTGATGTCCAGCTCAGGCAGCCACTTGTCGTTGATCGAAGCTTCGGCAGGCTTGCCAACAACGCTGGTCAAGGTGGAGCTCAGCTTGGAGCTATTGTCATTGGCCGATTGCAGATGCACGGCGCGCACGCGCACCAACCAAGGGCCTTCTTGTGTGGTCTGAGCCTGAGCCGAGAAGCTGGCCAAGCCCAGAGCAGCGGTTGCACAGACGCCAGCGATTGCAGCAGCAAAATTCTTGTTCATTGATCTACTTTCAAAAAGCCGGGAATAGCCCCGATGAAAGAGATTGGAATGCTGCTGAGGGGGTAAACCCTTGATCTAACGCAAAGTAAAAAAAGCCCTCGCGAGGAGGGCCGGGGGCATTTGACTTAACTCAAGAAACTTGGCCGAGCCTGAGGCGTTTACACAACTCCAAGGTCAAGCCTGACTGATTGAGCGTATAGAAATGGATGCCGGGCGCGCCCCCGGCGATCAGGCGCTCGCAAACGCGCGTCATCACGTCCAGGCCAAAGGCGCGGATGGAGGCCGCATCGTCCATATAGCCTTCCATCTTCAGCGCCACCCAGCGCGGGATCTCGATCCCGTCGCGGGCCGCGAACTGCGCGATACGGGCATAGTTGTGGAAGGGCATGATGCCGGGCACGATGGGCGCCGTCACACCGAGTTTGCGCACCTCGTCAACGAAGTTGAAGTAAGCATCCGGGTTGAAGAAGAACTGCGTGATTGCCGAGTTGGCGCCGGCTGCCATCTTGTCGGCGAAGTGCTGCAAGTCCTTGGCGGCATAGCGTTGCTGCGGGTGGTACTCGGGGTAGGCGGCGACCTCGATCTGCCAGTCGGCACCTTGTGTCTCGCGGATGAAAGCGACCAATTCGGACGCATAACGGAACTCGCCTGCGGTAGCGGTGCCGCTGGGCAGGTCGCCGCGCAGGGCGACCACGCGGCGAATGTTCTGCGCGCGGTAGGTGGCCAGGATTTCGGCGATGTTCTCGCGTGTGGAGCCCACGCAGGACAGATGCGGCGCGGCCTCGAAACCGGCGCGGGCAATGTCTATCACCGTGCTGAGCGTCTTGTCGCGCGTCGAGCCGCCGGCACCGTAGGTGACGCTGAAGTAATGCGGGTTCAAGACGCTGAGGTCTTGCACCACGGCCTTGAGCTTCTCGGTCCCGACCGGCGTATTGGGCGGGAAGAACTCGAAGCTGACAGGGATGGATGATGTTGTGCTGCTCATGGCTTGTCTTTCGCTGTCCCCGGTGCTTGCGCCCAGAGGAAGAATTCTTTATTTCCATCACCGCCGGTGATGGCGCTCTCAAAATAGCCCAGGACCTTCCAGCCCAGGTCTTTGGCGGCATTGCGGGCCTGCGTTTCCAGCAAGGGGTATTGCTTGGCGTCTTTAACCAGACCGCCACGCGCCAGCGCTTTCTTGCCCAACTCGAATTGCGGTTTGACCAGCAGCAAGACCTGACCCTCGGGCGCTAACCATGCGGCCAGATGGGGCAGGGCGCCCAGCATCGAGATGAAACTCAAGTCACCAACGATGAGCTCAAAGCCGCCTGCCGGCGCGTGCTCGGTCAAGGCCGAGCCGGCCAGTTCGCGCACATGCAGCTGCTCCAGCGCCACCACCTGTGGGTGATTGCGCAAGGTTTCGTGTAACTGGCTGTGGCCGACGTCGACGCCGACCACCTTGGCAGCACCCGCCTTGAGCAGGCAGTCGCTGAAGCCGCCGGTGCTTTGGCCCATGTCCAGCACGCACAGGCCGCTCACATCCAGGGCGCTGTGTTTCAGCGCCCCTTCGAGCTTGAGCCCGCCGCGCGACACAAAGCGCAACTCCGCGTCATCGTTGACGCGCAAGTCGCCATGCTCGTTGAGATCCTCACCCGCTTTGCGGATCGCCTGCCAGCCCGCCGGCCCCTGCCATTCGGCGGCACCCGCCGCGATCAGCCGCGCGGCCGCCGAGCGGGTTGGCGCCAGGCCTTTGGAAACTAACAGTTGATCTGCGCGCATAAAAAAAAGTTCTCGGTCTTGCGAGGCGTAGCGAGCGGTCGTCAGGCTAGACGCGGGCGGATCCGCAGACCGGAGCCTAGCAGCGCTAGGTGAGGATCTGCGGAGGGACCCGCAACGACGCCTGTCGGCCGCGCAGTAGCCTATCGATCAGTAGCGGTAGGTGTCTTGCTTGTAGGGACCAGCCTTGGGCACGCCGATATACGCCGCCTGCTCATCCGTCAGTTCCGACAGCTGCGCATTCAGCGTTGTCAGCTGCAAGCGCGCCACCTTCTCGTCCAGATGCTTGGGCAGCACATAAACCTTGCCGATGTCGTAAGCGTCCTTGTGCGCGAACAGCTCGATCTGGGCGATCGTCTGATTCGCGAAGCTCGACGACATCACATAGCTCGGGTGCCCGGTGCCGCAGCCCAGGTTCACCAAACGGCCCTTGGCCAGCAAGATGATGCGCTTGCCGTCCGGGAAGATCACGTGATCGACCTGCGGCTTGATCTCTTCCCACTCGTACTGTTCCAGCGACGCGACTTCGATCTCGTTGTCGAAGTGGCCGATATTGGACACGATGGCGTTGTGCTTCATCGCCAGCATATGCTCGTGACGGATCACGTTCTTGTTGCCGGTGGTGGTGACGAAGATGTCGGCCTTGTCGGCCGCGTATTCCATCGTCACGACACGGAAGCCTTCCATCGCCGCTTGCAGCGCGCAGATCGGGTCGATCTCGGTCACCCAGACTTGCGCCGACAGCGCGCGCATTGCTTGTGCCGAGCCTTTGCCCACATCGCCGTAACCGGCGATCACGGCGACCTTGCCGGCGATCATCACGTCGGTGGCGCGCTTGATGCCGTCCACCAGCGACTCGCGGCAGCCATAGAGGTTGTCGAACTTGCTCTTGGTGACCGAGTCATTGACGTTGATGGCGCGGAACAGCAACTCGCCCTTGACCGACATTTCCTGCAGGCGGTGCACGCCGGTGGTGGTCTCTTCGGTCACGCCGAGGATCTCGGCGCTCTTGCGGGTGTACCAAGTGCCGTCAACGGCGATCTTGGCCTTGATGGACGCGAACAACACGCGCTCTTCTTCGCTGCCCGGCTTGTCCAAGACGCTCAGATCCTTCTCGGCCTTTTGGCCCAGGTGCATCAGCAACGTCGCGTCGCCGCCGTCGTCCAGAATCATGTTCGGGCCTTCGCCGGGAGTTCCCTTGGCGCCGAAGTCAAAAATGCGGTGCGTGTAGTCCCAGTAGTCGGCCAGGGTCTCGCCCTTGTAGGCAAACACCGGCGTGCCGGCGGCGACCAAGGCGGCGGCGGCCTGGTCTTGGGTCGAGTAGATATTGCACGAAGCCCAGCGCACTTCGGCGCCCAGCGCCTGCAGTGTTTCCACCAGCACTGCGGTCTGGATGGTCATGTGCAGCGAGCCGGTGATGCGCGCGCCCTTTAGCGGCTGAGTCGCGGCGTATTCCTTGCGGATCGCCATCAGCGCGGGCATTTCGCACTCGGCGATATTCATTTCCTTGCGGCCCCAGGCGGCAAGGCTCAGGTTGGCAATATGGTATTGGTCTTTGGACAAGGTGGTGGCAGTCATTGCGAGCTCCTTCATGCAATCTATGAAGCCGCTGCTGTCACCGTATGAGGGATTGCCCAAGCCCGAGGTGGGACTTGGCAAGCGTTCACCCACGCGAAAACGTCAGCGGGTGAGCGCAGTTGCAGGTTCTGCGGGCTTGGCAGCCCATGGTGCAAAACTTTTCCGAGCCTGGCCTGGGTTGTTGAGAACTCAGGTTGCAACGCTCCTCGGAACAGCGGCAATTCTAGCCGCATGCGGTATTTCAATGCGCGGAACAGGGCCAAGATTACGGACAATCGCGCTTATGCAGCCTTTCAGCCTTTGCCCGCCCCAGCGCCTGCGCCATTTGCGCGGCGTGTTGACCGATATCGATGACACGCTGACGGCCCATGGTGAGATTGCGCCGGCCGCATTGGCGTCCTTGCAAGCCTTGCGTGACGCCGGCGTTCCGGTGATTGCCATAACGGGCAGGCCAAGCGGCTGGAGTGAGCCCTTTGCCTTGGCTTGGCCGCTGCTTGCCATCGTGGCGGAGAACGGCGCCGTGATGCTGCGCCGAGATGAACATGGCCTGTTGCAGCGCGAGTTCAGTCAAGCTGATGAGCGGGTTCGCGAGGCTAATTTCGAGCGCTTGCAGGCCTGTGCGGCCGATGTGCTGCAGCGCGTGCCGGGGGCATGCCTGGCCAACGACTCGGCCGGCCGCCTGACCGATATCGCCGTCGACCACAGTGAGTTCGCTCAGTTGGATGCGATACAGATTGCGGCCGTCTGCGCCGTGATGCGCGAACATGGCTTGGTGGCCACCGTCAGCTCCATCCATATCAATGGTTGGATTGGCGAGCACAATAAATTGTCGGCAGCCATTTGGGCCGTCCCGGCTTTATTGGGTGAGGCTTTCGATCCTGAACGCTGGCTCTATATTGGCGACTCAGCCAATGATCAGCTGATGTTCGAGCGCTTGCCGCTCACGGTTGGGGTCGCCAATATCGCACAGTGGGCGCCCCGTTTGCAGCATCTGCCCCTTTACGTAACGCAGGCCGAGCGGGGCGAAGGTTTTGCCGAATTGGCGCAGGCATTGCTTCGGGCCCGAGGCAGTGCTTAAGGCAGACTTGCACCCAAGAACAGAGCCATTTTTTGCTGCTCAATCTCCAAGGCTTGGCGTAGCGCCTTGTCGGGCGGCGGGTGGCTTTCGGCATAGCCGAAGTCGCTGATCAATTGGCCACTCTGGACTGACAGATTCGCCCAGCCCAGTACTTGGCCGCGCCACAACATCGGCAGCGCGTAATAGCCCATCTTGCGTTTGGCGGCGGGGGTGTAGGCTTCAAAACGATAGGCCCAACCCCAAAACAACTCGAAGCGCAAACGGTCCCAAACGACGGGGTCAAACGGCGCCAGCAAGCGCAGTTCGTCATCGAGGCGCCAGCGCTTGGCTGCGGGGTTTTCGCCTTCGGGCCAGTACCATCGGATGCCATCGATTTCGGCGTTAGGTAGGGTCTGCCGTGCGAGGCTCAAAGCGCGTTTGATCTCGGCACCAAGATGCGGGGCGCCATAGCCCAGCAGGCTGCACAGCTGACCCAGGCTGCGCGAGGGCAGGGGCGCGTACTTGGCCAGTACCAGTTGCAGCAAGGCATGGGCCTTGGCTTGTGGGCTGCGCTCGTCTGGGGTGTGAGTCACCGCCGCATAGATGCGCTGACCGGCTTCGCGACGCTGCACCCGCAACATGCCGCGGTAATGCATGTCGTCTAGCAAATGGGTGGTGGCGCTGCTGCTGCCTCCCCAGGCATTGCGGGTGCTGCCCAGGTCGAAATGCGCCTGGATGTCGCGCGGGTGGCTGGGCCCGCGGCTGCTGACAAAGCTTTGCAGGGCTTGGGCATGGCCTTTCGTCTTGCTGTCCCAGGCGCGGCGGGCCACGCGGGGGTGCATCAGCTGCAAATGTTCACGCGGCAGAAACCCGTAGTTGACGAGGCAATCCTCTTCAATCGCGAGCTGGCTATAGCGGCGCTCAAGGTCGCCGGCCCGGTAGTCTTTGACGCGTAAACGCAGGGTCAGGTCCTGTGCACGAGCCGGGGCTCGTATCGGATCGGCCTGCACAAAGCCCAGGCGTTTGATGGCGCCCGGCAAGGTCGTTGGGGTGAACAGGCTGCGAGCGACGGCGTAGCGGCGCAGGTCTTCGAGCGCGATGGGGCGGTTGGTCATTTTGCTAGTGTGCAACACCACACTAAATTGGATCGGGCTCGCGTATGTCTGTGCCCATGTCAACGCCCAAATTGGCCGCCCGGGCGCTGCGCTGCTCATGCGTGTCCATCTGCATCTCGAAACTGAAAAAGCAGTTGCGTCCGCGTGATTTGGCGGTGTAGAGCGCATCATCCGCGCGTCGCAGCAGGCCTTCGACCGTGGTGGATTGGTCGGGGATGCAGGTCGTGATGCCGCCCGACACGCTGACATGGGGCGCCACGGCCGACTTGGGGTGTTGAATCGCCGTCAGCGCCAAGGTGCGCAGCACGGCGCGAGCAAAGGTCATCGCACCGGAGCGCGGTGTGCCAGGCAGGATCAAGGCAAACTCTTCGCCGCCATAACGGGCCGCATAGTCGCGCGGGCGCCGGCAAGTTTCTTGCAAAAGGCGGGCAACGCGCTGTAGGCAAGCATCGCCTTCGACATGCCCGAGGCTGTCATTGAAATCTTTGAAGTAGTCGATGTCACACAGCACCAGCGTCAGCGTCTGCTTGTCGCGCTGGGCGGCGAGGATTTCTTGCTGCAGCCGGGCATCAAAGGCGCGCCGGTTCGGCAGGCCGGTCAGGGCGTCTTCATGGCTGAGCCGGGTCAGTTGTTCGTTGGCAAAGCGAAGCTCGTCAGACAATTCGAGCAGCCGCGTCTGCATGCGGCGCAGGCGCTGCATCGCGCGCAACTTGGCCTGCAGCACGGTGGCCGACACGGGCTTGATCAGATAGTCATCGCCGCCCGACTCGATGCCTTGCCAGAGATCTTGATCCTTGTCGCGGCTGGACAGGAAGATGATGGGTGTCCATCCGCCCGCTTCCACAGCCCGCATTTGGCTGGCGACCCAGTAACCGTCATGCCCGGGCATTTCTACGTCGAGCAAGACCAGGTCAGGCGACTCCGCTTGAAACAAGGTCAAGGCTTGATCGCTCGAGCCGGCCTCCAGCACCTGGTGGCCGGCGGCCTGCAACTGCGCCGAAAGAATGCGCCGCGCTGTCGCCTGGTCATCGACCACCAAGACCCGCAAGGCGGGCAGGGAGGAGGCTTGCAGCAGTTCTGACATGGTGCTTGTTCGGGTTTTGGGCCGGCGGGGCGAATGAAATTATGCGGTTTGCAGCCGCGCCGTCTAGCGGGTTTCCGAGTAGAAGTGGGCAACCGGCAGGGGGGGCGGGCGCATAGTGCTACAGAATTTGGCGGCGCTGCCGATGACGCAGAGGAACGCCGGGCTTTTCAGCCAGGCGTCATCTTGTTTGCTATTCGGCACAGGGCAGGGCGGCCGCGCACTGCGAAAAACCATGATCAACTCCACCCTCCTCGAAGCCAAGGTCTTGCTGCTTGAGCATGACCCGGAGCAATACCAGGTTCTGACCGACTTTTGCCAGGAAATCGGTCTGATTGCACTGCCGCGCTCGGCCAGTGACGCTTTGGCCACGCTGGGCAAGCACAAGGACCTGGGCGGCGTGCTGCTCGCCGATAACCTTCCTTGTGATCAGGGCGACGCCTTGCAGCTGGCCTGTGCTATTCACAAGCTACGCCCCGAGCTGCCGATTTTTCTGCGACGCAGCAGCGAGCGCGAGTTGAGCGCTGCGGAGCAACTGGCCGTGTGCCAGAACTGGAACACCGGCGACACCGACACCTTGCGCGCCGCCATCGACCACGCGATTTTCAGCCTCAGCTACCCGCGCAGCCTGGTGCAAGGCATCGCCGAGCTGACCTGCTCATCGCTGGTGGCGATGTTCCCCAACGCGCAGGTGGTGGCCGAGTCGCCCTATGTGGTTCACGACCGCATCATTCATGGTGAGGTGTCCACGCTGATCCCGATCGAGAGCACCTGGTGCCGCGGCTACATGATGCTGCAAACCGAGGAGAACGCGCTGCGCCAAGGCTTGATTCAGGGCTTCAGCTATGAAGGCGTGGGGGGGGACCTGAACTTCCGCGAACTCAACAATATGTTGGGCGAAACGACGAATCTGATCTGGGGCGCGTTCAAAAATCGCTATATCCCGCCGCAGGAGCTGAGCAAACAGCAAACGCAAGTGCCCATCGTCATCAACCACCAGCACAAATACATCTCCTTCGGCTCGCAAGATCCGCAGCTCTGTTTGCGCTACCAGCTGTCCGACCCGGCGCGTCCGGGGATGCCACCGTTGGTGATCGTGCAGCGGGTGATCTTCAATCTGCATTGGTCGCCGGAGGAATTTGCGGATTTCGAGGCGCATGCGGTGAAGGCCGGGCCGACGGGCGAGTTGGATCTGTTTTGAAATCAAGAGCCCAGGGCGGACGAGCGAGGAATTTCTGAAATGGCGAATGTCTTAGTGGTTGACGATTCGAGCACCATGCGCGAGATCGTCTCCAGTTTTTTGAGCAAGAACGGATTTGAAGTGGCGGTCGCCACCGATGGCCGTGATGGGCTTGTGCAACTGCGCAGCGATCCCGACATCAAGCTGGTGGTCAGTGACTTCAATATGCCGCATATGGACGGGCTGACCATGGCGGAGAAGATCCGCACCGAACTCGGCAATCAAGCGGTACGCATCGTGATGCTGACGACCGAAGACAACCCGCAGATGCGCGCGCGCGGCAAGGCCATTGGCGTCACCGGCTGGATCGTCAAACCCTTTCGCGGCGACGCTGTGCTGGGGCCGTTCAAGAAGTTGTGCGGGATGAGTTGATCGATTTTGAAGGTAAAAAAGGGCCGCTCCGGTTTGCCGGAGCGGCCCTTTCGTTTTGGCGGTTTGTGCCGCAGCCTTGTGGGCTTTGCTCACATCGCGGTGCGATATGAGCAAAGCCCCAAAGCGTCTTGTCCGCCTGAGGCGTCGCCTGGCCTTTTACAGGCCAGCCGCTGCACGCAGCGTAGCCGCTTTGTGGTCTTCGTTCACGTCGCGGTGCGACATGAACTTCGCCCCAAGTCCCAGTACCCGCTGACGCGGGTGCCGTGCTTACAGCCCGGCTGCTGCACGCAGCAACTGGGCCTTGTCCGTCCTTTGGTCTCCACTCACATCCGCTGCGCGGATATGAATGTCGCCCGCGCACGGAGCCGAGCTGTGCTCGGCGGCCTTACAGGCCGGCTGCAGCGCGAAGCACCGCAGCTTTATCCGTGCGCTCCCACGTGAACTCGGGTTCTTCGCGGCCGAAGTGACCATAGGCCGCTGTCTTGGTGTAAATCGGGCGCAACAGGTCCAGCATCTGGATGATGCCCTTGGGGCGCAGGTCGAAGTGTTCTTGCACCAGGGCCGAGAGCTTGTCGTCCGAGATCACACCGGTGCCTTCGGTGTAGACGGTCACATTCATCGGCTTGGCCACGCCAATCGCGTAGGCGACCTGAATCTGGCATTGGCGCGCCAGGCCGGCGGCCACGATGTTCTTGGCCACATAGCGCGCGGCATAGGCGGCCGAGCGGTCGACCTTGCTAGGGTCTTTGCCGGAGAAGGCGCCGCCGCCATGCGGGCAGGCGCCGCCGTAGGTGTCCACAATGATCTTGCGGCCGGTCAGGCCGCAGTCACCCTGCGGGCCGCCGATGACGAAGCGCCCGGTCGGGTTGATCAGGTATTTGGTGTCCTTCAACCAAGCCGGTGGCAGCACTGGCTTGATGATCTCTTCGATCACCGCCTCGATGAACTCGGGCTTCATCTTGCTGCCGTCGCTCATTTCCGGGCTGTGCTGGCTGGACAGCACCACGGTGTCGATCGAATGTGGCTTGCCGTTCACATAGCGCATCGTCACCTGGCTCTTGGCGTCCGGGCGCAGAAAGGGCAGGCGACCGTCTTTGCGCAGTTGCGCTTGGCGCTCGACCAAACGGTGCGCGTAATAGATCGGCGCGGGCATCAGCTCGGGCGTTTCGTCGCAGGCATAGCCGAACATCAGGCCCTGGTCACCAGCGCCGATATTCAGATGATCGTCGGAGGCGTGGTCAACGCCTTGGGCGATGTCATTGCTCTGCTTGTCATAGGCGACCAGAACCGCGCAGCCCTTGTAGTCAATGCCGTACTCGGTGTTGTCATAGCCGATGCGCTTGAGGGTGTCACGTGCCACCTGGATGTAGTCCACATGGGCGTTGGTGGTGATCTCACCGGCCAGCACGACCAGACCGGTATTGCACAGCGTTTCGGCCGCCACGCGGGAGCGTGGGTCTTGCGCGAAGATTGCGTCGAGAATCGCGTCCGAGATCTGGTCCGCGCATTTGTCCGGGTGACCCTCGGATACGGATTCAGAAGTAAATAAGAAATCGTTGTTCGCCACTTTTACACTCCAGTTAACAGTTGATCGGCGTTGCCGTGCTGTCGGGAGACGCGGCGAACGCTTTAGCAGCATTTGTTGAGCATCGCTGCCCGGCGGGTGTTTCATTCTTGTGAATAAAGCCCGCATCGCCCCGCAAGTTGTCCAATTTAACTCGGCGATGTTTGGATTATAGAAATATGTTGACCTTGTTTCGAATATTGTCCCGCTTGCCCTTACGAGTTCTCCATGCCGTGGGCGCGGTCGCCGGTTGGCTGGTCTATCTGGCTTCGCCCAGTTACCGGGCGCGCTTTCGGGCTCATGTGCAGATTGCCGGCCTTCCTTGGGCTGCGGCGCGCGGCGGCATCCAGGAGGCTGGCCGCATGATTGCGGAAGTGCCCTGGCTGTGGATGCGCCCGCATGATGTGCCCTTGGGCGACAAACTGCAGTGGCGGGGCGCCGAGCTGATCGAGCAGGGGCTGGTGGCGGGGCGCGGACTGGTGTTCCTGACGCCGCATCTGGGCTGCTTCGAAATCTGCGCACAAGCCTTTGCCGAACGCTTTTCAGCGTCCGGGCCGGTCACGGTCTTGTTTCGGCCGGCCAAGCAAGCGTGGCTGCGCCGGGTCATCGATGCCTCGCGTGGGCGCCCAGGGCTGGAAACGGCCCCCGCCACCCTGGCCGGCGTGCGTCAGATGATTCGGGCCTTGCGCAAGGGTCAGTGCGTGGGCCTTTTGCCGGATCAGGTGCCGCCTCAGGGCCTGGGCGTCTGGGCGGATTTCTTTGGCCGCCCGGCCTACACCATGACCTTGGCCGCGCGTTTGCTGCAACAAACCGGCGCGATGCCCCTGCTGATTTGGGGTGAACGCTTGCCCAAGGGGCGGGGCTATGTGGTGCATGTGCTGCCGGCCGCGCCGATCGCGGCCGATTTACCTGCAGAATCCGCCGCTGCCATCATCAACCAAGGCATGGAAGAAATGATCCGACTCGCACCGCATCAGTATTTGTGGGGATACAACCGCTACAAGCATCCGCGCAGCCTGGATATTGGCGTTGCGCCGGCCGCCGAGCCCCGGCAGGAGGCTTGAGCATGGCTGCACGAATGGGCGCGCGCATCGGGGCACACCTCGCCATCGGCCTGCTGTGGCTGCTGCATTTCTTGCCGCTGGGCCTGCTGGCCGCACTCGGCCAAGGGTTGGGCGCGGTGCTGTGGCGTCTGGCGAAATCACGCCGGCGCATCGCCTTGCGCAATCTGGCGCTTTGCTTCCCGGAGAAGACCGACGCACAGCGCGAACTGCTGGCGCGCGAGCATTTCGGCTGGATGGGCCGCTCCATCTTGGAGCGCGGCTTGCTTTGGTTCGCCTCGCCCGAGCGGCTGCGCCGGCTGATTCACATCAAGGGCGATATCAAAGTGGCCGAGAAGAGCTCGGCGCCAGTGATGTGGTGGGTGCCCCATTTCGCGGGCTTGGATGTGGTGGGCAATGGTTTGATGCTGAATCAGCAGCAGCCTGGTGTGTTTGTCTATCAGCGCCAAAGCAATCCGGTCTTCGATGCGCAGATGTTGGCCGGTCGCAGCCGCTTTGGCGTCACCACCTCGGTCATTCGGGAAGAAGGAATTCGGCCGGTGCTGCGCCTGATTCGTGAGGGCCATGCTTTTTTCAATCTACCCGACATGGATTTCGGCCGCAAAGACTCGGCCTTTGTACCCTTCTTCGGCATTCCCACCTGCACCTTGCTGGCGCCGGGCAAGATTGCCAGTAGCATGAAAATGCTGGTGGTGCCGCTTGTGGCGACCATGCTGCCGGGCGGGCAGGGCTATGTGTTGGAGGTGTGGGCTGCGCCGCCTGGCTATCCCAGTGGCGATCTGGAGGCCGACGCAGCCCAGATGAATGCCTGGCTGGAGCAGCGCATCCGCGAGAACCCGGCGCAGTATCTGTGGGTGCACAAGCGCTTCAAGACGCGGCCCGAGGGTGAGCCTTCGCTGTATGTTTAATGCTTAGCCTTCTCGCGAGGGCCCCAGGCGTCCGCCCTGGGTCGGCCCGGCGAACGGCTCGGGTCGCCGTGATGGTGTGGCAGCGATAATCTGTAGATGAAACTTCGCTTCACCAAAATGCAGGGCGCCGGCAATGACTTTGTGGTCATCAACGCGCTGCAGCAGCCCCTCACGCTGACGCCCGAGCAAATTCGCCGTTTGGGCGATCGCCGCTTTGGCGTTGGCTGCGACCAAATCCTGGTGATTGAGCCCGGCAAAGTGGCCGGCGTCGACTTCAGCTACCGGATTTTCAATAACAGCGGCGACGAGGTCGAGCATTGCGGCAATGGTGCTCGCTGCTTTGTGCGCTATGTGGCCGAGCATGGTTTGTCTGACAAGCGCAGCATCCGGGTGCAGACGCTCAATGCCGTGCTGGAGCTGCATTTGCGCGACGACGGCCGCGTCACCGTGGACATGGGCGCTCCGCGCTTTGAGCATGCTGCGCTGCCTTTTGATTCGAGCGGCTTGTGTGCCAGTTCGCGCAATGGTTTTGAGCTGTGGCCGCTGGAAGGCCTGAATTGCGAGCTCGCCGTGCTGTCGATGGGCAATCCGCATGCGGTGCAAGTGGTGAGCGGTGATGTAGATGCGGCGCCGGTGCTGACCCTGGGCCCCTTGGTTGAGGCGCATCGTCGTTTCCCTCGCAAGGTCAACGCCGGCTTTATGCAGATTGTGTCGCGCAGCGAGATTCGCTTGCGCGTGTTTGAGCGCGATGCGGGCGAGACGCTGGCCTGCGGCACCGGCGCCTGTGCGGCCGTGGTCGCTGGTATTCGCCTGGGGTTGCTGGATGAGTGCGTTGAGGTTCACGCACGCGGCGGCGATTTGAAAATTGAATGGGCCGGCCTCAGCGTCGGCCTGAGCGCGCCGGTCTTCATGACCGGGCCGGCGCAAACCGTGTTTGAAGGAGAAATCGAGCTGTGAGCAATCAACAAGAGCCAAGGCAAGTGATTACCGAACAAGATATCGCCGACTTTCTGGCCAAGACGCCGGGCTTTTTCGAGCGCCATGCCGAGTTGCTGGCCACCGTGCAACTGAGTCATCCCCATGGTGCAAGAGCGGTGTCGCTGCAGGAGCGTCAGGCCGAAATGCTGCGTGAAAAGATCAAGGGGCTGGAGTCCAAGATCATCGAGATGATTCGCAACGGCCAGGAGAACGTCGGCATCGCCGACCGCCTGCACCGCTGGACCAAGAGCCTGATGCTGACCGCCGATGCTGCGCAGTTGCCGGCCGTGCTGCTTCAGGAGTTGCGCCACCAGTTCATGATTCCGCAGGCCGGCTTGCGGCTGTGGCATGTGGCGCCCGAATATGCCCAGGCCGACTTCGCGCAGGCGGTCAGCGCCGATGTGAAGAGCTTTGCCCTCAGCCTGAGCCAGCCCTATTGCGGCATCAACTCGGGCTTTGAGGCTGCACAGTGGTTGCATGCAGACGAGGGCGGCAACCATGGCGCCGCGACCTCGCTGGCCTTGATCCCTCTGACTCATGGCAAGCCCAGCCAAAGCTTCGGTCTGCTGGTGCTGGGCTCGCCCGACCCGACCCGCTACACGGCCGAGATGGGCACCGAGTTCCTGGCCCGCGTGGGCGATATTGCCAGCGCGGCCTTGGCCAGATTGCTGGCCGTGAGCGGTGACGCCAATACGCCGGCCTGAGGTCACCGAAGGTGCCGAGCCACAGCTGCTGGCGGCACCCTTGTCTGGCTATCTTGAACATATCAAGGTGCAGCGCCGCTTGGCGCCGCGCAGCTTGGTCATTTATGCGGACGCCCTGCTGCGCCTGCAGAACTTGGCCGGGGCTGGCGGCATTGCCCTGTTGACGCTGCGTCCTCATCAAGCCCGCAGCCTAGCGGCCAAATTGCACGGTGAGATGGACTTGGGCCCGCGCAGCATGGCGCTGCATCTATCGGTTTGGCGCGGCCTGTATCGCTGGCTCGGAGCTGAGCGTTTGGTCGAGTTGAATCCTTTTGACGGCTTGCGTGCACCCAAGGCGGCCAAGCCCCTGCCCAAGGCCTTGGCGGTCGATGATGCGGTGCAGCTCGCCAGCTTCAGCGGCGGCAATGCTGCCGATGGCGCGCAGGCCTTGGATGCGCGGCTCGAAGCACGCGACCGTTGCATGGTTGAGCTCTTGTATGGCTGTGGCTTGCGCGTGTCCGAATTGGTGGGCTTGGACCTGCAAGCCGGCCCCGCGTCCTTGGGCTGGATTGACCGGCAAGCGGCCGAGGCGACGGTCTTGGGCAAGGGCAGCAAACGCCGCTCGGTACCGGTAGGCAGTGCTGCGATGGCCGCTTTGGATCAATGGTTGCAGGTGCGTGGGCAACTCGCGCGCAGCGATGAGCCTGCGCTGCTGGTGGGTCAGCGCGGGGCTCGCTTGGGTGCGGTGCAAATTCGCGCCAGCTTGAAAGCACGGGCCTTGGCGGCCGGCATGCCCGCCCATGTGCACCCGCATATGTTGCGGCACTCGTTCGCTTCGCACATCCTGCAGTCCAGCGGTGACTTGCGGGCGGTGCAGGAGTTGCTGGGCCATGCGCATATCACGACGACTCAGATCTATACGCAGTTGGATTTTCAACACTTGGCCAAAATCTATGATGCTGCGCATCCGCGCGCAAAGAAAAAACAATGACAGTGTTTCCGCCTTTCCTTTTGACAACTGCTTGCGCTCGTTCCACATTGATTGCCGCAGCCATCGCGCTCGCTATGGCTGCGCCTGCGGCGGCGCAAACCCAAGCTGTATCCCCTGAGCTGGTGCGCCCCGGCCCCATCAGGCCTGCCACCGTGGAAAGCAACTGGACACCCCTGCGCTTGCCCAATGGCGACCGCATCGGCTTGCTGAGCCTGAGCTATTTGATGGCGGTCGACGAAGAATGGGGCTTTGGCCCCAGCGTCTACGGCGCGGCCAAGGGCAATTACGGCGGGCTGTTCACAATGGGCTTCACCGGCCAGCGGCGCTGGCGCCTCAGTTCTTCCACGCATCTGGCGGCCGGGCTCTATGCCGGCGCCGGCGGCGGTGTGGGCTCGGACAAGGTTCGCTTTGGCGGCGGGCTGATGTTGCGCCCCGAGTTGTCGCTGCGCATGGAATCGGGCGACTGGTATAGCGGCTTGTCCCTGGCGCATGTGCGCTTCCCCAGTGGCAATATTTCAGATACCAGTCTCGGCCTGGTGCTGGGGCGCGCGAACAACTTCGTCAGCTTCGCCCCCAGTGACGCAGGCAAGCCGGGCCGCGCCAGCCAACGTACCGGCCTGGGCTTTGACGAGATCGCCTTACAAGGCGGCTTTGCCTATCCGCGCTCGGGCACGCGTGACCGCAGCGGCAAACCCAACACCGGGCGGATAGTTTTTGCCGGCGCCGACCTGCGTCAATACATTGCCGACGGCAGCTGGTGGGGCGTGGAAGCCGCCGGCGCGGCGCAAGGCGGGGTTGACGGCTATATGGAGGTGCTGGCCACCGCCGGCCAGGACTGGGCGCTGTTCGGCCCCAAGCTGCGCGTCGGCGGGCAGATCGGCGCGGGCCTGGCCGGCGGCGGCAATGTCGACACCGGCAACGGCTGGCTGCTGCGCGCCGGCCCGACGTTGCGTTGGATCAGCCCCTGGGGCGCCACCTTGCGGCTTGACGGCGGCCTCAGCTACGCGCCGGACGGGCAGTTTTCGACCCGCTTTGTGCGCCTGGGTCTGGCCCTGCCTTTGGATCAAACGCCATCGGTCAGCAGCAGTTTGGAGCAGCAGGCTGGCATCGTGCGCACTCAGCAAATCTTCGCCAGCTATCAGCACCTGCCCAAGGTTCGCTTCAAAGACGGCAGCGAAGACGCGATCGGCCAGATCGCCTTTGTCATGACCCGCGAGCTGACGCCAAGCCTCTACGGTGTTGCGCAGGCCGGCAGTGCGGCCACCGGCAAGGCCGGGGCCTATGCCTTCGGCCTGTTCGGTGCAGGCCTGCAGTCGCCTCAGTTGCTTGGCGGCGCGCGCTTAGGTGCTGAATTGTTGGCCGGCGTGGCCGGTGGCGGCGGTGTCGATGTCGGTAGCGGCGCCTTGCTGCAGGCAGAAGCCTACGGGCAGTGGGAACGTGAGCATCTGCGCGTGCGGGCCGGCCTGGGCCAGTGGCGCACCATGCGCAATGGTGCGCAAACGGCCCAAATTTTCAATCTGTCGGTCGGCTATGCCTTCGGCAGCCTGGCTCGCTGAGTGCCGAGAGGAAACCATGAAAAAAATCGTCATACGTGCCGGCAAAGAGCGTTCGCTGCAGCGCCGCCACCCCTGGATTTTTGAAAGCTCGATCGCCCGCGGCGGCGCCGACGGTGGCGAAACCGTGCGGGTCGAGTCGGCCGATGGCGCTTTCCTGTGCTGGGGCGCTTTCAGCCCGGCCTCGCAAATCCGCGTGCGCGCCTGGAGCTTTGACGAGGCGCAGCGCATCGACGCGGCCTTCTTCGAGCAGCGCATCCAGCGTGCGCTGGCCATGCGCGCGCGGCTGTCGATTCAGTCCGACGCGCTGCGCTTGATTCACGGTGAGGCCGACGGCCTGCCCGGTCTGGTGGTGGATCGTTATGGCGACACCTTGGTGGCCCAGTTCCTGGCCAGTGGTGTCGAGCGCTGGAAGGATGTGATCGCGGATCTGTTGCTGGCTGCGACCGGCCTGACGCGTTTGTTTGAGCGCTCGGACGCGCAGGTGCGCGTCCTTGAGGGCTTGGCGCAAACCACGGGCTGGCTGCGTGGCGGCGGTGCGACCGAGGTGGAGATCAGCGAGCACCAGTGGCGCTTGACGCTCGACGTGGCCGAGGGCCACAAGACCGGCTACTACCTGGATCAACGCGACAACCGCAAGAAGTTTGCCGACAGCGTGCGTCAGTTCGGCTGCAAGACCGTGCTGAACTGCTACAGCTACACGGGCGGTTTTTCGGTGGCGGCGCTGGCCGGCGGGGCCGAGCAGGTGATCAGCATCGACTCGTCCGGGCCGGCCCTGGCCCGCGCCAATGCCCATGTGCTGCTGAACGGCTTTGACCCGGCGCGCCATCTGGCCATGGATGCCGATGTGAACGCCACGCTGCGTGCGTTCATCAAAGAAGGGCGTCAGTTCGACGCCATCGTGCTTGACCCGCCCAAATTCGCGCCCACCGCCGCCCATGCCGAGCGCGCCGCGCGGGCCTACAAGGACATCAACCGCTTAGGCCTGATGCTGTTGAAGCCGGGTGGCCTGTTGTTCACCTTCTCTTGTTCGGGCGGCGTCGGCCCCGAGTTGTTCCACAAAATCGTCGCCGGGGCCGGCCTTGACGCTCCTTGCGACGGCTTCATCCTCGACCGCGTCGGCGCGACGCCGGACCACCCGCAGACGATCTGCTTCCCTGAGGGCGAATACCTGAAGGGCTTGTTGATCCTGAAGGCCTGATTCGCCCTTGTTGGCGCTCGCAGCGCGGGCTCAGATTGTCGGCAAAGCAATGCGCGGCTCGAACTTGCCGCGCCGCACCGAGAAGAAGGCCTTCACATTACGCACATTGGCGTCTTGCGTGAATAAGCGCATCACCAGGGCTTGATATGCCGCCATATCGGGCACTTGCAGGATCAGCACGAAGTCCGGCCCGGGTGAGACCTGGTAGCACTGTTGCACCGCCACTTCGCGCAAGACCTTGGCCTCAAACGCAGCCAGATGCTCGGCGCCTTGCCGGTCCAGCGTGATCTCAACGATGGCGCTGAGGCCGGCGCCGAGTTTCTCGGCCGACAAGAGCGCGACGCGGCGCTCGATCACGCCACTTTCCACCAAGCGTTTGACCCGCCGCAGGCAAGTAGCCGGCGAGACATGGGCGCGACTCGCCAGATCCTGGTTGGACAGCGAAGCATCGCTTTGCAGGCAATCCAGAATGCGCAAGTCGGCCGCATCCAAGTCCAGGCTCGTGATCAATTCGATCATATGCATTGAATTTGTGAAATATTAGGTCTCAATGCTGGTGGTGTGGCTGATTATTTCATTTTATGCATGATTTTGAAAGCATTGATTTCTGCCGAATGCCTACGATGCGTCCCAGCAAAACAATTTGTCGGAGCAAGCAATCATGTGTGGAATCGTCGGTGCCGTCAGTCAGCGCAATATCGTCCCCGTTCTGATCGAGGGGCTGAAGCGGCTTGAATACCGGGGTTATGACTCCTGCGGTGTCGCCGTGCATCAAGACGGCGGCCTGCGTCGCGCCCGCAGCACTTCGCGCGTGGCCGAGTTGACAGGCTTGGCCGAAGAAGACGGCATCGCCTCCGGCACCGGCATCGCCCACACGCGGTGGGCCACGCACGGCGCCCCGGCCGTGCACAACGCCCACCCACATTTTTCGCCCGGCCCCAATGCGGCCACCGATAGCGTGGGCCGGATCGCCCTGGTGCACAACGGCATCATCGAAAACCACGACGAATTGCGCGCCGAATTGAAGGCGCGTGGTTATGTCTTCACCAGCCAGACCGACACCGAGGTGATCGCTCACCTGATCGATCATCTCTATAACGGCGATTTGCTCGAAGCAGTGCAGCAAGCCTTGCCGCGCTTGAAGGGCGCTTACGCCGTGGCGGTTTTCTGCCGTGACGAGCCGCACCGCGTGATCGCCGCTCGCGAAGGTTCGCCGCTGGTGCTGGGGCTGGGTATGGACGCAGCGCAAGGTGAGAACTTTGTGGCTTCGGACGCGATGGCGCTGGCCGGTGTCACCGACCAGATCGTCTACCTCGAAGAAGGCGACGTGGTTGACCTGCAGTTGGGCCGTTACTGGATCAGCAATCTGAGCGCTCAAACCGGCCGTTATGAAGCGCAGCAGCGCCAGGTGCGTACCGTGCACGCGCACAGTGGCGCGGCCGAGCTCGGGCCTTATCGCCACTATATGCAGAAGGAAATCTTCGAGCAGCCCACCGCGATTGCCAACACGCTCGAAGCCATCACCAGCATCAGCCCCGAGCTGTTTGGGGATGGTGCTTACGGCATCTTCAAAGAAGTCGACTCTGTGCTGATCCTGGCCTGTGGCACCAGCTTCTACTCCGGCTCGACCGCCAAGTACTGGCTGGAGTCGATCGCCAAGATCCCCACCAGTGTCGAAATCGCCAGCGAATACCGTTACCGCGACAGCGTGCCTAACCCGCGTACCCTGGTCGTGACGATCAGTCAGAGCGGTGAGACGGCAGACACCCTGGCCGCGCTCAAACATGCGCGCGCACAGGGTATGAAGCACACCTTGACCGTCTGCAATGTCTCCACGAGTGCCATGGTGCGCGAATGCGAGCTGGCCTATATCACCCGCGCCGGTGTCGAAATCGGTGTGGCCTCGACCAAAGCCTTCACGACCCAGTTGGTGGGCCTGTTCCTGCTGACCTTGGCGTTAGCACAAACACGCGGCCACCTGAGCGAAGCGCAAGAAGCCGAGCATGTCAAAGCGCTGCGCCATCTGCCGGTGGCGGTGCAAGCGGTCTTGGCGCTGGAGCCGCAAGTGATTGCCTGGAGCGAAGAATTCGCCCGCAAGGAAAACGCCTTGTTCCTGGGCCGTGGGCTGCATTACCCGATTGCGCTGGAAGGTGCTTTGAAGCTGAAGGAAATCAGTTACATCCACGCCGAGGCCTACCCGGCCGGTGAGCTGAAGCATGGCCCGCTGGCGCTGGTGACGGCCGAGATGCCCGTGGTCACGGTAGCGCCGAACGACACCTTGCTGGAGAAGCTCAAGAGCAATATGCAGGAAGTCCGTGCGCGGGGCGGTCAGCTCTATGTGTTCGCCGATGGTGACACGCAGATTGAGTCGGAGCCGGGCCTGCATGTGATCCGTATGCCCGAGCATTACGGTGCCCTAAGCCCTATCCTGCACGTCATCCCGCTGCAGTTGCTGGCCTATCACACGGCCTGCGCACGGGGGACGGATGTTGACAAGCCACGCAACCTGGCCAAGAGCGTGACGGTCGAATGACCGTCTCGGCGCCTTTTGCTGTGAGGAATAAAGTCCGTCGGATCAGAATAAAGTCCGTCGGAAAATTTCTCGGCTGTTTTGGCGAGCGGTCTGACTAAAAGCTGTCGAAAATAGGAAAAGGCGCTTTCGGCGCCTTTTCTATTGCTCGCGTTGATTCGCGTTGCGCTTCTGGACGGCAGATGCCTTGAGGGCGCGCCGAATTCGGTGCTTCGACTTAAGCTCGCGCCGACAAGTCAATGACTAGGCCGAATATCCGGTTCCATCTGTCCTTGGGCATGGCCGCACCAAGGAGCTCGGCCATGTGCTCGGCGTTGCGCGGCACCGTGCCATCCGGTTGCGGCTTTGGTTCTTTGCCGAACCAAAAAACAAGGTAGACGCCAATGCCCTGGGCACCAGGGTTGCCCGTGTATCGTGCCTCAAGCTGATCCAGCCAAGCCGTCCAAACGGCGGGGTGGTTTTCCTTTTTTATCTCGACAGGAACGACGATTCGGGCGCCACGGTGCATTGTTGTAGCCTGTAAGTCGGCGCGTTTGTCTGCCGCTGCCATTGCCTCCTTCTCGATTTGCACGCCAAGTGGAAGCATGCTGTCGCGCAGCAGTCCCTGCAGCACGTCCCGGCAAGAGTTTTCAGTCTTGGGCTTCTTTTGCCCGTTTGAGTCGCGCTCCCAGAACAGTTCCAGCTGGTTCGTTTCTTCTGCTCGAATGCGCTTTGCGAGCAACATCATTTTCTCGACAAGCAAAATGGCCATGTCTCGGGCGTTTGCTGGTTCAAGATTGCACAGGACCTTTCCAACCTCTGTGGCGTTTGGTGCCACGAACGAAAGTGAACGAGCAAGCTTTTGTTGAACACCGATGTACCAATCAAGTTCGGTGCGCCACGCGCCCATGGCCGGCAAAGTCCGAAGTCGAGCGAGTTCCTTGGTCGCCAGTGGGCTGGAGAGGCTAGAGACTTGTTTGGTCAGGTTGTGAATGAGTCGACTGCCCTTTCCAAAAGGATCTTCTGACTCATGCGGTATCAATGAGTCAGACGTTTGCGCACATTCAGAGAGAAGTTCGATCAGCCAACTCGCCGATTCAATGGATCCCTCAACGAAGCCGGAAACGTCTACCCGTTGCTCTGTGAACGCCCTGCGGATAGCCAGTCCGACATCCGGCTGAACGTCCGCAACTGTTTTGAGTGTCAACAAGTGCAGTTCAGGATCCGAGGCTAGTGCGGCAATCCGGAGTGCCGCAAAAAATTCTATGGATAGGGACTCGTCTTTCAGTCGGTTGGCAATCAAGCTTTGAAACGTGTCCGGCGCCAGATGTTGATTGGCTGCGGGAATCAAACAAGAATTGAAGACTCGAAGCTGGTCACTCGTTGGCGCGCTCGGGATTGCCATCAACAAGTCAGGTAAGAGCAGCGTAACGAACTCTCTTGGTGCATCGGCATCCCGCAAACCGTAATAGAGCTGCAGCTTTGGTGAGGCCGCCAACATGAGGTCTGCTTGAAGAAGCTCACGGGAAGCTAGGTAGACGGTGTTCGGATGCTTTAGGCAAAGTGCCTTGAACCAGGCGCTGTCAGCCCCCCATTCGTCGATCAATTGGTAGGCAATCAAGGCTTCGACTGCATTCGTTGAAATCGTCTCAAAAATTGCGGCAGAGTCTTGTGCCCACGCGAGCTCCGCGGCCAAGAGCCCTGCGTGACTCAGGCAGTAGCGTTTGCCTGTTTCGCGCAAAGAAAGTACCTGTTCCTGTTGGCGATCACTGAAAACTGACCCACCTGCAAGGGCCGCGATCGCGCAAAACTGACCCATGTATCGACACTGTCCTGCTCAAGGCTGAGCGGGGAATCAGGAGTGATTAACGTGGGCAT
>NZ_JAQQXT010000017.1:0-102904 GCF_028595345.1 Roseateles albus | reverse complement strand
CATGCCCACGTTAATCACTCCTGATTCCCCGCTCAGCCTTGAGCAGGACAGTGTCGATACATGGGTCAGTTTTGCGCGATCGCGGCCCTTGCAGGTGGGTCAGTTTTCAGTGATCGCCAACAGTCGTCATTCGCGGCAGCAATTAGGCTTTGCAAAAGTCGGGTTCTTATCCGCGGGTCAAGCTCGGGGGCCTCGCCACGAAGCGCTCGTTCGATCAACTTTGCCAATGCGGTGTAGCCCATGCTTGTAGCGTTTGACAAGCTTGAAGAGACGGCGTCGCTTCCGCAGCGTGGACAAGGCTCACCAGGCAACACCCTATCGGAATATTTTACAAAGGACGTGTTACATCTTGCGCATTGGTCTTGCAGAAGCTCTCCATGCACTTGGCAAAAGCGAATGACAGGAATCTGATGCATGACGCGCCAATGACCTGACCCAAAGATGTTGACGTCTTCTCGAACGCATGTAGGGCACTGCCGTAGAACAGGCAATTTCTCGAATCCATGATCATAGAGAGTACGGCAAAGCACCTTGGTTTTACCGTCACCAAGTGCTAGTGCTTCGCGCCACCGATCCGCAGTCTTAGCACTGACGACGCTTGTGATGAGTGGAAACATAGAGTGCCGATCCATCAACTCAGCCACATCCATGGCGCCTTGGAGGACGTGCTCGTTGAAAGAGCTCGCCCTAAAGCCCAATTCAGTGTGAATGTCTCCCTGTTGTCCGTAGGTGTCTCGGATAGATGACTTCATGCTCGCATGCCGCCCAGTGCGAAAACATGCCAAATGAATAGAGGAGATGGTGGCATCCGAAGGGAAGGACGGAATCATGAGCAGTGACAGTGGCTTTTGAGACTATGTTTTACGTTATTGCTCGACGACATCGGTCGCCCGGTCAAAATTTTGAAACTATGCAAGGCGCGCATTGACCGCTCTTTCGAGCAACAACCCAGGAGCGACGTTTTGAAACTTTGTTTTCCGCTTCCTCGAGTGTTGAAAGGGGTCGGTGAACTTGGGCGGCGGCTGTGGCGGTGGACAACAACACAGTTGCGGATTATCGACAGCTCGGCAAACCGGCCCGCCGGGTAGCGAGTTTCAGTACCTATCAGCGCGGCAGAGTGGACATCCATCAAGGCGCTGGCTCTGAGTCGCGATCAAGGAAACACTGGCTTCCGTCGCCTCCCGAATACGCAGCAAGGCAGCACAAACAGCCTTGCTGCGCAGGCCCGGGATGCGGCACAAACCTAGGAGTTTTTCTGATGTTCAAGAAGCAAGCTATGTTTTCCCGTTCCATGTCCACTTTGGTCTCGACGCTGATCGCGGCCCTGGGGCTGGCAGCTGCCAGCAGCGCCAGCGCAGCGGGCCCACAGTCCCAGCCGGAAGCCTATGTCGGCGCCAATATTGGCCTTTACAGCAAATACGACATCAGCTGCAGCGCCGGCCAGAAGTGCGACAAAACTGCCAATTTCGGCGGCAAGGTCTACGGCGGCATGATGTACGAACAATGGGGTGTTGAGGCCATGGCTTTCGGCACCGGCAGGGGCGAAGGCACACTCAAGCTCGGCGGCAAAGACGCACAAGGCAGCGTCAAGATGGGCGGACTGGGTGTCGTCGGCGTGTTGCCGCTCAATTTTGGCGACTTCACGCTCAAGGGGCGACTCGGCGCGGCCTACACCCACGGCACGGCCAACTACAAGAGCGGCGCCAGCGAGAGCAAGAACAGCATCGCCCCGCTGTTCGGTGCCGGCCTAAGCTATGCGTTCAGCAAGCAAGTTAGCTTGACTGCTGATCTCGACCACATCAGCGCCAAGTACAACAAGGCGGGCGACAAGGCGGCCGTCAATATGTTCTCGATCGGCGCCAGCTACAAGTTCTAAGCCCAGCGCCGAGCAGCACGACTCGTCCGGCGGCGGGGTCACCATGCAGGTGCTCCCGCCCCCTGTCGAGCGCTTGATCTGCCGCTTGGCCTGACCGTTATTCAATCCAGCATGACCCAGATGATCACCCTGCACTTCGGCCTGAGCGAGACCAGCTGCCTTGCTCAGTGGCGCGAGATCGTCAAACTGCAATTCCGTGCCTTCCTCAACCGCAAAGCCAGCTACCGCTGGCTGCATTGGCTCAACGCCGACCCTTTGGGCCACGCCTTGGTCAAGCTCAATCCGCGCTTGCTGGTGAAGATCTACCGCCCCTATCTGAGCAATCGGCTGAGCTGCCGCCAGCGCCTTGCCGTCTTGCAAGCGCACTACCGTTTCATCGCCCGGCAAGGCTGGGGTGGCTTGATGCTGCGCGCCTCGCAAGCACCGGTACTGTTGGGCCAGGTCGAGGGCAAGAGCGGCTTGCGCTACGGCATTGAGATCACGGCGATTGCCCCGCTCGAACGCGAGGGCGAATTGGTGCTGCGCCTTGTGCAGGGCAGCGATCTGATTTATTCGAGCGCCTTCACTTTCTTTGGCGAAGGCGCGCAGATGAACCTGGCCATCGGCTGCATGCAAGGGCCGCAGGGTAAGGCGGCCTTGGACTTGATACGCGCTGCGACCCGCGACTTGCATGGGCTGCGTCCGGTCAACCTGATGGTTCGCCTGCTGTCTGACTTAGGCCATGCGCATGGCTGCCGAAAGCTCTTGCTGGTCAGCAATGCCAACCTGGCCAACCACAGAGCCGCCTGCAAGGGCAAGATATTCGCCGACTACGACGCCTTGTGGCGCGAAATGGGCGCCCAGACGCGCGCGGACGGCGACTACCAACTCGACTGCGAGGGATTGACGCCGCCCGACTTGAGCCGAATTGCGTCAAAAAAACGCTCCGAGGCCCGCAAGCGCTTCGACACCTTGCGGGCCTTGGCCGACTCCTTGGCCGGTGCATTGGCTCATGTATTGCCTATCGGCGTGGGCTGCCTGGGCAGCACAGGGATAGGAGAGCCGAGCCCTACGCCGACACCGTTTCAGCCCTTCTTGGCCGCGAACTTGACCTTCGCCTCGGCCAGCGAGAAGCCGCCCATGGGCTTGCATTCCCCCTTGGGCACCAGTTTCCATTCGCCGGCATCGCCGTCGAGCTTGGATTGACCAGCACAGGAATGAGTGCCGGCCAAGTTGGCGCAGTCGTTCTGACCTGCCTTGGCAACGCCAAAGCATTTCTCTTTGCTGGCGTCTGCCGCCTGGGCCGCTTGCACCGCGCCCAGGGCCAGGGCACAAGCCAGCGCCGCACTCACTGTGTTTCGATAGCGACTCATTGCAACATCCTTGTCTTCAAGTTGAAGCCGGCCGGGGCTCACAAATCCTTAGGCGCCTTGGACTTGATCAGCGGCCACGCGCTGCCGGCCTTGGCGAGATTGCCGGGAATGTCTTCCACCCACTTTTTCTGCACGTCTTTGTTGACATTCAGATAGAGCTTGTCGTCAACGATTTTCCAAGCGCTCGGATCGCCATCGAGTTTTTTGTCCAGCGCCACGCCCATGGCGCAGAAGCCTCCAAACTGAGGTGCGTACTTGGTCGGATTGGCCTTGAAGGCGTCACGGTTGGCAGCGCTGCTGAAGTGGTAAACCGCGCCCTCATGCTTGGCCGTGAACTCGGCCTTGCCGGCGGTCGGGCTGCCGGCGGTGAAGTAGGCCACCACGTCATGCCCCTTGACTGCCACGTTATGGGCGTCGACGTTCAAGGCGCTGGTCGACTTTTCGTCGTAAGCATGGGCGAGATTGGGCATGACGGCCAAGGCGGCGAGCATCGAGATCATGGCGGCCAGCAAGGTGCGGCGGGCAAAAACAGCTTTCATAGCGAACTCCAAATGCGCTCATCAATCAACGAGCATGGCTAACAGTCGGTCGCGCAGATCGAGGGCCCTTGGGAGGGCGCCGTCACTGCACTTTCTTCATATCGCTCCGGTCAGGAGCGAGTGACTGAACTGTGCGCGAAAGGGCTTGTTTGGAGAATCACCGCCAGGTCCAAGAGAGCATTACAAATACCGGAACAATCAGCGAACGGGAGCGCGGATCAGCGCCTCTCAGCCCGGCGAAAAATCGGGCCAGGCCGCCATGGCGAGCTTGGCCTGCCGCTTCAGCGTGGCCATCGTGGCGCCGTCATGGGCTTGCACCGCCATGCCTTGGATCACCATGGCAAAGTAGCCCGCCAGACCAGCGGCGTCCGTACGTTTTGGCAATTCGCCCTCGCTGAGTGCACGCTCCAGGCGCAGCCGGATGCCTGCTTGCGCGGCCTGCCGCAGCATCACCATCTGCGCCAACAACTCGCCACTGGCCGGCCCGCCTTGCAAAGCGCCACCGGCAATCATGCAGCCCGGCGCATGGCCGGGGTCGGTGTATTGCTGGGCGAAATGAGCCAGCAGCGCGGCCAAGGTTTCTTTGGCCGCCGCCTTGGCATCCAGCAACTGCTGAACGCGCGCGCCGTAGCGCAGCACATACAAGTCCAGCGCCTCGCGGTACAACCCCTCTTTGGAGCCAAAGGCCGCATACAAGCTGGGCTGGGAGATGCTCATGGCCGCCGTCAGCTCGGTGGTCGAGGTGCCCTCGAAACCGCGACGCCAGAACAGATCGAGGGCGATCTCCAAGGCCAGCTGACGATCAAAGGCGCGGGGGCGGCCGGCGGAGCGCTTGATTTTTGGGGCTTCGGTGCTCATTCGATTATTGTACAGATCAATAAACAATTGATTGACAGGCCTCGCCTCATCGAAATAACATACAGACATGTACATAACTTCTCGAAGCAATCCCTCATGAACGCAAACACCCATCGCTTGCCCTTAAGTACCCAGGCGCAGCCCGCCAAGGCAGACCGCAGCTATCGCCTGCGGCCCCAGGGCGCAAGCCGCATATTGAGCAGCGGCTTTGAGGCACACACCGAAGTCGGCCCCGGCCAGGTGCTGCTGCGCATGGGCGCGGCGAGCCTCAACTACCGCGATCTGTTGACACTGCAAGAGCCCGCCAGTGAGGGCAAGTCGCTGGTGCCGCTATCGGACGGCGCGGGCATCGTCGAGGCCGTCGGCGCCGGCGTCAGTCAGTGGAAGGCGGGCGACCGGGTCAGCCCTAACTTCTTTCCCGAATGGACCGGGGGCCGCTTCTCGGCTACCTACCTGGGCCGCGCCCTGGGCGGCGGGCAGACCGACGGCATCTTGCGCGAGCGACTGGTGATCGAAGCCTCCGCCTTGGTGGCAGTGCCTGAGCACCTGAGCCTGGCCGAGGCGGCCACCCTGCCCTGCGCGGGCCTGACCGCCTGGCATGCCTTGTTCGAACGCGGCCGCATAAAGGCCGGCGACACCGTGCTGGTGCAAGGCACAGGTGGCGTGGCGCTGTTCGGGCTGCAACTGGCCAGCGCGGCGGGTGCGCGGGTGATCGTGACCTCCTCCAGCGACGAGAAGCTGGCCCGCGCCCGCGCGCTCGGCGCCTGGCACACCATCAACTACCGGCACACACCCGACTGGGACCGCGTCACGCTGGACTTGACCGATGGGCGCGGGGTCGACCATATTCTGGAACTGGGCGGCCCCGACACCTATGACCGTTCGATCAACGCGATTGCGCCCGGCGGTCAGATCGCCCAGATCGGTGTGTTGACCGGCTTCGCCTCGCAGCCCAATATCCTGCCACTGCAGTTCAAGAACGCCAGCATCAACGGCATCTGCGTGGGCTCGGTGGAGCAGTTCGAGCGTTTGAATCGCTTCATGGCGGAGAAGCAGTTGCATCCCGTGATCGATCAAGGCTTCGCCTTTGAGCAAGTGCCCGAGGCCTACGAGCGACTGCGCTCGGCCGCTCACTTCGGCAAACTGGTGATCGAGTTCTGAAGGCTGGCCGGGCGGCTATTCAGTGCTCGGCGCTAGCCACGCGGCTCGATGAGCACGGCGAGAAACTGCTTGTTGCGGAGAAACAGCTACTCGCTTGCGGCCAAGGGGCAAATCGCTCCGACAATCGCGGTCGGCGCAGCCGCGCCAAGACTGCGGCCAACCTTGGCCGCTGCCGACCTTATTCGATGAATCATTTGAACCCGCACCCCCACTCCAAGCCTTCTCGCGCTCAGATCCGGGCCGAAGTGTCCGCACTTTGGCAGCTGGCTTGGCCGATTTTGATTGGCCAGTTGGCCACGGTAGGCATGTCGGTCGCCGATGTGGCGATGGCCGGCAATGCCTCCGCGCAAGATCTGGCAGGCGTTTCGCTGGGGGCCTCGATCTGGAGCATGGTCATCATCACCTTGATGGGCGTGATGATGTCGGTCAGCCCCATCGTGTCCCATCATGTCGGGGCCGAGGAGTTTCGCCAGGTGCCGCATGTGGTGCGCCAGGCCTTGTGGAAGGCCTTGGGGCTGGGCCTGCTGGCGATCCTCGTGATCAACCTGTCCAGCCTTGTGTTTGACCTGCTGGAGTTGGACCCGCTGGTGCGCGAGTTGGCCAAAAGCTTCGTCCACGTCACCAGCCTGGCCCTGCCCGCCTTTGCCTGCTACCGGGTGCTCTACGGCTATAGCGCCAGCCTGAACCAGACCAAGCCGCTGATGATGATCGCGCTCGCCGCCTTAGGGCTGAATGTGCTGCTCAACTGGCTGCTTATTTACGGTCACTGGGGTTTGCCCAAGCTGGGCGGCCTGGGCTGCGCCTGGTCCACGATGCTGTGTGTGTGGTTCAACCTGGGCGGCCTGCTGTGGTGGATGCGTCGCAGCCCGGCCTACCGCAGCACCTGGCCGTTCTCGCATTGGGAGGCCCCGCACTGGCCCGAGATCCGCAGCCTGCTGAAGTTAGGCCTGCCCATCGGCGTGACCTATTTTGCCGAGAGCAGCGCCTTCAGCCTGATTGCCTTGCTGGTGGCCAAGTTCGGCACCACCCAAGTGGCCGCCCATCAAATTGCGCTCAACTTTGCCTCGCTGATGTTCATGCTGCCGCTGAGTCTGGGCATCGCACTGCTGACGCGCGTGGGCCAGTCTTTGGGTGCGGGGGATGCGTATCAGGCGCGCTTTCGCTCCTGGGTGGGCGTGGGCACGGCCCTGACCCTGGCCTGCGCTTCGGCGGCCTTCATGGCCTTGTGCAGCCAGCAGATTGCCGCGGCCTACACCGGCGACGCGGCCGTGGCCGCGCTGGCCGCGCATTTGCTGATCTTTGCAGCGATCTTTCAACTCTCGGACGCGACGCAAGTGGCCACCAGCTGCGCGATTCGCGGCTACAAGGTCACGCGCGCACCGATGGTGATTCACCTGACCGCGTTCTGGGGTTTTGCCCTGCCCTTGGGTTGCGTGCTGGGGCTGGCACCGGCTTGGCTGCCTTGGACGCCTAGGCAGGCGATGGGGGCAAGCGGCTTCTGGATTGCGCTGATCGTCGGCCTGACCATCGCGGCGGTGGCGCTGTCGGCGTTGCTGCGCCGGGTGGCGCGAGAAAACTTGCCGCAAGCCGGTGCTAGAGCTTCAACACCAGCTTGATTGGTACCACCTTGCTCTGACCTTGATCACGCGGTGCAGCCGGCATCGCACAGCAAATCAAGGCCTCGCCGGGTGCGGTCTTGAAGGCCGGGGCCGACAGATAAGTCACCTCGCCCTCCAGCACCTGAGTGCGGCAACTGCCGCAAGACCCACCCCGGCATGAGAACTCGGGGCTCAGGCCGCGCGCCTCAGCCAGCTCCAGCAAGCTGCCGCTGGCGGGCGTCCAGCGCGCTTCCTTGCTGGACTCAGCGAACTGCACCGCCACATCGCTGCTGGCCACCGGCGCCAGCTCCGGTACTGCGACTGCCACATCTTGGCGCCGCTGCATAGCCGCCGGGCCAAAAGCCTCGGCATGGATGCGCTCATCGCTAACGCGCAAATCACGCAACCCGTCATACAGGGCCTGCATAAAGGGCGGCGGGCCGCAGAGGAAGAAGTCGTGGTCGTCCTCATTTTCGTCAAGAGGCAGCTGCGCCTTGAGCAGCGCCATATCGATGCGGCCCAGCACATCGAAGTCGCGCCCCGCGACGGCGCCCTCCTCCGGCGCATCTGTCACCCGCAGCACCCGCACCGCCCCCTTGGCGCGCTGCACCAACTCGGCCAGCTCGGCATCGAAGCCGCGCTCGGCAATATGGCGGGTCGAATAGAAAAAGTAGGTCGGCCTAACTCTGCGCTTGCGCAGGCCCTCGAACACCACATGGCGCAGCATAGCTAGCATCGGCGTGACGCCAATGCCGCCGGCCAAAAGCACCAGCGGGCGGCGCTCCAGCGCGTCGACCGTGAAGTCACCTTGCGGCGCACGCGCCTCGATCAAATCGCCAAGCTTGAACTGATCGTGCAAAAACTCCGACACCCGTCCGCCCCGCTTGACGCTGAGACGATAAAAGCCATCGCTCGGCGCGGCCGACAAGGTGTAGGTGCGCATCAAGGGCGTGCCGTCCACATGGACGCGGATCGGCAAATGCTGGCCAGCCAGGAAGGGCAGCAAGGCATGGCCGTCGGCCGGCTCCAGATAGAAGCTGCGCACCGTGCTGCTTTCATCCACCACGCGGACGAGCTTGAACGGCCGCCAGTGTTGCTTCAGCGCCGCCGCCGCCAAGCTGGCCTCGGCCGCTTCCCAAGACCCCGTCATCAAGGAGTTGGGCGAAAACTGTTGCAGCGCCCAGCGCAGAGCCAGCGCGCCGCGCCGGCGCAGCACCTGCGTGACGCGGAAGGTCCAGATCCGCTCCGCCCCTTGAAAGGCGGCGATCTCCGGGCCATCGAATTGAATCTGGGCCTCGCCGACCAGTTGCAAAACATCGCCATTGCTGAAATCGACGAAGACCAAGCCGGCGCGCGGATTGAGCATGAGATTGCCGAAGGTATTGAAATGCATATTGCCGGCGAAGTCGGGAATGCGCAGCAAATCCTCAGTACCTGCAATCTTCACAAAGCCCGGCTTGCCGCCCCGGTGCGACACGTCCACCGTCGGCAAGGGATGGTCGGCCTCACCGCCGGGATGGGCGCTGGCGACAAAGAAAGTGTCGGCCGCCGCGATCAGCGCGCGAGCCTCGGCGTCGAGCGCAGTCAGTTGCTCCAGCGCTGCTTGATGCTCGCCGGCGGGTGGCCGCGCAAAAGAGAAATCGCGGTGTTGAATGTATTGTGGGCAGTTGCCAAAGGCATGCCCGACTTGCAGCGAGAAGCCGCCCGAATCGGCCGCCAGCACCTGCCCATTGAGGCGGTTACGGCGCCGGCTGTGCAACTCGATGCCGAGCAGGCCGACCGGCGCCCCGGCCAGCAAGGCGGCGCGCACCGGGTCGCCCCGGCCCGGCAGCGCACCCACATCGAGCCGCTTGGGCTCTGGCGAATGCATGAAGCCAGGCTCGCCCTCGATCAAGCTGGCCCAGGGCTGGCCCTGGGCATCCAGCGCGCCGATCACCATAAAGGGCAGCTGCTTGTAAAAGTCCCGGTGCTGATCGGGCATGTAGTCCCGGATGACCCGTCGGCCAAACGATTCCAGCTGTGCGGCATTACCCATGCGCTGGTGGATGCTGCGCTCGCCGCTATGCCAGGGCGAGCCCGCTGGGGCGATGAATTCGTTGGTCGACATGATGCTTATCTTCTACTGATCAGGCTGCCAGGCCTACTGCGGTCTTTTGCATACCGACGAAACCGGGCAAGGCCTCGATGCGGGCCAACCAGGCGCGCACATGAGGATAGTCGGCAAGCGAGACATTGCCTTCCGGTGCATGGGCGATATAGCTGTAGTTGGCGATGTCGGCGATGCTGGGCTTGGCGCCGAGCAGGAAGTCGCGGCCGGTCAATTCAGCATCCATCACCTTCAGCAGGCCATGGGCGCGATTGATCACTTCCGTCGCGTTGAAGCCGGCACCAAACACCGTCACCAAGCGAGCCGCTGCGGGGCCGAAGGCCACCAGGCCCGCCGCCACCGACAACCAGCGCTGCACGGCAGCCTCGCCGGCCGGGTCGGCGGGCAGCCAGTCGTTATTGCCGTATTTGCGAGCCAGGTAGACCAGGATGGCGTTGGAGTCTGCCACCACCGTGCCTTGATCTTCAATCACAGGCACCTGGCCAAAGGGGTTCAGGGCCAGAAAGCCGGGCTGCTTTTGCGCGCCTTTGCGCAGATCCACTTCGACCAATTCGGTCGGCACGTTGAGCAGGGACAGTGCCAGCCGCACGCGGTGTGCGTGGCCGGACAAAGGGAAGGTGTAGAGCTTGACGGGGTGATTGATTGCTGCGGACATGGGGTTCTCCAAAAGATGAGGTGTGAAACAAAGAAAGGGGCTCAATCGGGTTTCGATTTCTGCCTTCGCTGCCTTGCTGTGCAGCGAATGACTGAACTGTCCTCCTATCACGCCCCCAATAGAATCCCCGGCACAAGCAAGTCACTATTCCGAAATACAGAATAAACCATGAATGAACGCCGGCTTGCCTCATCTGTCACATGATTTAAGGCGCATGTGGCGGTCCGTGATGGCACTCCGCCTTTGCTCAGATAAACCGCTCGACTTAATCGTTAGCATTCGCTTAGGCACCCTTACAATCGCCGATCCAATCTGCTGACCGGACACGATTTCTCGAAATGCAAGAACCTACAAGCGAATACCTCGAGCTGTGCCGCGCAGCAATGCTCAAGGAACAAAGCCTCTCACTTGAGCAAACCAACAACTGGGCGCATGTCGATAGGCAGCAAGTGCATGCAGACTGGGCCAATTTGTACAAAGAATTGGCGCCCCTGATTGATTCCTCAGCAGCTAGGGCCCCGACGGTCCAGGCCCTGATCGCCCGGCACTATTCCATCGCCTCGCGCTTTTACATACCGTCCAGGGAGGCCTATATCGGCATGAGCCTGTTCTATGCCGAGAACGAGGGCATGCGCGATTTCCACAATGGCTTCCATCCCGAAATGGTTGAGTTCCTTGCGCACGGCATGTTTGAATATGCCCAAGCAAAGCTGTGAGTCCATGCTCTAGCCTGCAAACTCAGGCCTTCCTCCATTCTTGACTCAGCGAGCCGCAAGGCAGGCTGCCGTCTAGCTCACAGCTCTCACCTGGTTTTCCATGCATACAGCCCTGCTCATCATTGACGTTCAAAACGCGCTGTGTTTTGGCGAGTACGCAGCTTTCGACAGCCAAGGGCTGATAGCCCGCATCAATCAAGTCAGTGCCAAGGCGCGGGAAGCTGCGGCGCCGGTCATCTTGATTCAACATGAAACCAAGGGCGGCGGGCCGCTGGACCACGGCAGCGAGGGTTGGCGTTTGGCAAAAGGCCTCAATGTCGCCAGTACGGATGTCATCATCGCCAAGACGGCGACCGACTCCTTCCACAACACAGCCCTGCAGGCCGAGTTGCAAAGTCGCGGCATTCAGCACTTGATCATCTGCGGGCTGCAAAGCGAATTCTGCGTGGACACCACTACGCGTCGCGCGCTTGGACTTGGCTATGCCGTCAGCTTGATTTCCGATGGGCACTCGACCATAGACAACGGTATCCTGAGCGCCGCGCAGATCACGGCCCACCACACCGCAACGCTGGCCAATATCACCAGCTTCGGGCCAAGGGTCACGCCAGTCAGCGCAGCGGCACTGAGGATTGATTAAGGGCTTTTGGTCGGTCACACCCTAGGGGCACCAAGAATCGGTGGCGACTCAAAGCCCCAAATCACTCAGGCTCGCATGCTCATCGGGCCGGCGCCCCAGAGGCCAATGGAACAGGCGCTCGCTGGCCTGGATCGGCAGATCGTTGATGCTGGCGTGCCTCACGGCCATATAGCCCAGCTCATCAAATTCCCAGTTCTCGTTGCCGTAAGCGCGGAAGCAATTGCCGGCTTCGTCGCGATATTCGTAAGCGAAGCGCACGGCAATGCGGTGGCTGTCAAAAGCCCATAACTCTTTGATCAAACGGTAATCAGACTCGCGTGCCCACTTGCGCTCCAGCATTTGCCGGATTTCCTCACGGCCGCGCGGAAACTCGCTGCGGTTGCGCCAGCGGCTATCCGGCGTGTAAGCCATAGACACGCGCTGCGGGTCGCGGCTGTTCCAGGCGTCTTCGGCCAGCCGAACTTTCAGAATCGCGCTCTCGCGGGTGAATGGCGGCAGCGGCAAACGGGGTGCTTCTAGATTCATGAGGTTTCCTCTGCTCGACTCTTTGAGTGTTCGGCCGAATCACCATGACTCGGCCGAAGCTTGAGCCTGCTCTGAGCTTGATATCAGACTGTCGCCTTGGCCGTCACGACGGGGAAGTCAATGTCGGTGTGCGCAACATTGTTGACGTAATTGGTCAGCACATTGAGCGCCACATTCAGCACGATCTCGACCACGCTGGCTTCATCGAAATCGGCGGCGCGCAAGGCAGCCAGATCGGCGTCGGCCACCTGACCACGCGACTCAGACACGCGGCGCGCAAAAGCCAACGCTGCGGCGGTGCGGGCATCGTCGGACTTGCCATCGCGGGCGGCGGCCACTTCGGCGGCGCTGATCTTGGCGACGTTGGTGGCCAGGTAGCTATGGGCGGACAAGCAGTAGTCGCAAGCATTGAATTCGGCCACCGTCAGGGCGATGCGCTCGCGCAGTTGCACGCTCAGCTTGCCTTTGGCCAGCGCGCCGTTCAGCGCCAGATAGCCTTCCAGCGCGGCCGGGCTGTGGCCAACCAGTTTCATCAAATTGGGCACCACACCGAGTTGCTGCTGCACGGCGGCAAGCAATGGCTTGGAAGCGGCGAGGGATTGGTCAACGGAAGGGATGCTGATGCGTGACATGGTGATTTCCTTGAGAAGAGAAGTGAGCTCATTCGTCTGTCGGCGCACGTTTCGGAGTTTGTGCGTCTGCAGCGAATGACTGAACTGTCCTTGATTCACCTACTGATTAGAATCACCTGCGCCACCAATACACCGTTACGCCAGGAGAAACAATTGGACCGTCTGCACCTGATCAATGTCTTTGTGGCCGTGGTAGATGCCAGCGGTTTTGCCGGCGCTGCGCGCAAGCTGAACATCTCGCCGCCGGCCGTCACGCGGGCGATCAGCGAGCTGGAAGCGCACCTGGGCGTGCGCCTTTTCACCCGCACCACGCGGGTCGTGCGGGTGACCGATGCGGGCGCGCGTTATGTCGAGGATTGCCGGCGCGTCTTGGCCGATTTGGCCGAGGCGGATGAGTCGGTCAGCGGCATGCATGGCGCGCCGCGCGGCCGCCTGACGCTGACCGCGCCGGTGCTGTTTGGCGCTCTGTTTGTTACCCCCATCGTGACCGAATACCTGCAGCGCTACCCGGAGGTCAACGCATCCTGCTGGTTCTTGGACCGGGTGGTAAACATGATGGACGAAGGCGTGGACGTGGCGGTGCGTCTGGGCGAGCTGCCCGACTCCAGCATGCAGGCTGTGCGTGTGGGGCGGGTGCGGCGGGTGATCTGTGGCTCGCCCGACTATCTGGCCGCTCACGGCACACCACAGACGCCCGAGGAGCTAACGCAGCACAGCATCGTGTCCGCCAACGCCGTCTCGCCGACGCCGGAATGGCGGCTGTTCGACAAGGGCGAGCCCAAGCTGATCAAGCTGCAGCCACGCATGCTGACCACCACCAATGACTCGGCCGTGGCAGCCGTGGCCTCGGGCTTTGGGCTCTCGCGGCTGATGTCTTATCAAGTAGCCGAGCATGTGCGTGCGGGCCGGCTCAAGATCGTGCTCGGCGAGTTCGAGCCGCCGGATCTGCCCATCCACTTGGTGCACCGCGAAGGCCGCCATGCCTCCAAGAAGGCGCGGGCATTTCTGGATCTGGCGATCGAGCGCCTGCGCGCCAACCCTGCGATCAACTGAGGCCTGCGGCTGTCACGGAGCCCGCCGCCTTGGCCTTTGCCATTCCCTTCAGCTCGGCAACTTCGGCCCGCAAGCGCGCCAACTCCGCCCGCAGTGGTGCAATGCCTTCGTCGATCTCGGCCTCGGAGAATTTGGGGCTGATGTGCTGCGGGCAGTTCCAATCAAAGGCCTCGACGCTGATGATGGCCGCGCGCTCGATCCGGGCCCGGTAGCCGGGCAGTTCCAGCCGCGCCAGCGTTGCCGAAAATTCAGGGTCCGCCGGATCACTGAGCAAGCGCACCCTGCCCAGAATCTTCAAACGGCGTTGATTGGCGTAGTCCATCAAGAAGATCGAGACCCGCTCATTGCCCTGCAAATTGCCGACGCTGATGTACTGACGGTTGCCGCGGAAGTCGGCATAGCCCAAGGTCTGGCCATCCAAGACCTTCAAAAAGCCGGCCGGCCCGCCCCGAAACTGCACATAGGGCCAGCCGGTCTCGCTCACGGTGGCTTGGTAAAAGCCATCGCGCTCGCGGATGAAGGCGGCCTCTTGCCCGCCCAAACTCAAAGGGCTCTTGGGCGCATGGTCGAGCCCTGCATAAGCCGCACGGCTGCCCATACGCGACTGCATGGCACGGACCGAGGCGGTGAAGGCAATGTCTGCATAGGCGCGGCTCATGGCGGGCTCCAGTGTTTTATTGAGTTAGCTTGAGCTGTTTTGCTGCTGTCTAGGCGGCTTTCAGCAAGGGCGCCAAATCCCCTCGACGCTCCAGCTCAAGCAGATCGTCATAGCCGCCCACATGCTGGCTACCGATGAAGATTTGCGGCACGGTGCGCCGCCCGGTGCGTTCCACCATTTGGTCGCGCAGCTCGGCGCTTTGGCCAATATTGAGCTTGGCCACATCGGTCACACCGTGGCGAGCCAGCAAGCGCTCGGCTTGGGTGCAGTAGGGGCAGGTCGAGGTGTGAAAAAGAGTGACGGCGTTCGACATGAGGATTTCCTTTTGGCTTGGCGAGGAGCGAACTATGCGGGAGCCCGCCCGCAGACGGAATCTCCTCAGCCGTCAATTCACCTATGCGAGAACTGGAACAATCACCTGCACCCCAACGCCGTAACCGGCGGTCCGCAAGCGCGCGGTTCGGCCACACAGCCGGCGCACAGAGGCCGGCGCGCTATGCTGGGCCGCTTATGAACCCAAGAACTCGCCGCGTCGTGCAAGCCGTGCTCTACGAAGTTTTCGCCGCGGCTGCCGTCGGCCCTGCCCTGGCGCTGATGTTTGAGCAAGCCTTGAGTTCCACGCTCGGCCTTGCGGTTCTGATGTCCACGGTGGCTCTGGCTTGGAACTATCTGTTCAACGGCTGGTTCGAGCGCTGGGAAGCCCGGCAACCCATCAAGGGCCGCTCCTTCAAACGCAGGCTCGCGCATGGTCTTGGGTTCGAAGGCGGCCTCGTCGTGTGGCTGGTCCCCATCATGGCCTGGTGGCTGAATACCTCGCTGCTCCATGCCCTGGTGGCGGACCTGGGCGTGTTGGTATTTTTCTTCGTCTATGCCCTGGCCTTTACCTGGGCTTTTGACCGTGTCTTTGGCTTGCCCCAGTCGGCCGCGCCGCACGCTGAGATTTAAGTCAATTACAAGATGTCTCCATAGGCGGCACAGTGCCAGGAGCTGAACTAGTGGATGCAGCGGGAGGCACTGGCGACGCAGCCGACCTTGGCGCTGCACGCCTCGCTCGCGGCTTAGCTCATTTCTCTTGTGCCACCTGCTGCACCTTGAAGCTCACACCCAGGCTGGCACCCGGGCCGGGGCCGATTTCCAGCTCACCGCCGAGCTGACGGGCCAGATCGCTGGCGAGTTGCAGACCCAAGGATGTTTTTCGCCTAACTTCAAAATCAGCTGGCAGACCGAGCCCGGTGTCGCTGACTTGCAAACGCCAGTAGTCGGTATCGGCCAGCGGCTGCAAGGAGACGAGCACTTCGCCCTGACTGCCGGGTGGAAAGCCATGCTTCAAACAATTGGAGATCAGCTCGTTCACCAACAGGCCGCAAGGCATGGCTTGGTCCATATTCATTCGCAGCGGACTCAAATCCAGCACCAAGCGCAGCATGCCGCCATCCGGAGCCTGTGCCCGGAAGGCCTCGCCGGTCAGTTGGCGTAAATATTTGGCCAGATCGACCGCCGCAAAAATACCGCTGCGGTAGAGCGACTCATGCAGCAAGGACATCGAGCGGATGCGCGCCTGCATTTCCTCCAACACGGTCTTGACCCCCGGCTCGGCACTGCGCCTGGCCTCCAACCTCAGCAAGCTGGTGATCACCTGCAAGTTGTTCTTGACCCGGTGGTGAACCTCATTGAGAAGGGCAACTTTTTCATTCAAGGAGGTTTGCAACACTTGCTGCGCCAGCTTTTGCGCCGTGACGTCTTGATCAACCCCCCACACATGCAAGACCTGACCCTGGGCGTCAGCGACCGAGACCACTTTGGAGGAGATGTGTCGCAGCTCGCCCCCATCCAGGCTATGGATGCGGTACTCGATGCTGAACTGCTGGGCCGAAGACCGGGCACTTTGAATGGCGAGCGCCAGACGCTCATGGTCGTCCGGGTGGACGGACTCTTTCCAAGCGCCGGAAGCGGGCACACCATCGGCCCGCTTGCGGCCATAAATATTGAACATCTGATCGGACCACACCGGCTCGCCCCTGGCCACCGGCCAAACCCAGCTGCCGATGCCGGCCAGCTCTTCGGCCATACGCAGCCGGCTCTCGTTGAGCTGCAGAGCCAGGGCGGTTTTTTGCCGCTGGGTGATGTCACGGAACACCCACAAGCGCCCGCGCGGCTCGCCATTGATCATCAAGGGCACGAAATCGCGCAAGAGCGTACGTTGATGGGTGCAGGCAACTTCTTCATCGTGCACCGCGATGCCCTGACTCAGCAATTCAGCCACTCGGGCCAGGCCCGCTGCGGGGTTGGCCAAGCTGAGGTTGGCGGTCTTCATCATCAGCTCGTTGTCCATACCGATCAATTCGGCCGCTAGACGGTTCAAGCCGAACATATCGCAAAAGGTCTGGTTGGCGTAATCGACCGTGCCGTCGTTATTGACCAGCAAGATGCCGTAATAGACATTGGCCAAAACCTGCTGATACCGGTCGACCGTGGCGCTCAACAGAGCGGCAGCGCTGCGGGCAGCGGTCACGTCGCGGGCCACGCCGTGGTAGCCGAGGAATTTGCCCTCGGCATCGAAGCGGGGCAGACCTGAGCTGAGGTAGACCGCGAGTTGCCCGTTGGCCTCGATCCGGCTCATCTGAAACTCATCGAAGCGCTCATGGCGCTCCAGCAGCGCCCGATGCTCATGCCAAACCTGCTCCTCCATATCCACCCAAGGCAGGTCCCAGCGAGTTTTCCCTAGGCGGGACTGGCGCGAGCTGTTAAGCGCGGCGCCATTCAGGCCGGTCATGGTGGTGAAGCGGAAATTCTCGTCTTGCTCCCAGTACCAATCGGAAGACAACTCGATCAAAGCCCGAAAACGCGCCTCGCTTTGCTGCAGATCGGCGAAGGCGCGCTCGCGGACCTGGGTTTCGCGCTTGAAGGCATCCAGCATCAGGTTGAATTGCGCGGCCACCTGGCGCACATCGGCGCTGCCGGACAGGTCAGCGCGGGCCTCCTGATCGCCGTCCGCGACGCGCCGAGCGGTGTCGGCCAAATGGTCTATCGGCCCGGCCACTCGCAGCCCCAAGCGCCAAGCCAGCAGCAGGGCCAACACCAGCACCGCCAGCCCCGCAACAATGGTCCGCTGCAAGGCAGCATGAAATTCAATCAAGACCTCGGCCTCGGGCAGGCCCGCCACCACCCGCCAGTTGCTGCCCGGCAGAGTTTGATAGGCCATGCGGCGCACAACGCCGTCCATGCCCTGAACGGATACAAATCCGTCACGCTGACGCCTTGCGGCTTCGGTGCCTGCGCCGGGTGCCGCTTGACCAATGTATTTGTCGGCACCGACGGATCGCATGGCAATGCCTTCACGCTGATCTACCACCGTGGTCAAGGCGGTCGAGGGCAGTCCGACCAACAAATTGGCGCTGAGCTTTTGCAGGTCAACCACCATGCGAAGCAGGCCTATTTTCTCGCCCTGCTGGTTGCGGACCGGATATGACAGCAGCGAAACCCAGTGCCCGCTGACCAAGCCGGGCTCGACGCCACCCACGGTGAAGCCCTCATATTGCAAAGCCTGGACAAAATCGACCGAGTGACTCATCTCGGTGGCGGGAGCCAAAGTGGGCAAGGTCGAGCAAATCGGTCGGGCCTGCAAGTCGCGCAGCACCAGGCTGCTCAGGCGCGGATCCAAGACCACCAGATCGCGCATCAACAATTCGCAACCGGCGGGATCCATGGACCGAATACCCGGCATCTCGGCCAGGCGGGCCAGAAAAGCTTCTTGCTGCGCGAAGTAGCGACTCAGATTGGCCGCCTGGCCATGGGCCATTTCTTTAACCCGCTCATCCGCTTCGTTACGTACATGGGCCAACTCCGACGCCATCTGCCAAGTCAGCATCGCGGCCAAGGGCAAGCAAACCAGCAAGACCAGCGCATAGATTTGCTGGCGAATACCGAGGCGGGCCAGCCAGGCGCTCATTCGGGCTGGCGCTCGCCGAGGCTTTTGTCTATGACCAAGACCTGGAGGGCTTCTGTGCTGAGAGACATGGGCTGAAGAATGGAATCGATTCAGCCGGATCTTAGCGACGAAAACAGGCCTACTTGCGCTCGGCCAACAGGCTTTGGCAGCGCTCTTCGTGCTGGCTGATTTCGGCCAAGGTGATCTCGATGTCATCGAGTTGCTGTTCCAGCGCCTGGCGATGCTGCTGCAAGACCTGCAAAAACGCTTTCAGTTGCGGCGCGGCGCCGGTGGAGGCGTCATACATATCGACCAGTTGTTTGATCTCCTGCAGCGTCAGCCCCAGGCGCTTGCCGCGCAAGGTCAGCTTCAAGCGGGTGCGGTCGCGGTGCGTGTAGACCCGGTTGCGCCCGGCCCGCGACGGCTCCAGCAGGCCCATGTCCTCGTAGAAGCGAATCGCGCGCGGCGTGATGTCGAATTCGGCCGCCAATTCGGTGATGGTGAACAAGCGACCATTGCTGTCGGAGGTCGGGGCGACGCTGGCTTGGGTACTCATAGCTAAACTGGGAGCTTCAGTGACGTTAACGTAAACGTCAGTTTACGACCTTGTGTGCCGGACCGCCCGAGCGAAGCGAGTAGCTCGGGCATCAACTGACTAAAAAAATGGCCAATCCCCGCGAGTCAGAACTTCTCTACCCCATGGGCGACGCGCTGCCCGCTGCCGGCAGCGTGCTGGAGATCGCAGCCGGCGTGCGCTGGCTGCGCATGGGCCTGCCATTTGCGCTCGACCATATCAATTTGTGGTTGCTGCGGGACCACGTGGATGGTGTGGATGGCTGGGCCATCGTCGACTGCGGCGTCGCCAATGACGCTACCCGCGCCAACTGGGAGCAGGTATTCGCCAATCACTTGGAGGGGCTGCCCGTGTTGCGCGTGATCGTCACGCACTTTCACCCGGACCATATCGGACTGGCGGCTTGGCTGACCGAGAGGTGGAGCGGCCGCGCCGCAGGGCCGCCCCAAGGCGAGGCCAGCCCCGTCGGGGGGGGCGACGCGGCAAAGCCGGTGAGCTTGGGGGCGAACCGTGAATGCCGGCTATCCATCAGCGCAACCGACTTCAATCTTGCCCGGCTGGCCAGCGGCTCGACCGTGGGCATGGGCGGCGAGGCAGCGGCGAGCTTCTTTGCCAGCCACGGCCTGACGGACGAAGATTCACTCGCCAAGATTCGCGGCCGTGCCAGCTATTACCCCAGCATGGTGCCGGCCGTGCCGAGCAGCTTCCATCGACTGATGGATGGCCTGAGCATCAAAATCGGCGCTCACGACTGGGTCTGCCACACCGGTTACGGCCACGCGCCAGAGCACATCAGCCTGCATTGCCCGGATTTGGGTCTGCTGATTTCCGGCGATATGGTTTTGCCGCGCATTTCGACCAATGTCTCGGTCGTCGATGTGGAGCCGGAGGCCGACCCTTTGACGCTCTACCTGGCATCGCTGAAGCGCATGCTGGCCCTGCCGGCCGACACCTTGGTGCTGCCCTCGCATGGCAAACCCTTCACCGGCCTGCATGCCCGCATCGACCAGTTGGCCGAACACCACGCCGACCGCTTGGCCGAGGTGCAGCAAGCCTGCGCCGCCAAACCCTGCCATGCGGCCGAGTTGCTGGCCATGATGTTCAAGCGCAAGCTCGATCTGCACCAGACCACGTTTGCGATGGGCGAGTCGGTCGCGCATTTGAATGCGCTGTGGCTGAGTGGGCAACTGCGACGCAGCTTGGATGCGGACGGGATCTACCGCTTCAGCGCCGTCTGAACTGGTATCGCCGGCAGAGCGGCCAAAAAAAAACCGCCGCCGCTGAGCTTTTGACAGCTCGACGACGACGGGTTCTCGGCCCTTTTTATCGCATCCGACTCGAACCAGGCCTTTGCCATGGGTGTGGGCCTGTTGAAGATCAAAGGCCCTTCGAGCGAATCTGCGCCGGCGCAGACTCTTGATGCAGGTGATGACAGCTAATGCACACAGTTTGCTTGGCTAGCCACGAATCCACAATCCCCCTCTTTGGTGGGATAGACCAGCGTCTTTTGGTGCTTGCTAGGTATTCAGATATTGCGCCAACAGGCCAGGCGCGCCGCTACTCGGCAATGATGGACTCTTCGCGCAGCCGGCTGCGCGCTTGCTCGTAGCCGGGCAAGACCGAAGCGACCACCGCCCAAAAGCGTGCGCTGTGGTTCATTTCGCGCAGGTGGGCCAATTCATGGGCGACGACATAGTCAATGATGTCGGGCGCGAAATGAATCAGCCGCCAGTTCAGCCGGATGCTGCCGTCGGCGCTGGCGCTGCCCCAACGGGTTTGCGCCGAGCTCAGTCGCAGCTGCGTCATCTGAACCCCCAGTGCTGCAGCGAAATGTTGGCAGCGTGGCTCGAACGCGGCCCGCGCTTGTCGCTTAAGCCAAGCTTGCACGGCATCCCTGACCTGCTCTTGCGAAGCTGCCAGCGGCAGGCCCAGCTTGAGCAGCACGCCGGCTTCATCCAGCCGCACACCTCTGGCCTCAGGATCCAGGCGCAGCCAGATCAGCCGGCCCAAAAAATTGAAACTGCCGCCGTCGCGCCAGTCGATCCGGGCCGCTTCGACACGTCGCGCACGTTCGCGCTGCTCGACCAGCTTGCGCAAAATCCAGTCTGATTTTTGCAACAGCGCTCGCTCGATATCGGCATGCGGCAGCCATCGCGGCGCGCTGACGCGCAGCCCTTCACTGCCGATCACAAAGCCGATGCTGCGCCGGCGCGCGCGCCGCAATTCATAAGCGACGCGCTGCTCGCCGAGGTGCAACTCACACAAGGGACTGGCCTCGGTTTTGACGCGTGCCTGGGGGGCTGTGGGCGCGGGTGGCGAAGGCGGGGATGGCGGAGATGGCGCACCAAACAAAGACAGCTGCGGTGGTTCTTGCAACAGCTGAGCGAGGCGCTTGAGCATGGCGGTAAGTCGTCAGGGCTTGGCGGCGACCGTGGCCGCGTCGCTGGAGGCCTCTGGCGCATAGGCCTCGGGGTCCAAACGGCGCATTTCCGCTTCGATCCAGCCCTCCACCTCACGCATCAGCTCGGCCGACTCGCGGCCCACCGAGGCAATGGGCTTGCCAAAAGAGATATCGACGACGCCGGGGCGCAACAAAAAACTCTTGCGCGGCCAGCAGCGGGCCGAGGTCGCCGCGATCGGCACGATGGGCACGCCGGTGTCGATTGCCAAGCGGCTACCACCGGACTTGTACTCGCCTTTTTGGCCGCGCGCGATACGGGTGCCTTCGGGGAACATGATCACCCAATGCCCCATCGCCGCCAAACGCTTGCCCTGGGCTGCCACCTTCGCCCAGGCCTGTGCGCGTTTGCTGCGGTCGATATGGATCATGTCCATGCGGGCCATCGCCCAGCCGAAGAAGGGCACATACAGCAGCTCGCGCTTGAACACATAGGCCAGCGGGTGGGACATCAGCGCAGGGTAGGCAAAAGCCTCCCAGGTGCTTTGATGCTTGGACAAGAGAATCACTGCCGATTTGGTGTCGGCCTCGGCCGGCAGATTCTCCATACCGTGCAAGCGCCACTGCACGCCGCAGATATAGCGCGCGCCATAAATCGCCAGTCGCAGCCAGGCCGCGCAAGCCCAATAGACTCGGTCACCTTTGGCGACGATAGAAATCAGCAAAACCGCCGTCGCCCAGGGGATCACCGTGATGATCAGAAAAAGCACGAACAACAAGGAGCGCAGAGCAGATAAAAAGAGAGGCATCAGGTCAGGTCTCCAGGACCGGTATTCAGGGCTAGGGACTCGCCACGGGCATCGGCCTTGTTGCGGCGTTCGGTGTTGATCAGGCCTTCGGCAAAAGCACTCAGACTGTCATGCAACTTGGCGCCGGGCACCAAGTCCAGCAAGGCGGCCAGCTGGCTTTCATCAAGATCGCCCAAGCGGTCGCTACGCACCAAGTGCGGTATGCAGCCGGCCGCTTGTGCGGTTTTCAAATCGCGCAGTGAGGCGCCCACCATATGCACCTGGCCCAGATCAACGCCAAAGCGCTCGCCAATTTGCGTCAGCATCCCCGGCAGAGGTTTGCGGCAATCGCAACCCTCCTCCGGCGTGTGCGGGCAAAAGAAGGCTGCATCCAAGCGACCGCCCTTTTCGGCTAACAACTGATTCAGGCGGATGTGAATGGCCGTCAAAGAGGCCATGTCCAACAGGCCACGGCCGATACCGGGCTGGTTGGTGGCCAGCACGGTGTGCCAGCCCGCCTGATTGAGCCGCGCCACCGCTTCCAAGGCACCCGGCAGCGGGGTCAATTCCTCGACCACTTTGACATGGTCATCGCGGTATTGATTGAGCGTGCCGTCTCGCCCGAGGATGACGAGCTTCATGGTGTGGCTGTGGTCGGAGCGCATCAATCGTCCTTGTCGTGCTTCAGTGGCGGCTTCAGCTGGCCAGGCGAGACAGATCGGCGACCCGGTTCATCGCCTCGT
The DNA here is from genome assembly GCF_028595345.1 of Roseateles albus. NCBI lineage: Bacteria > Pseudomonadati > Pseudomonadota > Betaproteobacteria > Burkholderiales > Sphaerotilaceae > Roseateles > Roseateles albus. The sequence continues at coordinate 80,103 of NZ_JAQQXT010000017.1, read as the reverse complement.
GCAAGGTCTTCAGCAGGCCTAAGCGATTGGCGCGCAGGGCCGCGTCCTCGGCGTTCACCATCACGCCCTCAAAGAAGGCATCGACCGGCGCCCGCAGCGTCGCCAGCTCGCGCAGAGACGCTGCATATTCGCCGTTATGGAAGAAGGCATCGCTCAAGGCTTGCACCTGCGCCAAGGCGCCGGCCAGCTCCTTCTCGGCCGGCTCTTGCAGCAGCGCCGCATCCACGCGCGCCTCAACAGCCTGCTCGCTCTTCTTCAAGATATTGCCAATGCGCTTGTTGGCAGCAGCCAGCGAAGCGGCCTCGGGCAACGCGGCAAAAGCACGCACCGCGCCCAAGCGCGCTGACACATCGGCCAGGCGCTGCGGGCGCAAAGCCAGCACCGCGTCCACCTCTTGCGCGCTATAGCCCTGCTCGCGCAAGGAGCCAGACAGGCGGTCAAAGATGAATTCGCTCAAGGCCACGCTCGGGTCCTTGATCAAGGTGCCAAAAGCCGGCAGCGCCGCTGCGATCAAGGCATCCAGACTCAGGCCGGCAGCACGCTCGCTCAGCATGCGCACCAAGCCCAAGGCATGGCGGCGCAAGGCAAAGGGGTCTTTGTCGCCGGTCGGCAGCTGGCCGATGCCGAACATGCCGACCAGGGTCTCCAGCTTGTCGGCCAGCGCCACCACCAAACCAACCTCATTGCGAGGCAAATCGTCGCCGGCAAAGCGGGGCTTGTAATGGTCTTCAATCGCGAAAGCGACCGCCTCGCTCAAACCGTCATGGCGAGCGTAATAGCCGCCCATGATGCCTTGCAACTCGGGGAACTCACCGACCATATCGGTCAACAAATCAGACTTGGCCAGCTGCGCGGCCTGATCAACCTGCGCGGTCAGAGCACCGCCGCCCAACTGCGCGGCGATGGCACAGGCGATCGCACGTACACGCTCGACCCGGTCACCCTGGCTGCCCAACTTGCCGTGGTACACAACCTTGGCAAGGCCAGCCACCCGCGAGGCCAGCGTCTTCTTGCGGTCTTGATCGAAGAAGAACTTGGCATCGGCCAAGCGTGGGCGCACCACCCGCTCATTGCCCTGAATCACCGCGCTGGTGTCGCCGGGGCTGATATTGCTGACGACCAGGAACTGGTTGGTCAGCTTGTTCTCAGCGTCCAGCAGCGGGAAGTATTTCTGGTTCGCCTTCATGGTCAAAATCAAGCATTCCTGCGGCACCGCCAGGAACTCGGCCTCGAACAAGCAGCTCAGCACATTGGGGCGCTCGACCAAACCGGTCACCTCGTCCAGCAAGGCCTCGTCGCTAATCGGCTTCAGGCCCTGGCGCGCAGCGGCAGCGTCCAGCTGACGACTTATTTCAGCGCGGCGCTCGGCAAAGCCGGCGACCACGGCGCCCTGTTCGCGCAGCTGCGCGCTATAGCTGTCTGCGCTCTCAATCGTCAGGTTCTCAAGCTGGGACTCAAAGCGATGGCCACGTGTGCTGCGGCCCGAGCTCAGACCCAAAGCTTGAATCTCGACCACATCGCTGCCGTGCAAGGCCACGATGCCATGGGCCGGGCGCACAAATTTCACATCGGTCCAGCCGTCGCTGAGCTGATAAGTCATCACCTTGGGGATGGGCAGCTTGGCCAAGGTCTCATCCAAGGCCTTTTGCAAGCCCTCGGCCAAACTGGCGCCAGGCAGCAGCAGATCGAGGAACAAGGCCTCAGCCTTACCGTCCATCGCCCGCTTGAGCTGCGGCAAAGCAGAGGCATCGGCGCCCACGCTGGCGAGCTTCTTCAGCAGCGCCGGCGTCGCCTGACCATCCGCCGTCAAGGCCACGGCCACCGGCATCAGCTTTTGCTGCACGGCGCGATCGGCGGCCTTGGGCGACACATCGCTCAAATGCAGGCCAAGGCGGCGTGGCGAAGCAATGGCCGTGGCCACGGCCGCAGGCCCGACCAGACCTTGGGCCTTCAGGCTCTCGACCAACACGCTGGAAAAAGACTCGCCGAGCTTTTTAAGCGCCTTCGGCGGCAGCTCTTCGACGAACAACTCGATCAATAAATTCTGGTGGGCAGTCATGGCTCAGGCGGCTTTCTTTTCAATCTGCGCCAGCACTTCAGCGGCACGCTCTTTCAAGGCCATCGGGAAACCCAGACGGGCACGGCTGTCCAGATAGCCCTGTGCCACGGCTCGCGCCAGATTGCGGATCCGGCCGATATAGGCTGCACGTTCGGTCACGCTGATCGCGCCGCGCGCGTCCAGCAGGTTGAAGCTGTGGCCGGCCTTGAGCAACTGCTCATAGGCCGGCAGCGCCAGTTGCTGCTCCATCAGATGCTTGGATTGCTTCTCATGCGCCGCAAACGCGGTCAGCAGAAAATCGACGTCACTGTGCTCGAAGTTATAGGTCGATTGCTCGACTTCGTTCTGATGGAACACATCGCCGTATTTCAAGCCAGGCGTGTATTCGAGGTCATAGACCGACTCGACGCCCTGCAAATACATGGCCAGCCGCTCCAGACCGTAGGTGATCTCGCCAGTGATGGGCTTGCAGTCGATGCCTCCGACCTGCTGGAAGTAAGTGAACTGCGTCACCTCCATGCCGTTGAGCCAGACCTCCCAGCCCAGACCCCAACAACCCAGGGTCGGGTTTTCCCAGTCGTCTTCCACGAAACGCACATCGTTCTTCTTCAGATCGAAACCCAGCGCTTCCAAAGAGCCCAGATAGAGCTCCAAAATATTGGCCGGGGCCGGCTTGAGCACGACCTGGTACTGGTAGTAATGCTGCAGGCGGTTCGGGTTTTCGCCGTAGCGGCCATCCTTGGGCCGGCGGCTGGGCTGCACATAGGCGGCCTTCCAGGGCTCAGGGCCGATCGCACGCAAAAAAGTCGCGGTGTGGCTGGTGCCGGCGCCGACTTCCATATCGAAGGGTTGCAACAGTGCGCAGCCTTGCTTGGACCAGTAGTCCTGCAAGGTCAGAATGATTTGCTGGAAGCTCAGCATATTGTTTTCATAGCCGGTAATTGAGAAAAGCCGCCCGTGATGGACGGGTATTGCGCCCGATTCTACGAGGCGCGGCGACGCCAGCCCGCCAGGCCCAGCACGACAGCGATTGCAAGCCACAAAGGCCAAAGTCCAAAAGCCTGTAGCCAGCGCGCATAAGGCGTGCTGCCACTGCGGCCCTCGACCTCAGCCTCGAGCACACCGGCTGTGGCCGGCGCCAACCTTGCGGTGACGCGGCCGCGATGGTCCACCACGGCGGTCGCGCCGGTATTGGTGGAGCGCACCACCGGGCGCTGAAACTCCAGCGCGCGCATCTGCGAGAACTGCAGGTGCTGGTCTTGCACCATCAAGGTCCCGAACCAGGCCAGATTGCTGGCATTGACTAACACCGTGGCGGACTGCTCGCCCACCACACTGCTGACGAAGTCCTCACCGAACAGGTCTTCATAGCAAATCAGGGGCCGCAGCCGCTGACCCGCCACATCGAAGCTGCGCTGATGCTGGCCGCGCGCTTGGTCGTCCAAGGGAATTTGCAAAGCGCTCACAAACCAATGAAAGCCGGGCGGTATGAACTCGCCAAAGGGCAGCAAATGCCGCTTGCCGTAGTCATAAGCCTGCGGCCCGCCAAAACCCACCAGTGAGTTGACATAGCCCACCCGCTCATTGCCCAAGAAACTGCCCAGCAAGAGCGGCCGCTGCTGCGCCACCCGCTCCATGCGCTGGAGGAAGACGGCGTCCAGATAGTCCAGCGGCAGCGGCACCACCGACTCGGGCGTGACGATGACCTGGCCCTGCGCCGACTCGATCTGCAGCGCCAGTCGCTCCAGATTCGCGTCCATCAGTTCACGGTCAAATTTTTGATCCTGCCGCACATTGGGCTGCAACAGACTGACCCGCAAGTTGCCGGTGCTGACGCTGAAATCCTGCGGCAACTGCGTACCCACGGCCAGCACAAGCGCCATCAAAGCGACCGGCCGCCAGAGCTGTAGGCTCAAACCCGTTGAGGCCAAGCCAAGCGCCGCTGCGCTTAAGGCCGCCAGCGCCGTGATGCCGTAAACACCAACCCAAGGCGCCCAAGCCGCCAAGGGCCCGACCGTGTGGGCATAGCCGGAGGCCAACCAGGGAAAGCCGGTCAGCAGCGTCGCGCGGCCCAACTCGGCCAGCAGCCAGCAGGCCGCCCACACGCTGATGCGGCCGAATGGCCGCGCGCCCGCCGGCAAGAGCCAAGCGGCCAAGGCCATGGTGGCGGCGTAATAGCAGGCCAAAAACGCCGCCAACCCGAGCACAGCGATCGCGGCCAAGAGCCAGGGAAGATGGCCGAACTGATGCAGGCTGACATGGATCCACCAAACACCCGAGCCCAACCAAGCCAAGCCAAACAAGCCGCCCAGGCAGGCCGCCCGGCGCGGTGTCGCGCCCAGGGTGAGTCGCGCCAACAGTGCCAGCGCGAACAGCTGCAAGTACCAGGCCTCCAGCGGCGCGAAGGCGGCGGTGTGGGCCAAGCCGGCAAGCAGCGCCAGCGGGCCGGCAAATCTCAGGCGCATCGGCGGAGGGTCAAGCTGCAGGCTTGTCGGCGCGGGTGACCTTGAACCAGCGCACCGAGCCGCCCCGGGTCAACATCACCGAAAAGCGCAGACCGCCAACCTCGACGGCCTCACCGCGCCTGGGCACCCGGCCATGATGCTGGGCGATCAGTCCGCCGATGGTGTCAAAGTCCTCCTCAGAGAAGTTCACTTCGAATGACTGATTGACTGCCGCGATCGTGGTGTCACCGGCGACGCGCTGGCTGCCATCGGCCAAGGTGTAAATGCTGGATTCACCGTCCTTGTCGTCGAATTCATCCTCGATTTCGCCGACGATTTCTTCCAGCACATCCTCGATGGTGATCAGGCCGGCGTTGTTGCCGAACTCATCGACAACGATGGCCAGATGGTTGCGGTTGGAGCGAAAGTCGCGCAGCAACTCGTTCAAACCCTTGCTTTCCGGCACAAAACTGGCCGGCCGCAGCAACGCGCGCAAGTTCAGTTCAGGCGCCCGCTGAATTTTCAACAAGTCTTTGGCCAACAAGATGCCGATGATGTTGTCACGCTGACCATCAAACACGGGGAAGCGTGAATGGCCGGCTTCGATCACGCTGGCGAGCAGTTCTTCGTAAGGGGCGTCGATGTCCAGCAAGTCCATGCGGGGCGCGGCTACCATCGCGTCACCGGCGCTGAGCTCGGCCATGCGCAGCACGCCTTCGAGCATTTGCAGCGATTCCGGCTCGATCAACTCACGCTGCTCGGCCTCGGCCAGGGTCTCCATCAGTTCGGACTTGGAGTCCGGGCCGGGATGGAGAAACTCGAACATGCGCTCGAACAGATTGCGAGTCTGGCTGCGCGCGGAAGAAAGCGAAGGGCCGCCCCGAGCTTTCTTGCCCCCCTCGGGGGGCGGACGACGCACGTCGTCGGCCTGGGGGCGTTCAGACGCGGCATGTTTTTGGCCCCCTCGATGAGGAGGCTTTATAGGATGAGGGTCAGACACTGGGACGGGCGTGTCGTAGTTGCACAGGCTTGCAGAATAACCGATTGACATGACGAGCCTCTTGCATGACAGTCACCCGCCCCCATATTGCCGACTAGCGTCATTTACCTGAATTCCCTGCTTCCAAGCCCGCTCACCATGTCAAATCCACAAAAAGGTCTCATCCCCGTCACCATCCTGACGGGCTTCCTCGGCTCAGGCAAAACCACCTTGCTCAAGCGCATCTTGACCGAGGCCCATGGCCAGAAGATCGCCGTGATCGAAAATGAATTCGGCGAAGAAGACATCGACACCGAAATCCTCGTCGCCGACACCGAGGAGCAGATCATCCAGATGAATAACGGCTGCGTCTGCTGCACGATCCGCGAGGACTTGCGCACCACGCTGTCCGACCTGGCAGCCAAACGGCGCAAAGGCGAACTCAAATTTGAGCGCGTCGTCATTGAAACCACCGGCCTGGCTGACCCCGGCCCCGTGGCGCAGACCTTCTTCATGGACGACGAGATCGCCGAAAGCTATTTGCTCGACTCGATTCTGACCCTGGTCGACGCGGTGCACGCCGAAGAGCAACTCAATACCCGCCAGGAAGCACGCCGCCAGATCGGCTTTGCCGACCAGATCTTCATCAGCAAGGCTGATCTGGCGCTGCCGGAAGCCGTCGCGGCACTGTCGCACCGGATCAAGCACATGAACCCGCGTGCGCCGCAGCAGCAGGCTCATTTCGGCGAAGTGGCCTTGTCCAAGGTATTCGATCTGCGCGGCTTCAATCTGAATGCCAAGTTAGAGATCGACCCTGACTTCTTGACCATTGAGGCTCCGCATGACCACGACCACGACCATGAACATGGCGAGCATTGCGACCACCCGCACCACCATGTGCATGACGATGATGTGAAGTCCTTTGTCTTCAAGTCGGACAAGCCCTTCAACCCCGCCAAGTTGGAAGACTTTTTGGGCGCCATCGTGCAGGTCTACGGTCCCAAGATGCTGCGCTACAAAGGCGTGCTGTACATGAAAGGCACGGACAAGCGTGTGATTTTTCAGGGGGTCCATCAATTGATGGGCTCGGATCTGGGACCGAAATGGATGCCGGGTGAGAAAAAGGCGAGCAAAATGGTTTTCATCGGCATCGATCTGCCGAAAGAAATTTTGTTGCAAGGTATGGAAGGCTGTTTGGCCTGAGCGAAAGCGGTCAAACTTCGTAGATTGACATGCCGGGCGTCGCAGGTTCGTGACTACAATGCGCGGCGCCCAAAATGCGAACAAAGCTGGTCCCGATTGATATCTGGCTTGGTAGCTTCGAGAAGCTGCCGGTCAGGGATGTAAGTGCGAGGAGAGAACCGTGAGCAAGACCCAGGCCCCAAAACCCGCCGTTGCGACCGAGCTTGAGCCTACCCAGGCTGGAGCCGAGTCTCGTCCCGCCATCAAGGCAGGCAAGGCCTCATCCAAGGCCAAGACCGAGGCCGCCGATCAGCCCGCCCTTGCCAGCATCGAGGACAGCCCCCCGCCGACCGGAAACAGCCGCTTCGCTGACCGATTCGCCCCCCCGAAGCCGCCCACCAGACAGATGAATACGCCCGTGATTGAAAGCCCCCGCACCGCCGCCAAGTCCGACCCCAAGCTGGTCAACGCCTGGAAGTCCAAGACTGGCGCTGAATTGACCGATGCCGAAGTGCTGGCCATGCCAGAAACCGAGTACATGGGTCCCAAGCAGATCGAGTTTTTCCGCACCAAGCTGACCGAGTTGAAGAACGGCGTTTTGTCGAACGCCGGCGAAACCACCGAGCATCTGCGTGAAGACACCTCCATCGTGCCGGACCCGGCCGACCGCGCCACCATCGAAGAAGAGCATGCGCTGGAATTGCGCACGCGCGACCGCGAGCGCAAGCTGCTGAAGAAGATCATCCAGTCGCTGGCCCGCCTGGACAATGGCGAGTACGGCTATTGCGACGAGACCGGCGAGCCCATCGGCCTGGGCCGTTTGATCGCCCGCCCGACCGCCTCGCTGTCACTCGAAGCGCAGCAGCGCCGCGAGATGAAGCAAAAGATGTTCGGAGACTGATCAGCAATGCCGGGCCGCTCAGCTTGAGCGGCCTCGGGTCAGCGGCCCCAGTTCAAGTCCAAAGCAGGTTGCGCGCGCATGACAGAACCGAAAGACGGTGAAGGTTTTTTCCGCAAGGTCGCGCGCTTTGTGGCCAATCCGACCACCGAATGGGCCGAGATCAACTCTCGCCAAGACGACCCCGAAGGCGATCAGGCCAAGGCCGAGTTGCGCGCCATGGTGGATCGCAAGCGGCGCAACGACTTCGTCCGCAAACGCGAGCTTGATATGCTGCGGCGCATCCGCCGCGAGGGCTTGACGCCCGAGCAACTGGCGATCTTGGGCTCATCAAATTCTCGCTTGGACGAGGTTGAACGAATCAGCGAGCTGAACTCGAAAATCGATCTAGGCGTGAAGGCCAAGATCGACGAAATCGAGCAGCAAATGGCCGGCGAAGGTTATGTCACCACCGAGCCCCAGGTCCCGCATACCCAACGGTTTTACGAAACCAGCACCACGCCGGCGCATTTCGCCACCACCACCACGCCGGAGCCTGCTGCGCCGCGAGTGAGCGAATTCGCCTCGGCGGCGGAGATGGAACGCATGGACTCAGCGCCAGCGCAGGCCGCCCTTGTGATGGGCGCAGGCATGTCGCCACTGTCCGATGCCAAGGCCAGCGTCTTGCCGGCCATCAAAGATTTGCCGCCGCTGGAGATGACTTCCTCGGGCACGCTGGCATCTGCGACCGAAACGCCCAAAAAGGCCATGGAGTCAGTGAAGGCCGATACAGCCGCGCCGCCGCTCAGCTTCAGGGTCGCAGGGCAAGCGATGCCGGAGTTGCGCGAGGTGCAACATGATCCAGAGCTCGACGAGGCCGTGATTGCCTTCGCCAATGCCGACTACGAGACTTGCGAGAACGCCTTGAACAGCCTGGTGCGACCCGGCGGGCCGCGCAATCTGCAAGGTGAGACTTGGCTGGTCTTGTTTGACCTGTTCCGCGCCACCGGCCAACAAGCCAAGTTCGAAGCTTTGGCGCTGGACTATGCGCGACTGTTCGGCTTGTCTGCGCCGCAGTGGTATTCGATGCCCAAGCTGGCGGCCGAAGCGGCCCGGGCCGTACGTGCACCGATGGGCGCATCCGAAGGTGTCAGCTGGACCGCGCCCGAGTACCTGATCGCGGAATCGGTCCATCAACTCAGCAAGCGCTGCCAGAACATGCCCATGCCCTGGGTCCTGGACTGGGCTCCGTTGCAAAAATTGGACATTGAGGCCTGCGGCCTCTTGCGCGACTTGTTCCGCAGCTGGGCGCTGCAGCAGGTCGATATGCGCTGGTTGGCCGGAGACGCGTTCTTGCAACTGCTCAGCGAGATGGCCCCGGTCGGCATGCGGGATGCAGACCCCGCCCTGTGGATGCTGCGCCTTGAAGCCCTGCGCCTGGTCAACCGCCCAGACCAGTTCGATGAAGTCGCCATCGACTATTGCGTGACCTACGAGGTTTCACCGCCGAGCTGGGAGCGCAGCAATTGCCGGGTGCGTATCAGCAGTGCAGGCATGTCGACCATGGGCCCCGCGACAAACACGGTGTCCCTACAGCCCTCGACCCGCTTTATGGAAACCCAGATCAGCGAGTTGCCCCCCCTGCCCACCAGCCTCGAACTGGAATTGCATGGCCAACTCAGCGGCGACATCTCGGACACCTTGAGTTTGATGAGCGCCAAACTGGGCGCGGCGACCCAGATCAACATCAATTGCCCGAAGTTGATCCGCCTCGACTTCATGGCCGCCGGCGACTTGCTCAATTGGGTATTGAGCCGCCGCAGCGAGAACCGCAGCGTCAGCTTCACTGACGCGCATCGTTTGGTGGCCCTGTTCTTTGTCGCCATGGGCATCAACGAGCATGCCAAGATCAAGGTGCGCCAGCTGTAGAAGTTCTGGCTTGAACCCGGGCAGATTGGCCTCATCTGGAGCCGCTATGGACCAACAATCTCCCCTCTTTCACGGCACCACCATCATCAGTGTGCGGCGCCCGACGGCCAATGGCGGCATGCAGGTCGCCATTGGCGGCGATGGCCAGGTCACCCTGGGCACCATCGTCGTCAAGGCAAGCGCCCGCAAGGTACGCAAGCTGCACCGCGACCAGGTGCTGGCCGGTTTTGCGGGCGCTACCGCCGACGCTTTCACCTTGTTCGAACGCTTCGAAGCCAAGCTTGAAAAACATCAGGGCCATCTGACCCGCGCTGCCGTCGAGTTGACCAAGGATTGGCGCACCGACCGCGTGCTGCGCCGTTTGGAGGCGATGCTGGTCGTTGCCGACCGCAGCGCCTCCTTGATCATCACCGGCAACGGCGATGTGCTGGAGCCCGAGTTGGGCATCGCGGCAATCGGCTCCGGCGGCGCCTACGCGCAAGCCGCCGCCCGTGCGCTGCTCAAGCACAGCGAGTTAAGCGCCGCCGACATCGTCAAGCAATCGCTGGAAATTGCCGGCGATCTGTGCATTTACACCAATCAGAACCACACCATCGAGATTCTCGAATGAGCTCAATGACTCCTCAGGAGATCGTCTCCGAACTCGACCAGCACATCGTCGGCCAAAACGCGGCCAAACGCGCGGTGGCGATCGCGATGCGCAACCGCTGGCGTCGTCAGCAGGTCGATGAAAAGCTGCGGGCTGAGATCACGCCCAAGAACATCCTGATGATTGGCCCCACCGGCGTCGGCAAGACCGAGATCGCTCGCCGCCTGGCCAAGCTCGCCGGCGCACCCTTCATCAAGGTCGAAGCAACCAAGTTCACCGAGGTCGGCTATGTCGGCAAGGATGTTGACTCCATCATCCGTGACCTGATCGACATGGCCGTCAAGCAGGAACGCGAGCTGCAGATGAAACGCCAGCGTGTGAGAGCCGAAGACGCCGCTGAGGACCGCGTGCTGGACATCCTGGTGCCCGGCAGTTCAACCACAAACGAGGCAGACAACACCGCCCGCCAGATCATGCGCAAGCGCTTGCGCGAAGGCGCGATGGCCGACAAAGAGATCGAGATCGATCTCCTCGAGGCCAAGCCGACGATGGAAATCCTCGGCCCCATGGGCCAGCCCGGCATGGAAGAAATGGCCGAGCAGCTCAAGGGCATGTTCTCGCAAATGAGCGCGGGCAAGAAAAAGACTCGCAAGCTGAAGATCGCCGACGCGATCAAGCATCTGGTCGAAGAAGAAGCGGCCAAGCTACTGAACGAGGACGAGATCAAGGCCGCCGCGCTGCACAGCGCGCAGGAGATGGGCATCGTCTTCATCGACGAGATCGATAAGGTCTGCTCGCGCTCGGACTCTGGCTCCGCTGAGGTTTCACGTCAGGGCGTGCAGCGTGACCTGCTGCCGCTGGTCGAAGGCACGACAGTCAACACCAAATACGGCATGGTCAAGACCGACCATATGCTCTTCATCGCCTCTGGCGCATTCCACTTGAGCAAGCCAAGTGATCTGATCCCCGAGTTGCAGGGCCGCTTCCCGATCCGGGTCGAACTGAGTTCGCTGTCGGTCGACGACTTCGAGGCGATTCTGTGCAGCACCCATGCCAGCCTGGTCAAGCAATATCAGGCGCTGCTGGCGACCGAAAACGTGACGCTGGAGTTGAGCGCAGACGGCATTCGACGCCTGGCCGAGATCGCCTTCGAGGTCAACGAGCGCACCGAGAACATCGGTGCACGGCGGCTGGCCACGGTGATGGAGCGGCTGCTCGACGAAATCAGCTTCGATGCGCCCAATCTGGCCGGTCAGACGGTCAAACTGAGCGCAGCCGAGGTCGACGCCAAGTTGGGCGAGTTGGCGAAGAACGAGGATTTGTCGCGGTTTATTCTCTGAACCAAGCGCTGCGCGGCCGCCTGCTGGTCGGCCCGCCCCGTCTGCGGCGGGCCAGACTGCCAATCCACACCAGGCCGCCCAGCAGCATCAGCCAAGTACCGGGTTCAGGCACCGCCTGCGCCACAAATACTGCGCCGCCGGCCGCCGTAAAGCTGAAGCTCTGGAAGTGGTAGACATCCGAGCTGGCCGAGAAGCTAACCTTCTGGAACAGCGCATCGTCGAGCCCTGCGCCGCTGCTGCGGTGCAAGAAGTTATCGATCTGAAAGCCGCCGCTGCTCTGGAAGGCATTCGGATCGGTATTGCCCAAGAACTTGAAGCTGATCTGCAGCCCGCTCAGATCGATGGCAGCCGCATCGCCGAAGATCAGCTGGTCAATGTCAAAGCCGCCCGTCCCCTTGGCTTGCACCTCCAGCACCAAGCGCCCCCCGGCCTGGTTGGTGAACGAGCCGCCCAGCGTCAAGGTGCCGGGCGAATTGCCGGGGCTGAAGACGCCGCGATTGACGATGCTGCCCGCGTTCAAAAAACCGTTGCCGCCGACAAAGCCCTTGGCGCCAATCTCCAGCGTTGACGTGCTCAGCGTGCTGTCATTGACGATCAAAGTACCCACACCGCCGTCCACGCCCGGCATGCTGCCCACGCCCACGTAGCCGGCTTTCACCGAGGAGCCGCCGGCCAAGGTCATCACCCCGACCGAGCCGGTTAGGCGCCCGATATAGAGGACCCCGTCGCCGACATCGAGACTACTGCCGCCATCAAGGCTGGCGATGCCAACGCCGCTGCGGCCGACATTGACCGTCGCCAGTCCCGGCGCCGCTTCCAGCTTGATCTGCGAACCGCTGACCATGCTCAGACTGCCCGCGCCCTGATCCTGATGCTTGCTGCCGCCCAGCGTCATTGAAGCGCCTTGGGCGCCTGGATTTGAAATCAGCACCAGAGCGCCATTTGCGAGTTGCACTTGGCCGCTAGAGCCTGCACCCGCACCCACCACCAGCGCCGCATGGCTGTCGCTGCTGGTCCATTGCCCACTCAGATTGACTTGCGCCTTGTCCACCAGCAGGCTGCCGGTGCCGCCACCAGCGCCGACCTTCAAAACCGTGGTTTCTACTTGAGCTTGATCCAAGACCTGCATCTGGCCGAAACCGCCCTCGCCTTGGCCAAGGGCAATAAGAGCGTCGCTGCCTATGACTTGCAAGCGCGAATTGACACCATTCACCTGTGCCATGCCAGTGCTCACGCCCAAACCAACCGCTCGGCCGGCGCCCACCAGCAGAGTGGTCAGCCTAGGGTCTGCCACTGTAGAGACGGCGTCACCCTGCAACACCATACTGCCTCCGGCGGTGATGCTCAGACGCCCATCACCTCGGTAGCCAAATCTTGCATAGGGGTTGTACCCCTCTTCAGTGCCATCCGCCGAGATAGAGGACAGCGAATGCAGATGTATCTCGCTGCCGGCGCCGCTAATGTTGACGCTGCCCGAGCCAGGAGCAAGGCCATTGCTTCTGCCGAAGCCCACATCAAGAAATCCGCCGTGCCCACTGGAATCAAAAATCTTGGCCCCATGATTGACATTGATTTGCCCCTGACCCCCTTGCCCAATGCTGATGTAAGCATCCGCACCAAGCTCGAGTGCGGTGCCCGCGCCGTCGAGGGTCAAACTGCCCTGACCTTGATTCCATCCCAGAGTCAAGTCATTCAAGCCGGTCATACGAGCCCCGTCACTTAGCGTCATCGTCGCCCGGCCTTGATAGCTGCCCAGACCCAAAAATGAAAAGGAATCAGAAACGAAATCCAGGCTGGAGCCCTTGCCGCTGATATTGACTTGGGTGTCACCATTCATCGCAGACAAGTTCATGTAGGCGCCCATACCCATCGGCGCCAGCAGCTTCATCTTGCCGCCATCGCTGATGTTCAGATTGACGCTGGAATTCTTAGCATTCCAAACTTGCGTGTTGAAATAGGCATCCGTGTCGCCCCCAGTGATGGCCCAGGTGGACCCCTTCCCCTTGATGCTCAGATTCACCAAAGCACTTTCCGAGCCGGTCGCACCCAGGCTGAAGGTTCCTAGCCCGGCGCTGACATGATCGGTCTGCAACAACCCGCCGTCCAGAACCCTTACCGTCGCCACCGTGGCACCGCCCGGCGTGCCCTCGGTCCAGCCATCAAACGGCGGCAGCGCCAACTCGGCCCGTCCCACTTGAAAATGGCCCAGAAAGCTCGCCTTCGAGCCCGCGCCGGTCACCGTCAAGCTGGCGTTAGCGCCCGCATTGGCGCCGACCAGCGTCGCGCACCAGACGCCGCCATTGCAAGCACTCGCGTTGAGCTTGCCATCCAACTCGCCGCCCGCGGCCACCGTCACCGAGCCGGTGCCCAAGTACAGCCTATGCGTGTTCACGGCCGCCAACTCCAATTTGGACCCGGCGCCGCTGATGTTCAGCGTACCTTGGCTGCCCGGCGCCATGCCGAGTTCAATATTGCCCGTGCTGACCAAGCCGCAGCCACTGACAGACAACTGACCCAGCCCACGCTCACCAACGCGCAGCGTCGATTGACCATCCATCAGCGTCAGGCGCGAACCTACGCCGTCGACGAACACATCGCCGCGCCCCTGCTCGCCGCCCGCGCCAGCAGGCCCGCCCACATTCAAGGAACGCGCACCGCTGACCTGCCCACCCGACAAGACCTTCAGCACACCTTGCCCGCTATTGCCGCCGATCTGCATATGGCTATCGGCAAGGCCAAGCAGGCTCGCCGTCGCCCCGTTTTGCACCGTCAACGTCGCCTTGCCTCCAGCACTGCTGGCAATCGAGATGTTGGCCCTTTCCCCCTTCAGGTTCAATGCCGAGCCGGTGTCGCTGATCAATAAATCGGTCTGGCCGCCGCCGTCACTGAGATTGAGACTCGCGTTGCGTCCGGCCGGCGCGTCCAGCAAGAGCTGCCCGCCTTGCAGGATCTGCCAATCGGCGCTGGCACGGGCATGGCTGCCAGTGCCGACCCAGGCATCGCGGCCGTCTTGCTCGCTGCCATTGACTCGCCATAAGGAGCCGGCGCCGCTTACCAGCAGCGAAGAAACGCTGCGCTCGCCCCCCGTCGCGGCCGGCTGGCCTATCCAGCCGCCAACATGGACAGTGTCAGATTCAAGCTGGGCGCCATCCAGGACCCTGACGCTCGCATGTGTAACGCCACCGGGCGTGCCATTGGTCCAGCCGTCGGACGCCTGGGCCCAGACATAGATATTGCCGATCTGCAAGTCATTGATAAAGCTGGCGCGCGAGCCCGCGCCGGTCACGGTGAACTTGGCGTCACTGCCGGCCGTTTGGCCAATGATGGAGCCGCACCACTGTCCTTTGCACGCCACCGCATTGCCGCTCGCTTCCAGCAGCGCGCCGCCGGACACCTCCATGATGCCCTGCCCCCAGTCGCCGACCATCAGCCGGTGCATGCCGACGGCGTCGAGCTTGATCTGGCTACCAGCGCCCGTCAGCAGCAGCTTGCCATTGCCTTGGCGGGATGCAATATTGAGTTGCCCGGCCGCCAGCGTGGCACCGTCCAAGACCTGCACGTCGCCCGTTGCGGCATTCCCGATGGTGATGCCGGACGAACTGGCAAAACTTGCCGTGCTTTTCGGCCCGGTAACGATGAATTTGCCATCACCACCGTTCAAGCCCACTTGTACCCACCGCGCCGTGCTGCTCAGCGTGCCGCCGTTCTCGATGCTCAGCACGCCTGCGCCGCCGCCTTCGGCGATATGAAGAAAACCACGGTCGGCGTCACCGCTCAGCGTGAGCTGCGAGTCCTTGCCAGTGACCGTCAAGGTAGCGGTGCCGCCATTGCCGACACGCATGCCGTAATTGCGACCAGCCACCGATTCAATGTCCAGCCGTCCACCATCGCTCATGGAGACGTCGGCATTGCTGCGCGAGCCGTTGGCCATATTGAACCATGCCTCGCGGCCATCAGCCGTGCCGCCCGTCACATGCCAGCGCGAGTCTGATCCTTGGATCTTCACCGCGGCAAAGCTGCGCTCGGTGCCCAGCGAAGCTGGGCCGAGATAACTATTGCCCAGCGATGCCTCATCGGTCGTCAGCACGCCGCCGTTCAAGATACTCACATGGCCATGAACATCTGCTCCGGGCACTCCAAAGCCCTTATCGGCGTAGATGTTGCCGACGCTGAAGCTGCCCAGCAAGCTGACCTGGCTGCCCGCACCGGTGATGTTCAAGATACCGGTCGAGCCGGCCGTGCTGCCGACCTGGTTGTAGCACCCCCCAAGCGCGCAGGCCGCACTGTTGACCCTGCCGGCTACGACCGCCCCACCCGAGACCGTCAGTTCGGCCGATCCAAAGTGGCCCACGTCCAAGCGCCCTTGATTGGCGCCGAAATGCAGTTCAACCCGCGTGCCTATGCCGTCGATCAAGCCGCTCGCCGAGCCCCCGGCTGACGCCAACGCCAAACCACCCAGTTTGACCTGCGACCCGGCCGTTGCTGAAAAACTGCCCGCAGCACCGGAACCGATGACCAACCAACTATTGGTCAAATCAATATCGCCCGGCCCCAAAACGATCGGGTCCCAGGGCACCAACCAATACGGCCCCGTCACCGTCACCGCCGCCTGCGCGGCAGGGCCGCTCAGCAATAAAACCGCCGCGTGAGTCAGCGCGAGGCACAGGCGCTTGGGATTCAGGTCTTGGCGAACTGCCGGTGTCTTCAGTGCATGCATAGCAACTCCTAGGTGTTTGATTCAGCGGCCTTTGTACCGAGGCGAGGAGGATTTGCGCTCCACAAACTTGATGATCGATGCCAACCTAGGGGGGTGCGCTGCGAAACTGCGAAGCTGCGGACGACAAGCGCGAACTTGTCCCAAGTCAAGGGTCGCACACCACTTTGAAGTAGGCTAGCGCCATGCCTCACCGTCTAAGCACCCGCAGTTGGGGGCTGGCCCGCCCGCCTGCCATGAATGCCGCCGCTCTGCGCACTGAAAAGCGCTGGCGCTGGCCGGTCTTGATTGGCCTGCTATGCACCATTCCGGCCTTCTACATCGAGCTGCTTGAGAACCTGCCGACGCCGCTGGCCGTGGCCATCTATTTGGGCGCGGCCGGGCTGATCGTGCTGTCACTGAGCCTGGTGGCCAGCCAACTCAGCCATCCCCGCCAATACCTGCGGAGCAATGCGATGGATCTGGTGCTGGCCGTCGGCTTGGTCGCTGCCGCGCTCCTGCCGCCCAGTGTGCATTCGCAGCTGGCACTGGGCCTGCGCCTATTCGTCGCCATGCTGACCCTGGTGCATATGGCCTGGGCGATCAAATTCTGGGTCACGCGCGGGGGGCTGGGCTATTTGCTGGCGCTGGCGATGCTGGTGCTGTTTTTTTGCGGCGTCGGTTTCTGGGCCTTGGAGCCGCGCGTACACAGCCTCGGCGATGGGCTTTGGCTGGCCTTTACGACCGCCGCAACAGTGGGTTATGGCGACATCGTGCCGACCACGCCGGCTGCCAAGATTTTCTCGGTCTTTGTCGTGTTGCTGGGTTATGCAGTGCTGTCGCTGGTGACGGCAGCGATCGCGTCTTTCTGGGTCGAAAGCTCGGAGCGCCGCATGGAGCAAGACATCCTCAGAGATATGCACGCACAGCTGCGCAGCGTGCATGAGGAGTTGGCGGCGCTAAAGCAAGAGCTGCGCCGCATCGAGCGCGAATAGTCCCCCCAGGACCAAGGAATCGATCCATCCATGCGGTTTGCTGCAAAGGGGATGACGCTCGCGGGCGGGCTTGCGCCCGCGAAACAAGGACTCACCGACCGATCAAGGTCACGGCAGCAATTCTTCCCTGCCCTTGCTGAGTCATTGCGGTTTCGGACCTGCCTATATCGTCCTCGACAAACTGGAGGATAAAGGCATATTTTTCGACCACGCCGGGCGTACCCTCGCAGTGCAAGCGCCTCACAGCTTTTTTGACCGGCTTCGATGCATCAATGTCGCCAAACGGCGCCTTGACTTCGCTGATCTGATTGCCGGCGATCTTGAAATCAATACGAGTTGCAGGCAAGTCACCGTACCGCCATGCCATTCCTTGCAATGACTCTTGCAGTTCAGCCGCGATGCCTGGGCAAACTTGGCTGACATTGAACTTCACCAAGGGTGTATGGGCGGCGCCGCTCACGTCGACCCGGCCCAAATCCGCTGGCGTTGCGGTCTGCGCCAGAGCCAGCGAGGAAACTAAGGGCAATGCAAGTCCCAGCAATATGCGTGCGGGGTAATTTGACAGCTTGTTCATGACATTCTCCTGTGGATTGACGAGTCGGCCCTACAGAACGCTGCGCTTGCACACAGTGCTTCTGTCAGACCCAAAACAAGCGTAGTCAACGCAGGGATAAAGCTCTCCAAAAAGTTGCTAAATCGCTGCGCATTGCGCGCCAGTCCCGACAGAACGCGCCCATCGTGGCGCACCGGGCCAGACCAGATCCGGCTAGGGTCGCGCCCCCGTCAGCGCGGCGCTGCGGCGGCACTTCCAAGCCAGCACAGCAATTGCATCAGCGATGTTGCGTGGGTTTTTTCCAGCAAATGACGCACATGCGTGCGCAGGGTACTGACTTGAATGTCAAGCTGGCGAGCGACCGAATCCACCACCTGGCCGTCTGCCAAGAGCATGAGCACATAGCGCTCGGTATTGCTGATCCGGTATTGGTGGCAAAGCGCCTCCAAGCGGGCGCTTTGGCTCAGTTGGGGCTGATCGATGTGCAAGGTCAGCAGGAGATTGTCTGGCCCCCATTCGCCGGCTTGCGCGAGTTCTGATCCCAACTTCGCCAAATGCAGCCAGCCGGTCATCAAGCCAGGGCTGAACCAAAGCGCCACATCGACAGGGCCACACAATGCTCGTCCCAGCAAGCAAACCAGGGTCTGCGCGTCCAATTGGCCCAGATGCATCAATCGCCCATTGAGTTGCCAAGCATGCCTGCCGTCGAACACCTGCTCGGCCCGGGGATTGACATAGACCAAACTGCCATCGTCTTGCAAGACCATCAACGGTTGCGGCAAGCCGCCAAGGATTCTTGCGACTTGGCCGACCTCTGCCTTTATGTCGCTTGTCTTCAACATGAGAACGCCGCCCTGATTGATTGCTAACACAAGTTCAACTCTGACCGAACCGTTTCAAGGCGACAATCAGACGGGCTTAAACTTTGCTAAATTTTCCTAATTTGTCGACGCCTCCCCCTAACTTGTGACTTGGATGTCATGCTCCTTGGCTACCAGGCCTCACGCGGCTCTTACGCGTTTAATGCGCGTGGTCGCCGATTAATTGGGTGGCTGTGGCGTTCTACAGAAGGACATGTGTGGATCCCAACATCCGATTCGGCAGTTTTGAGTTGAGGCCCCAAGAGCGGGTACTGCGTGAAGGCGGGCAGACGCTTACGCTCGGCGCCCGCGCGTTTGACGTCCTTTCTGCGCTGATCGATAGACGCCATCGAGTGGTTTCCAAGGCCGAATTGATGGAGCTGGGCTGGGGCAATTTAGTTGTGGAGGACAACAACCTCTCGGTGCAGATATCTGCCATCCGCCGCGTATTGGGGCGAGACTCGGTATGTACCGTAGCCGGCAGGGGTTATCGATTCACGCTGGCTTGTGAAAGTAGCGGCGCTGATCCTGACTCCAGATCGACATCTCCCTCCAGCGCCTCGCCATCACACCCAGGCATAGACGAACTGCACCCGCCTTCTGCAAGCAAGCAGCCCCGCATCGCGGTACTGCCCTTCGAATCTGACGGCGGCCACGCGGAGAGGTATTTCGGCGATGGCATCACCGAAGAGATCATCACCAACCTGGCTCTGAACAGGCACTTTTTCGTGATCTCACGAGGCTCCACCCTGCACTTGCGCTCTCAGACAAAACGGCTCGTCGACATTGCCCAAGAACTGGGCGTGCGGTATTTGCTTGACGGCACGGTACGCAGGCAGGGCCATCGTTTGCGCATTGGAGCGGAGCTGTCCGACTGCCAGCTCGGTCAAGTGCTCTGGGCAGAGCGCTTTGAGGGCCAGCAAGATGAGCTATTCAAGTTGCAAGCGCGCATTTCCAGCAAGATCACGGCGGCCATAGACCCCTGCATCCGTTCGGTGGAACTCAACGATGTTCGCTCCAGACCAACGGGCAAGTTGGACTCCTACGACTCAATGCTCAAGGGTCTGCACCTGATGTACAGCGAGGGCGAGCGCGCTTTCGAAGACGCAGGCCCTTGCTTCGAACGAGCGGTTGCGCTAGATCCGCAGTTTGCACAGGCCCATGCCAATCTATCGTGGTGGCTGAGCATGCGCATTGGCGAGGGTCGATCTCTGCAGGCGCAAACGGACCGCGAAATGGCGCAGTACCACGCCTACCGCGCCATCGAACTCGACCCCAGGGATGCTTGGGCGCTCGCGATTGCG
This sequence comes from Roseateles albus, assembly GCF_028595345.1. Taxonomy (NCBI): domain Bacteria; kingdom Pseudomonadati; phylum Pseudomonadota; class Betaproteobacteria; order Burkholderiales; family Sphaerotilaceae; genus Roseateles; species Roseateles albus. The sequence goes on along the minus strand of NZ_JAQQXT010000017.1, from coordinate 60,299 downwards.
GGCCACACCATGTCTTTTTTGTTCAAGCGCTTCAGCGTGGCGCTCGACATGTTCGAACAAGCGCTGAGCATCAATCCGAACAGCGCGGTTGCATGGGCGCGCAGCGCCACGACCTTGGCCTATCTCGGGCGCGGCGCTGAGGCTATTGAGCGGGTTCTCAACGCCCTGGATCTGAGTCCATTTGACCCCTTCGCGTTTACTTTTTGCACCACCCATGGTCTGGCCTGCATGGTGAGCGAAAAGTACGACGAAGCCGTGCTGTGGCTGGACAAAGCGCTCCGACTGAACCCCCGCTACAGAGCTGCAGCGAGACTGCTGATTGCGGCTCGCGCCCTGGCCGGCGATCTTGACGGTGCGCGCGCCTGCGGCGCCAGCTTCTTGCAAAGAGAGCCCGACTTCAAGGTCTCGGAATTCGGCCTTTGGTATCCGCTTCAAAGCCCGCACCATGAACGACTTTTGGCCGCCTTGCGGCAGGCGGGGCTACCAGCCTAGGCTTCGCTCGCTGAGCGGCCATTATCGTGCTGCGCACCAGGAGGCACTCAAGAAGACCGATGAAATTGGCCCTTCAGTGGGCAATGAGGTCCACCGGCCCCACGGCTGAGCCACTTCAGCTGTGCGTAAACCGCAGGGATGCCGAGTGCTATCCCGAGGATTCGCACCGACGCCATGGCGTCAAGGGCGCGGTTTGATGCGCCGAACAGTGGCAGCAAGGCACCTGCCTCATCACGTCACGGGCAGAGCCGCTTCGACTCTAAGGCGTCGCATCGGTTCGGCAAACGGGCTTCGCGCCGAGGCTTGCACTGCGGCGTTCATCGCTTTGAAAACAATGCTGCGCTCGCTGATGGCCTGCCAGATCAAGTCCTTGGCCACTTGCCCGGCGCCGCCGAACAAATGCTTGCATAGCCGCAGCGAAAGAAACCAAGATCCCAGGTTGTCGCTCGGATAGTGCACGCCCGCAAACACCCTGCGGTCTCCGATATCGACCATGTATTGCTGCATGGAGGCCACTGCATGCAGGCTCACCTCAAGCTCCTCCAACTTGGCGACCAGGGCCCCGGCGCGTGCCAGGATGCCCGAAAAACAGTGCCCGCTGACCATCGAGGGCGTCACCGCCGAACTGGCGAATTGATAGGCGTAAGTTGCTCCGGGCGGGTCCAGCAAAAAACTCATTTGATAGGGTCGAGGGCGCTGAAAACGCTGCTTGAAGGCAATGTGTGCGCGCGGAAAGCCTTCGAGTTCGGCGCCAACGGCCGAAGTCACTAGAGCCTGCAAATCAGTACTCAACATGGGCAAATAGACAGCCAAGGTCGGCTTGGCCGATTCATCCTCGGCCTTGAACAGATCCAGATGACTGCGCGCAAGACCGACAGGCTCACCGCCAGGTATGACTTCTACCGCGGCCTCGCGTGGAAGAAACGCGCGCAACTGGACCATCAAATCAAGGTCGGCACGCGTCAGCGATTCCATCTGGGCGATTGCAGCGCCGACCCAGGCGCCTCGCGCGCGGTCGTACTCGGGCCACAGAAAGTCACTCATGTCCCGCATATTCGTATCGATAAAACCCTGCCACTGCGCCGCATTGGCAGCAGCCCCGTCCACCTTGAAATAGGCCGGCACCAAGGTATGGTCGGTGACGATACGGTAGTGCCGCGAAATGGCGCCATAGGGCGGAAAGCCGCTCTGGGACCATGGCACGAATGGAGGCTCCTGTGGAGCGGGCGAATGACTTGCTTGTACGGCAACATTGTTTGGCATGGCATTTCCTGGGTTGGTCCGTGACGTCGGCGCAGACAGGCCGGAGCTCCATGTTTACCCAGAAGGCCGCCGTCGTCCCTCCCTAATTCGGATACCGCACAGATAGCTCGGCAAAACACAGTCGGGACTCGGTGGCGCAACAAACCCAGCATGCGCGCACGCTATGACCTCGCCCGGGGGTTCAGGCGCCCAGGCTGCACCACTCAAGCGCGCAAAAAACGCCGTCCTGATTGGCGCCACCACAGCCGTGAGGCGAGTGCCCCGATTCGCACCAAACTACCCGACTATGCTGCACTTTCTCGGCGGCCAGATCCGACCAGGGCGCGTCAACCCGCGTAGTGCGGCGCACTTGAAGGCAGACAAGTAGACCGATGAATTTGGCCATTTCAGAGGGCATTGGGCCCGCCGGGCCTGTCGATGAGCCACTTTAGCCAGGCATAAAACGCATCAACAGCGCGCAAGTACACGATCGAAGCCGGCCCACTAAAGCGCCAGCCGGTGCGACTGCAACGCCAGCATGCCGTCGAAGATCAAGGAGTCGATCAACTCATGCTCGATTTCCAGCGTCGGCGCGACCTTCCAGGCGGCGCCGCCGGTCATCAGCGTTAGCGGCGAGCTGCCGACTTTTTTCGCCAGATGCCTGTGCATGCGCTCGATCGCGCCGGTGATGGCAAAAGTGCCGCCACTGGTCAGCGCATCTGAGGTGTTAGTGGGGAAGTCGCGTACCTCGCCGGTGGGCACGCGCAGGCCGGCGGTGCCGCCTTCCAACGCGCGCAACATGATGCCGTGGCCGGGCATGATCATGCCGCCCAAGAAACGCCCTTCGGCATCCAGCGCGTCCACGGTGACTGCGGTGCCAATCATCACCACCAGCGCCGCACTCGGCCCCGCCGGCGCAACAGCCCGCTGCAACATATGGGAGCGTGCGCCGATCAGCGCCACGAAGCGGTCAACGCCAAGCCGACCGGGGTGGTCGTAGCCATTGCTGACACCGCCCGCGTGCGCGCTCGACACCACCCAACGCGGCTCCTGATCCCACAGCTCCAACTGTTCCTCGACCCGCCGGCGCACCGCGTCACCGGCCACATTACAGCCCAGCACGCTGTGCGGCGCCGGCAGGCCGCGCCAGTCGCTGTCGGCCAGGGTCTCTATCGTCTCCAGAAACACCGCACCATGAGCAAGCAGCACAGCGCCGGGCTGCGGTGAAGCATAGAGCGCCCATTTGAGGCGAGTGTTACCGATGTCGATGGCCAAAAAGCTCATGTGTGTGGGCGATTAAAAGCGGGCAAGGGCCGCCAGCCTAACAGCTCAAGGCCAGCTCAGGCTAAAGCGTGCGAATCACCCGGCAAGGATTGCCGGCCGCGAAGACCCCGGCCGGGATGTCGCGCAGCACCACACTGCCGGCGCCTATCACCGAGCCGGCGCCTATCGTGACGCCGGGGCAGACGATCACGCCGCCACCCAACCAGACATCGTTGCCTATCGCGATGGGCTTGGCGAACTCCAAGCCGCTACGGCGCTCGGCCGCGTCCATTGGATGGCTGGCGGTATAGATTTGCACCGCCGGGCCGAACAGCACATGGTTGCCGATGCTGATCTTGGCGACGTCGAGCAGCACACAGTTGAAGTTGAAATAGACGCCCTTGCCCAGTTCGATATTGCGGCCATAGTCGCAGAAGAAGGGCGGCGTGATGTAGGCGTCGGTGGCGGCGCCGAACAGCTGCTTGAGCAAGTCAGAGCGCTCAGCTTCAGGGGCCTGCGGCGACAGCTCGGCAATAGCCCGGCACAGCTCGCGGGCGCGCAGGCGCTCGCCCACCAGCTGCAGGTCGGCACCGCTGTAGAGCTCGCCGGCCAGCATTTTTTCTTTCTCGGTTTTCAACATGTCAGCTCCAGTGGAACTTGACTGTAACGGCGGGGCCGACGAGCGCAGAGACTCAAGCCCGTCTCAGCCTCGCTTGCGCGGACAGCTGCGTCTGCTGCGTTGTGCGCGGCGCAGATGACTGCAGGTTCAGCTGCAGATCAGCCCAAGCCTGTGCCTGCCGCACCACCTGGCCCACCACCAGAATCGCCGGACTGGGCAATTGCTCGCGCATCAGCATTGCCGGCAACTCGGCCAGGAGGCAGACCTGTTGGCGCTGCTGCGCTGTGTGGGCGGCCGAGATCGCAGCGGCCGGCGTGTCGGCAGCCAAGCCGCCAGCAATCAAGGCTTGCACGATGTGTTCGGCCTGGCTGAGGCCCATATAGATCACCAGGGTCAGCCGGCTGCGCGCCAGCGCCGCCCAGTCGGGGCCATCGCCGGCGCGCGCACCGTCGCGGCTGTGGCCGGTGACGAAGGCAACACCGGGTGCGTGGCGCCGATCGGTGACCGGAATGCCGATGCTGGCGGGCGCGGCGATGCCTGAGGTCAGGCCGCTGACCACCTCGACCGCGATGCCGACTTCGCGCAGCGCGTCAACTTCCTCGGCGCCACGCCCGAACATAAAGGGGTCGCCGCCCTTCAGACGCACGACGCGGGCACCGCTGCGGGCTTCGCGAATCATCAAGTCATGGATGAAGCGCTGCTCGGTGGAGACGCAGCCGCCGCGTTTGCCCACATACAAGATGCGTGCCGCTGGATTGGCCAGCGCCAGCACGCGCGGGTCGACCAGATCGTCGCTGAGGATCACATCGGCGGCCTGGATGCGCTGATAGGCCCTGATAGTCAAGAGCTCGGGGTCGCCGGGGCCGGCGCCGACCAGACTGACTGCATGGGGGAGTTTGTTCATCATCAGGCCACCTCTTCCTTGATTTGGGGCATGGGAGCATCGACCAAGCGCCGCAGCGCCGGCAAACAGGAGCCGCATTGGGTGCCGCAGCGCAGCTTGGCCTGCAAGGACTGCAGTCGCTCCGCGGGCGTACCGGCACCACCACTGGCACTCAACTGAGCGCGAATGCTCGCCTCGGAGACATCAAAGCAATTGCACACCTGCGGACTGCGCGGGGCCAGGTCTTGCGGCGCACCGGCCTCGGGCGCCAGCAAGCTGCGGCCATAGGGCGCCACCAAAGCGGCGTCTCGCCAGAGCTGGTTCAGCCAGGCGCCTCCACCCCGTTCATCCACCTCGCCCACACGCAGCAGCGCCTGCAAGCGAGCCTCGGCGCCCACGCCGTCGAGCAAGAGCAGGCGCGTGCGGCCGCGCTGTGCGTCTGCATAACGCAGCAGCTTGGCGCCCTGCAGCTTCAGCAGTGCAGCCATCCTTGCGATCAGTTCCGGCGCAGGCGCGGTCGCATGCGCGGCTTCGAAAGACCAGCCCTCTTTGCCGGCTTGAGCCGGGACCGGCACGCAACAGGCATAGTCAAATTCGGCCATCAAACCCTGCAGGGCCAGACCCAATGCAGCCGCTTCGGCCGGCGCCACCCAGACCGCCGCGCTCAGGCGCCAGGGCAAATCCAGGCGTTTGATATCCACCGCCGTGAATTTCAATTCGGGCTGTTTGGAATCGGGGCAAAACGCTGGCTGTGTCAGGGCGTTGGCGCCCAGCAAGGGCTGGCCCTGGCCACCACGACCGGAGACAAATTCCTGGCCCCAATGCATGGCCAGATCGGCTTGCGCCGCGCCGACGTCGGCGTCACCCAGCAGGAGTAGGGTGATCTCGCCACGCCGTGAACGCACCCGCACCAGATCGCCGTCCTTGAGCCCTCGGCGCGGCATGTCCTGCGGGTTCATACGCAAAACCGGTGCGCCGCTGTGACCGAACAAGCGGCTGACCACGCCGCTGCGGCTCATGCCATGCCATTGATCGCGCATGCGGCTGGTGGTCAAGCCCAAAGGAAAGCGTGCGTCGACCTGCTCTGCGCAGGCTTGGTAGGGCTTGGCAATAAAGCGCGCGCGGCCGTCGGGCGCGGCAAAACGGCCATCTTCATAGAGCCGCGCGCGGCCCTTCAGCGCGCCTTCTGGAAACGGCCATTGCTGCGGGCCGTCGCGGTCCAGCAAGGCATAGCTGAGGCCGCTGATGTCGAGGTCGCGGCCACGGGTCGCTTCGCGATGCTCCAGCCACAGCGCCTCGCTGCGTTCGAAATCAAACAGACTCGCGCGGCCAGGTCTCAGCACAGGCTCCAACAAGCGCGCCACATCGCGCACGATTTGCCAGTCTGACCTCGCCTCACCCGGGGGGGCAATCGCGGCGCGCACGCGGCTGATGCGGCGCTCGCTGTTGGTGACGCTACCGTCCTTCTCGCCCCAAGTGGCGGCCGGCAAAATCACGTCTGCGTAGGCGGCTGTCGCCGTGCCGGCAAAGCATTCTTGCAAGATCACCAACTCGCAGCGCTCCAGCGCGCGCCGCACCAGCGCTTGGTCGGGCAGCGACTGCGCCGGGTTGGTGCAGGCTATCCACAAGACCTTCACCTCGCCACGCGCGGCCGCCTCGAACAATTCGACCGCCGTCTTGCCAGGCCTGCTCGGCAAGGCGTCCACACCCCACAGGGCGGCGATCTCGGCGCGGTGTGCGGCGTCATTGGGGTCACGATGTCCGGGCAAGAGCGTCGCCATGCCGCCGACCTCGCGCCCACCCATGGCATTGGGTTGACCCGTTAGCGAAAAAGGTCCGGCACCGGGCCGACCGATCTGGCCGGTAGCCAGATGCAGATTGATCAAGGCGGTGTTCTTGGCCGTGCCGCTGCTGCTTTGGTTGAGGCCTTGGCAATAGAGCGACAAGGTGGCGGGCGACTGGGCAAACCAGCGCGCGGCTTGCAGCAGCTCCACTTCCTTGATGCCGCAGATGCGCGCGGCTTGCGCCGGCGTCATGTCGCGCGCCAGCGCCTTGAGCTCGGCAAAGCCAGTCGTATGCGCATCGATAAAAGGCTGAGCCAGCAGGCCGTCCCAGATGCAGGCATGCAGCAGACCCAGGCACAGCGCCACATCGGTGCCGGGCAGGATCTGCAGATGCAGGTCGGCGAACTCGGCACTTTCGGTGCGGCGCGGGTCGACGACGATGACCTTCATCGCCGGGCGCGAGGCTTTGGCAGCCTCCAGCCGGCGAAACAGAATCGGGTGCGCCCAGGCCGGGTTGGCGCCGCTGATGAAGACGCAGTCGGCATGATCCAAATCTTCATAGCAGGCCGGCGGCGCGTCGACGCCCAAGCTTTGCTTGTAGCCGACCACGGCCGAACTCATGCACAGACGCGAGTTGCTGTCGATGTTGTTGGTACCGACCAGCGCGCGGGCGAGCTTGTTGAAGGCGTGATAGTCCTCGGTCAGCAACTGGCCGGAGATGTAGAAGCCGACCGAGTCGGGTCCGTGCTCGCCAATGACGGCGGCCAGTTTGTCGGCCACATGCTGGTTGACGGCATCCCAGCTGCTCGCCTTCATGGGTGCCGTCCGCTCCGCCCGCAGCATCGGCTGCAGCAAGCGCCGGGTTTGCAGCACCACTGGCGCAGCAGTCAGGTGCAGGGTGGAGCCCTTGCTGCACAGGCGGCCAAAGTTGGCCGGATGCTCCGGGTCGCCCCGCACGCCGGTGATGGCGCCGGCCTCGCTCTCGATAATGATGCCGCAGCCAACACCGCAATATGGGCAAGTAGATTTGGTCTCAAGCATGACGACTCCCGGAAGCAACTCCCCCCTCTCGGAGGGGGGCAGGGGGGAGCCCCATGACACCGCTTCGCGGACCGCGCCAAGGCGCGCGTCCGCAGCCCACGCCGCAATAGGGACAGGTCGAACGCGTATCCATACTGAGTTCAGCAGCTGCGCGTGCAGGGTCCGGCTTTGATCGGCTCAAATTCCAGGCCTATGCTGGCCAGCTCGCCTTCGCAAAGCATCACCTGACCCGCCTCCACCTTAACGCTGAACTTGGCCGTGCAGCCCTCGTCGGGCGCATGCGCCTGACCGTTGTCCAGGGCGATGGTCCAGTTATGCAGCGGGCAAGCCACTTTGTTGCCGAACACGATCCCTTGGCTGAGTGGCCCGCCCTTGTGGGGGCAGCGATCCAGCAGCGCGAACACCGCATCATCGGCCGTGCGAAACAAGGCGACTTGCGGGCCTTGGCTGCGCTGCACGCGGCGCGAGCCCAGCACCGGGATGTCGGTCAAAGCGCAGATGTTTTTCCATTCCTTCATTGCTGATCTCCCTCTCACAACGCTTCAAACTGACGCAGATCGACCTTGGCTTTATCGAACTCGAACCAAGGATCGGGCTCACCTGCAAGCGCGAATTGCAGCTGCGCCCACAGCGCCCGCCGACCCTCAACATCATCCAGAATCTTCTGCTTCACATAGTCCAGGCCGACCCGCGCAACGTAATGCACGGTGCGCTCCAGATACCAGCCCTCGGTGCGGTAGAGCTGCATGAAGGCGCCGGTGTACTCCAGCACTTCCTCGGCGGTCTTGAGCTTGGTGAAGAAATGCGCGACCTCGGTCTTGATGCCGCCATTGCCCGCCACATACATCTCCCAGCCGCTGTCGACGCCGATGATGCCGACGTCCTTGATGCCGGCTTCGGCGCAGTTGCGCGGGCAGCCCGACACCGCGAACTTGACCTTGTGCGGCGCATACATGCCCACGAAAGCGCGCTCCAGGTCCTTGCCCATCTGAGTGCTGTCCTGCGTGCCCATGCGGCACCACTCGGAGCCAACGCAGGTTTTGACCGTGCGCAGCGCCTTGGCGTAAGCATGGCCCGAGGGCATGCCAATGTCCTTCCAGACGCCGACCAGGTCTTCCTTCTTCACGCCCAGCAAGTCGATGCGCTGGCCGCCGGTGACCTTGACCGTCGGGATCTTGTACTTGTCCACCGCGTCGGCAATGCGGCGCAGCTCGGAGCTGTTGGTCTCGCCGCCCCACATACGCGGGATCACCGAGTAGGTGCCGTCCTTCTGGATATTGGCGTGGGCTCGTTCATTGATGGCGCGGCTTTGCGGATCGTCCTGCGCTTCCTTGGGCCAGCTGGAGATCAGGTAGTAGTTCAGGGCCGGGCGGCAGGTCGGGCAACCATTGGGCGTCTTCCAGCTCAAGGCTGTGTAAACGCTATCCAGGCTGATCAGATGCTGCTTGTCGATGGCGTCGCGGACATCCTGATGGCTGAGATCGGTACAGGCGCAAACCGCCTTCTTCTTCGGTGTGGCCGAATAGTCTCCCCCGGCGGTGAACATCAGCAGCTGCTCGACCAGACCGGTGCAACTGCCGCAGGACGCACTCGCCTTGGTGTGCTTGCGCACTTCGTCCAGCGTGAACAGGCCCTTGTCCTTGATCGCCTTGCAAATCGTGCCCTTGCTGACGCCGTTGCAACCGCAGACTTCGTCGCTGTCCGCCATGGCGGCTGCCTTGTTGTGACCTTGATGGCCGACGTCACCGATATTGGATTCGCCGAACATCAGCTTGTCGCGGATATCGGCCACCTTGCGGCCCTCGCGCAGTAACTTGAAATACCAAGACCCATCGACCGTGTCGCCGTACAAACAGGCGCCCACCAGTTGGTCGTTCTTGATCACGAGCTTTTTGTAGACACCGGCAAAGGGGTCGCTCATCACGATTTCTTCGAAGCCTTCGCCTCCGGTAAAGTCGCCGGCCGAGAACAAGTCGATGCCGGTCACTTTCAGCTTCGTCGACACCGAGCTGCCGGTGTAGCGGCCGATGCCGAACTGCGCCAGGTGTGTGGCGCAAACCTTGCCCTGCTCGAACAGCGGCGCCACCAGACCGTAAGCGATGCCGCGATGCGCGGCGCATTCGCCGACCGAGTAGATGCGCGGGTCGGTGGTGGTCTGCAGCGTGTCGCTGACGACGATGCCACGGCTGCAGTGGATGCCGGCACTTTCGGCCAAGGCCGTATTGGGGCGGATGCCGGCGGCCATCACGACCAAGTCGGCTGGGATTTCGCTGCCGTCTTTGAACTGGACGGCCCGTACACGACCTCGGGTCGTGTCCTCCCCGTCAGCGCGGCCGTCTTTGCCTCCTATCAAGGCCTGCGTCTGCGCGCCGAGTTTGAACTTCAGGCCGCGTGCCTGCAGCGATTTGCGCAGCAGGTCACCGGCCACATCATCGAGCTGACGCTCCATCAGCCAATCGCCGATATGCACGACAGTCACCTGCATGCCCCGCAGCATCAAGCCGTTAGCGGCCTCCAGGCCCAGCAGGCCGCCGCCGATCACGACTGCGTGCTGGTATTTGGTCGCAGCGTCGATCATCTCGTTGGTATCGGCGATGTCGCGATAGGCGATTACGCCGTCCAGATCCTTGCCGGGAATGGGCAGGATGAAAGGCACGGAGCCGGTGGCGATCAGCAGGCGGTCGTAATCGGCCTCGGTGCCATCTGAGGCGATGACCTTGCGACGAATCCGGTCGATCTGCGTGACCGTCTTGCTCAAGTGCAGGGTGATGTTGTTGTCTGCATACCAATCCAGCGGATTGAGGATGATCTCCTCAATCGTCTGCTCGCCGGCCAGTACCGGGCTCAGCAGGATGCGGTTGTAGTTCGGGTGCGGCTCGGCACCGAAGACGGTGATGTCGTAGAGATCCGGCGCCATCTTGAGCAGCTCTTCGAGCGTGCGCACGCCGGCCATGCCGTTACCGATCAAGACCAGTTTCTGTTTAGGCCCCAAGAACTTGCTCGACGCGTTCATGCTGCCACCTCGCTACGGGCTTCCTTGGCGTGGCGGGTGTAGAGAAAGTCGATCACCGCCTTGCGGGCCGCGGTGTACGCGGCGCTCTCCGACAACTCGACACGGCTGCGCGGCCTTGGCAGGTCAACGCTGAGGATCTCGCCTATCGTTGCGGCCGGCCCATTGCTCATCATCACGATGCGGTCACTCAAAAGCACCGCCTCGTCGACGTCATGCGTGACCATCACCACCGTGCTTTGCGTCGCGGCGACGATCTTCAGCAGCTCATCTTGCAGATGTGCGCGGGTCAGCGCATCGAGCGCGCCGAAGGGCTCATCCATCAAGAGGACCTTGGGTTGCATGGCCAGCGCGCGAGCAATGCCTATGCGCTGCTTCATGCCGCCGGAGATCTCATGCGGGCGTTTGTGTGTCGCGTGACTCATGCCGACCAGCGCCAGCGCGGCCTCGGTGCGCTCGATCAGCTTGGCCTTGGACTCGGCCCGCTCGAACACCGATTCGACACCCAGATAGACGTTCTCGAAGCACGACAGCCACGGCAAGAGCGAATGGTTCTGGAACACCACTGCGCGCTCGGGCCCGGGCTCGGTGATCTCGCGGTTATCGCACAGCAGCACGCCGCTGCTGGGCCGCAGCAGGCCGGCGATCAGATTCAGCAGCGTCGACTTGCCGCAGCCCGAATGGCCAATCAGCGTGATGAACTCGCCGCGCTGCACCTGCAAGTCAATCTTGCTGAGGGCATGGAAGCTACCCTTGCGGGTGTTGAAGACCATCTCGGCCGCCTGCACTTCGATGAAGCTTTTCGCTTTGTTCACAAGAGTACTCATCACATCAGTCCTCGAAAGAGAAGCGTTTGGCCACGGCCATCAAGATCCATTCCAGCGCCAGCCCGACGATGCCGATGACGAAGATCGCGATGATGATGTGGGCGACATTGAGGTTGTTCCACTCATCCCAGACCCAGAAACCGATGCCGACACCGCCGGTCAGCATCTCGGCCGCCACGATCACCAGCCAGGCGGTGCCGACCGACAGGCGCACGCCGGTCAAGATGTAAGGCAGCACGGCCGGCAAGAGGATGCGGGTGATAACTTTCCATTCAGATAGCTTCAAAACCCGCGCCACGTTCAGATAGTCCTCGGGCACGCGCTGCACGCCGACCGCTGTGTTGACCACCATGGGCCAGATCGAGCAGATAAAGATGGTCCAGATCGCCGCCGGATTGGCGCTCTTGAACACCAACAAGCCAATCGGCAACCAGGCCAGCGGCGAGACTGGCTTGAGCAGGCTGATCAGCGGCGAGATCATGCGGCTGGCGAACTCGAACCTGCCGATCACAAAGCCCAGCGGAATACCGACCAGCGCCGCCAGGCCAAAGCCCAGCGCGACCCGTTGCAGCGAGGCCAGGATGTTCCAACCTATGCCTTGGTCGTTCGGACCGTTGCTGCGGAAGGGGTCGGCGAACAGTTTGACGGCGGCATCGAAGGTGGCCGACGGGCTTGGAAAGGGCCCGCCTTTCTGGGTCGCCAGCGCCCAGATGCCGATCAACAAGGCCAGACCCAGCACTGGCGGCAGCACGCGCAGCCAGACGCCGCGCCAGTCGATCGGCATCCGCGCGGTTTGCGGTTTAGCTTTCACTTTCTGCGGGGGAGATACAGGCGGCTTGACCAGCTCGATGCTGACGTCACGCGGCGAATGGAAGACGGCACTGACCATGATGGCTTGCTCCTCAGGCTTTGACTTTGAAGGCGTCGGCATATTTGGCCGGCTCGCGCCCGTCCCAGACCACGCCGTCGATCAGCTTGCTGCTGCGCATGGCGTCTTTGGGCACATTGACCTTGAGCGCGCTGGCCGCTTGCTTGTACAGATCGATCTGGTTGATCTGCTTGGCGACCGCCAGATAGTCCGGGTGGTCTTTCAGCAAGCCCCAACGCTTGTGCTGGGTCAGGAACCACATGCCGTCGCTCAAATAGGGGAAGTTGACCTGCCCGTCGTTGAAAAACTTCATGTAGTTGGGGTCGTCCCATGTCCTTCCTAAGCCGTTTTGGTAGCGCCCCAGAATGCGCTGATTGATCGCGTCGACGCCGGTGTTGACATAGGCCTTCTCGGCGATGGTGTCGGCCATCTTGAGCTTGTTTTGCAGGCCGGCGTCTATCCAGCGGCCGGCCTCCAGCACGGCCATGATGACGGCACGCGCAGTATTCGGGTACTGCTTAACGAAGTCGCCGCTGCTGGCCAGCACCTTCTCGGGATGGTCTTTCCAGATGTCTTGCGAGGTGACGGCGGTAATGCCGATGCCGTCGACGATGGCGCGGTGGTTCCAGGGCTCGCCGACGCAATAGCCGTCCATATTGCCGACCCGCATATTCGCCACCATCTGCGGCGGCGGCACGGTGATGACCTTGGCGTCCTTGAGCGGGTTGATGCCATGCGCGGCCATCCAGTAGTACAACCACATCGCGTGGGTGCCGGTAGGGAAGGTCTGGGCAAAGGTGTACTCACGCTTGTCGGTCGCCATCAGCTTGGCAAGCGTCGCGCCGTCGACCGCGCCCTTGTCGGCCAGCCTCTTGGACAGCGTGATCGCCTGGCCGTTGTTGTTCAGGGTCATCAAGACGGCCATGTCTTTCTTGGGGCCGGCCACGCCGAGGTGCACGCCATAAATCATGCCGTAGAGCGCATGCGCCATGTCCAGCTCGCCGTTGACCAGTTTGTCGCGCACGCCTGCCCAAGAGGCTTCCTTGGTCGGAATGATTTTGACGCCGTACTTCTTGTCGAAGCCCAAGACCGAGGCCATCACGACGCTGGCGCAATCGGTCAGCGGAATGAAGCCGATGCGGACCTCTTCCTTCTCGGGCTTGTCGGAGCCGGCGGCCCAGGCGCCGCCGGGCAAGCTGCTAGCAAGACCTGTCACAGCCCCAGCGGCAGCACCGGTCAATAGTTTGCGACGATCTGCGCTCATCAAACCTTCTCCTTGAAGTTCAAGACTCTTGCTCATCAACATCTCCAGTTCCAAAAACAAAAACGGCGTCGACCCGCTCAGGCTTTCCAAAGAAAGCGAGAACCAAGGTCGGACGCCGTTGTCCGTCGAAAATCTATATTGCGCTTGAGTGAACCCACGCCGTTGTGAGTCTCAGGATCTACTTAGCAGGACTCGTGCCAGCCAAAACGCTGGGGGTCGGGAGCGGTTTGCGCACGCTTTGAAGGCATGCCCAGCCAGAATCAACCCAGTTTGGTGCAGCGCAACAAGGCCTGTGCATCAATGATGCGTTCAGCCACATCAATCAAGGGCGAGCCACGGTCCATGGCCAAGCGACGCATGCGCTTGTAGGCTGCGTCTTCATCCAGGCCCATCTCCGCCATCAAGATGCCCTTGGCCCGCTCGATGAGCTTGCGCCCACTGAGTTGCGCTTGCGCCTGCGTCAGCTCCTGGCGCAGGGCCAGGTCTTGCTCAAAACGCAGGCAGGCCACTTGCAGCACCGAAGCCAGACGCTGCGGCTGCAGCCCCGCCACCACATAGGCGCTGACGCCGGCCTGCAGCGCTCGGCGCATCGTTCCTTGGTCGCCGTCCTCCGAGAACACCACCACCGGCCGCGGCATCTGCAGCGACAGCGTGGCGAGGTTCTCCAAGGTGTCGCGCGTCGGCGATTCGCTGTCGACAATCACCACATCGGGCTTCAGACGCAGCACGCAGTCATGGATCAAGGCACCCTGCTCGATCACGCCGACCACCTCGCAGCCTTGGCGCGCCAGCTCTTGCTGAATCAGCTGCACACGGTGCGCGCCATCGTCGATCAGCAGCACACGCAAGCCTTGGGCGGGGCTGGGCGGTGCGGCGATGGCGATGGCCTTGATGGGCGGAGTGGGCTTGCTGGGGTTTTGCATAGTCTGGACCGAGTCATCAGCCAAATGCAAGTTTCGTGCCCAGCTAGGCATAGCCCCTAGCGCGAACATAGGCCCAGATCAATCCCCTAATTTGAATCTGCGCTGCCAAGGCCAGGGTGGGAAATTCCTTGTGCTAACGCCAGCTCGCCATGGAATACTCGCCGCGTCGGCCTTTGTCGACCGGCCTCACAAATCAACTTTAGATAGGAGATCAAGCCATGAAACTCAGCGCTTCCATCTGTTTGGTTCTGCTTGCAGCCTTGGCCGGCTGCAGTTCCACGCAATACATCATGAGCACCAAAGAAGGCCGCATGATCGTCAGCCACGGCAAGCCCGACTTGGATGAGAAAGCCGGCAGCTACGAGTACCGCGATGCCGATGGCAAGCGCGTCACCATCATGAAGTCCGACGTCGTCCAGATCATGGAACGCTGACACCCGCCGCAAAAGCTAGTCATTGAGGGCGGCATGGCCGCCCTTATCATTTGCGCCAATGAAAACACGACTCCTGCTCCTTCAACTTGGCGCCCAATATGGCTTGGACGAACAAGCCGCGCTTCAGCTACAGCGCGCGGCAGGCCTGACCGAGCAGCCGCGCAACTTGAGCGCACAGCTGCTGCGCGGTACGGCCTTGTTGGCGGCAGGCTTGGCCGGCTTAGGGCTTTTGATGTGGGTGGCGGCCAACTGGGCCGAGCTGGGGCGTGCCGGGCGTTTTGCTCTCTTGCAAACTCTGCTGCTCGGCAGCGCGCTAGGTGCGGCGCTGTGGCCCAAGGCCCGCGCCGCCTTGGCCTTGTTATGCCTGCTGAGCTTGGGCGGTTTGCTTGCCTTTTTCGGCCAAACCTACCAAACCGGCGCCGACCCTTGGCAGCTGTTTGCGCTCTGGGCCGCCTTGGGCCTGCCGCTGTGCTTGGGCGCGCGCTCCGATGTTTTGTGGACGCCATGGGCTGCGATCACGACAACAGCGATTGCGCTATGGCTGGACACCCATTTAGGTGGGCGCTGGAGCGCGCTGCCGGCTGGCCAAGACGCAGATATCGTGGTGCACGCGCTGGCTTTTGGCGCAATCAGCCTGATGCTGATTCTGCTCGGGCCGCTGTGCCGCCGCCAGACCGGCGCTGGTCTGCTCACGCTGCGTGTGGCGATGGGACTGGCCACCGCCTTAGGCACCGCAGTGGCTCTGAATGGTTTACTGCGTACAGAGGTGATGCCGCAGTATTGGATCGGCCTGATCCTGGGGCTGCTGGCTGCCGCACTGGTCGCCCGCCGTGCTCAAGGCTTTGACATGGCTCAGCTGAGCATAGTGGCCTTAGGGCTGAACACGCTGCTGGTGTTCGGTGCTGCACATTGGCTGAGCCTGGGCCATGGCTCGCTCGGCGACGATCCGCTGCGGCTTCTGCTGCTCGGGGCGTTTGCGGCGCTGCTGCTGGCGGCCAGCGTCAGCGGCCTGATGCGGCTCGCACGTCACCACGCCGGCGCGGCGGGAGCGGCCCAATGAACACAGCAGCATTGACGTCGGCGCAAGTGTTGCAGCGCGCGATCACAGCGGGTTTGTTACCCAGTTCAGCAGAGTTGCCTGCCACTGAGGAACGCCCCTGGTCACTGGTGCTGCTGACGGCGCTGGGCGCCTGGTTGGCGGCGGTACCACTGCTGATTTGCATCTACTTGCTGCTGGGGCCGGCGTTGACAGAAGGGAGCGGCGCCTATCTCGTCGGCGCCCTGCTGATGGTGGCGGCGAGCATCATCTTGCGCGCCAGGAAGGCGACCTTGTTCGTCGAGCAATTGGCCCTGCCGCTGCTGCTGAGCGGCGCGCTGACCTTGAGCCTGGGTCTGTACCGTGATTTGCACGAATCAGTCGCTTCGGCCCTGCTGCTGATGGTCTGCTTCGGGCTGGCCCTGGCCATTGACAAAGCTTGGCTGCGCGTGTTGCTGGGAGCGGCTGCCGGACTGTTTTTCTGCATCATGCTGATTCCAACGGGATTGAGCCAGCGCAAGGGGCTCGGGGTGTACTGGCTGATCCTGCATGCGGGTTTGGCGATGGGGCTGGCCGCGCTGCTCTTGCAGCAGGCCCGGCTGCTGCACGGCAGGCATGCGGCCAAGGCGGCGCTGCTGGAGGCAGTTGCCACCGGTTGGCTCTTGATGCTGGTGCTCGGCCTCGCAGTCTTGGGCAGTTTCGCCGCTCTGGAACAGGGCTTTTTCGGCCCCGAGTTGGAGATGCCCGCCAGCTTGCGATGGGCCTACCAGGCTGGCGCAGTCGCATTCGCGCTGGGTGGCTTTGCACTGGCCGCGCGAGCTTGGCCGGATCTGCGCCGCCCAATCCCTGTTGCCGTCGCGCTGGTGCTGGCCGGCCTTTGCATCTGGCTGCCTTGCCTGGGCGGCCTCTTGATGCTACTGGCCTGGAGCAGTTCCAACCGGCGCTGGGAATTGGCCACGGCCAGCGCGAGCGCTGCAGTCTGGGTGCTGGGGGCGTCTTACTATCAACTCAGCTGGAGTTTGAGCAGCAAGGCGGCGGTGCTGGTGGGCGCAGCCGGCTTGCTGGCACTGATCGCCGGGCTCGCGGCTCGGGGTCAAAGCACGGAGGCAAGCACCGTCAGCGCCAACTCGCAAGCCCGGCGGATGCCCGGCGCCGCCTGGCTCTTGAGCGCGGGCTTGCTGGGCCTGGCCGTCGTCAACACCGGCATCTGGCAAAAGCAGCGCCTGATCAGCGAGGGTCGACCGCTCTTTGTAGCGCTGGCACCCGTTGATCCGCGCTCACTGATGCAGGGCGACTTTATGCGCCTGAATTACGATTTAGGTTCCGACATCAATGCGGCCCAGTTGTACCGGCTTGGCACTGCGCGGCCCCAAGTGGTGCTGAAGCTTGACGCGCGCGGCGTCGCGCGCGTACAGCGCTTGCATGAGCCGGGTGCTGCGGGCAGGGCTCTGGCCCCAGATGAGCAATTGATGGAATTGAGCCCCAAGAATGGCAGCTGGACGCTGGTCAGCGATGCCTGGTTCTTCCGCGAAGGTGATGGCGCGCGCTGGCAAGCGGCCAAATACGGCGAATTCAGGGTCCGCCCCGATGGCCAAGCCTTGCTGGTCGGACTGGCCGACGCCAAGCTCCAGCGCATCGCGCCTTAAATGGGGTCAGGTTCAGTTTTTTGCCATTGTTGCCGATGACAATCCTTTGAAGTAGCGAACAGGCGCGAGCACCGGACCTTTTTTGATGCTGAAGAAAATCTCCGTACAACAAGTCCGCATCGGCATGTTTGTCCAGTCACTGGAAGGGTCTTGGCTGGCCCATCCCTTTTGGAAGACCAAGTTTCTGCTGCAAGAGCCAGCAGACTTGGATGCCTTGCTGAGCAGCGGTGTGCCCATGCTGGTGATTGATACCGAGCGCGGCTTGGACGTGAGCGACGCAAGGCCGACCGCGCCGCCGGAACAGCAAGTGAGCCCGCCCACCGCCGAACCGGCTGCCGCCGCCAAGCCCAAGTCGGAGGATCAGCGCGCGCCCACCAGCATGGCCGCCGAAATGGCCCGCGCCAATATCCTTGTCAACCGCTCGCGCGAGGCCGTGACCTCGATGTTTGGCGAGGCGCGTTTGGGCAAGGCCCTGGACGCCGATCAATGCCTGCCCATCGTCGAAGAAATCAGCAACTCGGTCTCGCGCAATCCGTCCGCGCTGATCAGCCTGGCGCGCTTGAAGACCAAGGACAACTACACCTATATGCATTCGGTGGCGGTCTGCGCCTTGATGGTCTCCCTGGCCAAACAGCTCGGCCTCAGTGACGAGCAGACCCGCGAGGCCGGCCTGGCCGGCCTGCTGCATGACATTGGCAAGATGGCCATGCCGATGGATGTGTTGAACAAACCAGGCAAGCTGACCGACGCCGAATTCAACGTCATTCGCTCCCACCCGGTGCGCGGCTACCAAATGCTCAAAGAAGGCGCCTCGGTGCCGACTGGCGCCTTGGATGTCTGCCTGCACCACCATGAAAAAATGGACGGCACTGGCTACCCGAAAAAGCTCAAGGGCGAGCAGATCAGCCTCTTGGCCCGCATGGGCGCGGTTTGCGATGTCTATGACGCGATCACCTCGACCCGCCCCTATAAATCGGCCTGGGACCCGGCCGGCTCGATTCAGCGCATGGCGCAATGGGCGGGTGATCATTTCGACCCGGTCGTGTTCAAGGCCTTTGTGAAAAGCGTCGGCATCTACCCTGTTGGCAGTCTGGTCAAGCTGGAGTCGGGGCGGCTGGCGGTCGTCTCCGAGCTGAATGCGGCGAGCCTTGCCGCGCCGGTGGTGCGGGTGTTCTATTCGACCCGCTCCAGCATGCCGATTCCAGTTCTGACCCTGGACCTCTCGCACCCCAGCACGCGCGACAAGGTCCTCAGCCGCGAAACCCCCTCGGACTGGGGCTTCAGCTATTTGGACGATATCTGGCAGCAGCCCGGCGGCGCTTAAAGCACCCCCTTAAATGGGGTCAGGTTCATTTAATTGCCAGCCATATTGCCAACACCGCGTCAAACTGACGTTTACGTAAACGTCAATCAAGCCCTAGAATCGCAGGAGTTTTGCTGCTACAAACCGGCAAGCCTGATGACATTAGCTGCTGCCGCTGGAGACCCGCCATGACCGATTTGTCCGCCGAATACAAGGCCCTCGCCAACTATCGCCCGTCCAACAAGGTGCGTTTTGTGACGGCCGCCAGCCTGTTTGACGGCCATGACGCCGCCATCAACATCATGCGGCGCATCTTGCAAGGCATGGGTGTCGAGGTGATCCACCTGGGCCACAACCGCTCGGTCGACGAGGTCGTCACCGCAGCACTGCAAGAAGACGCGCAAGGCATCGCCATCAGCAGCTACCAGGGCGGCCATGTCGAGTACTTCAAATACATGGTCGAGTTGCTGAAGGCTCGCGGCGGCTCGCATATCCAGGTCTTCGGCGGCGGCGGCGGCGTGATCGTGCCGGCCGAGATCCGCGATCTGGCCGAACATGGCGTGCGCATCTTCAGCCCAGAAGACGGCCAACGCATGGGCCTGCAAGGCATGATCGGCGAGATGGTGATGAAGGCCGACCAAGACTTCAGCGTCTATGCCCCCAAGGCCTTGAGCAGCCTGCAAGGCCATGGCGAAGGCGCTTGGCGCTCGCTGGCCCAGTTGATCACCGCTTTAGAGAACGACAAGGCCGACGCGGCGCTGGTCGCCGAGTTGGAAGCCGCCGCCAAGAGCATCAAGGTGCCCGTGCTGGGCATCACCGGCACCGGCGGCGCCGGCAAAAGTAGCCTGACCGATGAGCTGATCCGCCGCCTGCGTCTGGACCAGAACGATGGCCTGCGCGTGGCCGTGATCTCAATCGATCCGTCGCGCCGCAAGAGCGGCGGTGCGCTCTTGGGTGACCGCATCCGCATGAACGCCATTGGCCCATGGAGCCAAGGCCAACGCGTCTTCATGCGCAGCCTCGCCACGCGCGACTTCGGCAGCGAAATCTCCCCTGCCCTGCCCGACGCGATCGCCGCAGCCAAGGTCGCCGGCTTCGACCTGATCATCGTCGAGACCTCAGGCATTGGCCAAGGCGACGCGGCCATCGTGCCGCATGTCGATGTGCCGATGTATGTGATGACGCCCGAGTTCGGCGCCGCCAGCCAACTCGAAAAAATCGACATGCTGGACTTCGCCGAGTTCGTGGCGATCAACAAGTTCGACCGCAAGGGCGCGCTCGACGCGATCCGCGATGTCGCCAAACAAGTGCAGCGCAACAAGGAAGCCTGGACCACGCCGCCGGATCAGATGCCGGTCTTCGGCACGATGGCCAGCCGTTTCAATGATGACGGGGTGACCGCGCTCTACCAAGCCTTGAAGCCGCGCCTGGCGGAGCTCGGCCTGGAGTTGAAAGAAGGCCGTCTGCCACAGGTGAACACCCGCCACAGCACTCACCAGACCCCGGTGGTGCCCGCAGCACGTGTGCGTTATCTGGCCGAGATCACTGACACCGTGCGCGGCTACAAAAAGCGTGCCCGTCAACAAGCGACGCTGGCGCGCGAGATCCAGCAGCTCTGGGGC
Organism: Roseateles albus; assembly: GCF_028595345.1. Lineage (NCBI taxonomy): Bacteria > Pseudomonadati > Pseudomonadota > Betaproteobacteria > Burkholderiales > Sphaerotilaceae > Roseateles > Roseateles albus. The sequence continues at coordinate 40,042 of NZ_JAQQXT010000017.1, read as the reverse complement.
AGCTCACGCATGCTGCTGGAGTCCAACCCGGACAAGCAAGGCGCCCGCTTGGCCTTGGGCGAGCTGGCCGAAGCGCGTGAAGCGCAAATGGACGCCCCGGCGCGCCAACTGCTCAAGCAATGGCCCGATATGCAGCAAGCTTACGGTGGCGATGAATATGTGGTGAAGATCCGCGACAAGGAGATCCGCACCAACCTCGTCCACACCAGCCTCTCGGGCACCAAGATCCGCAAGGTCGTGTTGCCGGCCTACGAATGCCATGGCGAGCTGCTGAAGTGGTTGTTGCTGGAGAACGTGCCCGGCAGCTTCCCCTACACCGCCGGCGTGTTCGCCTTCAAGCGCGAGGGCGAAGACCCGACCCGCATGTTCGCCGGCGAAGGCGATGCCTTTCGCACCAACCGCCGCTTCAAACTCGTTTCCGAAGGCATGCCAGCCAAGCGCCTGTCCACCGCCTTTGACTCGGTCACGCTCTACGGCGCCGACCCCGCACCGCGCCCCGACATCTACGGCAAGGTCGGTAATTCAGGCGTTAGCATCGCGACCCTGGACGATATGAAGGTGCTCTACGACGGCTTCGATCTGTGCAGCCCGACGACCTCGGTGTCGATGACGATCAACGGCCCGGCGCCAACGATTCTGGCGATGTTCATGAACACCGCGATCGACCAGAACCTCGCCAAGTTCAGGTGCGACAACCACCGCGACCCGACCGCCGACGAAGCCGCCAAGATCAAGGACTGGGTGCTTGCCAATGTGCGCGGCACCGTGCAGGCCGACATACTGAAGGAAGACCAGGGCCAGAACACCTGCATCTTCTCGACCGAGTTCAGCCTGAAGGTGATGGGTGACATCGCCGAGTTTTTCGTGCACCACAATGTGCGCAATTTCTACTCCGTCTCGATCAGCGGTTATCACATCGCCGAGGCCGGCGCGAATCCGATCAGCCAGTTGGCGCTCACACTCTCCAATGGCTTCACCTTCGTCGAAGCCTATCTGGCGCGCGGCATGCACATCGATGATTTCGCGCCGAATCTAAGCTTCTTCTTCAGCAACGGCATGGACCCGGAATACACGGTGCTGGGCCGGGTGGCGCGGCGCATCTGGGCGGTGGCGATGCGTGACAAGTACGGCGCCAACGAGCGCTCGCAAAAGCTGAAGTACCACATCCAGACCTCGGGCCGCAGCCTGCACGCGCAGGAGATCCAGTTCAACGACATCCGCACCACGCTGCAGGCCCTGATCGCCATCTACGACAACTGCAACAGCCTGCACACCAATGCCTTCGATGAGGCCATCACGACGCCGACCGAAGAATCGGTGCGCCGCGCGATGGCGATCCAACTGATCATCAACCGCGAATGGGGCCTGGCCAAGAACGAGAACCCCTCACAAGGCGCTTTCATCATCGAGGAGCTGACCGAGCTGCTGGAAGAAGCGGTGCTGAGCGAGTTCGAGAAGATTGCCGAGCGCGGCGGCGTGCTGGGTGCGATGGAAACCGGCTACCAGCGCAGCAAGATCCAGGAAGAGAGCATGCATTACGAGATGCTCAAGCACACCGGCGAGTACCCCATCATCGGCGTCAACACCTTCCGCAACCCGCATGGCGATCAGGTGATGGAGAGCATCGAGCTGGCGCGCTCGACCGACGAAGAAAAGCAGTCCCAACTGCATCGCTTGCGCGACTTCCACGCCACGCATGCGGCCGACAGCGCCGCTCAGTTGCAGCGTTTGCAGCAAGCCGTCATCGACAACAAGAACGTCTTCGAGGTGCTGATGGACGCGGTGCGGGTTTGCTCGCTGGGCCAGATCACCTCGGCGCTTTTTGAGGTGGGCGGGCAGTATCGGCGCAGCATGTAAGGCCGACTAGGCAGAAGGCATCCTGCTCAGTGCTTACAGCCTAGTGCCCAAGACCTGAGGCCTAGCCCTGGCGCTGCTGCAACAGCCATGCCCGGGGTGCCTGCCCACTCGCTTGGGTGAACGCGCGCGAGAACGAGGCGGCGCTGGCATAACCCAGCGCCTCACCGGCACTCTTGATGGACGAGCCGCCCAGCAGCATCGATCGCGCGAGCGAGACCCGCCACTGCAACAGGTATTCGGCCGGCGTGCGGCCAAGCTGCTGTTTGAACTCGGCTGCGAAGCTGCTGCGCGACATACCCGCCACCAGCGCCATGCTCTGCAGCGACCAAGCCTCGCCCGGCGCCTCATGCAGGGCCGTCAGCGCACGCGCCAGCTTCGGGTTCGCCAGCCCATAGATCAGGCCCGCCGGCATGCCGGCCTGCTCGGGGTGATCGAGCAACCAGCGCAGCAACTGCAGCAACAAGACCTCAAACAAACGGTCGGCCAAGAGGCGCTGACCACAGCGCAAGCGTTCGGTCTCCGCGAACAGCAGCGCCAGCGTCGGCTCGAGCCCGTCCACCGATCGCAAGGGCAAGACCAAAACCGGCGGCAGGGCCACCACCAACGGATGGCGCTCGCCGCCTTCAAAGTCCAGGGTGGCGCACACAAAGTCGGCACCTTCGCTGGGCGCGTTACGGAATTGATGCGCCAGCGGCCGCGGGTAAAACAGCAGCGTGGGTTCGCTCACTTTCACTTTGCGTGGCGCGGCGCTGCCCGGCGGGTGCGTCAGCACCATTTCACCCCGGCGCAGCACATGCATAAAAGCGCGGCCCGGCTGGGCGTCGAAATGCGTCACCCCGCACAAGGCCCCGGCATGGAATAGATGCGCTCGCACCCGAAAGCGATCGAGCAGCGACGACAGACGATCAAGAGGTGGCGCTGAATTGGCAGGCATGAGCGAGCGAGGATCCAAGCAAGCCTTGGACGAATTGGTATGTTGTATGGATTTTAAGCAGCAATTCGCTCTTCAAGCGGACAGAAACTGCTGGTGTGCCGCAAGACACAAACCCCAAGCAACTACACAAGGACACACCATGAACCGCATTCCTCTGATCGACCGCGCCAACACCACTGCCGAGCGCAAAGCCTTGCTCGACGCCGTCCACGGCGCCTTCGGCACGGTGCCGAATATGTTCCGCGCCGTGGCGAATTCGCCGGCCGCCTTGAGCAGCATGTGGAGCGCGTTTGGCGCGCTAGGCGGCAGCGTGATCCCGGCCAAACTCGGCGAGCAAATCGCCGTGGCGGTGGCCGACCGCAATGCCTGCGAGTACTGCCTGGCCGCGCACACCGCGCTGGGTCGCAAGGCCGGCGCCAGCGCCGAGGAGATGCGGCATGCCCAGGCCGGGGAATCCGCTGATCCCAAGACGCAGGAGGCATTGCGCTTCGCGCTCAAGCTCGTCAATGAGCGCGGCCAGGTCGGCGGTGCCGACGTTCAAGCGCTGCGCGCCGTGGGCTTCGGCGACGCGGAGATCACCGAGATCCTCGCCCATGTGGCGCTCAATCTGTTCACCAACTATGTGAACATCGCCTTCGCCGTGCCGGTGGACTTCCCCGCCGTCAAGCTGCGCCGGGCGGCCTGACCCAAGGGCGCGCCCTGTCCCGCCTGACCGGCACAGAGTCGCCATGTCACAGCGCCAGACTGAAGCGCGTTTTGCTCAGCGCCATCGCACCTTGGCGTAGATAAAAGCGCGTGGCGCCTTCGTTCCACAGCGGCGTCTGCCATTGCATGGCCTGGCAGCGCCGCTGCCGAGCAAAGTCCGCCACCGTGTGCAGCAAGCGTGCACCCAGGCCTTGGGCTCGCGCTGCCGGACGCAGGTAGAGGCAGTCCATATGCATAAAAGGCTGGGCCGCCAGGGTTGAAAAATCCAGGGTCGCGCTGGCATAGGCGAGTGCTTGTTCGCCCTGCTGCGCCAGCCAGACATGCAAACGCCCGGCACCAATTGCGATGGCCAAACGCTGGCTGAAGTCTGCATCACGACAAGGAGTCAGGCCCTCATATTCGGCATGCTCGACACAGAGCTGCGCCAGTTCCGCCATGTCTGCGGCCTGGCTAGGCATGACCGAGCGAATCGTCATCACGCCAGATCCGAGCCGGCGGCTCGGCTCAGCAAGCACAAGCGATCAGCGCCGCGCCGCGCAGGCTGCCGGGCTCGCTGCCGGTGGCGACCGGATGACCATCGCGCTTCCAGAAGTCCAGGCCGCCGAGCATTTCCTTGACCTTGAAGCCCAAACTGGCAAGCTTGTAGGCACCCTTGGTGGAGCCGTTGCAGCCTATGCCGTCGCAGTAGCAGATGTAGGTCTTGCTGCGGTCCAGCGTCGTGGTGCTGGCGGCATCCATCAGGCGGTGCGGCAGATTGACGGCACCGGGCACATGACCGGCGGCGTAATGGGCTTCGGCGCGGGTGTCGACGACGACGATGGCATCAACGCCAGCACTCAGGTCTTCGGCCACATCCCAAGCATCAGCGTGATAGTTCAGCTTGGCCAGCATGAAGGCGGCGCTCTCGGCCGGGCTGGGCGCAGGATAGGACAGCAGCACCGACGCGGGTGCAAGGTTTTCATTCGTGCTCATGATGGGGCGTCTCGTGGTGAAAAGGTGTACACAGTGTCTGCCAGCTTGGCCTTAACATTAATACCCATTCAGCACATGCAATAAGACCAATGGACAAGCCCAGACTCTGGTTGCAACGTTTTGAGCGCGAAGCTCAACAAGGCCTGGGCCGGCGCGAGCAACTCTGTGCCAGCTTGCGCCAGACCATGCACACGGGCGAGCTGCGGCAATCCGAGCGGCTGCCGGCCAGCCGAGTGCTTGCGCTGGACTTGGGCCTGTCTCGCGTGACGGTTGAAGCGGCTTACACCCAGTTGGAGGCCGAGGGCTATCTGCGCCGCAGCGTGGGCCAGGGCAGCTTTGTGGCCTTCAAAGGCTTCACGGACAGCAAGCGCAATCAGCCGCACGCTATAGCGACGCCCTTGAGCTTGTCCAAGCGCGGCGAGCGCATCGTCGCGGGCGGCGGCTGCGAGGATCCTCAGCTGCCCCTGCCCTTTGCCGCCGGCAGCCCCGATCTACGAGCCTTCCCGATTCAGCTTTGGCGCAAGTTGCAAGCCCGCCGCTTGAACGGGCCGCAAGGCCACCAGCTCTTGGGCTATGGCGACCCGCAGGGACGCGAGGAACTGCGGGTCGCCATAGCCGACTACCTGCGCCAGTCACGCGGCCTGCGCTGCGATGCCGACCAAGTGCTGGTGCTGACCAGCTCGCAGCAAGCTTTGCAGCTACTGGCCAGCCTGCTGCTGGACGAAGGCGACCGCGTTTGGCTGGAGGAACCCGGCTACCGCGGTGCGGCCACTGCTTTCGCCGCAGCCGGGGCGCAGCTGCAATCGGTGCCGGTGGATCAAGAGGGCATGCAGGCGCCCAGCGAAGGTCCGTCGCCCAAGCTGATTTACCTGACGCCCTCGCACCAATACCCCAGCGGGGTCGCACTCAGTTTGCCGCGGCGCCTGCAGTTGCTGGATCTGGCCAAACGCGAAGGCTGTTGGCTGATTGAAGATGACTACGACAGCGAGTTCCACTATGAGGGACGCCCGATGCCCGCGCTGCAAGGCCTGCAGGCCGAGCAAGACCCGCAGCGGGTGCTCTATCTGGGCACGTTTTCCAAAACCCTGTTTCCGTCCTTGCGCCTGGCCTATATGGTGGTGCCGCGCGAGCTGATTGCGCCGTTGAGACTGGCGCGCAGCGTGCAAGATGGCCACAGCGCGCAATTGACCCAGGCCGTCACTGCCGACTTCATCAAACAAGGCCATTTCGCCGCCCATCTGCGCCTGATGCGCCAGCTCTACCGCCAACGACGGGAGCTGCTTTTAAACGAGCTGCAGTCGAAAGTTGGCAGCTGGCTGCGGCCACAGCCTAGCGCTGGTGGTTTGCAAATTGCCGCCCTGCTGCCACCGGGCGAAGAGCAGCAGCTCACTCAAAGAGCCGCCCGCTTGGGTCTGCTGACGCCAGGATTGAGCGGTCTATACCTTGGGCCCTCGAAACTGGACGGTTGGCTCTTGGGCTTCGCCGCGCTCACGCCGGCAGAAATTCAGGCAGCCGTGAAGCAGCTGGCGAAGATATAGCATGGGCTATACAAACACTGAGGAACTCGCATGTTGGACACCTTGAAGCTTTGGCATCACATCATCGACAGCGCCGACGCGCAGGCGCTCGATGACTTGCTGGCCGATGACGTGATCTTCCATTCGCCCGTGGTGCACAAACCGCAGCAGGGCAAGGCCTTGACCCGCATGTATTTGGCCGGCGCGCTGCAGGTGCTGCTCAAGCCGGGCAAGTTCCGCTACTTGCGAGAGATCGCCGGGCCTCGGGACGCAATGCTGGAATTCATCGCCGAGGTGGACGGGATTGAAATCAATGGCGTCGACATCATCCGTTGGGATGAAGCCGGCCGCATCTGCGACTTCAAGGTCATGATCCGACCGCTCAAGGCGATCAATCTGCTGCACCAGAAGATGGGCGAAATGCTGCAGTCAATGGCGCGCAATTGATGAGTTACGGGAGAGCAGTCGCCCCTTCCAGAGCAAGTCACCCGATTGGCCGGAAAGCGACAATATTTCACACGCGGGCCCACGGACAAAGCGGGCACTGAATTCCCACTCGCCAAGTCTGGGTACTTGATGTAAAACAGGGTCCGGCTCGCAGCAAGATCAAGACAGCCTCCTTGGCCTAGCCATGTTTTTGCTCTAAAGCCCGTCGACCCTGCGCTTTAGGAGAAGACCATCATGACCTGGGCATCGTTCTATTTACCGATTGACGCGCAAATGGCTGCGCAAGAAGAGCCGCACTACCACCATGAATCCGATCAGCCGCAGGCCGGCGGCAGGCAGCGCGAACAAGCGCTGCCAGAGGATGCGCTGCTGATCGATGTGCGCTCCTATGCCGAATACATGGCCGGCCATCTCCCTGATGCGCATTGCCTGCCGCTGCCGCAGATGAGTCATCTGGTCTCTCAGATGGCGCCCGACCATGACGCGCCCATCGTGCTGTATTGCTCTTCGGGCGGCCGCGCTGAGCAAGCATTGGGCTTGCTGCAACGCATGGGCTACACCAATGTGCGCAACGGCGGCGGGGCGATTGCGCTGGGCAAGACGCTGGGCAAGTCGATCGAGCATTGATAGCTTGGCCCGGGTCAGAAGGTCTTGGCCCCATCCACAGCCAGCAAGACAGCGTAAAGCGACGTCGTTGCGCAGATGAACAAGCGATTGCGCTTGGGGCCGCCGAAGACGAGATTGGACACGCGCTCGGGCATCTTGATGCGGCCGATCAGGGTGCCGTCCGGCAAGTGGCAGTGAATGGCGCGGCCGGCACTGGTCCAGATGCGCCCTTCTTCATCGCAGCGAAAGCCGTCATAAAAACCAGTCTCGCAGGTGATGAAGACCTCGCCGCCGCTCAAACTCACGCCATCGGCGCCCACTGCAAAACGACGCATGGTGCCGCAGTCCTGCTCGGTATCAACGATGTAGAGCGTTCGCTCATCGGGCGAAAACGCCAGTCCATTCGGGCCCTTGAAGTCATCCACCACCACGCGCAATTCGCCGGTTAGCGGATCAAGGCGGTAGACGTAGCAACCGGGCTGCTCCTGCTCGGCTTTGATACCTTCGTAGTTGGACGTGATGCCGTAGTTCGGGTCGGTGAACCAGATCGTGCCGTCGGACTTGACGACCACGTCGTTGGGGCTATTCAGACGCTTGCCTTGATAGCGATCAGCCAGCACGGTGAGGCTGCCGTCATGTTCGGTGCGCACGACGCGTCGGCCGCCATGCTCGCAAGTGATCAAGCGACCCTCGCGGTCAACCGTATTGCCATTGCTATAGCCGCTGGGTTGCCGAAACACGCCGACCTGGCCCGTGCATTCGTCAAAACGCAGCATGCGCTCATTCGGGATATCGCTCCAGACCAGCGAGCGCTGCGCCGGAAAGTAGGCCGGCCCTTCGGCCCAGCGGCAGCCGGTGTAGAGCTGCTCGATCTGGGCGCTGCTGCGCACGCAGTCCTCGAAGCGAGGGTCAAGAATTTCGAAGTGGCTTGGGGCAGAGGTGGTGTGTGATGTCGTCATGCAGAAATTGTCGGCAAACAAGGCTGCAGCGGAGCGGCGAATCTTTGAAGCTGCGCGCCGCGAAACTGCGTACTAGGCTGATTCCACTTCAAAATACAGGCATGAAAACCATCAAGAAAACCGTCAAGATACGCCTGCTGACGCCGGCCGATTGCCCAGCGCTGCTGGACTTTGAAACCCGCAATCGCGGCTGGTTCGAGCAGCATGTTGCCCCGCGCGGCGAGGCCTTCTACACCCGAGCAGGTGTAGAGCAACATATCGCCGAGCTGCTGGCAGCTCATGCCCAAGGACGTTGGTTTCCCGCCCTGCTGCTGGACGAGGCCGGCGTCATTGTGGGGCGATCCAATTTGAAAGACGTGGATTCGCTGGCCGGCGTGGCCGAGCTCGGCTACCGAGTGGGGCAAGACCAGGCCGGCGCCGGCGTGGCGACCGCAGCGGTCGTTCAAATGAAGGCCTTGGCGTTGCAAGAACTGGGTCTGCGGCGCCTGATCGCCGTGGTCAGCCCAGCCAATCCAGCCTCCGCCCGGGTGATGGAGAAATGCGGCTTTGTGCGTTTAGACCCGGCCGCGTCGGAAGCGCTGCGAGGCAAAGACCCCGAACTCCTCGCCTATCAATGTGACTTGAATCTAGATTGAAACGACCGGCAGACTGAGGCTGCGCTTGCTGGCCTCCAGCACAAAGGTGGAGCGGAACTTTTTGATATTGCTGTCGTCAAAAAACAAGCGCCGGGTCAACAGCTCGTAGTCGGCCATATCGACCGCCGTCACGATCAGCACAAAGTCGCTCTCGCCGGCCACGTAATAGCATTGCTGCACCTCTGCCTGCTCGGCCATGCGGCGCTTGAAGCCGTCGATCACCGCTTCGCGGCTGGCCTCGGCCAGCGTGACCTCGATCAGCGCCGTCACGCCGCGCCCGAGTGCTCGAGGCTCCAGCACCACCACCTGCGCGACGATCACGCCGTCCTCGCGCAGCTTCTTGATGCGGCGCTGCACGGCGGTCGCCGACAGGCCCACCTCGGCAGCTATCAGCTCCGAGCTGATGCGCGCGTCATCTTGCAGCATCTCGAGGATGCGGCGGTCGAATTTATCCAAACCGGACAAGCTCTAAGCCGCCACCAGCAAGTCGGGCAAGTCGAGCGTCACGCGCAGCCCCTCGCCCGGCCGACTCTCCAGCGACAGCTTGCCCGCCAGACGCTGCACCAGGGTGTAGACGATGTGCAAGCCCAGGCCGCTGCCGCCCGCGCCACGGCGGGTGGTGTAAAAGGGCTCGAGCATATGGGCGCGCACCTCGGCGCTAACGCCTACGCCGTTGTCCTCGAACACATAGCGCAGGTCGCGGCCACGCGTCTCTACCGTCAGGCACAACTCCAGCGCGGGGCGAGCCCCGTGAAGCAGCGCGTTCATCAGCAGATTGGACGTGATCTGCGCCAGCATGCCGGCCGCCATGCGCACGCGCAAGCCCGGCGGTACGCGCAAACTCAGGCTGGCGCCGCATTTGCTGATCTCGGCCTGGTGGGCCGTCGTGACCTTGCGCAGGTAGTCGGCCAGTTCGAACTCGGTCACCACCTCGGAGCTCTGGTCCACCGCCAGGCTTTTGAAATTGCCCATCAACTCCGCCGCGCGCTGCAGATTGCGTTCGACCAATTCCACCGACTGTGAGATCTGCGAGGCCAGCGTCGCCAAGCGGCTGCGCGAGACCTTCTCGGTGGCCAGCATCTCGGTGATCTCGGTCGCAAAACGTTGCAGGCCCGAGGCCGAAGTGACCGCCACCCCGATCGGCGTGTTCACCTCGTGAGCCATGCCGGCCACCAACCCGCCCAAGGCAGCCAGCTTCTCATGCTCGACCAGATGGGCGCGCGCCTCCTCCAGCGCACGTGTACGCAGTGCCACTTTGGCCTCCAGCTCGGCCTCGCGCGCCCGGTGCTGCAGTTCGGCGGCGCAGCGTGCGGCGAAAATCGACAACAGCGACAGCGCCAGCAGCCGCTTGCTTTCCTGCATCTCCTGCACATCCAGGGCAATCAGAATACCCAGGGTCTTGCCATGGGTGCCGACCATCGGCATGCCGATATAGCTGTGCGCGCCCATCTCTACCAACAGGCTATCCTGCGGAAAAGCGGCCTGCACGCCGCAGGCATGGAAGCACATGCTCTGGTCGGCCACGTTCTGACAGGGGGTGCCTTCCAGCGAATAAGTCATATTCGGCGCAAAGTCGCTGCCGGCCCAAACCGCCAAGGTGCGCGAGGCTTCACCGGTCTCGACCGTGCAGACCTCAGCGGCAATCACGTATTGCACCTCGAGCGCCTGCGCCAAGTCGCGCACCAGCACGCGAAAGAACTCCTCGCCTTGCGCACGCGAGGTGCTCAGCGTGATGGAGCGCAAAGCCGCTTCGGCCAAGCTGCGGCCCTCATCGGCGGAAAACAGCGCCGCACTGCGGTCGGCAACATCGACGCTACTCATGGCAGGCTCCTGGCAGTCAAGATATCGCGGTAATTGCGCAAGGCCAACAGGCAGATTCTGTTCAGGACCCGATCGGTCATGTCGGTCTTGTGGCAATACTCATTCACGTCAAACTGGCGCAGCACCTCCTGCTCCGAGAACGCGCCGGCCTGGCCGGTGCGAATGACGATGCGTGTGCTTGGGCTGAGCGACTCGTGGCGTATCCGCGCCACCAAATCCAGACCCGCCGTTTCGGTTTCCATCACCACATCCAGCAACACCACGGCGACATCGTCGCGCTGCCCCAGCAGCGCCTGGGCCTGGCCAGCGCTGCTGGCATGCAAAAAATCGACGCCGCGCCCATCCAACACCAATTCGGCAAGGACCAGCGCGGTCACCTCATGCACACTGGGCTCGTCGTCCACGACCAGCAACACCCAGGACGCACCGGGGACGCATCGATGGGCAACTTCCTCGTCCGCAAAGGCAATCAAATCGTCGTCGTTCACGGCATCCTCTCGCAAGCTCACACATGGTATTGCAAACCCTTGAAACGAGTGGAGGCCAAACGAATAAATTTGAGCCACTCAACGCGCGCCACAAACCCGCTCAATCAGTTGGGGTCGGAGCTTGCCGGGTACGGCAAGGTCCAACCCACAAGGTCTATATATTCACCGGCAGCGCCGTCTCGTATTTGACCTCGCGCAGCACCACATTGCTGCGCACGCTGGCCACGCCCGGCACCTTGAATATCTGGCCCTGCAGGAACAGGTCATAGGCCTTCATATCGGGCACCACCACCTTGATCACGTAATCGGCCTCGCCGGTGATGCCGTGGCATTCGATGATCTCGCGGCTGGCCAGCACCAGGCGCTCGAACTGCTCGACCGCCCCTTCGCTATGCCGCACCAGGCTAACGTTAGCGAGCACGCAGATATTCAGACCCAGCTTTTCGCGGTCCACCAACGCCACATGGCGACGGATCACGCCGCTGTCTTCCAGCTCCTTGATGCGCCGCCAGACCGGTGTGGCTGACAAACCCACCTTGTCGGCCAGCGCCTGCGTGCTCTGCCGGCAATCGTCCTGCAAAGCCGCAAGAATCTCGCGGCTTGCCCGATCAAAACGTTCACTCTCCATTTGCCACCTCTTTGAGTTGAATTCTCTCATTTGAATGCTTGACAGCGGCAATGAGGGCAACAAACACTTGCTGACTTGATGAAAAATCTCGCCAGCCCAACGCCGCCAGGAGAGCCCATGTCCGACATCAAAACCACCGCCCAAGATGGCGCACAAGACGGCGAGCAAGCCCTGCGGGACTACAAGCTCTCGGACAACCTCGCCGCCACCTCCGGCGCGGTCTTTTTGACCGGCACCCAAGCCTTGGTGCGCCTGCTGCTGGCGCAAAAAGCGCAGGACGAAAGCAAAGGCCTGCACACCGCCGGCTTCGTCTCCGGCTACCGCGGCAGCCCGCTGGGCATGGTCGACCAGCAACTCTGGAAGGCCAAAAAGTTCCTCGATGCAGCCAAGGTCAACTTCTTGCCCGCCATCAACGAAGACCTCGCCGCCACCGCCTGCCTGGGCGTGCAGCGCGTCGCCCTCGACCCCAAGCGCACGGCAGACGGTGTGTTCGCCATGTGGTACGGCAAGGGCCCGGGCGTGGACCGCAGCGGCGACGCGCTCAAGCATGGCAATGTCTACGGCACTTCGAAGTTAGGCGGCGTGCTGGTGGTCTGCGGCGATGACCATGGTTGCGTCTCAAGCAGCACCCCGCACCAAAGCGATCTGGCCCTGCAAGCTTGGCATATGCCCATCGTCCACCCGGGCAATGTGGCCGAGTATCTGGAGTTCGGGCTCTACGGCTGGGCGCTGAGCCGCTTCTCCTCGACCTGGGTTGGCTTCAAGGCGATCTCCGAGGTGGTGGAAAGTGGCATGACGGTCGATCTGGACGGCGTGCCGCTGGACTTCGAACTGCCTGTCGACCATGTGCCGCCGGTGGACCTGCATATCCGCGCGGTCGACCTGCCCTCGCTGGAGCTGGAGACAAGGCTTGAGCACAAGCTGAACGCCGTCAAGGCCTTCGCCAAGCTCAATAGCATTGACAAACACATCGTCAGCAGCCCGGCGGCAACTTTAGGCATCGTCACCGTCGGCAAAGCGCATTACGACTTCATGGAGGTCTTGCGCCGTCTGGACCTGGACCCGAACGCTTTGGCTGCCGCCGGTGTGCGCGTCTACAAGGTTGGCCTGGTGTTCCCGCTCGAATCGACCCGCATGAGCGAGTTCGCCCAAGGCCTGACCGATATGCTGGTGATCGAGGAGAAGGCACCCGTCGTCGAGCGCCAGATCAAGGAGCTGCTCTACCACCTGCCCGACGCTCAGCGCCCGCATGTGATCGGCAAGACCGATGAGCATGGCGCGGCGGTGTTGAGCGCCTTGGGCGAGCTGCGGCCCTCGCGCATCATGGCGACGGTCGCCGACTGGCTGGCCCGCTTGAATCCGGCGCTAGACCGGCGCCATCTGGTGGTGGACTTCCTCACGCCCTGCCTGCTCTCCAATGCGGCCGACGGCGTGCGCCGCCAGCCTTACTTCTGCTCGGGCTGCCCGCACAACACCTCGACCAAGCTGCCCGAAGGCTCGCGCGCCTTGGCAGGCATCGGCTGCCATTTCATGGCCAGTTGGATGGAGCGCGGCACCTCGGGCCTGATTCAGATGGGCGCCGAGGGCGTGGACTGGGCGGCGCACAGCCGCTTCACGACCGAAAAGCATGTGTTCCAGAACCTGGGCGACGGCACTTACTACCATTCCGGCTATTTAGCGATCCGCCAGGCGATCGCGGCCAAGACCAATATCACCTACAAGATCCTCTACAACGACGCCGTCGCGATGACCGGCGGCCAGCCGGTGGACGGCCAGACCAGCGTGCCGCAGATCGCGCGCCAAGTCGAGGCCGAGGGCGTCAAGCGCCTGGTCGTGGTGTCCGATGAAATTGGCAAGTACGACGGGCACCACGGCCTGTTCCCGGCCGGCACGACTTTTCACGACCGCAGCGAGCTTGACGCGGTGCAGCGCGAGCTGCGCGAGATTGAAGGCGTGACGATTCTTATCTACGACCAGACCTGCGCGGCCGAGAAGAGGCGTCGCCGCAAGAAGAAGGAGATGATTGATCCGCCCAAGCGCATCTTCATCAACCAGGCGGTTTGCGAAGGTTGCGGCGACTGCGGCCAGGCGTCCAACTGCCTGTCTGTCGTGCCGGTGGAAACCGACTTTGGCCGCAAGCGCCAGATCGAGCAAAGCAGTTGCAACAAAGATTTCTCCTGCGTCAATGGCTTTTGCCCGAGCTTTGTGTCGGTGCACGGCGCGCAGCTGAAAAAGCGCAGCGGCGCCGGCTTCACGCCGCAAGACTTGGCACGTGAAATCGCCGCGATCCAGGCGCCCGCGCCCTGGCAATGGACCGGTCCATTCGACCTGCTGGTGACCGGCGTCGGCGGCACCGGCGTCGTCACCGTCGGCGCCTTGATCAGCATGGCCGCGCATCTGGAACACAAGCAGGCTTCGGTGCTGGACTTCATGGGCTTCGCGCAAAAAGGCGGCTCGGTCTTGAGCTTTGTGCGCGTGGCGCAGACGCAAGACCTGCTCAACCAGGTTCGCATCGATACGCAACAGGCCGATGTGCTCTTGGCCTGCGATATGGTGGTCGGCGCCTCGCCGGACGCTTTGGGCACCGTCAAGCCTGGCCGTACGGTCGTGCTGGCCAACACGCATGAGCTGCCGACCGCAGCCTTTGTGCGCAACCCGGATGCCAGCTTGCAAGGCGAGTCGCTGCTGGCAAAGATGCTGCATGCGGTGGGCGGCGACGCCAGCTTGATGAGCAGCATCGACGCTCAAGCCATCGCTCAAGAGCTAATGGGCGACACCATGCCGGCCAATATCGTCATGCTGGGTGCCTGCTGGCAGCGCGGACTGGTGCCGCTGAGCGAGGCCGCGCTGATTCGAGCGATGGAACTCAACGGTGTGGCGGTCGAAGGCAACAAGACCGCGTTTGCGCTGGGTCGTTTGGCGATCGCGAACCCCGAGGCCTTGCGCCGCTTGGCCGGCAAGTTGGGCCAGGTCATACAAGTCCTCAACTTCGACCGTCTTGACGGTGAAGACGGCCTGCTCGCTCGCCGCGCCAGCCACCTGACGGCCTATCAGGACAGCGCCTATGCGCAGCGCTATATGAGTCTGGTGAACAAGGTCCGCCAAGCCGAGGCCGCCCTGGGTGAAGCCGGCAAGACCGAGCGTTTAGCCAAGGCGGTGGCGCGCTACTACGCCAAGCTGCTGGCGATCAAGGACGAGTACGAGGTCGCGCGCCTGTATACCGACGGCACGTTTGAAGCTGCGATGAAGGCGCAGTTCGACAACTGGGCCTCCCTCTCCTTCCACCTCGCCCCACCCTTGGTTTCCAAGCCCGGCGCCGATGGCCGCGCCAAGAAGATCGAGCTAGGCAGCTGGACCTTCAAGGCCTTCAAGGTCTTGGCCAAGTTCAGGGGCTTGCGAGGCGGTGCGCTGGACATTTTTGGCAAGACCGATGAGCGCCGCATGGAGCGCCGCCTGATCGGTGACTATGAAAGCCTCGTCAATGAGTTGCTGACAGGCTTGAGCGCCGACAAGCTGGAGCTGGCCGTGCAACTGGCCCGCTTGCCCGAGCAGATCCGTGGTTATGGTCATGTCAAACATGCCAATGTGGTCACCGTGCGGGCCAAGCAGCAAGCCTTGCTGGATAGATTCCACGGTCGGGCAGCGCCGGCCACCGAGCAGGTGGTGGCCATGCCGCAGCGCATCAAGAGCGTGGCAGAACTCTGACGCTCCGATCCAGCCGGGCTAAACCCACTTGAGCCAGCGCCGCTTAGGCGCTATGGTGGGCGAGCCATGTCCCATCCGAAGTTCTCAGGTTTCTTTGCGCATGCAGCCCTGCTGCTCTGGCTGGGCATGGGCGCGGCCAGAGCAGCAGGGCCGCCGGTGGACATTTGCGTCGGAAACTTCTCGCCTTACAACAGCCCCGAGCTGCCGCAGGGCGGGCCGGTGATTCAAATTGCTACCGAGGCTTTGCGGCGCTCGGGCTATGAACTCAAGGCCGAATTCATGCCCTGGGCGCGGATCTTGAAGGACGGCAGCGACGGTCGCTGCGGCATCTTGGGTATCTGGCGTAACGCCGAGCGCGAATTGATGTTTGATTTCAGCCAGCCGATCTTGCAGCAAGAGCTAGGCTTCTTTGCGCGCAAGGGCGCTAAGCATCAATTACAAACGGCACAACAGCTGAAGAGCCTCTTGATTGGCGTCGAGCGAGGCAGTTATCTGCCGCCGATCTTGAGCGACAAGAGCCTGCGCTTTGACCCCGTCGGCTCGCTGCAAAAGAACCTGCAAAAGCTAGCCCTTGGCCGCATCGACCTGGCCTTCGGCGCCAAAGAGGCCGGCCTGGCCAGCTTGGAGCGTGAGCCCTCGCTGAAGGCCCAGGTCGAATGGCTGTCACCGGGCCTGGAGCGCAAGGACACCTACCTGGCCTTCGCCAAGACGCACCCGCAGGCCAGCGAACTGATAGCCGCCTTCGACAAGGGCTTGCTCAGCATGAAGGCCGATGGCAGCCTGCAGAGAATCCTCAAGAGTGGCGGGCTCGCCAACACCTTGCCCTGAGATTAAGGCGTCAGCAGCGTGAAGCTGTTATTGCTGAGGTTGTTGTCACCCTTGGCAGTCAGGTCGGCGTTGAACACCATTTTTGCGCTTTGGCCAGGCGCAAAGCTGTAGGGCAGCTTGAACACCAGGCTGCCGTCCTTGGGCACATTGGGCAGGGTCATCTTGGCGACGCTCAAAGCAGTCGGGCAGACAGCTCCGCCGGATGCCGTGCAGGTCATCGCGCCAAGGGTAGGCGCTGTTCCGACCGAAATGCTCGACGCAGTCAGGATCAAATCGACACCTTTGGCTGCATCGGGCCCCTGGTTGCCGACCGTCACCACAAATTCAAAACTGTCGCCCGGGGGCACGGGTGCTGTCGGCCCGGTGACCTGCACACCGACGTCCACGGTGTAGGCCTTCAGACCCACCGCCTGCTTGCTGCTGGAAAGCTGGCCGGCTCCCGTCGAATTGGCTGAAGCCTCGAAATTGACCGTCCCGCTGGTGCCGGACTTGACCGTGCCGAACACATCGAAGCTGAGCGTCGCGCCCGGCAGCAAATTGCTGATCGCCATGCGCGATCCGAGGATCGTCGGGCAGGCGGTGCCCGCATTGTCTGATTTGCAGTTGAGCACCTTCATGTCTTGCAGCAGCGCATCGGCGACGATATTGAAGTCGGTCGTCACCGCCGCACCCTTGCCCACATTGCTCAACTTGAACCTGATCATGGTTTGCGCGGTGCCGGAAGGAATTTCGCCGATCGAGGTCGGGTCTGCCGTCACCATCAAGTCTGGCCCATCCACCGGTGGTGGTGGGACGACCGTGCCGCCACCGTCGCTGCCGCCACCTCCGCCGCCACAGGCGCTCAGCAAGACTGCAGCGGACAGGCTCAGGCCCAACAAGAAGGGGCGAAAACTTGAGTTTTGATTGAGTTGAACGGACGGTGTGAACATGATCTCTCCCTAGAAGCTTATGAAGGCGCTGCAGGCCCGTCTGTTGAACGCAGATCGGAGGGCCTTGCTGCAAAGTGACGCCATTCTAGGAAAAGTGATTTCGAGTGTCTGTGTACGTTTTGTACAGCGCGCCGGCGCGCCCACGATCGGAGCTTGCCGCAACAAACCGAGTCCATGCAGCAATTGGGCTGAGATGACCCAGACTCCAAGCGTTCGGGCTTCGCAACTCAAAGCGAGCTGATTGAGCGCGACAGTGGCGCTAAGGACTCAGACCGTGCCGGCAGCCAGCCTGAGCCGCTGCGGCAGCAAAGCTAGCGCCGCCTCACTCCAAGCGCCCATCAAACAGATCTGCAGCCAGTTGCGTTCATGCAGATAACTGCTCTGCCAGGCAAGCTTGAAGCCGGCTCGCTCCAGACGCTGGCCAACGCGGCCCGCCCGCAAGGAGGGTCCCAGCGCCAAGGTCAAAATGCCCGGCATGGCGTGCGGGCCATCTACCAGCAAACGCCAAGCTTCAACCTCGCCATCGGCGCCCAGCGCAAGCCGCAGCGCCGCGTCGGCCTCGCGCACAGCCTGCCAGCGCGCCGGCCAGTCGATCGCCAGCGCCGCCTCAAGCGCGGCCAATAAATTGGAGCTTTGCGTATAGGGCACACCGTCGGCCTGCGCAAAACCACCCAGATCAATCGCACGAGGCAGGGCCCCGGCGGGCTGCAGATCGCCGTTGTGCATGACGATGGCCAGCCCGGCATAAGAACCCAAGGCCTTGCCGCTGACAGCGCTCGCCAGCCACACGCCGCGCAAGTCCAAGGCCTGCAATCCAAACGCGCTGACCGCATCCACGCACAAGCGCGCACCGAAGCGCGCGCAGGCCTCGCGCAACATGTCAAGCGGGTTGAGCATGCCGGTGGAGGTCTCGCTCAGCACCACCCAAACCCAATCGGGCCGCTGCTCGGCCAGCGCTTGCTCCAGCGCCGCTGCGCTGAGCGCCTGACCCCATGGCAGACGCATCAGCTGGTGTGGCAGGCGCCAGCGCTGCGCATGGTCGGCCAGCCGCTCACCGAACTCGCCATTGCTGATCACCAGCCCGCGCCCACCGAGCAGGGACAGCTGGCCCGCCACCGCATCATTGGCCAAGGTGCCGGTGCCCGGGAACACCAAGGCGCCCTCGCAGTGACCCAGCTCACATAAACGCTGCCGCACCCGCGCCAAACGCTGCAAATGGACGGCGCCGCGGTGCGAGAGTGCCGGCGCCGCCAAGGCCTGCGCGACGGCCGGGGCGATCGCCACCGGGCCCGGCAAAAAGCTTGCATGCTGGCCATCAGACAAGAACTCCAGATGGCCGGATTTAGCCGCATAGTCGGGCAGCCGCATCAGCATCGGCTGATACGGCGCATCGGCACTGCCCACCAGCGGGCCAAAGGCCTGAAAGCCGAGATGCGCGTACAGCTTGGTCTGGCGCAGCGTGCCCGAGATCAGGGCCAGATCGCAGCCCTGGGCACGGAAGTAACGGGCCAAAACACCGGCAAGCCGAGCAAACACCCCATGCTTGCGAAACGCCGGTGCCACCGCCAACAAGCGAATCTCCACCGCCTTCCGATGCCGCGGCAAATGCTGCTGCAGATCGCCGAGCTTGCCGTCAAGCGAGAACGGGCGCTCGCAGCGGCCCGCGATCATGCCGACCAGCTCCCCCTGGTGCAGGCAGATCGCATAAGTGTTCTGCGCATGGAAGCGGTCCACCAGGCGCTGCTCGGGGTTGCTCTGATGCTGCGGGATTTCATCAACGAAGGTGCGGTAGTTCAGGCCATGAATGGCCTCGAACTCCTGCGCCTGATCGGCAATCTTGAAGCTGAGTGGTCCAAGCTGCCTTGTCTCCAAGCTCATGGGCATTCCTGTCCTTTTGTGCAGCGCACGGTCTACGGCGGTGACGCACTGTAGACCTGCCGCGGCACAAGAACAGAATGATCTGACCAAGTAGCGTAAACCGCTACCCAAAGGGTCAAGCCAGCGCGCGCCCGATCAGAATCTTCTGCACCTCGGACGTGCCCTCATAGATCTGGCAGACCCGCACATCGCGGTAGATGCGCTCGACGGGGAAGTCGCTGACATAACCGTAACCGCCATGGACCTGGATCGCGTCGGAGCAGACGCGTTCGGCCATCTCGGTGGCGAAGAGCTTGGCCATCGCCGCTTCTTTCAAGCAGGGCTTGCCGGCATCCTTGAGGCTGGCGGCGTGGTGGATCAACTGCCTTGCGGCTTCGATCTGTGTGGCCATATCGGCCAGCTTGAAGTTGATCGCCTGGTGATTGAAGATGGGCTGGCCAAAGGATTCGCGCTGCTTGGCATAGCTCAGCGCCGCCTCGAAGGCGGCGCGCGCCATGCCGACCGCCTGCGATGCGATGCCGATGCGGCCGCCTTCCAAACCGGCCAAGGCGATCTTGAGGCCCTGGCCTTCTTCGCCCAGACGATTGGCAACGGGAACGCGGCAGTTCTCGAAACGGATCTGCGCCGTGTCGCTGGCATGCTGGCCCATCTTGTCTTCGACCCGGTCGACTTCGTAGCCGGGCGTGTTGGTCGGCACCAGGAAGGCGCTGATACCTTTCTTGCCGGCGGCTTTGTCGGTGACCGCCATCACAATGGCCACGTCGCCGTTCTTGCCGCTGGTGATGAATTGTTTGACGCCGTTGAGCACATACTCGCCGCCGTCCAGCACGGCCGTGGTGCGCAGGCCGCCGGCCTCGGAGCCGACATGCGGCTCGGTCAGGCAGAAAGCGCCGAGCATGTCGCCGCGCGCCAGCGGCTTCAGAAAACGCTGCTTTTGATCTTCATTGCCGAAGCCCATCAGGATCGAACAACATGGGCAGTTATTCACACTGACCACAGTCGAGGTCGCGCCATCGCCGGCGGCGATTTCTTCCAGGATGACGCTCAGCGCCAGATAGTCCAGGCCGGCGCCGTCGTACTCGGTCGGCACGGCCACGCCGTAGCAGCCGAGTTCGGCCAAACCCTGCAACTCAGCGGCAGGAAAGTGATGGGTCTTGTCCCACTGCGCGGCCTTGGGAGCAATCTCGGCCTGCACATAGGCGCGCACCGCGTCTTGGACGGCCAGATGGTCTTCGCTAAGCAACATATTGATTTTGTCTCGTCACCAGGCCAGGGGCTGGCCGTCGTAATTGAAAAAGCTGCCGTTGTCGGCCGGCTTCAAGCCGGCCAGCACGGCCCGCATGCCGGCCACACTGGTTTGCACATCAATGTCGGCGCCTTCGCCGCCCATCTCGGTGCGCACCCAGCCGGGGTGAAAACTGATGCAGATGGCGCGCTCACGCAAGGCAATCGACGCATCTTTGAGCACCGAGTTGACGGCCGCCTTGGAGGCGCGGTAGAGCCAGCCGCTGCTGTTCTCGCGCAAGGCAAGCGAGCCCATGCGCGAGGACAGCAGGCCTAGCTTTGCACCCGGCGCCAAGGCGTCCACCAGCTGCGGCAAGACCCGCATAGGCCCCAGCACATTGGCATGCATGACGGCATCGAAATCGGCCTCGGTGGGCGTTTGCAGGCCGGCGCTGCGCGGGCCGAAGACGCCGGCCACGAACAGCACTTGATCGAATTGGTAGCCATCGATCTGCCAGGCCAGACCGGACGCGCTGGCCGTGTCGGCCACATCCAGCTTGATCGCGGTCGCGCCCTCGGCCTGCAACAAGGCCAAACCGGCCTCGCTGCGCGCCGTGCCGACGACCTTGTCACCAGCGGCGCGGCATTGGCGCACAAACTCCAGGCCGATGCCGCGCGAGGCGCCGATGATCAGGGTCTGCGCCATCAGATCAGCTCAACGCCCATCGCAGTCGCCTCGCCGCCGCCAATGCACAGCGCGGCCACGCCGCGCTTCAGGCCGCGATGCTTCAAGGCGCCGATCAGGGTCACCAGAATGCGGGCACCGGAGGCGCCAATTGGGTGGCCCAAGGCGACCGCGCCGCCGTTGACGTTGACGATTTCATGCGGCAGTTTGAACTCGGCCATTGCCGCCATCGTGACGGCCGCGAAGGCTTCGTTGACTTCCCACAGATCGACGCTCTTGGCATCCCAGCCGTTCTTGGCCAAGAGCTTTTGAATCGCGCCGACCGGGGCGGTGGTGAACCACTCCGGCGCGTTCGCGTGCACGGCATGGCCGACGATGCGGGCGACCGGCTTCAGACCCAACTTCGCAGCATGGCTCTCGCGCATCAAGACCATGGCGGCGGCGCCGTCGGAGATGCTGGACGAAGTGGCGGCGGTGATGGTGCCGTCCTTGACGAAGGCGGCTTTAAGGCCGGCGATCTTGTCCAGCTTGGCTTTGAAGGGCTGCTCATCGCGGCTGAAGACGGTGTCGCCAGCACGGCCGCTGACCGTGACCGGCGCCATTTCCCAGGCGAAGCTGCCGTCCTCGTTGGCACGTTTGGCCCGCTCGGTCGATGCGACCGCAAAGGCGTCCTGCGCCTCACGTGTGAAGCCGTACTTGGCCACGCATTGTTCGGCAAACACGCCCATCGCCTTGCCGCGCTGGTAAGCGTCTTCCAGGCCGTCCAGGGCCATATGGTCGAACATTTGCGCAGCGCCGTACTTGACGCCTTTGCGGGCGAACATCAGGTGCGGGGCATTGGTCATCGACTCCATGCCGCCGGCGATCAAGATGTCGGCGCTCTCGGCCTTCAGCGTGTCATGCGCGAACATGGTGGCGCGCATGCCGGCACCACACATCTTGCTTAAGGTCACTGCACCAACCGACTGCGGCAGGCCGGCCTTCAGCACCGCTTGGCGCGCCGGGGCCTGGCCTTGACCGGCCATCAGGCAGTTGCCGATGAAGGCTTCTTGAATCGCGTCGCCGGGGACGCCGGCACGCTCTACTGCCGCCTTGATAGCTACGGCTGCCAACTCCCAGGCCTGCAGGCCGGCGAAGTCGCCCAACAAGCCGCCGATGGGGGTGCGGGCGGCGGAAACGATGACGATGGAATCAGACATGGGAATGCTCCTGGTTTATTGAACGGGAAGATCGTGATGGCTTGCTGCGATCAGCGCTGCACCATCGACATGGGGATGCTTGTTCTGACCCGCCGTGTAGGCAAAGCGTTTGTGCGGGTCATAGGGGAAGACATCGTGCACATGGCCGGCCTGAATGCGCAGCTTGTGTTGCTGCCAATAGTCGGCGTCGAGCAGATCGGCATGGTGGCGCATGAACAGCTCGCGCACACCGGGGTGGCCGAGCAAGAAGGGGCCGAAGGTCTCGGGAAAAACATCGCGCGGGCCGACCCGGTACCAAATCTCGCCCGACATTTCTTCTTCCTCATTGCGCGGCTGCGGCACATGGCGGAAGTTGCAATCGGTCATGTATTCGATTTCGTCGTAGTCGTAGAACACGACTTTGCCGTGACGCGTGACGCCGAAGTTCTTCCACAACATATCGCCGGGGAAGATATTGGCCGCGAGCAGGTCTTTGATCGCGTTGCCATACTCCAGCACCGCATGCTCCATCTGCGCCGGTGTGGCTTCCTGCAGATAGATATTGAGCGGCACCATACGGCGCTCGATATAGACATGCTTCAAGACCAGATCGTCGCCCTTGATCTCCAGCAGGCTGGGACAAAAATGCTTCAACTCCGCCACCAACTCATCCTCGAAACGGTGGCGAGGGAATGCGACGTTACTGTATTCCAGCGTGTCCGCCATGCGGCCAACCCGGTCATGCTGTTTGACCAGCAAATACTTGCTCTGGATCAGCTCGCGAGTGGTTTCTTTTTGCGCCGGGAAGAAGTCCTTGATCAGCTTGAAGACGAAGGGGTAAGACGGCAAGTCGAACACCAGCATCACCATGCCCTTGATGCCGGGTGCGATGCGAAACTTGTCGGAGGAATGGCGCAGGTGATAGAGGAAGTCGCGATAGAACAGGTTCTTGCCATGCTTTTGCAGGCCGATGGCGCTGTAGATTTCGGCGCGCGGTTTGCGCGGCATCATCGAACGCAGAAAAGCTACAAAAGCACTGGGCACCTCCATATCGACCATGAAGTAGGCGCGCGCGAAGCTGAACAACATCAGCAAATCGTCTTCACCAAACAGCATCGCATCGATATAGAGCAAGGCTGGGCCCTGCTTGCCTGGGGCTTCTCTATGCAAAATGGGCAGCGCGAACGGTGTCTCGGTAAAGCCGTTGATGATCTTGCCGACCAGGTAGGCACCCTTGTTGCGATAAAACAGGCTGGACAAGACCTGGATCTGAAAATTGGTGCGCCAGCGGAAGTTGCCCAACTCCTTGCGCACCGCGCTCAGCACCCAATCCACATCGCGCCCCAGGTCCTCGAACTCCAGGTCGAGCTGGAAGTTCGTGACCACGCGGCGCATGGTCTCGCGCAAATTGGCGGGCGTCGGGTAGTAAGCCCGGTAGGTTGGCTTGGCGGCCGGCTCTTCGTTTTCGATGTATTCGGTCGAGACGGCGGGTCGCACAAAGATGAAGTCGTTGTGGAAGTAGCCGTGGTGCAGCACGCGCGTGCAGACCGAATTGAAGAAGGTCTCGGCCAGCTCGGGCTGGTGGTGGTCGATCAGCAAGCCGATGTAATGCAGCTTGACCTGCTGCCAGACGTCCATCGGCAAACTGCTGGTCTGGAAGCGCTGCTCCAGCATCGCGATCGCCTCATCGACCCGGGCGTCATAGAACTCGATACGCTCGCGCTGAGCACGCTGCTGGCCGTGCCAGTCCGCCCGCTCGAAGCGGCCCTTGGCCGCGGCCGAAGTAGCGCGAAACAGGCCGTAATGCCGATTAAAGCCGCCCAACATCGCCTGCGCAATTTCGAACGCTCGGGAGTCGGTCAGCTTTTGCGGGAACATTGGCGGCCTCGGCGTTGAGTCAGTCGGCCGACTGTAGCCGCTGCCTGTCATAGCGCAGCTTGACCGCGCTCAAGGCGCGTGAAAAAGCCGGGCCGACCTGCTCGGCCGAAGCCGCCGTGATGCGCAGATCCTCCAGCAAACCGTTGTGCAGGCCATAAACCCAGCCATGCACGACGATTTCCTGACCGCGCGCCCAGGCGTCTTGCACCACGGTGGTCTGGCAGGCATTGCGAGCCTGCTCCAGCACGTTGAGCTCGCACAAGGCGTCTACGCGCTGAGCCGCTGGCACCGTGTCCAGCCATTCCTGATGGTGGTTGCGCACATCCTGCACATGACGTAACCAGTTATCGGCGAGGCCGGTGCGGGTGTCGTTCAAAGCAGCCTTGACGCCACCGCAGCCGGAATGCCCAACCACGATCACATGTTTGACCTTCAAGGCATCAACCGCGAACTGCATCACCGACAGGCAATTCAGATCCGAGTGCACGACCACATTGGCCACATTGCGGTGCACGAACAACTCGCCCGGCAAGAGATTGACCAGCTCGTTGGCCGGCACGCGGCTGTCGGCGCAGCCAATCCACAGATATTGCGGGGTTTGCTGCTTCAGCAGGCGTGAGAAAAAGCCGGGCTCCCGCGTTTCGGTCTCGGCCGCCCAATGCTTGTTGCTGTCCAGCAGTTCTTTGAGTTCAGTAGTCATGTGGACATTGTCACGGCGCCGGATGACACCGGACTTGCGGGATTGCGGTAGCTGGCCCAGACAACGCGGTCGATCAGGCGGCCTGCCTTGAAGGCACTTTGCGGCAGGCGGGCCTCGAGTTGATAGCCGGCTTTTCGAGCCACTGCCTGCGAAGCTTCATTCCAGGCAAAGATGCCTGCACAGAGCCGGCTCAATTCAGGCTGATGCGCCCAAGCCCATTCGGTCACCAGGCCTAGCGCTTCACTGCTGATGCCTCTGCGCCAGAAGGCTTGGCCAATCCAGTAACCTATCTCGGCGTTGCAGCGCAGCCAACCGGCCTGAGCCTGAAAACCGACGCAACCGATGATCTGTTCGTCGACCTCAATGCCCCAGACATGCCCACCATCACGCCAACCGCCACTGCACCAGGCCTCGGCATCGCCCTGTAAATAGGGGTGAGGAAAGCCTTCAAACATATTGCGCCAGACCGCCTCGTCATCGGCATGCCTTTGCAGCGAGCCGGCATCAAACGGCCGCAACTCGCGCAAACGACAACGCTGGCCTTGCAGCGTCGGGATCTGAACCGCTGCCTCGACCAATTACATGGTCTCCGCAAACAGTTCCCGGCCAATCAGCATGCGGCGGATCTCGCTGGTGCCCGCTCCGATCTCATACAGCTTGGCATCACGCCACAAGCGGCCGAGCGGGTACTCATTGATATAGCCGTTGCCGCCGAAGATCTGTACGCCTTCGCCGGCCATCCAGGTGGCCTTCTCTGCCGTCCACAGAATCACCGAGGCGCAGTCCTTGCGCACCTGGCGCACATGCTCGGCGCCGAGCAAATCCAAGTTTTTGGCGACGGTATAAGCAAACGAGCGGCCGGCCTGCAAGACCGTGTACATGTCCGCGACCTTGCCCTGGATCAGCTGAAATTCGCCGATGCTTTGGCCGAATTGCTTGCGGTCGTGGATATAGGGGATCACGTTGTCCATCACGCTTTGCATGATGCCCAGCGGGCCGCCGGTCAGCACCGCGCGCTCGTAGT
The DNA here is from genome assembly GCF_028595345.1 of Roseateles albus. Taxonomy (NCBI): domain Bacteria; kingdom Pseudomonadati; phylum Pseudomonadota; class Betaproteobacteria; order Burkholderiales; family Sphaerotilaceae; genus Roseateles; species Roseateles albus. The sequence continues at coordinate 14,444 of NZ_JAQQXT010000017.1, read as the reverse complement.
CCAGACCCGACATCAAGACCTTGGCGCCGCCGTTGAGCGTACCCAGCACGTTCTCGGCCGGGACTTCAACATCTCTAAACACCAACTCGCCTGTGTGGCTGCCGCGCATGCCCAGCTTGTCGAGCTTTTGCGCAACGCTGAAACCCGGCATCCCCTTCTCGATCAAGAAGGCGGTCACGCCGCGCGCGCCCAACTCGGGCTCAGACTTGGCGTAAACGACCAAGGTATCGGCGTCGGGCCCGTTGGTGATCCACATCTTGCTGCCGTTGAGCAGGAAGTAGCCGCCCTTGTCTTCGGCGCGCAGCTTCATGCTCAGCACGTCAGAGCCAGCCCCCGGCTCGCTCATCGCCAGCGCGCCCACATGCTCGCCGCTGATCAGCTTGGGCAGGTATTTGGCTTTTTGCGCCGCATTGCCATTGCGCTTGATCTGGTTCACGCACAGATTGCTGTGCGCGCCGTAGCTCAGGCCGACCGAGGCGGAAGCCCGGCTGATTTCTTCCATCGCGATCATGTGGGCCAGATAGCCCATATTGGCGCCGCCATATTCCTCGCCGACGGTAATGCCCAGCACGCCCAGATCACCCATCTTGCGCCACAGGTCCATGGGGAACTGGTCGGAGTGATCGATCTCGGCCGCACGCGGCGCGATCTCGGCTTGCGCAAAGTCACGCACGGCATCGCGCAGCGCGTCGATGTCTTCACCAAGTTGGAAATTCAGGCCGGGCAAGTTCATATCGTCTCCAAGATTGTTGGGCGCCGGCCATCGTAAGGCCGTACGCGCGCTTTTTTGGTTGACGCTTACGTAAACGTCAACTTGCAAATTCTAGTTCAATGCCAGGCCAGCAGCAGCTGCCGAATCAGCGGATGGGCCACCTTCTTGTCCGCGCCGATTGCGTAAAAGCTCTCCTGCACGCCCTCGCAATCGCCGACGCGGCGCAAGTCATAGCGGGAGATCAGCTTGTCTTGCACCAGCTCGGTGGCCGGAAACACGCCCATGCCGCCGCCGCCAAACGTCGCCAGCAAGGCGCTGTCCTCGAACTCACCGACGATGCGCGGCTGCACGCCCACGCGCTCGAACCATTGGTCAATGCGTGCACGCACCGCCGAATGCGTGGTCGGCAGCAAGACCGGCACCTTGGCCAGCGAACGCGGGAAGTCGAGCAAGGCCTGCTCATAAAAGGCCTCGGGCGCATACCAGGCCATTGGCGACTCGCCGAGTGAATGGCTGTAAACCTTCAGATTCGGATTGGGCGGCGCCGGCCGGTCGGCCAGCACGACATCCAGGCGGTGCAGCGCCAATTCGCTCAGCAGGCCCTCGAACTGGTCTTCATGGCAGAGCAGGCGCAGGCCCGGCTCGTCCATCACCGGTAGCAGCAGACGCCGCACCGCCAGCTTGGGCAGGCCATTGGAGATGCCCACCGCCAAGCGCACGGTCGGCGTGCTGGCCGCGTCGCGTACCAGCGCGGGTAGTTGCTCACCCAACTGAAAGATTTGGTCGGCCTGCTGCAGCGCCACCTGCCCCGCCTCGGTCAGCACCAAGCCGCGCCCAGCCGGCTTCAGCAAGGCATAGCCCAGCGCGCGTTCCAGCTCCCGCACCTGCGTGCTGACGGTCTGCACGGCCATACCCAACCGGTCGGCCGCGCGTGACACGCCGCCCTCCTTGGCCACCACCCAAAAATAATAGAGATGCTTGTAGCTGTAGCTCAGACTCATCGCTTGGCCCTGCCATTCATCATGTTAAACAGAAGTATTGTTGCGCGATTATCTGCTTTTTCATTTGTCAGCGGCAACCTATTCTTCGTTCACCTTCAAGCCCATAGGAGTTCCGATATGCAAGTCCATTTCGAATCCAAAGACGCAGACGCGCTGGCACTGCGCGAGGTCGCCACCGAGCGGCTGCGCTTTGCCATGCGCCGTGTCGCCTTGAACGTACCCCTTGCCCGCGTCCAAATGAGTGATGTCAACGGCCCGCGCGGCGGCATCGACAAGCGCTGCACCCTGGAGTTGCGCACGCATGGCGCCGGCACGCTGGTGATCGTCGCCACGGCAAAAGCCTGGCGCGCCGCTTTCGAGGCCGCCCTGACGCGCGCCGCACATGCCTTGGTGAAGGCCTGGCAGCGCGGCCGCAGCCACCCGCGTGGCGACAAGCGGCTGCAGTTCGTGGTCGCCGCATCCAGCGAGCGCTGATCCGATCAACCCTCTTCAAGCGAAAGAACACCCCATCATGGAAACCGCCACCAAAACCTACGCTAGCCCTGCCGTCATTGACAGCATCGAACAACACAGCGGCAGCCGAGACCAATCCGCCGTCAGCAGCCCGGCCACCGCCCGAGTCTTGCGCAATACCTACGCCCTGCTGTCGATGACGCTGCTGTTCAGCGCCGCCGTCGCTGCCGCAGGGGTCGCCATGAAGCTGCCGGCGCCCGGCCTGATCTTGACGCTAGGCGCCACTTTCGGCCTGCTGTTTGCCATCCACAAGCTGCAAAACAGCGGCTGGGCCATCCCGGCCGTGTTTGCCCTGACCGGCTTTATGGGCTATAGCCTGGGCCCGGTGTTGGCCAAGTCGCTGGCCTTGCCGGGTGGCGCGCAGACCATCATGTTGGCCCTGGCCGCCACCGGCGCCACCTTCTTGGCCCTGTCGTCCTATGTGCTGACCACCAAGAAGGACTTTTCCTTCATGGGCGGCTTCCTGTTCGCCGGCATGGTGATCGCGCTGTTGGCTGGCTTGGGCGCCGTGTTCTTGCAGATCCCGGCTTTGGGCCTGGCGGTGTCGGCGATGGTCGCTTTGTTGTCGGCCGGCTTGATCTTGTTTGAGACCAGCCGCATCGTCAATGGCGGCGAGACCAACTATGTGCTCGCCACCGTCGGCCTGTTCGTGTCCATCTTCAATCTGTTCACCAGCCTCTTGAGCCTGTTCGGCTTCGGTGGCTCAGACGAGTAATCAAATCAAATGAACGTACTTGCTATTGCCATCGCACTGTTAGCGGCCAGCGTCCTCTATGTGGCCTATATCGAGTTCAAGGCCAAGAACCACCGCGATGGCCGCCTCTTGGCCGGCATTGGTGCCTCCAGTGCCATTGCCGGCGCCGGCCTCTTTTTGCTCTAAACACTGTCCAAAAGTTTTACCCATGCGTCACTACCCCCGCAACAGCCCCGAAGCCGCTGCCCGCATCTTGTCGCTGGCGGCACTTGCCGACGGCAGCCTCTCGATGCTTGAACTCGAAGCCTTGGAAGAGGCGAATGCCTATGCGCAGCTCGGTCTGCACCGCCTGCAAATGCAAGAGGTGATGCGGGCGCTTTGCCATGATTTGCTGAATCAGGCCGAGCTCACCGAAGCCGGCGTCTGCCGCGTCGCGCCGGCCGCGATGTCAGCCCTGATGGCCGAAGTCGACGACCCACAGTTGCGCATGACGCTGCTGCAGCTTTGCGTGACCGTGATCGAGGCCGACCAGCACATCGACGCGGGCGAATCCTTGCTGCTGTTGACCGCGCTGGAACAATGGGATCTGCACCACGTGCTGCAACCGCAAGCACTGCCGAGAGACAGCGGCCTCACGCTGGCACCCCAAGCCGCGATGCACTGAGGCCGGCTAGGCCACGCAATGACCATAGCCTTGTCAGAGCGCCTGCGCCAGGCGGCCGCCGACCTGCCTGCAGAGGGTACCAGCCTGCAGCATCTGGCCGCTGCCCATGGGCCGGCCGCGCAGGGCACCTTGTTGATCCTTTTGGCCGCGCCCTGCCTGATGCCCTTGCCGGGCGTTGGCTCAGTGCTGGGCTTTGGCCTGCTGGCCATGGCTATGGCTTTTTGGCGCGGCGCTTCGGCAGCGTCTGCCGCTCTGCCTCAAAGAGTCGGTGAGTTCGGCCTGTCCAGGCTTTGGGCCACCCGCGTGCTGCACATGCTGGCACGCTTTTATGCGCACTCGGGCCGCTTGACCCGGCAGCGCCTAACGCATCTGACCGACGGCGCGCTAGAACGCTGCTTGAGCGCCAAGGTTGGCTTAATGGCGGCCCTGATCATCTTGCCCATCCCGATGGGCAATTTGTTTCCGGCGCTGGCCTTGATGTTGCTCGGCGTGGGCCTGGTGGCCCGCGACGGTTTGGCCGTCCTGGCCGGCGCCGCCATGGCCGCCCTGGCCTTGCTGTTCAGCCTCGCCGTCGCAGCCGCCACCTGGTTTTGGGGCCTTGAAGCGCTGGCGCTCGCGCAGCAAATACCCTCATGGATCGCGCGTCAACTCTAGTTAAAGGACAATGCTGGCCTGCATCAACAATAGAAAAATTCAACCATGCAGAGCTTCCTGGATCCAGCCATCCTTTTTTTCGTGTTCGGCATCATTGCCGGCACACTCAGATCCAATCTCGAGATACCGCCGCAGATATCAAAGTTCCTATCGCTTTATCTGCTGATGGCCCTGGGCCTGAAAGGTGGCTTTGCCCTCGCTAAATCCGGCCTGACGCACGAAGTCAGCGTCAGCCTGGGCTTGGCCTTGCTGATGGCGGTGTTGGTGCCGGCGATGGGCTACTGGGTCTTGCGCCGCTTCCTCTCCGGCTTTGACGCAGCGGCCATTGCGGCCACCTATGGCTCGGTCAGCGCGGTGACTTTCATCACCGCCGTGCAATACCTGGACACGCATGAAATCGCCTTCGGCGGTCATATGGCTGCGGCCATGGCGCTGATGGAGTCGCCCGCCATCATCATGGCCGTGTTGCTGGCCAATCTGGTGCGGCGCAAACAGGGCAGTACGGCAGCAACCCAGAACCCCGGACCTTTATCCAAGGTGCTGCACGAAGCCCTCACCGACGGCGCGCAGCTGCTCCTGATCGGCGCGATGGTGGTGGGCATCTTGAGCGGCGTGTCGGGCCAAGCCGCGATGAAGCCCTTTGCCGGCGACTTGTTCAAAGGCATGTTGGCCTTCTTTTTGCTAGACATGGGCCTGCTGGCGGCGCGCAATATGGGTGGGCTCAAACGCCAGCCACCGCTGCTGATTGCTTATGCCCTGGGTGCGCCGCTGGTGCATGCGAGCATCGCATTAGGGCTGAGCCTGGTCTTCGGCTTGTCGCAAGGCAATGCGGCGCTGCTGATGGTGTTGGCGGCCAGCGCCTCCTATATCGCCGTGCCCGCCGTGATCCGCCACGCCATCCCGGAAGCCAACCCAAGCCTTTATTTCGGCATGTCGCTGGGGCTGACTTTCCCCTTCAACATCTTGTTGGGTATCCCGCTTTACGTCGGCGTGGCACAGCGCGTGATTCCCGCTTGATCAGAGAAAGCGCTCCAAGAACTTGCGCGAAGCCCGGTCGAGCGCGAAGCGATCCTGAATCATCAGTTGCAGGCCATGGCTGCTGGCGATCAACAAGCGGCCATCGGGCAAGCGGCGAATGTCTTCTTCGGTCTTCAAGATGAAGACCGTTTCGCCGCGGTCGGTCGCTACCGTCCATTGGCTGGGCGTGGAGAAGGTGGACACCGCTGTGATGTGCTGAATCGTCGGCATGAAATCGCGACTCGCCAACTCGGCCGTCAACAACTCGCGCTGGGCCACAGGCAAGGCTGCCAGGTCTTCGATCCAGGCCAATTCATGGCCATCGCTGCCGATCAAGGACACGCCCTCATCCGGCGCCGAAATCGGATGAGCCCGCACGACGCTGATGTCGGCATGCTCACGGCCCTGCGCATCGGTCAGCAAAAGGCGGCCAAAGGCGTTGCGTGACAGGTTCAGATTGCTGCTCATGGTCTTCTCGCTCGTCCTCATTGCTGCGCCGTGTGTGCATTCAAATTCGGCGGCAGCATCGGCAGCACTTGCTCACCGTCGGCGTCCACCCTGCGCACCTGCGCCTCATACAAGCGCCAGTAAGCGCCGCGCTTTTCCATCAAAACGTCGTGCGGGCCTTCTTCGACCACCTGCCCGCGATCCATCACCACCAGCCGGTCGGCCTTGCGCAGCGTCGACAAACGGTGGGCGATAGCAATCGTCGTGCGGCCCTTGACCAAGTTGTCCAGCGCCTTTTGGATTTCTTTTTCGGTCTCGGTGTCGACCGAGGACGTGGCCTCATCGAGGATCAAGATGCGCGGATCAATCAGCAAAGCGCGTGCGATCGAGATGCGCTGACGCTCGCCGCCGCTCAAGCCCTGCCCCCGCTCGCCGACCAGCGAGTCATAGCCCTGCGGCAGGCGCAAGATGAACTCATGCGCATGAGCGGCACGCGCGGCGGCGACGATTTCGGCCCGCGACGCTTCGGGCTTGCCGTAGGCGATGTTCTCGGCAATCGTGCCGAAGAACAAGAACGGCTCCTGCAGAACCAAGCCGATATGGCGACGGTAATCGGCCACGCCGATGCGGCGCAAATCAATCCCGTCAACGCGGATGCCGCCTTCGGTGACGTCGTAGAAGCGGCAAATCAGGTTGACCAGCGTGCTCTTGCCCGAACCGCTGTGGCCGACCAAGCCAATCATCTCGCCCGGCTTGATGTCCAGGGACAGGCCGCGAATCACCGCCCGGTTGCCGTAGCGGAAGCCGATGTCTTGAATCTGTATGCCGCCCTTGCAGTTGTGCAGCGGCGTCGGGTTGACCGGATCGGGCACATTCGATTGGTGATCGAGGATGTCGAAAATGCGTTTGGCGCCGGCAGCCGCTTTTTGCGTCACCGAGACGATACGGCTCATCGAATCCATGCGGCCATAAAAGCGCCCGATATAGGCAATGAAGGCGGTCAAGATACCGACCGTGATCTCCTGCTTGGACACCAGATAGATACCGAAGGCCCACACCACCAGCAGACCGAACTCGGTCAGCAGCGAGACCGTCGGGCCAAACAAGCTCCAGGTCTTGTTCAGCTTGTCATTGATCTTCAGGTTATTGGCATTGGCTTCGCGGAAACGCTGCGCCTCGCGCTTTTCTTGCGCAAAGGCCTTGACCACGCGCACGCCGGGAATGGTGTCGGCCAGCACCGAGGTGACCTCGCCCCAGACGCGGTCGATCTTCTCGAAGCCGGTGCGCAGACGGTCGCGCACCAAGTGAATCATCCAGGAAATGAACGGCAGCGGCACCAAGGTGACCAGCGCCAGCCAGGGGTTGATCGAGAACAAAATCGTCGCCGTCATCAAGAGCATCAAGACGTCGGTGATGAAGTCCAGCGCATGCAAGGACAAAAACACGCTGATGCGGTCGGTTTCGGAGCCGATGCGCGACATCAAGTCTCCCGTGCGCTTGTTGCCGAAATACTCCAGCGACAGGCTGAGCAAATGCTCGAAGGTCGCGGTGCGCAGGTCGGCGGCAATACGCTCCGAGGCCAAGGCCAAGATATAGGTCTTGGCCCAGCCCAGCAACCAAGACACCAGGGATGCGCCGAACAAGCCGCTCAGAATCAGCGCCACCAGATAGGGATCGATCTTGTGGCCGGCTTGGAAGGGGATCAAGACCTTGTCCATCAGCGGAATGCTCAGGTACGGCGCCACCAAGGTCGCGCCGGTCGAGCCGAGCATCAACAAGAAGCCAAGCAAGAGCTGACCCTGATAGGGCTTGGCAAAGCGCGCTAGGCGCAGCAACACCCAGGTCGACGGCGGCGTGTGCAGTTCGCGCGCGCAAGCCGGGCATTCCTCACTCTCCGGCGGCAGCGGGGCTTGGCAACTGGGGCAATATTCCGCTTCCTCAACTTGAGCCTGTTCTTGCACCCCGCCCGACTCGATACGCCGAGTGAATAAATCTTGCCAGCGCTGCGCCTGCAGATTCATTTGTAATGTGAAGCGCCACAGCCCCAAGCGCCGTTCGGCGTTGAGCAGCTCCAGCGAGCCGACGCCGGCATGGTCCGAGATCTGCATGCGCAAATCGGCCGTCAGCGGCCAGTCTGACCATTGGGCGCTGGCCGGGTCCCAGGCCAGCAGACGCTGCGATGTCAAGACAAGCAAACCGCGCGCGAAACGGCATTGCGAGTCCAGGTCAACCTCCAGCGGGGCCAGCACGTTCTCATGCGGCAGCAATCGCGCTTGGACTTCGGGCCATCGGGGGTGCTGCACAGACACTTCAACTGACATGTGATGACGCAATCTATTTATTGGCCGGCCACCTCAAAAGGGGTCTCCGGCAAGGTTCAAGACCGGATTTTCACTCATCGCCACCAGGGCAATGCCGAATTCATGCACATTGACGCCACGGCGCGTGCCAAGCCTTGCTCAAACGTTGCTCAAACCCTGCATTAGCGACAGCTCGGCCCTGCACCTCAAAGCCTGCCTCAAAGCCAGCCGCAAAGGGCGCACAATTGCGCCAGTTTAGAAATCCGCCTCCCTGCATCAGGCTCCCAAACAGCCCTCAACCTCCTCGTCACACATGAGCAAGAAAGAAGACATCAAGCTGCTGCGCATCAATTATTTGCGCGGCCCCAATATGTGGACCTACCGTCCTGTGCTGGAAGTCTGGCTGGATCTGGGCGAATTGGAAGACTGGCCCACCAATCTGCTGGACGGCTTCACCGACCGCATCACCAAGGCCTTGCCGGCACTGATCGAGCATCACTGCGGCGTGGGCGAGCGCGGCGGCTTTTTGCAGCGCCTGGTCGAAGGCACCTGGTGCGGCCATGTCTTGGAACACATCGTGATCGAGTTGCTGAACTTGGCCGGAATGCCGACCGGCTTCGGCCAGACCCGCTCGACCAGCCAGCGCGGCGTCTACCGCATGGTGTTCCGGGCCCGCGACGAACATGTGGCCCGCAGCGCCCTGGCCGAGGGCCACGCCTTGTTGATGGCCACCATCAATGACGAAGCCTTCGATGTCAATGCAGCCGTGGCGCGCGTGCGCGACAAACTCGACGACTGCTATCTCGGCCCCTCGACGGCCGCCATCGTCGCCGCCGCGACCGACCGTCGCATCCCGCATATCCGCCTGAACGACGGCAATCTGGTGCAACTGGGCCACGGTGCGCGCCAACGTCGCATCTGGACGGCCGAGACCGATATGACCAGCGCGATCGCCGAAGGCATTGCCGGCGACAAAGACCTGACCAAATCGCTGCTGAAGGCCGTTGGCGTGCCGGTACCCGAAGGCGTGGCCGTCAAAACCGCCGAAGCAGCCTGGGAAGCGGCCGAGGACCTCGGCCTGCCGGTCGTCGTCAAACCATCGGATGGCAACCACGGCCGCGGCGTCACGCTGGATCTGAAGACCCGCCCCGATGTGATGGCAGCTTTCGCTTTGGCCGAACAGCATGGCAGCGAGGTGCTGGTCGAGCGCTACATCCCCGGCAATGAGCATCGCCTGCTGGTGGTGGGCGGGCGGGTGGTAGCGGCCGCGCGTGGCGAGGTGGCCTATGTCACCGGTGACGGCGTGCAAACCGTCATTCAGCTGATCGATTCGCAGATCAATAACGACCCGCGCCGCGGCTTGACCGAAGAGTTCCCGCTCAACCGCATCAATGTGCTGGAAGACTCGGTGATCGCCCTCGACTTGGAGCGCCAAGGCTTGCAGATCGACGGCGTGCCGGAGGCCGGTCGCCAGGTGATGATTCAACGCAATGGCAATGTCTCGATTGACTGCACCGACGAGGTCCACCCCGATGTGGCCCATGCCGTCAGCCTGGCTGCGCGTGTGATCGGCCTGGACATCGCCGGTGTGGATCTGGTGGCAGAGAACATCGGCCGCCCTCTTGCCGAACAAGGCGGTGCGATTGTGGAGGTCAACGCCGGGCCAGGCTTGCTGATGCATCTGAAGCCCGCCGAGGGCATGCCCCAGCCGGTTGGCAAGGCCATCATCGACCACCTGTTTGCCGAAGACGAAACCGGCCGCATCCCCATCGTCGGCGTGGCCGGCTCACGCGGCACGCACACGATCGCGCGCCTGGTTGCGTGGCTGCTGCACCTGAACGGCCGCCATGTGGGCCTGGCCTGCCGCAACGGTTTGTTCCTCGGCACCCGCCGCGTGGAACGCAAGAGCAGCGTGCGTTGGGACGCTGCCCACCGTTTGCTGATGAATCGCGGCGTCGACGCGGTGGTGATTGAAAACAACGCCGAGGCGATTTTGCGTGACGGTCTGTCCTATGACCGCTGCCAAGTCGGCTTGGTCACCGATATGGGCGGCATCGAAGGCTTGGCCGAGTTCGACGTGATGAACCCGGACCAGCTCTTCAAGGTCTTGCGCACGCAAGTCGATGTGGTCTTGGGCGAAGGCGCTGCGGTGCTCAACGCGGCCGAGCCGCTGCTGGTCGAGATGAGCGATCTGTGCGACGGCGAGGTCGTGCTCTATGCCCTGGACGCCACGCTGCCGGCCCTGGCCGCGCACCGCGAACAAGGCGGGCGGGCGGTCTTTTTGCAAGGGGGCGCGGCCGTGCTGGCGCATGGCCAGTCCGAAACGGTCGGCGCCAATGTGGACGCCTTGCTGCGGCGCTTCGCAGCTGCCGACATGGAGGCTGCGGCAGAAATTGATGCCGCCACCGTGCTGGGCGCCGTCGCCACCGCCTGGGCCATGAACATCTCGCCCGAACTTATTTCAGCCGGGCTGGACACCTTTGTGCCTGAGCTCGCCGCCTGAGCACGCGCTACTCATAAACAATATTTCTTCGAGGAAGACCATCCATGGAAGTCTCTCGCACCCGCGCCCTGCGCGGCCCGAATATGTGGAGCCGCCACACCGCCATCGAAGCCGTGGTGCATTGCACACCCGCCGAGCAGTCGATCGCCGACATGCCCGACTTCGAGGCTCGCTTGCGCGCCCTTTTCCCCAGCATCGGCGCCCTGCGTCCAGCCAGCGCCACACGCACGCCAATCTCACTGGCCCATGTCTTGGAGCAGGCAACGCTAGCCCTGCAGGCCCAAGCCGGCTGCCCGGTGACCTTCAGCCAGACTCACATCACCTCGGAAGCCGGTAGCTACCAGGTGGTGGTCGAATACAGCGAAGAAGACGTCGGTCGCCTCGCGTTCAATGAGGCCTGCAAGCTGGTCGCCGCAGCCCGAGACGGTGGCACCTTCGACGCCGACGCGACCTTGGCGCAGCTGCGCGAGCTGGACGAGGATGTGCGCCTGGGCCCCTCGACCGGCTCCATCGTCAATGCCGCGCTCGCCCGCGGTGTACCCTTTCGCCGCCTGACGCAGGGCAGCCTGGTGCAGTTCGGCTGGGGCGCCAAACAGCGCCGCATCTGGGCTGCCGAAGTCGACGCGACCAGCGCCGTCAGCGAGTCGATCGCGCAGGACAAAGATCTCTCCAAGCGCCTGCTGCAATCGGCCGGCGTGCCGGTGCCGATCGGCGCGCCAGTGGATTCTGTCGATGAAGCCTGGGCCGTGGCCGAGGAAATCGGCCTGCCGGTCGTGGTCAAACCCCTCGACGGCAACCAGGGCAAGGGCGTGACGGTCAATGTCGTCACCCGCGAGCATATGGAAATTGCCTACAAGGCCGCCGAAGACATCGGCCAGGTGATGGTGGAGAAGTTCCTGCCCGGCAGCGATTACCGGCTTTTGGTGGTCGGCGACCGCTTGATCGCCGCCGCACGCCGCGACCCGCCGCATGTCATCGGCGACGGCAAGCTGACCGTCAAGCAATTGGTCGACAAGGTCAACGCCGACCCCAAACGCGGAGACGGCCACGCCACCTCGCTGACCAAGATTCGCTTCGACGATATCGCGGTGGCTCGGCTGGTGCAGCAAGACCTGACCCCCGAGTCGGTGCCGCCCAAGGGCCAGCGCGTGATCCTGCGCAATAACGCCAATCTGTCCACCGGTGGCACCGCCACCGATGTGACCGACGACGTGCACCCCGAGGTAGCGGCACGCGCAATCGCTGCGGCACAAGTGGTCGGCCTGCATGTTTGCGGCGTCGATGTGGTGGCCGAGAGCGTGCTGCGCCCGCTGGAAGAAATCAATGGCGGCGTGGTTGAAGTCAACGCCGCACCGGGGCTGCGCATGCACCTGAGCCCCAGCTATGGCAAGGGCCGCAATGTCGGCGAGGCCATCATCTCCCACCTCTATGGTCACGGCCACAAGAGTGAAGACGGCCGCATCCCGGTCGTTGCTGTGACAGGCACCAATGGCAAGACCACCACCTCGCGCCTGATCGCCCATTTGTTCGCCACCTGCGGCCTCAAGGTCGGCATGACCAATACCGATGGCGTCTATGTGGACGGCCGCCAGATCGACAGCGGCGATTGCTCGGGCCCCAAGAGCGCGCGCAATGTGCTGATGCACCCGGACGTTGAAGCTGCGGTGTTTGAGACCGCGCGCGGCGGCGTGCTGCGTGAAGGCCTGGGCTTCGATCGCTGCCAAGTGGCGGTCGTCACTAATCTGGGCGCCGGCGACCACCTCGGCATGAACTTCCTCAACACAGTGGACGAGTTGGCCCTGGTCAAGCGCGTGATCGTGCAAAACGTCGCTGCTTCGGGTTATGCGGTCTTGAACGCCGCCGACCCCGTGGTGGCCAAGATGGCCGAGGTCTGCCCGGGCCAGATCATCTTCTTTGCCTCCGACCGCCACCACCCGCTGATGGCCACCCACCGGGCGCAGGGCAAGCGCTGTGTCTATATCGACGGCGACATGCTGGTGGCCGCGCAAGGCTCATGGCGCGAGAACATTGCGCTGCGCGACATCCCCATCACCCGCAATGGCGCGATCGGCTTCCAGATCGAAAACGCGATGGCCTCGGTCGCCGCCGCCTGGGGCATTGGCCTGGACTGGGACACCGTACGCCGTGGCCTGGCCAGCTTCGCCAACGACGCCGACAACGCGCCTGGCCGCTTCAATGTGATGGACTATCGCGGTGCCACGGTGATCGCTGACTACGGCCATAACGCCGACGCCATGCGGGCGCTGGTCAGCGCCGTGGCGGCCCTGCCGGGCAAACGGCGCTCGGTCGTGATCAGCGGCGCGGGAGATAGGCGCGACGAGGACATCCGCGAGCAGACCGTTATCTTGGGCGCCGCCTTTGATGATGTGCTGTTGTTCGAAGACGCCTGCCAACGCGGCCGCTCGGACGGCGAAGTGCTGGCCCTGCTGCGCGAAGGCCTGGTGGGTGCGGAGCGCACGACCTTCATCGATGAGATCCGCGGCGAGTTTGTGGCCATCGACAAGGCCTTGGCGCGCCTGCAGCCGGGCGACTTATGCCTGGTTCTGGTCGACCAAGTCGAAGAGGCCTTGGCGCATTTGGCCAAGCGTATCGCCGAGGGTTGAGCTTGACGCTGACCCCACAAAAAAGGCGCTGAACTCAGCGCCTTTTTCTTTGTGTTGACCCGTCCTGACCGGGGTTGACACATTTGCCTTCAAGAAAGGGCATGTGTGATGGATACAGGCGTCAAGCGAACACAGCGCGACTACACGATGGCTTTTAAGCTGGCCGTGGTGGAGCAGGTCGAAAAGGGCGAACTGACTTACAAACAGGCGCAGACCCGGTATGGCATTCAAGGGTGCAGCACGGTGCTGACCTGGTTGCGCAAGCACGGTCGCCAAGGTTGGGGGCGTGCGGCATCATCGGCGGCTATGCCGATAGACAAGAACCCCAAAGCGCTCACGCCGGAGCAACAAATCAAGGCGCTGCAGGTGCAACTCGCGCAAGCACAAGAACGGGCCAAGTTCTTCGAAGCCGTCGTGGACGTGCTGAAGAAGGACTACGGCGTGCGTGTCGTAAAAAAGCCTGTGGGCAAGTCCTCGTCCAGGGGTTGAGCGTGTCGAGGGCTTGCCACTACATGGGCATCAGCCGCCAGGCGTACTACCAAGGACGCCAGAGAAATGTTGAGCGAGGGCTGCGCGCCGAGGCGGTGGTGAAGTTGGTCAATGAGCAGCGGATACGCCAGCCGCGGCTGGGCACTCGCAAGCTGCATTACTTGCTTCGCCAGCCGCTACAACAGGCAGGCATCGCCCTGGGGCGAGACGCCATGTTTGACGTGCTGCGCAACGCCAGGATGCTCGTACCGACGCGGCGGGCGTATCACAAGACCACCGACAGCCATCATCGCTTCAGGCGGCATCCAAACTTGGTTAAGGAAGGGCCCGAGCAGATCAAGGTCAAACGAAGCGAACAGCTGTGGGTCGCTGATATCACGTACTTGCCCACAGCAGACAAGTTCGTCTATTTGAGCTTGGTGACCGACGCGCACTCACGCAAGATTGTTGGCTGGCATGTGCACCCGAGCTTGCAGACCGAAGAGGTTGCCCAAGCTATGAGAATGGCATTGCGTGGCCGTCAGACCCAACAGCAGCTTGTTCATCATTCGGACCGTGGCATTCAATACTGTTCGACCTACTACCAGACGCTGCACCGCCGCCACGGTGTCAAATGCTCGATGACCGATGGCTACGACTGCTACCAGAACGCCTTGGCCGAACGGGTCAATGGCATCCTGAAGAACGAGTTGCTTCTCAATCGGCCTTTAGACCTCGCCCAAGCTCGTCGCATGGTTGCGGAGTCAGTTCAGATCTACAACTTCGAGCGACCGCATCTGTCGTTGAAAATGCAAACGCCCGATGCAGTGCACCGGGCGTCCATGGC